>NZ_FNAM01000034.1 GCF_900101845.1 Sporomusa acidovorans | reverse complement strand
ACTATGAGTTTTAGAGAGTTTTTGCTGGGTGAAGTACGCTATTCGGCCTTGAAACAGCAATATCCTGATCTGGCTGAGAATTTGTTTGAGAAAACGGAACAGGATGCAAAAGAAAGACTGGGAAATTATCGGAGCTTGGCCAAGCAATAAAGGGATAGTCAACCAATAAATTATGTGTATCCAAATTTCGATTCAGGTCGCCCTTGAACTTACCGGACTCTTTATCAGGAGGATCAACGCCAAAGAACGCAAGCTAATGCCTTTGCGGCTGTACATCGTGTATGCGGGTCAAATTTTTATTTGAATAACATGGTGTTATTACAATTGGAGTCTACTGCTAGGCTCCTTATTTTTTTATTTTCTTTGAGGGTCGGCAAAATCCGGTACTTATTTTCGATGGATGCCTGATGAAGTACGCTGCTGGCACATATCGGTACAATTCGAGAGGGTGAAGCTTTCCGTAAGGTTGATGGGGTTTTGGCGGCAGCTTTTTTATTTTTTGCCTTATCCCGGGACCAAGCCGTAAATCATCAGGGTGATTGTTTTTTTCATTGCTTGATTTAAATCAATGCTGCCGTCATAGAGGCACCATTCATAAACAACTCCACGGGCGGCGATAAAAAGAATATTGGTAATTTCCTGTGAAGGCAGGTTTGTAGTAATTTTATTATCTCGCTGTCCCTGTTCAATGATTTCGCTGAGGATACCTTGCATGGCGCGCCCTTTGGTGATAAACATCTTGTTGTCGGAAGTATACAGCTTTTTCACCATATCAAGACCGTTTAAGCGGTTAAAATCCGCATATTTATCAAAGAACGCAATAATTTTTTCCAGTGGTTCTGTGGCCGTTAAGCTGTTGGCTACATGACTGAGAAAATATTCGTCTCCCTTTTTATAAATTTCGCTGAACAGGTCAAATTTAGATTCGAAGTAATAGTAATAAGTGCCTACGGAGACTCCGGCTGCTTTGGAAATTTGTTCTACGGTAATCTGATCAAAACCGTGCTTGCGGATAAGGTCGCAGCCGCATTGATAAATCCTGTTTTTGGTGGCTTCGGCTTGTTTAGCACGGCTGGTCATTTGGGTCATAAATTTTCACCTCATCCTTTATTATATTATATGTTTAATTGGCGACAATCTTTTTGGCAGCGAGCTCGGCGATAAGCGGACAGGATTAGCGTAATTTATAAATATCATGTGGCATTTAGAAAAAAATACTCTGATAAAGAGCGTTTTTTATCAGAGTATTTGGAAGACTGGCCTGTAGTACTATTATAAATGAGAGGCTACTTCATAAGCGTCCCAGATGGCATACATAATGTTGGCCACATTACGGGCATCCCCGATTAAATGGATATCCGGATAATCATATTTCACTTCGTTATAGAGAGCATTTTCGGCGCTGTACCCAACTGCCAGGACAACACTGTCGGCGGGAATTTCTTTTTCCGTACCACTGTTGCTGATCATGATGCCTTTATCGGTGGTTTTTACCACTTTCGTGGAAGTCAATACGTTAACGCCACTGTAGGGCACGAGTTTTTCCAGCATTTCCGAATTGGCATGGCAGAGGGGGCCGTTTACCGCCAGGAGGCATTCCTGGATTTCCACTAGGGTGACGTTCTTTTTGTGCTTGGCCAGCCAGATGGCGAGCTCGCAGCCGACAAGGCCGCCGCCGACTATGACCACATTTTGGCCAGGGTCCACTTTGCCTAACAGGACATCGGCAGCGGCAAACACTTTGCTGTCGTCGCCGAAGCAGAATATTTTGGGTTTGGAGCCGGTAGCGATGATAACGGCATCGGCAGCGGTCTCCGCTAATTTTTTAGCGTTGACTTCCGTGTTGAGGTTTACCTCGACCCCCAGTTCTTTAAGGGTATGCTCATACCAGGCAACCAAAGCATGATCATCTTCCTTGAAGTCGGGCATACCGCCAGGAATGAGGTTGCCGCCCAGACGGTTTGTTTTTTCATAGATAACCGGTTTGTGGCCTCTTAGGGCCAGGACTCTGGCTGCCTCACAGCCGGCCACGCCGCCGCCGACAATGACCACTTTTTTGCTCTTGAGCACAGGGTATAAGGCGGCATCCTTTTCCCGGCAGGCCGCAGGATTTACGGCGCAGTTGAGTGCGGAAAATTCTTGGATGCGTCCCATACAGCCTTCCTGACAGGATAAGCAAGGACGGATAGCGGCCACTTTACCTGCACGTACTTTATTTACCAAGTTTTCATCGGCCAGCAGCGGGCGGCCGAGACTGACCATGTCGCAGGCGCCATCATTGACTGCACGTAAAGCTAAATCCGGGTTGTCCATGCGCCCTGCGCAAATGATAGGCACAGCAACCACTTCTTTTATAGTTTTCGCATAAGGGATGTACAGGCCTTTTTCCTGATACATCGGGGGATGACTCCACCACCAGGCATCGTAAGAGCCTACGTCGATATCCAGGGCGTCATAACCATAAGCCGCCAGCAGCTTGGCAGCTTCAATGCCTTCAGGAATATCCCGGCCTTTTTCTTCAAATTCTTCACCAGGCAACGCGCCTTCGCGCCAATCTTTTATGAAGCTCTTAGGGCTGTAACGCAAAGTAACAGGGAAATCATTGCCGCATCTTGCTTTGATTTCTTCAACGATCTCCCGGGCAAAACGGAGGCGATTTTCCAAAGAACCGCCGTACTCGTCGGTCCGGTTGTTAAAGAAAGAGATGGCAAACTGATCGATCAGATAGCCTTCATGCACGGCATGAATCTGTACGCCGTCAAAGCCGGCGCGTTTGGCATTGGCCGCACCGTCACCAAACTTTTTCACAATGGATTTGATTTCTGGTATGGTCAATTCCCGGCAGGTCTTATCCAGCCAGCGGTGCTGGATGGGAGAAGGAGCCACCGGCGGAAATTCCCCTAAATTTGTCGGGATGGTTACCCGGCCAAAGCCGCCGCTTACCTGCAGAAATACTTTGGCATCATAAGCATGGATGCGTTCGGTCATTTCCCGGGCGGTGCGGATAAAGTGCAAGGGATTGTGCGTCGAACAAGGAACGCTGGGCATGCCGTGTTCTTCCACTTCATTGTCTACGAAGGTTACGCCGGTGATGATAAGGCCGGTGCCGCCGCGCGCCCGGGCTGTGTAATATTCGATACCGCGCTGGTTAAAGCCGCCTTCGGTATCGGAAAGTCCCAATGGCCCCATTGGTGCCATGGCAAAACGGTTCTTCACCTCAAGCGCACCAATCTTAACAGGGTCAAATAATTTTTGGTACTTGAGCGACATAATGCTAAAACCTCCCAATTTCATCTAATGAATTCAGTGAATGCGTTAAGTTAATTTTATAACATATACAACAAAGAGTCAATTCGATTTTGAGAAAGTCAAGGGAGATATTATTTTTTCTATATACTTTACTTTCTTATCAATCAAAGGTAAAATGATGTTAAAACATTTGAAAAAGGTGAATTTGATGATTGATAATAACGATATGAAACTAATCGGGCGGCTTATGATACAAGCGCGTTCAACCTGGGCGGAGCTTGGCACATATTTGGGACTGTCTGCTCCGGCTGTTGCCGATAGAGTGCGCAAGTTAGAAGAAACCCAAATCATTACAGGCTATTCGGCATTAATTGACCCGGAGGCAGTCGGGTGTGGATTAGCCGCTTTTATTTCAGTGACGCTCGAACAGGGCGAACAACGAAGTGCATTTTTAGATTTAGTGAAGCAGCAGGCACAGATTCAGGAGTGCCATCATGTAGCCGGTGCGCAGGATTATATTCTCAAGGTACGATGTCGGAATACGCGTGATCTTGAAAGTTTAATCGGTGAAAAACTCAAGGCTTTTCCCGGAGTCAAAACCCAAACCACAGTCGTTCTGTCAACCTTCAAGGAAACTCCCGTATTGCCGTTAAGCAGGGAATGAAGGCAGATGTCAATGGAGCTTCTTTTTTTGATCAAAGGGGTTATCCTTGGTTTTTCGATTGCGGCACCTGTCGGGCCGATAGGCGTTCTTTGTATTCGGCGGACGTTAGCTAGTGGAATGGCAAACGGTTTTCTTTCAGGTTTTGGAGCAGCGTCCGCTGATGCCGTTTATGGGTGTATTGCCGCTTTTGGTATCACAGCCATTTCCACACTTTTACTGGATAACCGGTTTTATTTACATGTATTTGGGGGACTGTTTTTACTTTATTTGGGTGTTTACACTTTTCGCGCTGTTCCGTCTGAAACAGCGGCGGCAGCGGCAGGCAAGGGGTTGTTGGGGGCTTATACGTCGGCTTTCTTCTTAACGTTGACCAATCCAACGACAATCATGTCTTTTGTTGCCGTTTTCGCAGGCTTGGGGATTGGGGCGGCCGCTGGAAATTTTTGGCTCGCGGGCTTTATGGTGTTTGGGGTTTTTGTGGGTTCGCTTCTTTGGTGGCTATTGTTAAGTTCAGTTGTTAATGCTTTGCGGGCTAATATTAAGCAACACCATCTGAAAATCGTCAATCAATGTTCCGGGGTTATCATTTTTGGTTTTGGTGTGCTAAGTTTGTTTTCTCTCTAAAATTAAAGGCGATTGCCAAGCCGTAATTTACAAAAGGAAGGAGGGGGGATGAATGGATATTCAGCTCTTTCAAACATTTCTGCAGGTAGCGAAATTAAATAATATCACACAGGCTGCCGAACAGTTGAATTTTACACAGCCGGCAGTCACCGCTCAGATCAGGGCGCTGGAAGACCATTATGGCGTTGCTTTATTTGAACGAATTGGCAAGAAGCTTTATATTACAGAAGCCGGTCGTGAATTGACGGTCCAAGCAGAAAAATTAGTAGGTATTTACCAGAATATCGATACAGCGATGCAGCGCTTTGCGGCGATCAGTGATTCCGTCAAGGTTGGGGCGGCGACGACAGCCGCCAGCTATATTCTCTCACCGGTGTTATTGGAATTTCAAAACCGTGGCATACCGGGATCGGTTACTGTCGATATCTGCAGTAATCTGCCTGTCACCTTAAAAGGACTAATGGATAATACGTATGATATTGCCGTTGTCCATAATAAAATTGCCAATAATCACATCATTCAATTTGACTTGTTCCAAGAAAGACTGGTTTGGGTAGCCAGCCGTGAACTGGTTGCCGCCCATAACCATTGTACGGATATCAGCCGGTATCCTTTTATCAATTTTCGTCCGGGTTCTGTATACCGAACCAAGTTTGAAGAAGTATTAAAAGATAAAGAGGCTATTCATTCGATTATCGAATATAGTGATGCGGAAGCCATTAAACGGGCCGTGTTGGATGGTATGGGGGCCAGCATTTTACCTTATGTACTGGTAGAAGAGTGTTTAACGGAAGGCGCTTTAATTGAATTCACGAAGGCACCACAGATTACGTTTGTTATGTCGGTTGCTTTTCATAAAAGTAAGGAGCTAACACCGGCCATGCGATCGCTTTTGACGATATTTGCCGAATATGCCCAGGAAGAAAGCGGCCTTAGGGACTATCTTAAAGTTATATGATAAATAAAACATAAAAGTTTTTTATTATTTTCATAAGGACTTGCAATTTCCGTTGCTTCCTCCAGCCGGTTTATAATGATGGCAGAACGTTAGGAGGGGAGACAATGCGCGCTTGCAGTTTGGTATGTATGATTGGCCTGGTGTTTTTACTCATAGACCAATGTTATAGCGGAGTTAATGGGGGACGGCTGTTTATCGGCGGCTTTGTGGCTGTTGCTGTTTGGACGGATTGTGAACGCTGGTTGCGTTACCGGTTAAAGCGCAGGAAATATTTGCTGGAAAACCGGTCCAGAGGTTGACGCTGCATGGTACAGATTATAAAAACAGGCGTGCAGCAGGGGATAGGTGTGGTTTTCCGGCTGGCACGGGTGGTTATTCCGGCAATAATTTTTGTCTCTGTTTTGCAGGCGACAACTTTATTGCATACTATTGGCCAGGTATTTGCTCCGCTTATGCATAGTGTCGGTCTTCCGGGTGAAGCGGCTATCGCTTTTGTTATCGGTATTCTAACCAGTATCTACGGGGGGATAGGGGCTATGGTAACCTTATCCTTATCGTCAAGCGAATTGACTGTTTTAAGCACCATGATGGCTGTCTGCCATGGTGCTTTCATGGAAACTGCAGTGGTAACTGAAGCAGGAGCCAGCGGTATTTTAGTATTTGGGCTACGGTTTATCGGCGCTTTTCTGGCTGCATGGGTACTTCATATGGCCGGGATATAGGGGGAAAGACATTGTGACATTCGTAGAAAGCTTATATCAAGGGGGGCTTACCGGTCTGATAACTGTGGGGAAACTGGCTCTTATTATTTTACCGCTCATGGTTATGATTGAGTTTGCCAAACAATATGGCTGGCTGGAAATCCTTTCGCAACGGTCCAACTGGCTTACACGTGCTTTTCATCTGCCGGGAAGTGCTGCTTTACCGGCTCTTGTTGGTTTATTTATTGGCATCGTGTCCGGCAGTGGCGTTATTCTTCAGACAGCCAAGGAGGAAAACTTTTCCCGCGAGACTCTTACCGTCCTTTTTGTAATGATCGCAATCTGCCACTCCTTGTTTGAGGAAACGGCTCTGTTTGTAGGTTTAGGGGCGAACATTTTGGTCATGGCCGGAGCCCGCCTGTTAATCGCGCTGCTTTTTAGCTATTTAGTTGGTTGGGTCTTGGAACTGCAATCGATAAAGAATAATCCGCAAAATCCGAAAGTGTTTTAAATGCATGTATACCATAGATAAGAACATAGCTGTTTCCCACGCTCCAAAATGAATTTTGAGGTATGGGGAACAGCTATATTTATATGGGCAAGACAACTTCGCCAAGCCGGAACCCTGGTATTTGTCAGTCAAAATGCAGTTTCGATGTAGCAACAATAAACAAGGCTATACCGGAAGCCAGGCAAAGCCATAGGGTTTGATAATTTCCCCAAGAAAGCAGAAAACTGCCGAATGCGGTGCCCAAACCGCCGCCGCCAAATAGACCTAATCCAATTAATGCGGAAGGAAGTCCTTTGTGTTCGGTGGCGACATCGAAAGCAATGGTCGCCAAAGTGGATTGAATAAAAATATAACCAAACCCCAGGCTGACTGTCGCCAGTAACCCTGCAGGCCAGTAAGGCAGACTTGCTAAAATTAAAGCGGTACTTAACGCCAGAAACCCGCCCAATAGTATTGTCTTTTGATGTCCGAATTTTTGTCCAAGATTACCGATTTGGTGTCCTGCGAGCAGACAGGCGAATCCGTAACACATTACAATCAGCCCGACTTGGACATAGTTTAGACCGGTAACCTCATGGAAAAATGCACCTAAGTAACTGTATAGGCCCAGCAATAGAAATCCTGTAGCCAGGGCGAGCGGGAAGATTACTTTCCCTTTGGGTGTTAAGGTTACCTGTTTCACTTCATTAAAAAAACTGTAGTTTGTTGGAGTGGACACGTCTTTAGGCAGTTTTTGCATAAAGGGAAGGATGCAGATGGTGAGAACGGCAAAAGAAATAAAAGCTATCCGCCAACTAATAAAATTAGCGAAAATACCACCCAAACCAACACTTAATCCTTGTCCAAGAAATACAATTCCCATAAATTTTCCTACATATTTCTGCCGGTCCGATAACGCTACCGTGTCGCCAATCATAGCCAGGGATACAGCAATTACCCCTGCGGCAAAAAAGCCTGTTATCAGCCGCCATAGACAGAGAACCCATAAAGAAGGCGCGATGGCACAACCGATAGTGCCAAAAGCCAGCCCGAACACGATCCATTTGAGTATTTTGGCTTTACCCCAACGGTCACTGATATAACCGTAGACAGGCTGCATAATTCCATAAGGGATCAGATAGGCTGTTAAGATAATGCCAACCTGGGCGATAGAAACAGCAAATCCTGCTGCAATGGCCGGCAAGATAGGCGAGACAATCCAATTGTCTGCCGCCGAAATGAATCCGGCTAACCCTAAAATTAAGACTAATTGTTTATCGGTTATCGAACGTATGCAATTCATTCATCTCACCACAATTCATAAATAAGAGTACATTACCGTTGCTTGTAATGAACAGCCTAATACCTAACTTGTAAAACAATATATAAATAAGTGTATAACTCAACAGGAGTGATTTCAATAGAAAAAACGAATTTTACCTGGATCATTGCGAGAGGATCGACTTCAACACCGATTATTGAAACAAAAAGTCTGGAGAATTATGGCCGATAAAGTTACGGAAGTTTAGATTGCAATTATATATTTCACATTAAAGAAGTTTGCAGGCGCAGGCGGGTGGTGTATTGCGCCTGCAAAAAATCTTTAGTACACAGAAACCCGCGGAATCTTTTCGCGGGTTTCTGTCGGTTAAATATGCAAGGTTAATTTGCTTATCACGCCAGGAAGATAGGTTGAGTTAAATTGGAAAAACCTTCTAATTTAATTTGCACAGGATAGAGCCAAATCGCGCGTAGCAATAATATCTACTCCCAGACCCAAAATGTTGGGGCAGACAACATCGCCTTCCGCCACCGGGGCTTTCACTCTGACAGCAGACAAATGACGGGCGCAGGCCATTACTTTGTCTTTGGGCAGCGCTGTCCTGGAGACCACAGGCAGTAAAGGTAATTCTCCGTTATCAACTCTTACGGTGGTAGTAAGGGTACGTTTGGGCGAGGTTACTTCTTCTTCGCCATATTTGCTGCCGCGATCACAGGTAAACCCGGTAATAGCCTGAATTTCACCGTTTTCTAAAGTTACTTCTCCCACACAGCTGAGAGGACAGACAATACAATTGATTTTTTTTACACATTGTGCCATTTCTTATTCACCGCCTTGTTTGGTTTATAGTGACACTGTAATTTGGTCACCTGCGTTTACTAGTTCGCTGGCAGGTACTTCCACGACAATCATTTCGCTGGGTTTGGCCACCGGCAGGCGGCGTTCTTTGAGGATTTGCTCCGCACTGGTTACGGTAATTTTTACTTTTTTGTCCGGTTTGCCGACCCGCATAAATAACCGAACCGGTTCGGACGGCGTTTTCGGTACAGCAATTTGCTGCGGCACCACCGTACGGATGCCTGTTCCTGCCGTTACGGCAATGGTGCGCAGAGATTCGGCAAGAGTTCCGAGCGCATACTGGGCCGCATATTTGCCGGCTATTTCGCCCTCTTCCGATACAAAATCGACTAAATCGTGTACATGGACGACATTGCCGGCTGCAAAAAAGCCGGGCAGAGAGGTTTGACGGAGCTGATTCACCACCGGTCCGCCGGTAATGGGATCTAACAGCACTCCTGCCGCTTGTGACAGTTCATTCTCCGGAATGAGTCCAACCGACAGCAGCAGACAGTCACACTCGATGTCAAATTCGGTTCCGGCAATAGGTTGCAGCTTGTCGTCAACGGCGGCACAGGTAACCCCGGTTACCCGGTCACTGCCGTGAATTTTGGTGATGGTATGAGAAAGGTGAAGGGGTATGTCATAGTCTTCCAGGCATTGGACAATATTGCGGGTCAGGCCGTTGGAGTAAGGCATGATTTCCAGTACCCCCTGCACCTTAGCGCCTTCCAGCGACATTCTTCTGGCCATGATTAGGCCGATGTCGCCTGAGCCCAGAATGACGACTTTTTTGCCGGGCAGATAACCTTCCATATTGACCATGCGTTGGGCGGCTCCGGCGGTGAATACGCCGGCAGGACGAAATCCTGGGATACGGATAGCGCCCCGGGTTCTTTCCCGGCACCCCATAGCGAAAATAACAGCTTTAGGTATGATTTCCATTAAACCAAATTTAGGGTTGACCGCCCAGATGGTTTTGCCAGCCGTTACCTCCAATACCATAGTATCCAGCATAATTTCAACAGCGGCGTCTTGTTTGACAAGTTTGATATAGCGTCCGGCATAACCCGGCCCTGTTAACTCTTCCTGAAATTTGTGCAAGCCAAATCCGTTATGGATACATTGCTGCAGGATGCCGCCTAACTCCCGGTCGCGCTCAATAATGAGCACACGCTTGGCCCCGGCTTGACAAGCGCTGTGGGCAGCCGCCAACCCGGCCGGACCGCCGCCGATGATTGCGATATCATAGTTAAGTTGACTCATTGTAACGCCTCCCTGCAGTCTGCGGTCAGTTTGTCAAAGAAAAGATAAGACGCGGGCGAATCTTTTCGTACGGCTGTTACCGGAATATTTAGTTCCCGGGCCAGGATTGCCGTTACCCGCGGACCGCAGAAGCCTCCCTGACAGCGTCCCATGCCGGCGCGGGTCCGCCGTTTTACGGCGTCAACCGTACGGGCACCGCACAAGCCATGAATGGCTTCAATAATTTCTGCCTCCGTGATGGTTTCGCAACGGCAGATTACCCGGCCATATAATGGATTTTGGGCGATCAGTTGCTGTTGTGCTGCATGGGAGAGTTCGCGGAAGACAATTTTGCGGGGATTTACCGGATCAAAATTCACTTTGCGTTTCAATTCCATTCCCTGGTCCTTAAGAATATTGACCAGCATTTCCGCTATGGCCGGGGCTGAAGTCAAGCCGGGCGACTGAATGCCGGCGGCATGAAATAATCCCTGGACAATAGCTGAAGGGCGAATGATGAAATCCCCGCCGCCGTCGGCAGCGGCTCGCAGACCGCTAAACTGGGTAATGGCCGCATTTAATGGCAGTTTTGGTAGTAATTGCTGCGCTTTGCTGACAATTTCCTGTAAACCGCCCAGCGAAGTGGCTACATCTTCTTTATCATCAACATCCTGGGCATTAGGGCCGATAAAAATATTGCCATGTACAGTGGGGGAAACCAGTATTCCTTTGGAGACTTTGCTGGGTGTGGGGAATAGTACATTTTGAACCAAATTGCTGACCTTTTTATCAAAAAGGATATACTCCCCTTTACGCGGTTTTATGGCAAAGCTATCATCGCCGGCCAGCCGGCTTATTTCATCGGCATGAACACCGGCAGCGTTGATTACGTATTTGGCAGACAAAAAGCCGTGTTTTGTCCGGACACCGGTAATTTTGCCGTTCTCAGTCACCATTTCTTCCACCGGGCAGTCTGTTACCACTTTGGCGCCGTTCTTAACAGCATTTTCAGCAAAAGCAAGCGCCGCGCCGAATGGCAGAAAAATACCGGCAGAAGGCGCCCATAAAGCGCCTGTTACATTCGGAGTAATGTTTGGTTCTCTGGCCAACACTTCTTCCCGGGAGAGGATTGCCAGCCCCGGAACACCATTGGTGCGGCCCCGCTCCAGTAATTCTTTCAGTGTCTCCTGCTCGTCAGAATTCACGGCAACAACCAATGATCCTGTCCATTTTATATCAAGGCCCAGTTCGTCTTCTAAGTCGTGGTATAACTTGTTGCCACGAACATTCAAAGTTGCCTTAAGTGACCCGGGCTTGGCATCAAAACCGGCATGAAGAATGCCGCTATTGGCTTTGGTGCTGCCGGACGCAATGTCCGGATTTTTTTCCAGTAACACAACATCAAGCTCATATTTGGAGAGTTCCCGGACAATCGCCGTACCGGTAATACCGCCACCGATAACTACGACGTCAGTCTTATCAATATTGAGCATGCTTTCACTTCCTCTTAGTGAATTTGGACAAAAGAAAAAGAGAAACCCGAAAATAACCATCCTAAAATTATATGGTCATTCCCGGACTTCTCTTCATCTCAGTCCACAATATGTTTTTATATGTATATTCGCTGATCAGTAAAAAAATCCTGCTCAATATCAAAATTTTCGAATTTTTATTTTTAAAGTCGGATAAAGTCGATTTTTAGGCATGCTGATAGGAAAATTTTTATCTATTTGCCACTTCTTTAATACAATTTGCCAATGCCTGGCGGAAGACATTGCGGTTACCGCCTTCATCCAGTAGAGGCGCGTACCCGATTTCCCTGCCGGCCCTATCCCAGCTAAGGTGCCAGGTTTCGTTAAGAAATGCGGGACCGTCCCAGTCATTCGGATCTACAAGTTGTAATTTTGAAGTTGATTGGGTTAACTCAATAATAGTTTGGCCGATTTCCTCCCAAGCCAGAAACAGGCTGCCCAGATTGTAGGTATTACCGCAGTCTGTCAGGCGGCTGGCAGTCAGTTCAAGAGCCCTCCCGATATCATTCACGGTAACGAAGGTTCCGTCAGAGCCCTTAACCATTCTTAATGGTTGCCCGTTCAAGGCGAGCCTGATCAGTTCGCGCAAGTGTTTGCCGCCGATTGTATTGCCAAATGCCCACCAAAAGCGGAATACGGATACCGGCAGGTTATGCTGCCGGCCAAGTACCAAGGCTAACTGTTCGGCACAAAGTTTGGCTACCGCATAAAGCGGCTTGCGGGCCTGTTCCGGCCGGCAAAAATATGCTTCATCAACCGGCTGGGCAGGCGGCGAGCCATAGATGCCGGCAGTGCTTGTATAGATAAAGCGTTTGACACCGGCATTGGCACAGGTATGAAGTAAATTAATGTGATCAACAATATCATGTTCGAATAAAAATTCCGGTTTATCGCTGAAACTCCAGGCCAAATTAACAACAATTTCATTGCCGGCAACAATATTTCTAAGCAGTACCCTATCCGTAAGATCGGTTACACAGGTGGCAACGTCAGGCTTTTTTTGAGCAAAAGTACGTATGTTTTTATCAGCAACCGTTACCGTATGGCCTTGTTGATAAAGGTATTCGCTGAGGTTTTGTCCGACACTGCCCGCTCCGCCTACTAACAGAACTCTCATGAGTATACCTCCCGTAATTTTATTAACTTTTATTACTTCTACTTTACCACTAGTTGTTGCGGTTTGCGGTATTTTGTAAATAAGAATAGTAAATATCTTGGGATACCTTGACTAACGGGCAAAAAGCTCGTAAAATCATAAGAGAGGTATTTAATTAAAAAATAAAGAACGGATCGTTAGAGAGACTGACTGAGTGAACCGCTCATGCTGTCTTTTTTTATTTGTTTTACAGGAAATAACTAAAGACTTTTATCATCAGAATATTTAGTAACGTTTTGCCGACACATTATTTGCCTGCAAAAAATCTTTAGTATGTTGTATATAGCATGAACAAATCGATAAAAATTTAACTGGGGGTAGTAACGTGGACAGTGACAGAGTTTTATTTTCCGGGTATGCGCGCTTGCCTGCCGGCAGTGTTTCAAGTGAAGTTTTTAGGATTTTAGGCCTGATTGTCGTTGTTCATCGTCATTCTTAGCGCATATAAAATATAATTTCAACGAGCGTAAAAGTGCCCTATAGTCAGCAAAGTGGCCATAGGGCATTTTTACGTCTAATAGTATTCTTATCTTTTCAGATGGTAGGGAATTGTGGCTACCACTACATCTTCCTTTAGGATAAGCAAGGTTCTTAATATCAACCCGGTTTGATTATGGAGAAACCTGTGCCACCATTTTCTCGTTTCAAATTCGGGAATTAAGACAGTAATGAAGTCTTCCGGTGCTTTATTTTTTTGCAATTTTTCAATAAAGTGGATCACCGGCTGGATAACAAGACGATAAGGGGAATAGACCGTGATCAAGCGTACACCGGGGTCCCAGATTTTCCACTTTTCTTCTACTTTGCGGCCTAATTCCCGGTCTGTCGTAACATGTAAGGCAATTACATTCATACTGATAGAATGAGCATAGCGCATCGTTTGTACGACGACACTTGTGGGACTTGATACCGGGACAACAATAATATTTTTTCCCGGAGGCCCCTGTTGTAAGGCTTCCCATTCAGCAAAAGATAAGTGTAACTGTTCAGCCATATCGGTATAATGTTGTTTAATGGCTTTAAAAATATAAATCATAGCCGGAATAAAGAGGAGTACAATCCAGGCGCCTAGGAAAAATTTCGAAATTGCGATAATCAGTACAACAATCCCGGTAATAACAGCGCCGCAAGCGTTGATTATGGCCCGTAGTTTCCAACTGGGTCCCTTTTCCCGCCGCCAATGGATCACCAGGGCAGTTTGCGCAATAGTAAAGGAGAGAAATACACCAATTGCGTACAAGGAGATCAAATGTTCCACATTGCCGCCAAAGCCGGCAATTAAGGCGCCGGCAGACAGGCTCAGGAGAATAATGCCGTTGGAAAAGCTTAGGCGTTCTCCCCGAATTCCCAGATAGCGCGGCATATAGCCGTCTCTTGCCAGAATCGACAGCAGCAGAGGTAACCCGTTGTAAGAGGTATTAGCGGCCAAATACAGGACCAGCATGGTGGCAAGTTGGAGAAAATAGTACATCCAGCCCCGGCCAAAAGTTTCCTCGGCTAGCCGGGAAAGCATGGTTACGTTTTCTTGCGGCAGAATGTGGTTATGAAGAATCAAAAAGGTAGTGCCGGCCAGCATGACTGCGAGCATCCCCGCCATCAGGAAGGTTGTTTTTATTGCATTTTCCGCCTGCGGTTGCTTAAACATGGGAACGCCATTGGAGATGGCCTCCACGCCGGTCATGGAGCTGCAGCCGCTGGCAAAAGCCCGTAAGAGCAGTACTATGACCAGCCAGTCAAAAGGTTGTTTGGTTGTAGACTCTGCGGGAATGACAGGCGCAGTACCGGTGAAGGCCTGATATGCTCCTGTCAAAATTAAGATAAACATGCTGATAACGAAAAAATAAGTCGGAAATACAAAAACATTGGAAGACTCCCGTACGCCACGGAGGTTGACCAGCATTAAAATAGTAAAGAGGACAAATAAGTCTATAGTTACTTCTGCGTGCAGCAAGTCCGGAAAGGCGGATATGAGGGCTTCGGTCCCGGAAGAAACACTAACGGCCACTGTTAAGGTATAATCGGCAAATAAGGCGGCAGCAGCGACCAAAGCGGGAAATTCACCGATATTATTTTTGGCGACTGCGTAGGAACCGCCGCCGCCGGGATTGGCGCGGGATACCTGGACATAAGAAATAGTGACAATCGCCAGTAACACTAAAATGGCGGCAGCCACATAGCCAATATATCCGTAGAGCAGTAATCCCGGTACAGCTAGCGTAATAGCAATCTGCTCCGGTCCATAACCAACCGAAGAGAGTGCGTCGGAAGAAAAAATCGATAACGCTTTCCATTTGGGCAAATGCTCAGCAGTT
Source organism: Sporomusa acidovorans (assembly GCF_900101845.1). Classification (GTDB taxonomy): domain Bacteria; phylum Bacillota; class Negativicutes; order Sporomusales; family Sporomusaceae; genus Sporomusa; species Sporomusa acidovorans. The sequence continues at coordinate 49,967 of NZ_FNAM01000034.1, read as the reverse complement.
AGCTCACGGTTGTGCAGGGGGCGGCCGATAAATAATTTTCGTAGTTGACGATACATGGTTACTCTCCTCAATCATGGATAGATTTCTTTATTGACAGCTACTATTGTACCCTCGTTGCCGGCAAAAATGTCGTCAAGAAATAGTCCTATGATGTAAAGAAAGTATAAAGAAATGCGTGCCAAGCAGGCAGTTAATGGTCCATTAAGCGATAGCCGACACCTGATTCGGTAATGATATGGCGCGGCTGCGTCGGGTCGGCTTCGATCTTGCGGCGAAGCTGGCCAATATAGACCCGGATATAGTGTGTGTCTTCGTCATAAGCTGCACCCCAAACCGCTTTCAGTAACTGTTTGTGCGTCAGGACCCTTCCCCGGTGCTGGGCCAGAATTTTGATGAGTTCATATTCGGTAGGAGTTAGTTTTATTTCCTTGCCGGCAACGGTCACGCGCCGTTGTACCAGATCAACCACAAGATCACCGCAGGTTATTACCGGTTCATGTTCGGAAGCAGCCGCCCGCCGGAGTGATACCCGCATTCTGGCCATGAGTTCTCCCACACTGAACGGTTTGGTGACATAATCATCAGCACCGGCGTCAAGGGCTTCGATTTTTTCCTCTTCCTGATCACGTACGGTTAACACAATAATTGGTGTTTGCGACCATTCCCGTATTGTTTTGACCACATCTTTGCCGTCTATATCCGGCAGACCCAAATCGATAATGAGAAGATCCGGCTTAAACGTGGCCGTCCGGCTAATACCGTCAACTCCTGTAGTCGCTTCCTCAATTTCATAGCCGTGCGCACCGAGCGCAACTTTTAAAAGTTTTCTAATTTGTGGCTCGTCATCAATAATAAGGATACGCATGCCTTTTTTCACAATGTGTTAACCATCCTTTCAGGAATAACAACTTTTTCCCCCACCGGGATTTGAAACGAAATGGTTGATCCCCCGCCAGGCTTTCTTTCAGCCCAGATTACGCCGCCATGGGCTTCAACGATGCCTTTGCAGATGGATAATCCCAAACCGGTGCCGCTAACATGTTTGGGTTGCTGTATCCGGTAAAACTTATCGAATATTTTAGTAAGATCTTCTGCCGGTATGCCTATGCCGTTATCGGACACGGAAATAAGAACGGCTGCCTCTTTGGGTTTGGCGCTAATCAGGATTTCGCTGCCGTCAGGTGAATATTTCATGGCGTTGTCAATAATGTTAACGAGAACCTGCTCTAATAAGACACAGTCGGCTTTCATCATCGGTATGTCCGGAGCTGTTTTAACAGTAAGAATATAGCGTTCCGTTCTTTTCCTAAGCCGGTTCAGCGAGGCGCCAATAATATCTTCGATATCACACCAGTCTATTTTTAGTTGCATCATGCCGCTTTCCAGGCGGGCTGTATCTAAAAGATTAGCAATAATACGTTCCATTCTTGCCGCACCGTCTTGAATGGTTTCGAGCAGCTCATGTCTGGCGGCTTCCGAGTACAGTTTCTCAGCTTCCACCAGTGTAGAAACCGAGCCGATAATGGAGGATAACGGTGTTCTTAATTCATGAGAAATGGAGTTAAACAGGGCGGTACGCAGCCGATCTGATTCCAAAAGCAAGGAGGCTTCCCTGGCCTGAGCCGCCAGTTTGACACGTTCCACGGCAATAGCCGCTAGTCCTGCCCAGGCATCAATCAGGCGTTTCTCTTCCGGCAGAACATTTTTTTCTTTTACATAAATGCCCAGAACGCCGACAATGTTATCATTCGTTTTAAGTGGTGTATACAGATATCTGGCAGAGGAAAGGGTATCAGTCGAGCGGCCGGCCACCTGAGCATGTTCAAAACTCCAGCGGGCGGCGGCCATTTCAGTGGGGTTTGGCGACAATTGGTTACTGCCGTCAGGGTGTGCATGGCTTGCAGCCCGGATCGATAGTTGCCCTGATGAATCAGGCAGCATTACCAGAACGGAACTGCCAAGCGTATCAGCAGCCTGTTTGACTAATTCCTGGGAAATCAGGTCTAAATCAATAATGCCCGCAATTTCCCTGCTAAACTGATATAAGGCGCGGGTGCTGATTTCCCGTTGTCGGGCGGAAGTCGCTTCCCGGCGTAAAAGTTCCGTTCGGCCGCCGATAACAAAGGCCATTATCAGAAAGGTGATAAAACTCCATAAATAGCGAATATCGGCAACACTAAAGGTCAGGGTTGGCGGTACAAACAAAAAATCAAAGGCAGCCAACCCGCAGAGGGCTGCAAAATAAGAAGGCCACCTTCCCCACCAGAAAGCGCTCATAACAACAGGAAGCTGATAAAGTAAGGCAATATTGATGAGCTCCAGCTTTTCGAGAAAGTAAAGCGAAAACAGTGTTGCCAGCGTTATCATGGCTAATCCGCCGAAATATTGACGCCAGTTAACTCCTTCTGGTTTTGCGGTTGTCCGGATGCCGGTGTCCTGATCCTGCTCAGCGGCTCCGCGAATCACATAAATGTTTATGCCGCCACTATGGCGAATGAGTTTATCCACTAATGAGCCATGCCAGAGTTCCCATAAACGGCTGTGCTGTGGTTTGCCGATAACAATAGCTGACACATTTTGTGCACAAGCTACTTCAATAATTTCCTGAACCAGGTCTTTACCGATGATTGTTAGTGTTTTGGCGCCGAGATCTTCGGCAAGCCGCATGTTACGGGCTACTCTGTCCCGCTCTTTATCGCCCACGGGAAACCGGCGGGCAGGCGCTTCAATATGGACGGCTAACAGTTCCGCTTGGATACCTGCCGCCAGCCGGCGGGCAGCACGAATTAACTGTGCGGAAAAGGGACTGGCACTTACACATACCATGACACGTTCTGCCGCCGGCCAGGGCCCCTCAATTTTATGCTCAACCATATATTCGCTTAAATCTTTATCGACGCGGTTAGCGGTAAAGCGTAACGACATTTCCCGCAAGGCATTGATATTACCCGGACGGAAAAATTTACGCATAATCGGTTCTGTTTCAGGCGGAATGTTAACTTTGCCTTCTTTTAGGCGCTTCAGCAATTCCTCAGAAGGTATGTCGATAAGTTGGACACTGTCCGCATTTTCTAAAATATGATCAGGAACTGTTTCGTTAACAATTACGCCTGTTATTTTGGTGACGATGTCGTTCAAGCTTTCGATATGTTGAATATTAAGGGTCGTATAAACATCGATGCCTGCTTTTAGAATTTCCTCGATATCCTGAAAACGGCGAACATGGCGCGACCCCGGAATATTGGTATGGGATAGATCATCCACTAGGACTAACTCCGGTCTGCGGTTAAGAATGGCGTCAATATCCATCTCCGGCAAGTGGTGATCTTCAGGATTGCGGAAAGGCAGCGGTATTTGCGGAAGCTCAGCCAGCAGCCGTTCAGTTTCCGGCATTCCATGGGTGTTTGCCCAGGCGACGACAACATCATGCCCTTCCTGTAACCGTTGCTGAGCGGCCTCCAGCATCGTATAGGTTTTGCCAACTCCCGGTGCGGCTCCTAAAAAAACCGTCAAATTACCTTTTGGTTTCACTGTATCTTTCATGGATATCCTTGTATTCCTCTCCTGTTAATCTGTTCTAAGTATACTCCTTTTGCCAATAAAAGAATGGATGATTTTTTACTTTCTTTAAAACATTACATTGTGTAAAATATAGTCTATTTCCTCTTATTGCTTTAAAAGTCTTTATTGGAAATTGCGCAGCGTTATTCTAATCGTTGGGGAAAGGGAAAACAGCTATTTATCCGGTAATGGACAAATAGCTGTTTTTTTGCAGTTTTCACTTAGTACATATTATTCATGCTTGCCTTCCCTTTCCAGTGGCAAGGAAAGGCTTATAAAGAGTGTTCTTTAAGATAATCCGATACTTTACGGCCGATGATTTTTTTTGCTGAAATATCAGGATGAAGACCATCTTGCGCATATTTAACAGGTAAGAATCCCTGCTCATCGACTAAAGCCGGGTAAATATCGACATAATCGGGTTGGCTTTTAATAAATGTATTTACTTTAGCCAATTCGGTCTGCCAATTTGGCGCGGTTTCCTCGTTAAAAACACGGAGAATACGCTCGGGATTTATGGGGGGAAGTGTCAAAAAAATCGGCCTGATATTGTTTTCTAAACATTTTTGTTTAATAGCGGCTAAAGATGCTATTACAGAAGTTGCGCTTGTTCCTCCCCGGATGCTGTTGCTGCCTCCTAAAATCAATAGATACTTAGGCTGAAATGGCAGTACATCCTGATCAAAGCGTTGTTCCAGCATGGCCGCTGTATCGCCGCTTTTGCCCAGATTTTGTACCTCATATGGCAGATAAGTTGCATAGTCGAAACGGCCATCTGATGGCGGATTGGAAATGGCCCCGCCGCCATGGGTAATACTGTCGCCGAAGGTTGCCCAGTCACAACTGCCGGTTTTTACTTGCAAGAGAACAGGATCCGAGTACAGTCCAATTGGCCGGTTGTCGGCATTATAGGCAAGAACGCGCCAATAATAAATCCCATCATTGCGAAAGGGGTTGGGATCGTAAAAATCAAACCCCTGCCCGGCAGAATAGGAACGTATCCGGTATTTGGACGGTTCCGTTCCATTTAAAGATTCCGGCCAATGGTCAGTAATTTCAATTTCATATTTGACAGCTCCCGCTACGGGAATCCAAGAGTAAACAGGATATAAGGGAACCGGACGATCATTAAAAAATGCCGTGGGGGTTGGTTTGATCGGATTCAAACTCATATCCGCGAGACTCCGTGGCAGGGAAAAAGGGCCTACGGGGTTTTTATCTAAGTCTAACGGCCGGGCCCGGAAATATAACTTTTTAAGATCTTGCCCCTCCAATAAGGATAACGGTAATTGAACACCAGGGGTATAAATGTTGGTTGCCGTATAGATAATCTGTTCTTGAGCTGCCTGTATATTTTTATTTACCGGGACTGTGGCAATCTCCAACTCATACATGACCGCATCCTCAGCATTGGGCCATAATAATTCAATTTTACCTTCCTGAGCCTGTGCGCAAACCGTCAAAAAAGTAAAAAAGACCATAATAACCATTGTTTTGATAATGTGTAACATAGTTCGCCTCCAGATAGTATGCAAATGAAAATAAGTTTCTTTGTAAGGCATTCTATGAACGATTTTCATTTTCCTTCTGCTATAGCAGCCACTGCAGGTTCTGTTGTTAGGTGACTGTTGGAAAATGGTTTTTAATAAGACGATACTTTTATTAATGGCATATTCTATAATTGAATAAGAAAAACAATTGTGCTATACTAATTACCGTAAATGTTGTTTAGCATAGACTATATTATAAAAGAGTCTATACTATTTAATATGGAGGGAAGACAGTGGTAACAAAAATAGGAATTAATGGTTTTGGGCGAATTGGGAGAATGTGTCTTCGGGCTGCATTAGATAATAAGGCAATGCAAGTGGTGGCAATTAATAGCACTTCTGATGCCAGGGCTTCGGCTCACCTGTTAAAATATGATTCTACCCATGGCAAACTTAATCATACCGTTGAGGCGACAGATACTGAAATTATTATTGATGGCCGTCCAATCACGATTCTGTCTGATCGCAATCCGGCTAATCTGCCATGGGGCAAGCTGGATGTGGATGTTGTTATTGAATCAACCGGAAAATTTAATTCCGGCAAGGACTGCCAAGTGCATTTAAATAATGGCGCTAAAAAGGTGATCATTACAGCTCCGGCCAAGGACAATATTCCTACCATCGTTATGGGAGTTAACGAAACCACCTATAATCCGGATTTGCACCATGTTATTTCCAATGCTTCGTGTACAACGAACTGCTTAGCACCTGTTGTCAAAGTTATTCATGATAATTTCGGAATTGTAAACGGATTCATGTCTACCATTCATGCGTTTACTACTGATCAGCGCGTCTTGGATAACAGCCATAAAGATCCGCGACGCGCTAGAAGCTGTGTGCAATCCATTGTTCCGACCACCACCGGGGCAGCTAAGGCAATCGGCCTCGTTATACCTGAGTTAAAGGGAAAATTAAACGGCATATCGGTGCGGGTGCCGGTGCCGAATGTTTCGCTGACTGATTTGGTCGTTGAACTAAAGCGAGATGTTACGGTGGAAGAGGTTAATCAGGCGTTAAAGCGGTCTGCCAGGCATTCGCTGCGCGGCATTATCGAATATTGTGAAGAGCCGCTGGTATCCAGTGACTTTTTAAATAACAGCCATTCGGCTATTGTAGATGCCCTTTCAACAATGGTAATTGATAAGCGCAAGCTCAAATTACTTGCCTGGTATGACAATGAATGGGGTTATTCCTGCCGGGTAATTGATTTGGCTCAATATGTTAGCCAAATGGTATCTGACAAGGAAAGCAGCTATCAAAACTTAAAAGCCATCGGTTAGCGGTAGCTTACGGCGAAGCCCTCTAGTTCAATGAATTAGAGGGCTTTTGTTTACGGCTATTTTCACCACTAGGACGGTATAAACATATTATGTAGCATCAAGATAGTTGAATGCCAATACTAAAGCGGTGGTGAGAAATGTTTAAATTAATTATGGCACCAGGGAGTCTGGCTGCAATCCTGTTTGTCGTTGAGGCAATTATTAAATTTGTGTTGTTTGACAGTCAAACATTCTTCTTTGATATTGGTCCGAGACTGTCGTTATGCAATAAGCCGGATTGGTACTAGAGAGCCAAATATAAATAAGGCAATAACAAACGATGGGGAGCAGTAACCGGCTTCCCATCGTTTGTTATATGTAATCCACATTAAAAAAGTTTGCAGGCGCAGGCGGGTGGTGTATTGCCAACGCTCCCCACTGGCGTTTGACTTCCGCTTTTGCCAACACACCACCCGCCTGCAAAAATCTTTAGCACGTTGTACATATATATGAAATCCAATAAAGATTTTCTTTTGCCAGGGTGTTAGTAACCTTCCTCCACCCACCTGAGTCTGGATTAAAAGGTAAAGGGCATCTCAACAGACTGCTGAGATACCCTTTACCTTTTAACACTTTTACTACTCTAAGACATCACAAATACATTCCCTGCATACCCGGACGGCAAAGTCCATTTCTTCACGGCTGATTGTCAGCGGCGGGTTAAAGTAGAGGACATCCCCCAATGGCCTGAGCAAAACACCTTTAGTGAGTGCTTTTTTGTAAATTTGATAGCCGATTCGCCGCTGGGAAGCAAAAGGCTGTTTGCCGGCTCTGTCGGCTACCAGCTCAATTGCATTAATTAGGCCAATGGAACGGATTTCCCCCACATGTTTGTGGCGGATCAAACTGTCATTAATCAATTGACGAAAATATTTGGCATTTTCCGCCGCGGTTTCCAGGATGCGTTCTTCCTGCAAGATGGAAAGTACTGCATTGGCGGCCGAGCAGGCCAGCGGGTTGCCGCTGTAGGTATGGCTGTGCAGGAAGGCTTTGCCTTCACTGTAATCGGCGTAAAACGCCTCATAGATTGGTTGCGTGGTTACAGCCAGCGCCATGGGAAGGTAGCCGCCGGTCAGCCCCTTGGAGAGGCACAGGATATCAGGCGAAACAGAGGCATGTTCACAGGCAAACAGCTTGCCTGTCCGGCCAAAACCGGTGGCGATTTCATCGGCAATCAGGTGGACATGGTAGTGCGTACAAGCCTGGCGAAGTTTTTTCAGGTAGCCTGGCGGGTAGATCTTCATGCCGGCTGCGCCCTGTACGAGCGGTTCCACAATAAAAGCACAGACCGTATCGGCGTATTCCGCCAGGGCCTGTTCCGCGGCAGCAAAGCATTCCGTCTGGCAATTGTCACGGCTTTTTTCATAGGGGCAGCGATAGCAGTCCGGTCCGTCCACCCGGATAATATCCATTAGCATCGGTTTATAGATGCGGGAATACAAATCCACCCCGCCAACTGACAAGGCGCCGACAGTTTCTCCATGGTAGGCGTTACTTAACGCCATAAACCGGGTTTTTTGCGGGTTGCCTGTCTGATAATGATACTGCAAGCTCATTTTCAGAGCTGCTTCCACTGCCGAAGAACCGTTATCGGTAAACAAAAATTTAGTGAGTCCCGGCGGCAGCAAGGGGGAAAGTCGACTGCATAGGTTGATAGCGGGAGTATGGGAAAAGTTAGCGAAAATGACATGCTCAAGTCTGTCAATTTGAGCCTTAACCGCGTGATTAACGCGTTCGTTGCAATGCCCCAACAGGTTACACCACCAGGAACTGACAACATCCACATAGCGGTTGCCGTTCATATCGTACAGGCAGGAACCTTGGGCATGGTCAATGACAATTGGCGGTAAGTCTTCATAATCTTTCATTTGTGAACAAGGGTGCCAAATATGTTGTAGGTCTTTTTCTACCCAATTCATGACTTACACTTCCTTATACAGGCCGCACAGGACAGCCGTATCGATAGCAAGGTCTGCTGCCTGACTGGTTACACAGGCGACGACAGGCAGCTTTGTGAGCTGGGTGATGACTTTTTTATTGTCCTGGTGTAAAAAGTTGGTGCGGTCATAATGATTGAGAATAAACCCTTTGACCGTTAGACCCAGGCTTTGGGCATAATGGGCGGTTAAAACAGCACTGTTGATGGCGCCAAGACCAGACGGGGCGACAATCAGGAGATCCAGCTTCAGCAGCTTAATGACATCGGTCTGTATTAATACCGTATCATCAAGGCGCAAGGGACAAATAATGCCGCCGCAGCCCTCAACTGTCAGGTAATCATGGCAGCGCGTAAATTTGCTGAAATCGGCCAGAATGGTCTCCGCCTCAATGGGACGCCGGTCCAACTGGGCGGCAAGATGAGGCGATACGGCTGTTTTATACATATAGGAGGTTAATTTTGCGGGAGCGATGTTGAGACCGGCGGTATGGGTAACAAATTGACAGTCGCCGGGGACTAGTTCGCCGTCAATCCATTCAGCGCCGCTTAATGCCGGCTTATAATAGCCGGCATTAAGCCCGCTGGCGCGAAGTTTTTTAACAATTAAACCGGTCACATAGGTTTTGCCGACATCTGTGCCGGTGCCGGTGATAAAAATTCCTTTACTCATAAAGCTTCGCCTCGAATCCCAATTCTTTGAGAATGTTTATGTCATCGCTGATGCTGATACCGGCTGTTGTCAACATGTCGCCGGATATTGCCGCGTTTGCCCCGGATTGAAACACGGCCCGACCTTTGTCGGCTAGTAAACCACGGCCACCGGCCAGGCGAATATTGGCGTCCGGCAGGATGAAACGGTAGGTAGCCGTAATCCTTCTGACTTCTTCGCCCGTAATCCTGACTGCATTTTCGAGAGGAGTACCTTTTATCGGATTTAAGAGATTGACAGGAACTGACTTTATTCCCAAGCTTCGCAGGTCAAGGGCCATGTCGATCCGGTCTTCCGCTGTTTCGCCAAGCCCCATGATGCCGCCGCTGCATACTTCCAGTCCTGCCGCCAGGGCATTTTTTATTGTCCGGAGTTTATCGTCATAGGTGTGGGTGGTGCAAATCTGTGGGAAAAAGCGGCGCGAGGTTTCGAGGTTATTATGATAGCGTCTCACGCCGGCGGCCTTAAGCTGCTGGAACTGTTCAAACGACAGCAGACCGTGCGAGGCACAAAGCAAGATTGTGCAACTGTCCCGCAGAGCGCGGTAGCTTTCACAGATTATGTCCAATTCGGCGTTAGATAGATTTCGGCCCGAGGTAACGATGGAGTAGCGGAGAACGCCCTTGCTTTCGTTATAACGGGCCTCTTTCACGATGCATTCACTGTCCAGAAGCGCGTATTCTTCAATCTCGGTGCAGTAATGGGAGGATTGGGCGCAGTACTTACAATTTTCGGAGCAGCGGCCGCTTTTACCGTTAATAATCGTGCAAAGATCAAAGGCATTTCCGCAGAAATGTTGGCGCAGTTCATCGGCGGCTGTGCATAATTGTTCCAGAGGAGCGCTGTAAAGCGACAGAGCTTCTTCTCTGGTTACTTGATAGCCGTGGGTGACGGCCAACTTTAATTGCTGGATGATACTCATGTTAATGAACTCCTTTTTGTAAGATGGGGATTAGACGTTTTCCCAGGCCGGCGGCGGCAAAACAAATTGCCAGGTCACCTGGGAGCGGGAATAAAAAGCAGTACAAAATGAGCGGCCAAACTCCCAGCGGTTGGTTAATAAAGTAGTTGGCAACAACGTAGTAGTAGATCATACCAAGCAGATAAACAAGGAGCAGCCCGGCAAAGTTTGCAGCTAACAGTCTTTTAAGGGAAGGCTGGCGCGCAGAGGCTGCGAGGGCGCCGGTGACATATGTACCAACGTAAAAACCGAGCAGATAGCCAAAGGTTGGCTGTAAAATGTAGCCGAAGCCGCCGCCGCTCGTAAATACGGGAATACCGAGCAGGCCGATTCCAATATAGATGCCGACAGACAGGGAGCCAAGTCTGGGGCCGAGCAGCAGGCCGGCCAAGGTTGTAAATAAGAATTGCAGGGTAAAGGGGACAGCCGGTACGGGAATTTTAATAAAGGCACCTACCGCAATGAGGGCTGAAAATAGCCCGCAGAGGATGAGACTACGGGTACCGGTTCTTGTTGACGCAGACGTATGTAATATGCTGATTCACCTCCAACCATGGTTTGGGTTGTTGTTGCTTGCATGTTAAGTTGTCTAAGAACTATTATAAAGTGTAAAAATTAATTGTCAACCTTTTAAAATAATAATGGTTAACAATACGAATATATATAAATTCTATTATTTCATTTAAGGGAAAGCCTGTTTTTACGATATAGAATATGAGCCTATAGTTCAATGAGTAGTTTGGACAGTGCCCATAAACCATTTTTATTGGAAAGAAAAGATTAATTTTATATGAAATGTTCTCTTGCGGTGTCGCTACTGGCATTGTAGTTATGATATAGTAATTATGGATATATTATTGAAAGGAATGGTCAAAACTGAAACTTTTCTTTAACCAAGAAAATGAAGTAGATATTTCCGGCTTAACCAATAAATCGACTGTGCAAGATTTTTTTGATGCTATCGATGAATTTTTAATTGAGAATCCATTGCCCTGTGGTACCTGTAAGCAGCATTGCTGCAAGGGAAGATTCAAAATTCATATGGACAGTATCAGCGCCCAACGACTATCCAAGGGAAAGCCTGAGCGAATTATGCCGAAACTGTTCGTTGACACAGGGGAGAACAAACTCGAGATATTTCTCATAGCCGGGCACAAAAAGTGCCGTTATCTTGACGGGCTGTCGAGATGTCTTTCTTATAATGCGCGGACGGCAAGCTGCCGGACCTATATCTGTATTCCGCAAAGTGCCTGCTATAAAATTCTGGATGCAGCCGTTGCGGCGGAAATGCATCATGCTATGCGGGCGGAATATCTCGATTGGGTGATCAATAACCCGGCTACGCCACCAGCGGCAATTGAACCGGCAAAAGCTTTGCGCCAAGAAATTATTAATACCAGTACCGCTTATGGACGCGGCAGTTATAGTGAAATCTTAATTAAAGATTGTGTAAGAGCTGATTTTACACATTCCAATGTATCACCAGAGCAAGTACGCTTGTTTCAGGATATTGTCAACCAGGAGGAAAACCAGGTCAAATTGAGCGCTGGCGCCTAACTTCAGTTTTTTCTGACACCCTGTCGATAAATCTTTACTGGATACAATTTAGCACCAACGCTGCCAGCAGTTGCCTGCCGGAATACTAAATATTTGTTAGAGTGTAACGTTGCCGATAGGTTACAGCAGTGTGGCGGAAACAATAAAAAAAATTCTGAAATATTCTGCCGTTTTTTGCAGGATTTTATGTGATTATGGTAAATAATTATAATGTGTCAATGGTATTAAGAAAGTATCTGCTTTGTGTCCTTGACGAAGTCTTTACTTTTGGTTCAAAGAGACTTAGCAAAAGAATTTTTCTGCGCATGACATTATTTCAAGTAATATATCGTAATTAAAATTATATGAAAGGCGGGATAAGTCGTGACAACATTATTAAAACAAACACGCAAATTAAACGAACTATTACAACGATCCGAAAAAGTGGATTATAGTGAGGTTACTAAGCTCCTTAGCGGAGTAATGGCTGCCAATGTTTATCTGGTTAGCAGAGAGGGCGCCATTTTAGGATACGCTTTGCATGAAAGCTTTGAATGTGGAGTTATGCTGGAAGACGTGCTGGAGCAAGGGCAATTTCCCGAGGAGTACATGAAAGTACTGAGAAGTGTGCGGGAAACTACCTGCAACATTCGCCTGAATAGCGGACACTGTGTATTTAATGAGGAACTAAAATGCCCTGTGGGTGAAAAGTATACGCTGGTTGCCCCGGTTGTGGGAATTGGCAAGCGTCTGGGATCTTTGCTCATCGCTAAATTTCATGTGGACTTTACTGAAAATGATATTGTGTTGGCTGAATATTGTGCGACAACACTTGGCATGGGCCTGCTCCGGGGCAAAATGGAAAAACTGGAAGAGGAAACCCGCAGAAAAACGACCGTGCAGGTTGCTCTAAACACCCTTTCCTATTCTGAACTTGAGGCAGCCATTAATATCTTAGGCGAACTCGAAGGGGATGAAAGCTTAATTGTAGCTAGTAAAATTGCTGACCGGGCCGGAATTACCAGATCCGTCATCGTCAATGCTTTGCGCAAACTTGAGAGTGCCGGTGTGATAGAATCAAGGTCGCTTGGTATGAAAGGTACGTATATCAGAATTATCAATGAACATTTGATGGAAGAAGTTAAAAAGAAAAAGCATTGATGGCTGGCATGGTGACAAAAGCTAATCTGCGAATTTGCAGGCAATATGAATTGAGTGGTTGAGGCGCATAGGCCCGCATACTGTGGGTCTATGCGGTAATGCTCCGGACTGCTGATGTGGATAGGGTCGCGTGGAGTTACATATAAAATTTTTTTATAGGAATCATAACCATCCGCAATTTCCCTAGCTTTAATCCTGCGCATTATAATATGAGCAAGAAGATGGTGCGCGGAGCGCCTTAGAGGAGGAAATTGGGGATGGAGATGCTTTTGTTTTTTGTCATGGCTATTCTTTTGTCAAAGTATGGGGATATTTCCTAAGAAGAGTACCCCTGCGGTAAACAAAATATGGCTTAAAATACTGTATACATTATTCTTTGGTTGCAGATATTGACTTGGAATGGTAACAGAGTTATTTTATACTAGTAAATAATTTTATAGGCATTAAGCAAAGACGCTTACCAGGTATTTAACTGTAAAGTGTCTTTTTTTTAAATTTTTCACGTGGTAATTGCCTCACAGCATGAAGGTAAGGACAAGGCAGCAAACTATGAGGAGTGAGGCAGTCACTTATTTTTTACTATGAGAGTGAAACTGGGTACCGCTTGGCGGAACAATACTGTTGGAGGAGTTATTGAGGTGGAATGGCTTAACCGATTTGTGACGATAATGGACTTTGTTTGTGAAGCAACAGCAGCGGGGATTAGTCTAACTGAGCTTGCGCATGCAACAGGATTAAGCAAGGGAACTCTGCACCGGGTACTTAGGGATATGGTTGATCAAAACCTTGTTACCCAAGATGCAGATACCAAAAAATATTGTTTAGGGCCAAAAGCGATGGTTTGGGGAAGTAAATTTGTTTTAGGACAGGACCCGGCAAGGCTGCTTTCCCGCTATTGCGATTTACTGGCCGAAAAAACCAGTCTATATACTTTTCTTTGCCGTATCAGCGAAGGCGAAGTTTATTGTATTTACACCAGGCAGCCAAGTAAGATCAGTAAAAAATATTTTGTTCATGTAGGGCAAAGAATGCCGGTTCATTGTACGGCGGCAGCCAAATCGATACTGGCATTTTTGCCTGACAATCAGGTCAGGCTGATTATGGCCAGATGCAATATGGAAAAATTTACAGACCATACCAAAACAGATATAAGTTCGCTTATCGGCGAGTTGCAAGCTGTCAAACAGACCGGGGTTGCCTTTTGCCGGGAAGAAATAGAGACCGGGGTTTCTGCAATTTCCGCGCCTGTGTTTGTAGACAATAAAAAAGCGGTTTATAGTATTAGTCTGCTCAGTGATGCTGCATTTCTCAGACAACAGGAAACTAATTTGGTACGTGTGATTATCCAGATTGGGCAGCAGGCCAGTGAACATATGAAGCGGGCTCAGGTACTTACTTCTGTATAAGCTGGGGAGATGTAGCATATATATTCTGTTCTGTATCAGGCACTTAAAGGCCAGGCGGGCGGGGTACCGCCTGCAAAAAATTTTAGCTATAGTCTGCGGGTGGACATATTGAACAATTCTAAAGGAGTGAAGGAAACATGGAAATGGAAAATAAAACAGACCGTCTGATTGTTGCCCTTGATATTCCGACAACCGAACAGGCAATTCATGTCGTGGATTCGCTGGGAGAACTTGTACAATATTACAAGGTTGGGATGGAAGCCTTTTATGGCATGGGACACGCTGTCCTCGCGCAAATTGCCGGCCGCGGCAAAAAGACTTTTCTTGATCTTAAATTACACGACATTCCTACGACCGTTGCGCGAACGGTGACTACGCTTTGCCAATTTTCACCGGCGTTCTTAACATTACACGCGGCCGGTGGTTCGAAGATGCTGAAAGCAGCCATTGGCGCGGCCGATGAATGGGCCGGCAAAACCAACCAGCCTCGTCCAAAACTTTTGGCGATTACTGTTTTGACAAGTATTGGCGAGCGGGACTGGGTCGAAATCGGTTATCAAAGTCCCATACGCGAATCTGTACTGCGCATGTCGGTCATGTGTAAGGAGGAAGGGGTGGACGGTGTTGTTGCTTCGCCGCGGGAGGCTGCAGCTATTCGGGCGTTGTGCGGGCCGGACTTTTTGATTGTCACGCCAGGCATACGGCTTTTGCCTGAAGAGCATGGGGATCAAATGCGAACAGCCACACCTGCCCAGGCTCTTAAAGTTGGCGCGAATTATCTGGTGGTGGGCAGGCCGATTGTGGAGGCCGATAATCCCAGAAAAGTAGCTGCCAATATTATTGCTGATATGAAATACCTATAAGACTTATCGATTAACGCGGTGTTAAGGTGGGATAAAAGTGGACGAAAATAAGATTGCTCAACCGGCAGAGGTACTACTGCTCAAAAACGGACGGATTATCGATCCGTCGCAAGGCCTGGATGGCCCGGCCGATGTTATGATTTCTGCAGGGAAAATCGCCGCGATTGCTCCTAATTTATCATGTGAGGGAGCGGGAATATTTGATTGCAGCGGCAAGTGGATTGTGCCGGGATTGATTGATGTTCATTGCCATCTGCGTGAACCGGGGTTTGAACACAAAGAGACTATTGCGACAGGCACGCGCGCGGCAGCCCGCGGCGGTTTCACGACAGTGATCGCTATGGCCAACCTTAATCCTGTTCCGGACAAACTCAGTATCTATGCGAAAATACAAAAATTAATCGAAGAAAAGGCCGTTGTGCGTGTCGTTCAGGCCGCCAGCGTCACGAAGGATTTAAAGGGCCGGGATCTTTGCGATATGGCGACTTTAGCGGCCGCAGGCGTTACCATATTTTCCGATGACGGACTCTATCTTGACCGGGCCGCAGTTTTGTATCAGGCTCTGCAATTAGCCAAAAAGCTAAATGTCGTAATTTCGCTGCACGAGGAAGATGCGACCTTAAAATCTTATTGGCCTACTGCTTATGAGCCTGTTAATGAATTTGCCGCTATTGCCCGTGATCTTGAAATTGTACGGGTTACCGGTGGAAAGGTGCATTTTCAGCACCTGAGTACGGCTAACAGTGTAGAATTGATCCGCCGGGCGAAAAAAGAGGGGCTGAATGTGACGGCAGAAGTATGTCCGCACCATCTAACACTCACTGTGGCTGACGTTGCGCGTCAAGGAACAAATGCCAAAATGGCGCCGCCGGTAAGAACGCAGGAAGATATTGCCGAATTAATTCGCGGGTTGGATGATGGAACGGTGGATGTGATTGCCACCGACCACGCACCACATGCCCTGGATGATAAGAATGTGACTTTTGATTTGGCGGCTAACGGCATTGTTGGTTTGGAGACAGCCCTGCCGCTGCTGCTTGACAAATTGGTGCATGAACAGGGGCTTTCCCCTGCCTGGCTGATTCAGCGGATGAGTTGTAATCCGGCAAAACTGTTTGGGCTGCCGGGTGGAACATTGCAAGCGGGAGCGCCGGCAGATGTCTGTGTTATCGATCCGTTTCAGGAATGGATGATTGATAAGAACGCGTTTCTATCCAAGAGCCGTAACACACCTTATCACGGAACCCGGGTAAAGGGAAATATCTGGCTTACTTTTGTTAACGGAAATGTCGTCTTTGATGGCAGGGAAACTGCACAAGAGGAACATTTTGTTAAATAATGATTTTATTATTTTAAGGAGGAGAAAAAATGGAAATGAAAACCAAACAAAATTTGTTTTCCGGTGATGATGAAGCTACCTGGAAGCGACGTTGGAAAATGATGTATGCATCAATCGCGGGGTATGCCATGGATGGCTTGGACATGCTGATTCTTTCCTTTGTTATGACTGCCATTATCAAGGAGTTCGGTTTATCATTTGCCGAGGCGGGATTAATTGCCACTTATACATTGATTGGGGCCGTTCTTGGCGGCTATATATTTGGTATTATGGCCGACTACGTCGGCAGGGTAAAAGTTTTTTCGCTGACCATTATTCTGTTTTCAATTTTTACGGGCTTGTGCGCGTTTGCCAGTTCGCTTACTGAGCTAAATATTTATCGTTTCTTGTCAGGATTAGGGTTAGGGGGCGAATTCGGTATCGGCATGACCCTGGTTGCCGAAACCTGGCCTGCTGCGAAACGGGCGCGGGCGTCTGCCGGTGTGGCAATTGGCTGGCAAATGGGTGCCGTTCTGGCCGCGCTGCTGTCGGCGCTGGTCGTACCGCATTTTGGCTGGAGAGGGCTTTTTGCTATCGGGGTTTTGCCGGCTTTATTTGCGGCCTGGTCCCGGCGGGGTATTCCGGAACCTGATATTTGGGTTAACCGCAAAATTATGAAGGAAACGATTCAGCAAAAGGTTGCGCAAGGTGAGGCATTGACGGAAAGCGAACAAGAATTTTTAAATAAGGCTAACAAGTTTCCACTGACGCACCTTTTTGCCAATCCGCGAAAATCGGTAACAACGTTTGCGCTTACAGTAATGACAAGTGTGCAAAATTTTGGCTATTATGGCATTATGATTTGGCTTCCTACTATTCTGATGCAAAAGCATAACCTTACCCTGAATAAGACTACTACCTGGATGGTTGTTACCGTAATCGGCATGGTAATCGGCATTTATCTTTTTGGGCAGTTTGCCGACCGGATCGGGAGAAGGCCGGCCTATATAACCTTCTATATTTGTTCGGCGGCTGCCGTCTGGGGTTACTCGGTTTTGAATGATCCAATTTTATTATTGATCGGCGGTGCCGTTCTTGGTTTCTTCTGCAATGGAATGATGGCCGGTTATGGGGCTCTGTTGTCAGAGCATTATACAACCGATGCCCGTTCTACGGCACAAAACTTTATTTTTAATTCCGGCCGGGCGGTTGGTGGCTTTGCGCCGGTTATTATCGGGATGCTGGCAGCCCAATATACACTTAACGGGGCACTGGTCATACTGGCTTTTATTTACTTAGCCGCAGCCGTCAATGTGTTTTTCCTTGTGCCGGAAACCAAGGACAGCAAGCTGGATTAAAGGGAGGCTTTGCCAGTGGTAGACTGCAAAAGGCTGGAAAAAAATTTTCATAAAATGGCGGCAATCGGCTTGCAGGCAAACGGCGGCTTTACCCGGCTGGCCTTCAGCGACGAAGACTGGCAAGCCCGGGAGCTTATTATCCGGTTAATGGAACAGGCCGGCTTGGCCGTCCGTACCGATGCCTTCGGCAATGTGATCGGGCGGCAAGAAGGCATAGAGCCCGCCGCCGCTGTGGTGATGGCCGGGTCACATTTGGACAGTGTGCCCCAGGGGGGGAACTTCGACGGTGTGGCAGGTGTTTTGGCAGCAATTGAGGCACTGCAATGTCTTAAGAAAAGCGGGGAACAGCACTATCATCCGCTTGAAGTTGTTGTTTTTATGGCGGAGGAGTCCAGCCGTTTTGGCATGGCTACTTTAGGCAGCAAAGCTTTTTGCGGCAAACTTACAGTAGCACAGTTGCACCAGTGGAAAGACAGTCAGGAAATTTCGCTGGCGGCCGCTTTGCGCCAAAGAGGCCTCCAGCCGGAAAACATCTGTCAGGCGCGTTATCCGGGAAACATTAAAGCATTTTTGGAACTGCATATTGAGCAAGGCAAAGTTTTAGAGACAACAAAAAAACAAATTGGCATTGTTACCGGAATTGCGGCGCCTACTCGCCTGCGTGTTACAATAACCGGACAGGCCGATCACTCGGGTGCGACTCCCATGAATATGCGCCAGGACGCGCTGACAGCGGCTGCCCGGATTATTCTGGCGGTGGAGGAAGTGGCCGGCTTGGAGGCACAGCACGGTGTTGTGGGCACAACCGGCATTGTTAAGGCTGAACCAGGGGTGATGAACGTTATTCCGGGGCGGGTTGAGTTGGGAATTGATATCCGCGGGATTTCACTTGACAGTAAACAGTGCGTTGTCCAAGGCCTTCTAAAAAAAATGGATGAGATCAAAAATCAGCGGAACGTAGGTATTGAACCTGTCATACTCACGGATGAGCCACCAGTTCAACTGGCGCCAACCATGGTGGAAATGCTATATGCCATCAGCCGGGAACAGCATTATGCCAGTATGCTGATGCCTAGCGGGGCCGGGCACGATGCTATGCATCTGGCAGCGCTTGCGCCAACAGGCATGGTCTTTATTCCGTGCCGGGGAGGAATCAGCCACAACCCTGCGGAGTGGGCACGGCTGGAAGACATTGCGGCCGGAACAGAAATCATCCTTGCCGCGATCCGCAAGCTTTCTCAGAGAAACGTAACGATTGCGTAATAGTAAAAAGAGGTCTAACCGGTAAGCGGTAGACCTCTTTTTTTAAACTTTTCGGTTGGCATAGATTTGATTGATTGTGGAAAAATAAAATAATAATATTATTATTTTCCAGCCGGATTATATATTCCGCATTAAATAAGTTTGCAGGCGCAGGCGGGTGGTGTATTCTGCAAAAATCTTGAGCACCTTATATACACAGGCAAATTATGCAGACAAGCTGGCTGTCACCGGAAAACCAGGCTTACAGATTAAAGAAGTTAAAAGTATGCCGGACTTCGTTATACTGCAATAATTCACTTACGGTGACAAAATCATAACCGCGGGCGCGAAGGCCGTCGATGATGGCTGCGAGTGCTTTGGGGGTCGGCAAGGGATATTGTCCGTCGTGAAGCAGAATAATACTGCCTGGCGTTACTTCCTTCATAACTTTATCAATTACTGCTGCGCTGGGAGGGCAGCTCCAGTCGCGCGGGTCAACCGACCAGAGGATAACGGTATAACCCCGTTCGTGCGCTGTTTCAATGACCCGCGAGTTATAGAGACCGCCTGGGGGACGGAATAAAGTTGGTTTAGGGGCTATGGGGGTTATAGCACTTTCCGCTTTAGCAAATTCCTCGGTGATTTTATTAGGGCTCAATTTTGGCAAGGAGGGATGGCTATAGGTATGAATGCCGATTTCATGGCCGTCCGCTACTTCTTGTGCTAAAATTTTGGGATAATGCTCTACGTTTTCTCCCAGAACGAAAAAGGTTGCCCTTACCTGTTTTTCTTTTAGAACAGCCAGAATTTCCGGTGTAACCCGGGAATTTGGTCCGTCATCAAGCGTCAATGCTACGACTTTCTGGGTTGTCGGGACCCTGGAAACAGTTTGTGAATCGCCGGCGACACGAATTTCCTCGATACTGGTCAGCGCTATACAAAGAGCAATTGTACAAAACAGCCAGTAGGGAACTTTCATCAAGGACCATCCCTTCCCATTATTGCTGGTAATACGTATAAATACCCCTGGCGATTGCTTCTGCCAGTTTTTGCTGGTAGTCAGGTGTTTGCAATAATTTGCGCTCTTCGATATTCGTAATGTAACCGACTTCGACGAGAGCAGCCGGTATTCTGCTGCGGCGCAGTACAAAATAGTCGGCGGCCTGGGCTGTCCGTTTCGTGGTCGTGACGGTGCAAAGTTCGGCTTGAATTGACGTGGCTAATTGTTTTCCGGCTTCGGATTTTGCGCAGAAAAAAGCCTCTGCGCCATGCCGTTTGGCATTAGTAACCGCATTGGCGTGAATACTAATAAAAATATCGGCATCAGATTCTTCGGCCATTTCCACCCGGGCCATTAAATCCCGGTGATAACGGCCTCTGACCTTTTCGCTGTCGCATTCCGGGCTAAGATCTACATCTGACTGCCGGGATAAGACAACTTTGGCGCCGTAGTGATGCAGTTTTTCCTTTAATTGGAGGGCAACGGCAAGATTGATGTCTTTTTCAATCACTCCGGGTCGGTTTGCGCCAGGATCGATTCCACCATGGCCAGCATCAACAATAATTATTTTTCCGTTTAATTTATTAGCAGTTTCAAAAGCATAGATTGAGCTTAGTAGCAGTACGGCAGGCAGTAACAAAAAGAGAAAGTGACGTTTGGCCATAAAAAGGATCTTCATGGCATATCACCTCAATGACTAAACATATGTTTAGCTTTTTGATAACCGGCTAGTTCTTATTCACGCCGGTTGCCTTTTTTATTCTGGATACAATTGCAGTTAAAAAGGCTGATTTGATTGGTTTAACCGCCATTAATGTCTTGACGGGCGAAGACTTTTCGATAACACCAATTATTCGTCCTAAAGCCCGATGATGTAGGCGTGAAGGATCATCAAACACTAAATTCGATAGTTTCCCCCGTTCAATAGCCATCAATATGATTTTGTCATAGCTTGTTTCCGGTACAATGACCCGTTGGGGCCTGGGAGACATGGTTATGCCGTTAAACTTGCAGGCCGTTACGCAGACACCGCATCCTAAACAAACCGTTTCATCACAGACCGGTTTAGCGCCGGCGCTATTTTCTTCACTATGCAATGCGCCCACAGGACAAGCTCTGATACAAGCGCCGCAGCTTTTGCAAAATTTGGGGTTAACTGTTGCCAGCCAATTAGAAGTTATTACTGCATTTTTCAGGTTAAACCGCTTGATTGCCTGAATAAATTCACAGCAGCAACTGCAACAATTACAAATAAAGCCGACATCGCGCTGCACATTATCGGCAATTTGCATCAGTCCTTGCTGTTTGCAGTCTTCGATAATGCGCAGGGCTTTATCCGGGGATATTGCTGCCGCCATCCCCTTTTTTACAAGAATAACGGCACTTTTTCCCAGCGTTATACAAGTTTCCAGTGGTGCGTCGCAGCATCTGCCGAGATGGCTGGCTTTATGCCGGCACGTGCATAAGGATAAACCGATATGTTTTGCCGAAGCAATAATGGCAGTAGTTTTCTCCCAGTCCAATACTTCGGAATACGTGTCAGCAGGCAAGGCTTGCTCATGGATCAGGGTTCTGCCGAGTTGGGTAGAACCTTCAAAAATACTTTGGGCAAACCGATCATCCTGGGACATATATTCTTCAAATAACTCCGCTAACTCTTTAAGCGGCAGATTATCGCGGGTACGCATAAAGATAAATTCGAAAAAGCCGATAACGACAGGCGATAATACAATGTAAATTTCTCCGTTATGCTCAAAATCAAACACCAAGCCGCGTTCGGCCATGGCTAATACTTTGCCGTATAGCTTTGCAGCCGGTATGTTTAATTTATTAGCAACAAGTGATAACCGGGTTGGCCGTAAGGGGATTTGCCGAGCAATATAGGCTTCTGCCGGCGTGAATAATAGTTTTAATATACTGATAAAAGCTGGCGCGTATGGCGCTCCGGTGATATTACAGTCTAACCGCTGCTGTAGCAGGCGGTATTCTTTTTCGCTGTTTACAATATGGCCCATGCGGTTTCTCCTTTATTTGGAATAATCCTCATAATAACTGAACTGGGTAATCCTGTCAATCTTATCCTATTAAATAACAATTTCATAATATTGCCGAAAACACTGGCAAAACAAAGGCCAAAGCTGCTCTTAAGATGAAAACAGCTTTGGTCTTTGTTTTGCTCAGAATGACAAGACCCTATCGAATAAACAAAATGTCTATGAATAGAATACAAACACAAACAAACGTAAACAAATTAAAACTATCACAAATATTGATTTATATTACTTTTGATAGTATCATGTTTTGTAAAGGAAGAAAATTCCTCGCGTAAGGCTTCGCTGGAATAACTATATGCTTTTTGGAGGAAATTTATGAGACTTATTACGGTATCGGGTGCGCCTTCGTCGGGAAAGACTTCGGTAATTCTCAGACTGATTGATTGTCTGCGAGAGAATAAGCAAGAGACCGGAGTAATAAAATTTGACTGTCTGACTTCGTTTGATCAGGTGAGCTATCAGGAATACGGGGTAAAAGTCCAGGTTGGATTTTCGGGAAAGTTTTGTCCGGATCATTTCTTTATCAGCAATATTGAAGATGCCGTGGAATGGGGGCGAAACGCCGGTCTGGATATACTGATCAGCGAAAGCGCCGGTTTGTGCAATCGCTGTTCGCCGCATATTCAGGGGGTCCTCGCTGTTTGCGTCATTGACAATTTATCCGGAGTTAATACGCCGCGTAAAATAGGTCCGATGCTAAAACTGGCCGACATTGTTCTGATTACCAAAGGGGATATTGTTTCGCAGGCTGAGCGGGAAGTGTTTATGTTTAATGTCCGGCAGGTAAATCCCGGTGCTAAAATTTTGTTTGTCAACGGTATTACCGGTCAAGGCGCGTTTATGCTGAGCAAATATGTTATGAATGCCGCAGATATTGCTACTTTAAGAAACCGCCGCCTGCGTTTCCCGATGCCTGCCTCGGTATGTGCTTATTGTACGGGGGAAACGCGAATCGGCGAAACTTACCAAATGGGAATGCTGAAAAAAATGGAATTCAGGTGAGACTGTGACACAGAATGTGAAAATCAGCGAAATCGTTGCAACGAGGACGATTGCCGAAATCATTGCGGATTATCCGGTGGTGCAAGATTTTTTTATTAATTATAATTTGCAGGAATTGCAACAAAACCTCACCGTGGCTCACGCGCTGGAAAAAATGATGCCGGAGCAATTGGCGGAGTTTGGACTCGATAGCTTCAGTCTAACGGCGGAGCTGGCAAAATTTATGGCAACTCTGGTAGATAATCAGGAAGAACGGGAAAAGGTGCAGACGATAACTATTATCGGCGGTAGAAATAAAGAGGGTCAGCCGGAAGATGTGAAGCTTACGATGACCGCCGGCGAGGTTGTTAGCATTGTCGGTCCTACGGGTTCGGGGAAAAGCCGGTTATTGGCTGATATCGAATGCCTGGCTCAGGGGGATACGCCGACCAAACGCCAAATATTGATTAATGAGCACCTGTTAAGTGATGAGGAACGGTTTGATATCGGCAATAAATTGGTGGCGCAGCTGTCGCAGAATATGAATTTTGTTATGGATTTAAATGTTGCCGATTTTCTGGCGATGCATGCGAAAAGCCGTCTGTGCGAAAATGCCGACCAGGTGGTTGAACGCTGTTTTGTCTGCGCCAATGAACTGGCTGGTGAAAAATTCACGCTGGATACAAAGGTGACCCAGCTTTCGGGCGGGCAATCCCGTGCTTTGATGATTGCCGACACGGCTTATATGAGTGCGTCGCCGATCGTTTTGATAGATGAAATTGAAAATGCGGGCATTGACAGAAAACAGGCGATTAGCTTGTTGACCGAAAATGAAAAAATTGTATTAATTTCTACCCACGATCCCTTGCTTGCCTTAAGTGCCGATAAGCGTATTGTGATAAAAAACGGCGGCATCCATAAAGTTATGGAAACTTCGGCGGAAGAAATAGAAAGTCTGAGCGACATTGAAAAACTAGATGCGCTCATGCTGGAAATCAGGCAGCAATTAAGGCGTGGCGAAAGAGTTCGCCCCTTAAAAATTAGCTGTTCATAGCAGGCTGTGTTGAATGAAATGAATCTCTAACAAGAAATGAGGAGATAAAGATATGTGGGAATTATATGATGCCTTGATTGAAGGGATTCCAGAGGAGTGTCTTGTTGATGAATTTCTCTGCGGCACTTATGCCGCGCTCATCCGGAGCGGCCGGGGATGCGGTTTTAGCCACATCGTTCCGGGAGATAGTCTGCCCGAAACGATGAAAAAGTCGCTCGGTATGCCGCTCAAAAAACTGGCGGAATGTATTAAATCCTGGAATTTTGTTGAGGCATCGGTTGGCATGGCCGCGATAAATACTTGGTATAATTCCCCGGAAACAGCGGTGAAGAATGGAATCGTTTTGACGGATAGTCTTTATAGTGAAGATCGCCTGAATGACCCGTTTATTGCCTATCAAAATGAGATAAAAAACAAAAAGGTTGCTATTTTGGGGCATTTTCCCTATATTGAGCAATTGTTTCAACCGGTATGTGATGTTGCGATTATTGAACGTGAACCCGAGGAGGGGGATTATCCGGAAGCGGCGGCCGAATATATTCTGCCGGCGAGCGATTTTGTTATTATCAGTTGTGTCAGCCTGATTTGTAAAACCTTACCCCGTATGTTGACGTTGGCTAAAGACGCTTATGTAATCATTGTGGGGCCGTTTACTCCTTTGGCACCTAGTTTATTTTCGTTTGGTGTCAATGATTTATCCAGTTTTGTTGTTAAAGACAATGATGTTGCCACGCGTATCGTAGCGGGGTTGGAAAGAAAGAAAATATACAAAGCAGGGCAAAAAGTCGCTATGAAAGCGAAATAAATTACTTTTGTCTATTTATGCAAGTTTGGCTGAATTAACAATAGCAAGCAACAGCGATAAGAAAGTGCTGTTACTTGTACTTTTTTTACCTTTCTTATCTAAAATAAACAAACAAAAACAAAATAAACCTAACAAATATATTGATTTATGTTTTGTTTAATATTATTATGTGTTATAAGGAATAAAATTCCTGTTAAGTTGATCTGATATTGCGTAATTGTCGAATAGTGACTTGGGGTTGGAGGAAAGTATGAAAAAATTACAGTTGTCCGGGATTGCAATTCTTGTCATCATTCTTGTTATTTTGACAGGCTGTGGGCAGCAAAGCAATAGGGAAACCGGGTCGGCGGTCGCGGCAAATGGCGGCAGGGTCATCACCGACATGGCCGGCCGTAAGGTCGTGGTTCCGCAAAATATTAAGAAGGTATATCCGATGTCACCGCTGGAAGCGGTACTGCTTTATACAATCGATCCCGACCTATTGGCCGGCTGGGGTTATCACATGGGGGCCGATCAGTCGGATTATATTTTGCCCGCTTACCGTAATTTGCCGGTTCTTGGCTGGATTAATCGCGGGTCTACCGGCAATCTGGAAGAAGTTATCAAAATGAAGCCGGATATCATTCTGATGGCAGACGAGATTAATCAGGCCAATAAGAATTTTGCCGACGAACTGGAGCAATTGACGAAAATACCGGTTGTCGTTCTTGATAAACAAATGACCAACATGGCACAAAGCTATGAGGCCGCCGGCACGGTGCTTAAGCGTGAGGCGCGGGCGGCTGAACTTGCGGCGTACTGCCAGGAGACCCTCGGCATGGTAGCGGAAAAAAAGCCGCTTGCAACCCAGCGTAAACCGGTATCCGTCTACTACGCCGAGGGGCGCGGCGGCTTGGAGACCGAACCTCGAGGCTCCTGGCATGCCGAGATCATTGAATATGTCGGCGGGGTAAATGTCGCTGATCCCGGTCTGCCAAGCAGCGGCGCCGTTGGCCGCAGTCCGGTGTCGCTGGAACAGGTGATAGCCTGGAATCCTGAGGTTATCTTAATTGGTTACTTTCGTGACGGAGAAAGCAGCAGTTACCCGTCCATAATGGGTGACAGTGCCTGGCAGCATATCAAAGCGGTTCAGGACAAACGGGTGTATGAAATTCCTACCGGACCTTTCAACTGGTTTGACCGGCCGCCGGCAGTCAGCCGTTTGATCGGCATCAGATGGGTGGCCAATCTGCTTTATCCTGATATCTACCCTTTTGATTTTCGTGCTGAGGTTAAACGGTTTTACGCCTTGTTTTATCATTACCAGCTTTCTGAAAAAGAGTTGGATGAGCTGGCGGCCAGAGCGCGGAGAAAATAGATTGTAGCGGGGAAGAGGGATTGGCATTGAAGTGTAATTATTGTGAATGGCGTTGTGAACTGGGAGTAGATAGTTTTGGCGTATGCCGGATGTATGTTGCGAAAGATGGGGTGATTCAGGAGCGTTTTCCGCATAAATGGTGTACATATGCTGTTTCACGGGTGGAATCGGTGCCGTTTTATCATGCTTATCCCGGCAGTAGAAGCCTGACAATCGGCTCCGCCGGCTGCAACCTGGCCTGCCAATATTGTGTGAATGCTTTTATCGCCAAGGCAGATCCCGCAGTCCTGCAACATAATATGTATGCATTTACTCCGGAAAAACTGGTACGTCTTGCTGTCCAACGCGGGTGCCATACTATTGTTTTTAATGTTAATGAACCGGCTGTTTCCCTGCCTTCGCTGCTGGAAGTAGCCAAAGTGGCCCGTCAGGCGGGAATTCCCATGGGCTGCCTTACGAATGCCTACACTACCGTGGAAGCAACCGAACTGCTAGCTTCGGTATTTTCCTTTGTAAATGTGAGCTTAAAAGGATTGGCGCCCGCTTTTTGCCGTGAGTATCTGGGTATTC
This sequence comes from Sporomusa acidovorans, assembly GCF_900101845.1. GTDB lineage: Bacteria > Bacillota > Negativicutes > Sporomusales > Sporomusaceae > Sporomusa > Sporomusa acidovorans. Next base: position 23,223 of record NZ_FNAM01000034.1, on the reverse strand, counting down.
CCGACAGTAAGCCGGTCTTGCGGAATATTGCGAGACTCGCGTCCTTAGTCCATGTGGAGGTTACAACGCCGGTAATTCAGTCGGTCAATGATCATGAGCTGGATGAAATTGCCGTTTTCCTGGCTGAAACTGACCGGGAAATCCCGTGGCATGTTTTCCGGCTGCTGCCGGAATATAAGATGAAGGAAACTGAGTATCCCAATATTGAGGCAATCAACGCGGCGCTGGAGAAAAGCCGCCGTCTGTTGCCCTATGTTTATTTTCACAACTTTGTCGGTTCCGAGTGGGTAAATACCCTGTGTCCCCAGTGCGGGCACACGGTCATTGAACGGTTTAGTTTAGGCTGTGGCGGCGACAAACTAGCCCGTTATCATTGCAAGGGAAATACGTGTTCGGAGTGCGGTTATGAAATTAAGCTGTGCGGTGAACGTATTGCCTGGAACGGCGGGGAGGGCCGGTTGGTATGAGTCTAGTTATTATTGATGCGCGGGAATGGCAGAATATGTTTGACCTTAAAACCGGTCATAAACGAAATGACGACTCGCCGAAAGTCCGGATGGTCAAAGAAGTGCTGCACGATCATCCGTTTCCCGGGGATACCGCAGAAAATAGCAACAGGTGGGTAACGGATACGGCCCTTGACTTAGTCAGCCGTTATGATCCGAATTTTGTGTTTTTGATTTATGCGCAGCAATACTACTCATTACGCTTTGAGGGTCCGGATGAGGCCGAACGCGCGCGGCTGATTGACGCGGCTTTTGCCGAGGCAGCGCGTTTCTCGGAAAAATCAGGTTTTTTGCCGGTGGTTGTGGGAACCGGCGATCTGATTCCGGTAAAAGAGTATATTGATCTGAGCGGACTTGACGGCCTGGCAATTACCAGCAACTGGCTGACACGCTATGCCGGACTCTACGGCGTAAGCTGCCGGGATTTTGAGTATATTCATGAGCAGCCGGGGGTCGGAAGGCTTGTCGGCAAAACGGAATTTATGTCGCTGTTCGGTGCGGAACCGGTAGACGCCGAACGATTGCCCGAATGGCTGGCAGTAGCCAAAGAGGGGTATTGCTTCCGGTCAACATTATTACGGCGGCCTGTTATGATCCCGGCGTATAATGCTTCCATCCCCGTATCTCGGACTTTGGATGAGATAACCTCGATTACGGGTATCAGTGGCGGTATTGAGGCTGCTTTACAAGGGAAAAAAGTCGCGCTTATTTTAATTGAGGGTGTGGGAATAAAAGATTTCCGGTTGCCGTATATACCGTGCGCCAACGGCAAAGGATGGTTTATTTACGAAAATGGGGAGGCCCAGTATTTAACCATAAGTACCGGCAGACACCAGGTCTTTGCTTATCCGCCCGGTTATAGGTCTTATCTGGAGGATGATGAAAATAAGGGATATCCGTTTTCCGGATATTTGACCTCAATTCCGTCAGGTACGATAGGGGAACGTTCGGGCGGCAGAAGCATTGCCGTGGGTAACCGGAGCATGTTTATGCATACCGTGACAGGCGCGGATATTGCCATTGAATGTTTTGCCAGAAATCTGGCTAATCAGGGATGCATGGGTGTTATTCACCGTTAAAGGAGAGGAGAATGAAGATGGAGGATATGAATTCGGCCGATTGGCAAAAGGTTGTTGCGTTTCACGGGCATGTATGCCCCGGTTTGGCCACAGGCTATCGCTTGGCCAAGGCGGCGCTGGCAGCGCTGGGATATCAGGACCCGGAAGAGGGGGATTTGGTGACGATTGCGGAAAGTGACCGGTGCACAATCGACCCCTTTCAGATTGTGCTTGGCTGTACGATTGGCAAGGGCAAGCTATACATTCGCACGACCGGCAAGCAGGCTTTTACTGTGGGGTGCCGGCAAAGCGGCAAAGCCGTACGGGTCATTCAGCTGCCCTACAATTACTCGGCGGAAAGCGATGCCCTCACGCGAAGGGTTATGAGCGGCAGAGTAGCGGACGAGGAGTATCGCCGTTACAAGCAGGCGCGGGAAGAGCGAATCAGCGAGATTTTGACGGCGCCGGAGGAAACATTGCTGAAAGTGGAACCGGTTGCGGTTGTTTTGCCGGAAAAAGAACCAATCTACAATTCGCCTTGCTGTGAATTTTGCGGTGAACAGGTTATGGAGCCATGGACAAGACTGCGTGAAGGTAAAATTGCCTGTATCAGTTGTGCCGTGCCGGTAGTACGGTAGGGGCTCACAGGAGGCGATTTATATGGGAAATAACAGTTTGGCGCAGCCAACCGTGAATAAGCCGGCCGTTTTACTGAAAAAAGATAAAGGGGTACGGCAGATACGCAAAGATCTGGCAAAGCTAACCATCATGCTGGCTGTGCTTGTCTTGGCTTTCTTCGCTTCTTTTCTCGTTGGGCGTTATCCGGTTTCGCCGGATATTGTGCTGGCGATCCTTTGTTCGAAAGTCGTTGCGCTGCCGCAGGTCTGGAATGATACGTTGGAAACGATTGTGTTTAAAATTCGCTTGCCGCGTATTGCCGCCGCCTTGTTGGTGGGGAGTGCACTGGCCGTTTCCGGGGCCGCTTATCAGAATCTGTTTCGTAATCCCTTGGTTTCGCCGTCTTTATTGGGCGCTTCCTGGGGGGCGGCCTTTGGTGCGGTGCTGGGGATGATCCTGCATTTGTCCTGGATATGGGTCGAAATATCGGCATTCGCTTTTGGCCTGGTGGCTGTTTTAACCGCAATTGCTGTTGGTTCATGGTTTGGCAATAAGTCAATGATTTCATTGGTTCTAGCCGGAATTGCCGTGTCGGCGTTTTTTCAGGCGCTGGTTTCGGTATTAAAATATCTGGCTGATCCGATGAATACCCTGCCGGAAATTAGTTTTTGGCTAATGGGCGGGTTGTCGAAAATCAAGGAACAGGATGTAGTATGGTCACTGCTTCCGATCCTGCTGCCGATGATTATTTTGTACTTTGTGCGCTGGCAGATTAATGTTCTTAGTATTGGCGAGGAAGAAGCACATACACTGGGAGTGAATGTCCGGCGCACCCGTCTGGTGGTATTGGCGTGCGCGACGCTGCTGGCGGCTGCTGCCACCAGTATCGGCGGTATCATTCAGTGGGTGGGGCTGCTCATACCCCATGCGGTAAGAATGCTGTTCGGTGCAAATTTTGCCATAGTACTGCCGGCGTCGGTGGTTACGGGTGCAACTTTTCTGCTAATCATGGACAACTTAAGCCGCAGCATCGCATCGCTGGAAATCCAGGTAGGAATTCTTACGTCTTTGCTTGGCGCCCCTTTCTTCGTTTTTCTACTGGCCAAAGCCAAACGCGGCTGGGAGTGACAATGTGATCAGAGAAGGAGAAGGTAGTTGTGGCTGATTTAACAATAACCGACGGCAGCGTCATTCGGCCGATAGGCTATGTGGAAAGCATTTTGCATGACACAATGGCTGTTCCGCTTGGCGGAGCAGAGGCTATTATCCGCATTGAACCGGAATATCAACCGGCTTTGTATCGCATTGACGAGCATAGCCATCTGTGGATTCTTAGCTGGTTTGGACAAGCCGACAGGTCGGTATTAAGAGTTGTTCCGTCAAAAGTAAACCCTGATTTGCCGGAACGCGGCGTATTCGGACTGCGGAGTGCCGCACGCCCCAATCCAATCGCTTTGACCCTGGTGAAACTGGAAAGAATTGAGGGAGAACGGCTGTATGTACGTGACCTTGATGCTGTAGACGGGACATTGGTACTGGATATAAAACCGTACTTTGAAGCAGATATTGTATTTTCACCGCACACTCCCTATATGCCGCCGCGTGAATATCAGACACGCAAGGCAATGCTCTACAAACAAGCGGTGGCCCACCATGGCGAACGATGCGCGGGGCTGGAGTTGGCTGTTAAAATGGCGCTGTTGGTGGAAGAACAGTTTGGGCAGCTTCAATCGCCGGATCTTAAGTTAATGGTGGAAGGTGACGCGTGTCTGGCCGATGTTCTCCAGGGTGTGACCCGAGCAAGACTTACGAAACCTCAAAGATTTTTTTATCAACACAATCCCTTGCGGACAACAGTGCGGTGGATAAAAGCAGGCGAAGGACTGACAGTCACTGTACAACCGGACATTGATCTCAATGCTGCAATAGAGTTGTCGGCAGAAAAACTGTTTATTTTGCAAAAATTTTCATTAAATACTTGAAGGAGTGAGGAGTATGGTTGATGTCCTAATGAAGGGCGGGGTTGTGTTTGGTATCATTCTGGTCTGTTCCCTGCTGGCTATGACAGTCGCCGTTCAGCGTTGGTGGTTTTATCGTACGGTTAAGAAGGAAGATGCTGCCTACATGCCGGGGTTAAGGCAAGCCATTGCCGCTGGCAATAACCGTCCTTTCGGCGATGGTGACGGTCCGCTGGCAAGGCTATGGGCAGCCATATATAACGGCTATCGGGAGGCAAGCACGGAAATCGGCAGTGTCGCGGAAATTGCCTTAGACAGAGAAGGATTGCGGCTGGAAAAGTATCTGTATATATTGGCCACGATCGCTACCATTGCGCCGCTGCTTGGTCTCTTAGGCACAGTGCTGGGGATGATAAAAACCTTTCACGTTGCGGCGATGAGCGGGGCGGGAAATCCGCAGCTGCTGGCTGAAGGTATTGCGGAAGCTTTATATAATACGGCAGCCGGCTTGTTTGTCACCATATTCTGTATTATCTGCCACAACCATTTTCGCAATTGGGCGGAGCGGCGCCTGCGGTTGCTGGAAATACGGGTAAAAGAATTTACGTCTTTACTTACAGAAGGAGGGAGCCACAGTGCTCGGTAGAGCGGGGAGAAGACAGCAAATCGGGGTGCATGTTGATATGACCCCGATGGTCGATGTAATGATGCTGTTAGTGATTTTTTTCATGATGACAACCGCCTTTGTTACTGTTTATCCGGGGTTTGCTGTGAATTTGCCGCAGGCATCGGCAGAAAAGCAGGCGGAAAAACAACTCACTGTGCTCATCGCCAAGGACGGACGTATTGCCGTAAACGGTCAGCCTGTAGCTAAAGAAGAACTGGCGGCGGCTGTTGGCGGTACCGGAAAGACTACGGTATCCATTCAGGCGGATAAAGAGGTAAGTCATGGGCGGGTAATAGAGGTTATGGATGAACTTCATCGCGCCGGTGTGTCCAAAATGGCGATTGCGATTGAAGAAAAAGGGAGATAAGGATATGCGGGTGGCAAATGCTTGGGGACCGGCTTTTGCCTTTGCCCTGGTCATACACCTCACAGGCTTGGCGTTAGCGGGGCAAGGACTACCGGGAGAAACAGCCTTGGAACCCAAAACGGAATATATGGAAGTGGAACTGGCGCCGGCAGCGCCACCGCCTGCCAGAGAACAGGTTCAAACCCAGAACCTGCCGGTACCGGCTGTTAGTCAGGGTAAAAACCTTATCAACAGCAATAGGATAAACACTGCTACTATGCCGGCTAGTTCTGGTTTTGCCGCAGTTGGGGACCAAACCGGTGCTTTGCCTGGGGTTCCTACGGTATCTGAAGGCGGTCAGATTATGAGCATAAGCGGCAATGGTTTTGCCGCGACGGCAGGAACGGGAGAGACAGAATCCGGTGGTACGGGAAATGGCGGGGAACCTGGCGCGGCCGCACCGGCCCAGCCGCAGGTAGAACAAGAGCCTGACCGCCGACCGTCAGTGGCTTATGGCCCCCATCCGGGTTATCCATCAGAAGCAAGGCGTAACCGCTGGCAGGGAAAGGTAATTATTAGTGCTTTGGTAGATACCTCGGGTGATGTAATAGATGTCAGGGTTACGGAAAGTTCTGGATACGATATATTGGATCAGTCGGCGGCAGATGTGGTGCTGAGCCAATGGCGGTTTAATCCTGGCTACCGGAGTGGCCAACGGGTACGGGAATGGGTAAATGTGCCTGTTAGGTTTAAGTTACCCTGACCGAAAACAGGCTTTTACTATAAAAAGGAGAGAGGGATAAAGTTGTTTGCGGTCGAGAATATCAGTTTTGGTTATCCGTCATCCGGTAGTTTGCTTACCGATCTGTCCTTTACCATTAATAAGGGCGATGTCGCTTGCCTCCTGGGCCCGAACGGCGCCGGTAAGACGACTTTGCTCAGATGTTTGCTGGGCATTAACAAGGTACAGTCAGGCAGTATTAAGATCAAGGGCCGCAGGATCGGGGATATAACGGCGAAAGAACTGGCCTGCGCGATGGCCTATGTGCCACAGGCGGCGACAACGGTATTCCCTCACAGGGTATTGGATATTGTTGTTATGGGACGAACACCGCATGTGGGGTTTACTGCCGTTCCCACCGATGAAGATTATGCTATGGCCGAAGAGTCCTTGGCGGAGCTCGGAATATCCCATTTGGCGGATTGTCAGTTCAGCCGTATCAGTGGTGGGGAGCGGCAACTGACACTTATTGCCCGGGCGCTGACGCAGCGGGCCGAACTGTTTATTATGGACGAGCCGACGTCAAGTCTTGATTATGGGAACCAGGTCCGGATACTGCGCGTCATCGACAAACTGGCAAAACAAGGTTATTCGATTATCATGACTTCCCACTTTCCCAATCATGCATTTTTGTTGTGCAACAAAGTGCTGATTATGAAAAACGGTAAAATTACGGCTATGGGCACGCCGGAAGAAGTTGTCACTGACCAGATTTTAAGCGAGTTATATACAACCAAGGTCAGGATTGTCGAACTGGACGACGGGGTATCGGACAAATTGAAAGTTTGCGTGCCGATGCTAACTTAAGAAGGTAAAGTAGGAAGATAATAACGGGTTTTGCCCGATATTATAAAAAACATGGGGGAGGAGTAAGTATGAATAAGGACATTCGATGTAAAGTAGCTATTGTGAATTGTCTTCTATTAATGTTACCTGGTTTGGCCTGTGCGGCAGACGGTAATGCCAAAACTAATGAGACTACAACTGTCGATGAGGTAGTGGTTAGCGCTGTTCCGCTGGAGAAATACCTTGTGACAACAAGCGTTATTACAGCCAAGGATATTGAGGCCAAGGGAGCGAGAAACTTGACTGAGGTATTGGAGGATGTACCGGGTCTTAACCTGCACAGTGGCAGGAAAGGCAATACCGCCATCGACATCCGTGGTCTTAGTTCGTCGGAAGTAAAAATCTATATTGATGGTGTGTTAATAAATCCGCTTGCTAAAATGACGAGCAGCGCGGCAATGGATACTTCCATGATTCCAGTGAATAATATCGCTAAAATTGAAATAATAAAGGGACCGGCACCGGTTATTTATGGCTCTGACGCCAAGGGCGGGGTAATCTTAATTACTACGAAAAGTGGCAACACGAATCAGGGAGGCAATCTTTCTTTAGCGACTGGTACTTGGGGGACATGGAATGGTTCAGTTTCCTATGGCGGTGGCAATAAGAAATTCAATTATTATTTTGACGCTGCCTCGGAGCGTACTGATGGCTATCGGAATTACGAAAAAGACACCCGGTATTTTAATACGAAATTAAAGTGGACGTTTGGTAACGATTCGTCCTTAACCTTCGCAGGCGGGTATTCGACAACCGATAAAGACTGCCCGAATGCCATTGATCCGGCGACCGGGAAACGGATAAGTTATAAGACTGGCTTTTGGCCTGGTCTGAATGATTGGCAATACCGTGACTGGGAAAAAACCAACTTGTCTTTAGATTATGTAAAAAAAGTCAACAAGAAGTTGGATTTTGATATCAAGGTGTACCGCTTTGATGAGAAACAGGGAATATGGGCTAATGGGGCAACGTACGATTCGAGCACGGGTGTGAATGCCACTAAATCTGGTTATAGTAAAGATAGATGGAATGCAAGCTACTGGGATAGTGATTTAACCGGAGTAGAAATGTCAAGCAATTGGAAGCTGAATAATATGCATACACTAACATTTGGTATGCTGTATAATACGATTGATTGGAGTAATTCCGATTCTGCTCTTTCTGATCCTGATAATTATTCTTGGTTAGATTATAATAACAAGCGTTATGGCTATTATATGCAGGATAATATTTTGGCTAATGACCGTACTACCGTTACAATTGGCATTAGACATGACCGCAACGAAGTAGAAGGTGAGGGTACCGGCAAAAGTGATGACTCGGATACCAATCCCACTATTAATATGGTTTACCGGTTGGATGATCGTAACACGTTGCGTACGTCTTATGGTCAAACTTATAATTTTCCAAGTGCTGAACAACTCTTTGGCACTACCTCCGGTAATCCTAACCTTAAAGCGGAAAAAGCTAAAAACTATGAACTTGGCTTAAAACATGTATTTGATTCAACTTTGACAGGCGATATTGCTCTTTTCCAGAATGATATTAAAGATAAAATTAACCGACTTAGCAAAAAAACAAAATATAATAATATGAACTGGGCTAAAATTAAGGGAGTAGAACTTGAATTAAACAAAGAATTTTCTGATAAAGTAAATGGCTTTCTTAATTACACTTATTTAGATACTAAGGGTGAAAATGTCGATGGAACGGTAACAGAACTCACTTACACGCCAAAACATCATATAAACTATGGTGTAAATTATCAGGCAGGTAAGGGGTATTCTCTTAATCTAACTGGTCATTTGGTGGGACGGAGGTACACTGGAGATACTGGCAAAGATGATACCCGGTCAGTTCAAACTGTTTACTCTCATCTAGCTAGCTATAATTTAGTGGATCTAAAAATAAGCCGTAAGGTTAGTGAAAAGCAGGATTGGTATGTCACTGTTTATAATATCTTTGATAAGGACTATGAGGACGAGCTGTTTTATCCCAGCCCGGGCATCTCAATGATGGTTGGCACTAATTACAAATTTTAACTATATTAAAAGAAATATTCCGTTCGCATTGTGTCGAGCGGGATATTTTTTATAGTTATTGTATGGGGATTATTTATATTAGAGGGATATTCCATGACATAGAGAACTTAAATAATAGATCTTGCCCTGTTTTATGGTATTAAGGAAAAGGGGGACGGTTAATATGGCCGAAATCCGAATGAGCGAACAAAAATCAGACGATTATGACGCCATAATCGCCTTCTGGAAGCAAACTATTGGTCTTTATTCAAAATCTTTGCCGAAGGGGTCTTCATTATGCCGGTAGCCCCCACCCCGCCAACAAAACCTACGCCTCCTGTACCGCCAACCTTAACGCCGACAGGCTCGAATGCCTCTGCTGATACACATACGGCTGCTCCTGCAAACTCGACACCAAACCCGGGTAAAACGGTAAACACAGAAGCAACCGGTGCTGTCAGACAACTAGAAGGATTAGGCAGGGCTTTTCAGGGTAACTCACCCCCAAAGACTGGTGAAAAACCAGGCACTTCTGATAAACCGGCAAACCAAACGCAAGGCATTCAGGCAACTCCTGCTCAGTCAGCAGGGTCTGGGTCTCAGGCTGAATTTTCAGCCGAAACGGCTGTCCCGGCTAAACCGCCATTGGTGGAAAGCAAATCCTTGGGTTCCGGTTATTACATGTTTCTTGTTGGGATCGTGGCGGTCGTTGCCATAGTTTTGGTGGGACTGCGATTATTTAAAAATAAACGAAAAAATAAGCAACCGCGTACTTCGCTTGACTTTTCCAAGCGGACAACTGCGGCGATGAATCAAGAAGGTATCCATATAGTAGGGCCGCAGGTGGCAGCACCTGAAGGGGAAAAACATTTTGAGGTGCGGGTGTAGAAGAATTGATTTCGTCCGGGAATATGTAAGCCGACGACAACAAAGCAGGGCGGAAAAGATTTCGTAACAACACTATAGAATTAAGGTTTACAGACTACTAGGTTAACAACGGGAGCATAAAAGGCTAGTTTAGCTTTTTATGCTTCTTTTTTTTGTGCAATATGTTTTTACAATAGCTCATAGTTGCGTTCCGTTCACTTATTTGGAAAAGAGCATAGTGTAAGCCGGATGATAAAGCAACCGTTTGTGTGCTTTTTGATATTTTTTCCATAATTGGTGAATAATATCTTAAGACTATAGTGAATCCAATACGGATTTTCCTCTAGGGTGCTGGAGATGTTTCCATGCTGGCTGGTTACTTTGTTTTTACCAACACCCTGCCCGTGAATCTTTAGTGAATGTATATATAAACAAAGGAAGAAGCATGAATAATTTTTCCGATAATTTTATTACAAAAATATATCGCACGGCTAAGCAGTTGATCGTGTATCAGCCTCCTCAGCAGCCAACCCGGTTTGTATTAGGCGAGACGCAGCAGAATAAACAGAAAGTGTCTGACAGACGGTTTTCAGGGATTAAGGAAAGCCTTACAGAATTTTATAAACTAATAAGTTATGCCAAGCGTTTAGCTGCTGTTATGGAAGAGGGGGTACGGATACTACAATCCGCGTCAATCAAGAAATCATTTCCGTCGCTAAAGCGGCTATGTACATCACTGGAGAAGCAGCAATCAGAAGTTGCTCCTTTGTTGCTTGCCTATAATGAGGCGGAGAATGATCCGGCCAGCATGTCGGTCAGTGCCAGCCTGGCGGAAAATGAAAAAAATATCAGCCGAATATACCGGCTGCCGTATAATACCGATCTTATTATTCGCAAATTTAATATACCTGTTGAGCCGGTTTTACAAGCGATGCTGGTCTATATCGAGGGGTTGTGCGACAGTAAAACGGTGAATCACCTGATCTTAAAGCCATTGATGCTTTATAGCCGGGCGGCTCCGGGTATGCCAGACGACGGGGTGCTTAATCATTTGATTACCCAATATTTGCCTAGCGGCAAAACGACTTCAGTCATGGGTTTCTCAGATATACAAAATGCTGTAAATACCGGCGATGCCGCTCTTTTTATCGAAGGGGAGCCGGCCGCGATTCTTATTGAAGGCAAGGGCTGGGAGCACCGCAGTGTCGACCGGCCGATTTTTGAGCAGTCAGTCCGCGGGGCACAAACCGGGTTTGGTGAAGTGTTAGGGGTAAATATCGCCTTGGTTAGATCGCTGTTTAATGCCAGTGATTTGGTAGCGGAAAAACTAACTGTGGGCATTAAAAGTAAGACAGTGTGTGTTGTTATGTACCTGGAGTCGGTGGCTAATCCTGCTTTGGTAAATGAAATCAAACGGAGAATTACAGGTGTTGAAACTGATTGTGTAACCGATATCAGTATTTTGGAACAGTTTATTGCCGACCATCCGCATCTGCCTTTGCCAACCGCGTTAAATACGGAACGGCCGGACAGAGTAGCTGCCGGTCTTAATGAAGGGCGGGTGGCTATATTGCTGGACAGCAGCCCGTTTGCCCTGATTGCGCCGGTGTCTTTATTTTCACTTCTTCATTCCGGGGAAGATTTTGCTTTGCTTCATCCATACAGCAGCTTAATACGCCTGATCCGCTGGACAGGTGTGGTCATTGCCTTGCTTTTACCGGCGCTGTTTTTAGCGATTAGCAACTTTCATCAGGAAGCCATCCCCACAGAAATGTTATTGTCAATCACATCAGCCCGCCTGCAGGTGCCGTTTCCGACAATCCTGGAAATGTTGCTGCTGGGAGTAGCGTTTGAGCTTATCCGGGAGGGCGGATTGCGCATTCCCGGTTTCCTGGGGCCGACAATTGGTATTGTTGGGGGTATTATTCTGGGACAGGCAGCCGTATCGGCCAAAATAGTCAGCCCCATCATGGTTATCGTGGTCGCCGCCACCGGGGTGGCTTCCTACACTATCCCGGACTACCGGTTGAGTGCCGCTGTTCGCATGGCCAGTTTAGCGCTTATGCTATTTTCGGCCGTTATGGGTCTTGTGGGCATTGCTACAGGCCTGTTGATTATGCTGGCAGTGTTATGCAATATGAAATCCTACGGAATGCCCTATCTCAGTCCGGTTGTGCCCAAATCAGGAGCAGGGTTGGATGTTATTATCCGGGGACCGGTTTATCACCAGGAAATGCGCCCCGATGCTCTTAATACAAAAGTGAGCCGCCGGCAGCCGCACAGAAGCAGGGTATGGCGAAAGCAAAAACCTGATGGAGGTGAAACCGAGTGAGCTATCAGGGGGGGAATATGGGAGTTGCGGCAGGGGTTTCCCTGGTTTTTGTGGCGACAATACCCCGGATTTTTTTAACTACATTAGCCAGCCGATTGGTGGATGATGCTCAGATTGCCTGGCTTAGTGTTTTGATTAGTTCTATAGCAACACTATTTATGATTCGACTGCTTCTTTATGTGCTTAGTCGTACTGGGGGAGACCTCATTGACGCGACACGACGACTGCTGGGGAATACAGCTGCTTGGCTTGTAGCACTATTTTATATCGCGCTGTTTTTTGGTAATACTGTATTGCTACTAAGAGAGTTTGCGGAAAATACATTACTGACCGCCTTGCCGCTTGCCGAATTTTCGTTAGTGACAATCTGGTATATCGCTTGGGTTACGGTATTTATTTCTTTTGGTATTGAGGTAATGGGAAGAGTTTCTTATATGGTACTGCCTTTTTTAGTCGCATTTATGCTGCTTGTCGTTATTTTCCTCATTCCTTTTTATAATATAAATCAACTTGTTCCTTGGCAAGGGCATGGATTGACTCTGGCCGTTTACCATGGCTTTTCCTGGGCAGGTATTAATATTGGCGCTGTTTTGCTGGCCGTGTATGCCCGTGAATTTCAGACTTCGAAAACGGCCACGCAGGCACTGATTTTTGGAGTAGGCGGCGCGTTATTTATGAAAGTAGTTTATTCGCAGTCTTATTTAATGGTTTTTGGTGTTAATGTGGGGCAGGAAAAGATTTTACCGTTTTTTGAAATGGCACGGCTGGTTTATCTGAACCGTTATCTGCAGCGCATTGAGGCTTTGTTGATTGCCTTGTGGGGGATGGTCAGTATGCTGGCTCTGGCGGTAAGTCTGTATACGGCGGTTTATCTGATTGCCCGGATACTTAACTTGCCGTCCGGCAGACCAATAATCCCGCTAATGGCCGGAATTGCTGCCAATATTGCCATGTTGCCACCGGATATCATAACAGTGCTGGGATATGAGAAAATCTATCATTTTACCAGCAGCGTCGGGATTTATGGTGTACCGCTGCTGTTATTTATTGCGTTTTGTTTCAAGCGAAAAGAGGTGAAACGATGCAACACCGTTTAATTGCCGCTTTTTTACTGGGAGTTTGTATGGCATGCTGCGGCTGTGATGCTGCAAGAGAACCGGATGATCAAGCATATATTATTGCTGTTGGGGTGGACAAGTCTGATCAGAAAGGTATGATTGACGTTACTTATGTCGCGGCTCTGCCGGTAGCTGCCAGTGAGGGGGGAGGCGGCAGCGGTGGCGGCGAACAGCAAAAGATTACCACAGAAGTAACTTTTACTGCTCCGTCACTGGCTGAAACACGCAACCTTCTTAACTCAGTATCTTATTTTTTCCCTACTCTAACTCATGTTAAAATTTTGGTTATGGGAGAAGAACTGGCAAAACAAGGAATAGGCGATGTTATTGGTCCGTTGATAAGGTTTAGAGAGTATCGTGGCACTAATTATGTTGTTGTGGCTAAGGGAACGGCCAAGAATTTTTTAAAGAAAAACAAGCCCGGTATTCCGGGCTCAGCGTCACGTTATTTTGAATCAATGATGGAAACTGCCTCGGAGACAAGCTATTATTTAAAGACAACTCTGCATGAATTTTATCTGAGGTTAAAAGATGCCGATGGAACTTCGTACACTGCAATGGTGGCCGTTAATCCACAAACTATGGAGGATTTAGCCGCAAGGCCACGAATTTCCGGCCAAAAGACAGAAGAGTATTATGTCGGTGATATACCGCGATCTAGCAGTGGCGCTAATCCGGTTGAATTCGTCGGAACCGCCATATTTAAAGATGAAAAAATGGTCGGTATGCTGACAAATGCTGAGACACGGTCACTGGCTTTATTAACCGGAAAGTACAGACGGGGTTATGAAACTCTGGAGGATCCTTTAGCACCCAAACATGGGATCAATGTCAATTTGCGGCAGGGGGAAAAACCGGATATTATGACAAGCATTGTTGACGGAAAACCGGTCGTTCACATTACAGTGTATCTGGAAGGCGAGGTAACGAGTATACCGAGTGGCATTAATTACGAAAAAGCAGAGTACAGAGAACTGTTGGAGGAAGCTGTTTCCCGGATTACGAGGGAGGAAATCACTCACCTGGTGGCACTTTGCCAGGAAAAGGGGACAGATATTGTCGGAATCGGTTATCATTTTCGCAATAAATTTCAAAAGATCGAAGATTGGGAGGGCTATGCCTGGCCGGAAAAATTTCCGCAAGCCGACATTACGGTTGAGGTTAAGTGCAAAATCCGGCGAACCGGTTTAATGTGGCGGACAACGCCCAAACAATAATGAAATATTGTCATGTTAACAAAACGGAGGGATGGTTGATTGGATTATTTATTGGCCGTAGGTACCTGTCTGGCAGCCATTCATGCTTATACCTACAGCCGCTGGCTAAAGTCAAATAATTATCGGACAGGAGCTGTCGGTGTGGTTGTATTAGCGCTTGCCGGTATGGCTCTGTCCTTATACAAACTATTTTTTGCCCAGTAATCATTGGCTAAAAACCGTTATCTGCCTAAAAGTTAACGGTTTATTTTTTTATTCTTATTCTTATCTTTTCAGTTATTGCAAGGATTTTTTTATTTTTTGTCGAAGATTAGTAAATATAGGAAAATATTTTAAACACAACCGGAGGTGGTAGGCATGTCGATTATGGATTTGATTGAAAAAGGGAAAAAGGAACGTAGGCAGAAAGCTCAGAAAAAAGCTTTGAAACATGCAGCGATTGGTGCCGCAGTTGGTGCAACTGTCGGTGCAGCCGCCGGCGTATTATTGGCACCTAAGCCTGGGAAAGAAACGCGGAGCGAACTTGTGCAGGCTGCCAAAGAATTGCCTGGGAAGGCCAAAGAAATTGTTGACAAGACAAGGGAAAGGGTTGCTGAGGCCAAGAAGGAAATTGCCGAAAAAACCAAGCCCACTGTTGACGCGGGAGACCAACAGTAGCACTTTTGAAGAAATAGACGGGGCCGGGTAAAGTTTACCCGGCTATCTGTATAATTGTGCGAAAGAAGGGATAGTGGTGTATATCTCGTTGTACGACTTGGGGCTGTTTATCTTGTTTGCAGTTCTAGTGGTTTGTGGCGTGTATTTAAGTATGGTTTTGCGGCGGATACTTTTTATTCTGGGAAGCATTCGCGAAATGTTGCAGTCACACCAGGGGGATATTGGTGAAACGGTTTCTTTGTTTAAAGAAACTCTTAACAATCTGAATGAGCTTACTATTAGCTTAAAAGAGACAACTGATCAAACGAATAAGGCTGTCCGCGCCCTGCCGGGTGATTTTGCTGATGCGGTCGATGATTTGCGGGAAAATTTTGAGACGTTTGCGCTTTATGCCAGGATTGCCGGCGATGTGGTTAAGTCAATATTTTCGAAATCGGCTTAATGGCGGTGGCCAAGCACAACAGGATTCTCCCGGATTACTATTTTAAGCCCGCGAATTTTCGCGGGCTTTTGCGTAGACAAACTATGGGGATTCAATTCGAATGAATCATAATTAACCAGTAAAGGAGTCCCAAAATGCTATCAGATGTTGTTATACGAAAAGCGCAAACGAGCGATATTGATTCTATGGTGGCGCTCATTTCTATTATTTTTTCGCTGGAAGCGGATTTTCAAGTGGATGTTGCCAAGCAACGGCGGGCACTGGAAATGTTTTTCGAATACTCGTCCGGGCGTTGCCTGTTTGTGGCGGAATATCAACAAAACGTAATAGGCATGTGTTCAGCTCAATTATTGCTATCAACTGCCGAAGGCGGCTGGAAGGCTCTTGTGGAAGATGTTGTGATTGCCCGGGAATATCAACGGCTGGGCATCGGCGGAAAGATGCTGAGCGTGTTGGAGGAATGGGCAGTGGGCCAGGGCGCCAAACGGCTTGATTTACTGGCAGACCTCAACAATAGCAAGGGACTTAGTTTTTATCATAAAATGCACTGGCACAAAACAAACCTAATTGCCTTACAGAAAAAATAGGTGCAGGGTTGTCAATTACACCAGCCGCCTGCGCCTTAAATGCGGAAGATAGAACACCTGCTGTAAATCTTTAGTGGATACTATATATTGTATTAATTTTATGCTAAAATCTAATACATAGTAAGAATTATGCAAAGGAGCGGAAGCTATGCCAATAAAAATCCCTAATAATCTGCCGGCAGTTAATATCCTTGAAAAAGAGAATATTTTTACAATGGATGAGAAACGCGCCTACTCACAAGACATACGTCCGCTTCGCATCATGCTGTTAAATCTAATGCCTACAAAAATAGCTACCGAGACACAATTGCTCCGGTTGCTGGGAAATTCCCCGCTGCAGGTTGAGGTTGATTTTATGTATACGGCTACCCATGAGCCGAAACATACCCCGCATGAACATCTGGTTAAATTTTATGAGACCTTTGAGGAAGTAAAAAACCGTAAATATGACGGAATGATTATTACCGGGGCGCCTATAGAGCAAATGCCGTTTGAAGAGGTTGAGTATTGGAGCGAGTTATGCGATATTATGGCTTGGAGCAGGAAGAATGTATACTCTACATTGCATATCTGCTGGGGAGCACAGGCGGCTTTGTATTATCACTACGGCATTCCCAAATACGATTTACCGAAAAAGATGTTTGGCGTATTTCCCCATACGGTCAATATGAAAGAAAAAATGCTGTTTCGCGGTTTTGATGATATTTTTTATGTTCCTCATTCCCGGCATACCGAGGTTCGGCGGGAGGATATTGAAAAGGTACCGCAATTATCTATTCTTTCCGAATCGCCAGAAGCCGGCGTTTATGCCGTGATTGACAAAAAATACCGGCACTTGTTTATCACCGGGCATTCCGAGTATGATCCCCTGACGTTAAAGACCGAGTATGATCGCGATGTGGCCCAGGGACTACCCATAAATATACCGGCTAATTATTACCCGAACGATGACCCGCAGCAGCAGCCGGTAGTGCGCTGGCGGAGTGCGGCTAATTTATTGTTTTCTAATTGGCTTAATTATTATGTTTACCAGGGAACGCCTTTTGACTTGGAGAAATTGACAGCTTCCGAAAATTTACGCGGAATTGATGGCGATGGTATTTAACGCTATAAGGACTTGGCAAATGCCAGGTCCTTTTTAACGTTAAACAGGGCCGGCAGCTTAGGAATAAAGGAGGATATAGGCATAAAAAAGAGAATTACTTATTTTGTCAAAAAGTTTGCAAAAATAGTTAATTTGTTGTATATGCTAGACAATAAGCACTGTGTTTTGGAAAATAAGAAATGGGGGTGAAGTTTTCTGCAATCAGAAAAGATGACCGCTGCGAAGCGCGGCCTGGTAATGGTCATTACCGGTGACGGCAAAGGAAAAACAACGGCTGCCTTCGGTCAGGCCTTGCGCGCTGTCGGCCAAGGATATTCGGTATGTATTATTCAGTTTATGAAAGGAAGAAAATACGGCGAAGTCTTAGCGGCGGAAAAGTATCTGCCGGCGATTACTGTGATTCAGTCTGGCCTCGATAGTTTTGTTATGCGTGACAGTCCGGCAAAAGAAGATATTGCTCTTGCCAGGCAGGGGTTTGCCAAGGCCCAAGAAATTATTCTGGGCAAGCGTTATGATATGGTCATTCTTGATGAGATTAATGTTGCCGTTGATTTCAACTTGATTTCAGAACAAGCCGTCCTGGAGTTAATTCATAACAAACCACCCGCAGTAGATTTACTATTAACCGGGCGCTATGCTTCGGCTAAAATTAGGGAAATAGCCGATACGGTTAGTGAAATAGCGGAAATCAAACACCATTACTATGCCGGTGTCAGGGAACGGGCCGGTATAGAATACTAAGGTATAAGGGGGAGCCAGCTTGTTTACTAAAGACTTATTAGATAAAAATGAGCCATTACGAAAAAAATGGGAAGATGAAGTGAAACGGTCTATCGCCAAACACGCTGATCAAAAAGAAAAGTGGACAACGGTCTCTGACTTAGATATAAAAAGAATTTACGGTCCGGACGATATCAAGGATATGAATTTCGAAACTGATATTGCCTACCCGGGACAATTTCCTTTTTTGCGGGGCAATCAGCCAACCGGTTACCGGGGGAAATATTGGACGTTTCGCATGTTTTCCGGTATGGGTACCGCTGTCGAAACCAATGAGCGGTGGCATTATCTGCTATCAACCGGCCAGACCGGTTTGAGTACCGCCTTCGATTTTCCTACCTTGATGGGCTATGATACCGATTCTCCCAAGGCCAAGGGGGAATGCGGCAAATGCGGGGTAGCGATTGATACGTTAGCCGATTTTAATGACCTCATAAAGGGAATCCCTTTAGGCAAAATCAGCACATCGATGACGATCAATCCGCCCGCCACTGTGTTGTGGGCTATGTACTGCGCCGCAGCCGAGCTGCAGGGTGTACCCCTTACCACAATCAGTGGCACCATCCAGAACGATATCTTAAAAGAGTTCATTGCGCAAAAGACGCTGATGTGCCCGCCTGAGCCTTCGGTCAAACTGATTAGCGACACCATTGAGTTCGGTACAAAATACGTACCAAAATGGAATACCATCAGCATCAGCGGCTACCATATCCGCGAAGCCGGTTCGACTGCCGTCCAGGAACTGGCGTTTACTTTGCGGGACGGAATTGAGTATGTCGAAGATGCCATCAACCGCAAAGGTCTGCAGGTTGATCAATTTGCCTCCCGCTTGTCCTTCTTCTTTAATTCCCATATTGACTTTTTTGAAGAGATTGCCAAGATGCGGGCTGCCCGCCGGATTTGGGCCAAAGTCATGCGTGAACGGTTTGGAGCAAAAGACCCGCGTTCCTGCTGGATGCGTTTCCATACCCAAACAGCAGGTTGCTCGCTTACGGCTCAGCAGCCCTATAACAATGTCATCAGAACGGCGGTCGAGGCGTTGGCGGCTGTGCTGGGAGGAACCCAATCCCTCCACACCAACTCACTGGATGAGGTATTATGTCTGCCATCGGAGCATGCGGTACAGATTGCCTTAAGGACACAGCAGATTCTGGCTGAGGAAACTGGTGTCGCCAATACCATAGATCCCCTGGCCGGTTCGTATTTTGTAGAATCGCTGACCAATGAGATGGAAGAAAAAGCCTGGGAATATATCCATAAAATTGACGATATGGGCGGTATGATCGCCGCTATTGAAAAAGGGTATCCGCAGATGGAAATTTCCGATGCCGCCTACAAGTTCCAGCAACAGATTGACGCGCAGGAAAAAACCATGGTCGGTGTTAACAAATATGTCGAAGAAAATGAAAAAGTCGACATTCCAATGGTTGCTATCGACGAATCGGTAGAAGCAGAACAGCTGAAACGATTGGCAGAGGTTAAGAGGACCCGGGATAACAACAAGGTGAAAGAATGTCTGAAAAACCTTGCCGCTGCTTGCAAAAAAGGCGAAAATGTTATGCCGTACTGCATTGAAGCTGTTAAAAGTTATGCCACTGTACAGGAAATCTGCGACGTCTATCGCGAGGTTTACGGCGAATACCGTGACCCTGGTATATTCTAATAAACCCTTGAGGAGGCAAACAGGATGTCAAATAGAAAAATCCGTATTTTATTAGCAAAACCTGGCCTTGACGGACATGACCGGGGAGCAAAAGTCTTAGCCAGATGCTTTCGTGATGCCGGGTTTGAGGTTATTTATACAGGCTGTCATCAAACATCTGAGCAAATCGCGTCAATTGCCATTCAGGAAGACGTTGACTTAGTCGGCTTAAGCTGCTTGTCGGGAGCGCACAAATACCTGTTCCCGGAAGTAACAAAACTGCTTAAAGAAAAAGGCGCAGGCGATATTACCGTTATCGGCGGGGGCATTATCCCGGAACAGGATATGCCGGCCCTGTATGAAGCCGGGTTTAAGGCAATCTTCACACCTGGCGTGAAAATGGATGCCATTGTCGATTGGATTAACACCAACGTAAAGCCTGAGGCGTGATTATTATGGAACAATTAAGCAAAAGGGTTTTGGCAGGCGATATTCGCGCTGTCTCCCGGTTAATAAGAAATTTGGAAGATGAAATCCCGGATACCCATATGGCGATCAAGGAACTATTTGCCGCCACCGGTAACTCCCATATTGTGGGCATTACCGGTGCTCCCGGCGCCGGCAAGAGCACGCTGATTGATGAATTGATTGCCGCCTACCGCCAAATCGCAAAAACGGTAGGTGTGCTGGCGGTTGACCCGACAAGTCCTTTTACCGGCGGGGCTATATTAGGCGACCGGATCCGGATGCTGCGCCATGCCGAAGACAGCGGTGTGTTTGTCCGCAGCCTGGCTACCAGAGGCTCCATGGGCGGACTGTCAAAGGCTGTTGGCGAAGCCATTCATGTTGTGGAAGCGTCCGGCAAGGAAAAGGTCATTGTCGAAACCTGTGGCGTCGGCCAGCAGGAGGTCGATATTATCAACCATGCCCATACCGTTGTGGTGGTGCTTGTTCCCGGGATGGGGGATGATGTCCAGGCGATTAAGGCCGGTTTAATGGAAATTGCCGATATTTTTGTGATCAATAAAGCTGACCGTGACGGCGCGGGCAAATTGTATCAGGAAGTATTAAATATTGCCTCCCAATCACACAAAGACGATACCCGGGCCGGCGCTCACTGGCAGATTCCGGTGTTAAAAGTCGAGAGCGTTTTGGAGCCGCATGCATTTGCCGGGAGTGTGGCTCTTTTGCGTAATAAAATCGACGAACACTATCAGTACTTAGTCCAAAGCAATTTGTTAGCCAACCGCTTGCGCCGCAAGACGGCCGCTGAACTCAACGAAGCCTTATGGGGCAGCATCCTGCAGCCTATTTTACAAGAACTCCACGCCGGCGGCGAAATGGCAGCCATGGTGGATAAACTAATTACCAGAGAGAGCGATCCCTATACACTAGCCGAACAGGTAGCGCAGCGATATATAAAAAAATAAGGTGCCAACACCACCTGTCGGCAAACTTTTAACTCATTGTATAGTAAATATTACAGATGAAAGGAAGTTAATCATGGAATTGACGCCAGCAGCAGAAATTGAATCGAGGATTTATAAATTCCAGCAGAAACTCGTTGAACAAGCTGTCGACGGAGCTCTTATTTTAGTGCTGAGTGATTTATTTTATTTTACCGGCACGATGCAAAATTCCTATCTGTTTATACCGGCAAACGGTCAGCCGGTTCTTATGGTGAAAAAAAGTCTGACCCGCGGCCGGCAGGAATCGCCGCTTACGAATATTGTCGCGATTAAGAATCCCAAACAAATTCCGGAGATCCTGTCGGCCTACGGGTATGACAGCCTTGCTAACATTGGTCTGGAATTGGATGTAATGCCCTATAATATCTATAAGTCCTATCAAAAGATTTTTCCGAATGCCCAATTCCAGGATTGTTCAGCGGCGATCAAGGAAGTCCGGGCAGTTAAATCCGCTTATGAAATTAAGTTAATGCGCGGTGCTTTAGCGGTTATCGACCAGGCATTTCAAACCGTACCTGCCTATTTAAGGGAAGGGATGACAGAACTGGAACTGGCCGCGCTGTTTGAAGCCGAGCTGCGCAAGCGGGGCTATGCCGGTCCTTGTATGATGCGTGCTTTCGCGCAGGACTTTTTCTTTGGTACGGTTTGTACCGGCGCCAGCGGATTTTATCCTAACTTCTTCGATGGACCGGTGGGCGGGCAGGGACCCAGTGCCGCGCAACCGGCCGGGGCCGGCTGGAAAAAGATAAACCGCAACGAGGTCGTCTATATTGACTATACGGCAATCGTTAACGGCTATACCGGTGACCAGACACGGATATTCTGTATTGGCGAGCTTTCTCCCAAACTGGTTAAAGCCTATGAGGATGCCTTATTTATTGAGGCGGAAATCGTTAAAAGCATTAAACCGGGAACACCTGCCGAGGAACCCTATCTGCTGGCAGTTAAACTGGCGGCAGAAATGGGGTATAAAGATCATTTCATGGGGTACAAGGAAGATCAAGTTAAATTTGTCGGCCATGGCATTGGGATCGAATTAGATGAATGGCCGGTACTGGCGAAAGGAATCAAGCAGCCGATTATGCCGGGCATGACATTTGCCCTTGAGCCCAAATTTGTTTTCCCCGAAGGGGCTATTGGTACGGAAAATAGCTTTGTCATGACTGAGGCGGGGCCACAATATTTGAGCATAACTCCTCAGGTGATTACGTACGTAAAATAAATAGATATTCCGCATTAAGAAGTGTAGCGGCGCAGGCAGGTGGTGTATTGCCAACACACCACCCGCCTGCAATAAATATCACCGCGTTGTATAATGCGTAGAATCGAGCTAATAGTAACATTAGGGAGGCCGGAAATGAGTCAACCGAAAAAAATTAGTTTAGCCGAAGCCGCCGCGCTGGTGCACGACGGCGATCAGATCACCTTTAGCGGGTTTACCATCTGGCGGCGTCCGGTAGCTTTATGCTATGAATTGATACGGCAAGGCAAAAAAGATCTGCATTTATTTGAGGTTCAGGGCGGCTATCATAGTGATTTACTGGTCGGCGCAGGCTGCGTAAAAATCTGGGAAGGCGCCTGGATGGGGCAGGAAATGCTGGGGAAAATCGGCGAAAATCTGGCCCGCAAGCAATTGAGCGGTGAGATTTTAGTTGATGATTACAGTCATGGACATACAGTGGGACGGTTGATGGCGGGAGCGTTGGGACTGCCGTTTTTTCCCTGTGCCTTGGCGATGGGCACCGACATTTTTAACCCGGAGTATGACCAATTGGCCAAGGCCGGTTTACGGGACGGGAAGCATCGCAACATCCCTGCCAAAAAATATGTGATGGCTGACGATCCTTTCTATGGCAGGGGAGAATGTGCCTTGCTGCCGGCGGTTAACCCGGACGTGGCGTTAGTCTATGCGCCGATTGTCGGGGATGAAGGCACGGTACGCATTCTCTCTCAATGTTATAGTGACGCCGAGGCAATCAAGGCGTCCAAAACCGTTATTGTAATTTGTGAAGAAATTGTGCCGGACAGCTATTTGCGGCAAGAACCCACAGCCAATCTGGCGTCCGGCTACGAGATTGACTATATTGTGGAATGCCCCTGGGCGGCTCACCCGACAGGTTCCCAGTATTACTATGACTCTGACGCCGACTTTTTAAAAGCTTTTAACCGGATACGGGATCAGCAGGCGTTTGACGAGTTTGCGGAA
>NZ_FNAM01000019.1 GCF_900101845.1 Sporomusa acidovorans | reverse complement strand
GAGTAGCGATGAGCGACAAATTCCGTGATTTTGGATAAATCGCTGCACCAGACACTGGCTAGGGCTTTTTGCTGGAGCAAAACCGGCTCTAAAAAACCGCGTTTTAAGTAGTGGATTTGCAACTGCTCTTTTAGAAAGTCCTGAAATTGTCGATGAGAACGGGTCGTTTTCAACAAAAAAATCACCACCATCAGCGAAGGTAGACAAAAAGATGTCTTCATCGCGATTATGGGGGCGTTTCAAAAAAGTCAAGTCCCAAATTTTCGACACGTCTATTTTGGAGGAAAACTGCAAAAAGACCAAGGCTAAATGCCTTGATCCATATAATATCTCGGGTTTCCGAGAGAGTACATTATTTAAAAGGAGGCTGAAAAAATGAGATCCGTTTTCATCAACGAAGTAATTGATCAAAGTCGTTTCAATAAGTTTTATCGCAACATTATTGTTATTTGCATGCTAACATCAATTTTTGATGGATTTGATCTGAATTGTTTTTCGCTGGTTATTCCGTCACTGATGGCCGATTGGCATTTAAGTCCGGTTCAGGTTGGCTGGCTGGGCAGTTACGGTTTTGCGGGCATGATTCTTGGTTCATTTGCTTTTGGGCCAATCGCGGAGTGGATTGGCAGGAAACGGGCTATTATCGCGGCTACAACTATATATTGTATTTTTACCGTTGCGGTCGGCTTTGCCCGCGGGGTTACAGAGTTTGCGGTATACCGCTTCATTGCCGGTATGGGATTGGCAGGCGCTTTTCCGCTTGTGGTTGCGTTTACTTCCGAATATTCTCCCAAGCCTATTCGCAGCCGGCTGGTTGTGTGGGTTACATCCGGCCAGGCAATTGGTACGGTTGTGGCAACTTTAGTAGGTCTCGCCCTATTGGCTGAGTATGGTTGGCGGGTTATGTTTTATGTTGCGGCTGTTCCTTTATTAGTAGTAATTTGGCAATGTTTTTTACCTGAATCATTGGCGTATTATTTGAAAACAGGGAAAAAGGAAAAGATTGCTCAGGTATTGGTTAAAGCAAATCCTGAGTTTGCCCTTACGGCGGAGGATGATTACAAATTAACTTGTCAGCACGCCGGTAAAGACCATCCAATTGCTTTATTCAAGGCAGGCGAAGCAAAAAATACAATCTTGTTATGGATTATGATGATTGCTAATTATGTGTTCACCTTCGGCATTGTCGTCTGGTTGCCCAAACTAATGACACTCCAGGGCTGGTCACTAAATTTCAGTCTGTGGTTTACCCTGGTCTGGAATGCAGGATTTGTTGTTGGTATTCCGCTGTCCGGCTGGGCTCAGGACAAATTTGGCGGCAGAAGGACATTACTGGCTATTATGGTTATGATTGCTGCCTTTACCAGTATACTGGGGACAATTACGACACCCATGCTGCTTTCGGTAATGGTTTTTTTTACAGGTGCCTGCCAACATGCCATGATGGGGGTATCAGGCTCTTATATTGCCCAGAATTATTCACTGACTATCCGGGCGACAGGTACGACCTGGGGTTACGGCGTTGGCCGCATTGGCGGCATTATAGGCCCGATGGTTGGCGGTGTCTTGCTTGCTAACCAGATTTCTGTGCCGATGAATTTTATTGTTTTCGCCTGTGTCCCGCTTGTGAGCGCACTGGCGGTTATGCTTACAACTGATCGCTCCAGAGTTACCGAAAGTAAATTAGCGATCGTATGAGTTCTGACAAAGGGAATCCCATAAACCGGAAGAAGTCGCAATGATGGGAAAACATAGGTAGCCATGATGTGAGTTTTTGAGAAAAAAGGCAATGGTAAAATTATCTTTTTCACCTTAATTTTGTTGAAATAGCAAGGTGTTTTGGTACCGCAAAATTTGGCTCAAACGTGCTTGATCATTATATTCTGACCATATAGCGGCAAGTGTTTATTGTATTTAGAAAGGATATATCATCATTTTTAGGTAAAGTAAGCTTTTGCCTTTGGCACGATTTTTGCTTTGTATGTGGTTGTAGATAGTTCTCCACTTAGCGTTTTCAGCTACTATATATTCCGCAGTAAAGAATTTGCAGACTCAGGTAGGTGGTGCATGAAGAGCGCTCCACCGCTGGCGCTTGACTTCCGTTTTTGCCAACACACCACCTACCTGCAAAACTTTAATGCGTTGTATATAGGACAGGCTTTAATTAAAAGACTTTTTGCGCAACTAAAGTGCTGATGCCATAGCTGAAAAAGAATTCGTACAGATAAGGAGGTATTACATTCACTTTTAGCTGAGAGCAGCTAAATTCTAATTAAGTAAGGGAGGAAAATAATGTCTAAGAAAAATGACGAAATCAAAACCTTTTATAAAGGACTTGGCTTTTGTGGTTTTGGCATTGGCTCGAACACGGCAGAAGTAGATGTAAAAGACGGTAAAGTATTGCGGATTCGGCCTATGAAATTTGATAAGAAATACAAACAAGAAGAGCTTAATCCTTGGAAGATTGAAGTTAGAGGCAAAACATTTGAACCAAAAATGAAAACGTTGCTGCCGCCATTCAGTTATATATATAAAAAGAGAATGTTTTCGAAAAATCGTGTGCTTTATCCGTTAAAACGGGTCGACTGGGATCCTAATGGCGAGAGAAATACACAAAACCGCGGCGAAAGCAAATATGTAAGAATCAGCTGGGATGAAGCTACCGACATCATTGCCAATGAAATTAAGCGTATCCATAAGCAATATGGTCCGTATGCTATCCTTTCTCAAGGCGACGGCCATGGTGAAACCAAAGCAATCCACGGTCCGCACGGCTGCCAAAAAAATCTTCTGGAGTTACTTGGCGGATCGACTACACAAGCCAGAAATGCCGACAGCTGGGAAGGCTGGTACTGGGGTATTAAGCACTTTTGGGGTTGTGAGCCTATCGGCCAGGGTCTCCAGAAAAATATGTGGTGGGATGTTTCTAACAATACAAAAATGCTGCTCTATTGGGGCTGTGACCCTGAGACCACGCCCTGGGGCTGGGGTGGGCAAAATCCAAGCCGCCTTTGCCGCTGGTTCAAAGAAATTGGCATAAAGTCGGTATTCATTTCGCCGGATCTTAATTATACCGGTGCTGTTTGGGCTGATAAATGGATTCCTGTTATTCCTAATACAGATGCGGCCCTGCAGTTAGCCATCGCTTATATCTGGATTAAAGAAGATTCTTATGATAAAGAATACGTAGCAACTCACACCGTCGGCTTTGAACCGTTTAGACAGTACGTTATGGGTGAAGAAGACGGCGAAGCAAAAACACCGGAATGGGCCTCGAAGATTTGTGGCGTTCCTACATATACAATCAAAGCGCTGGCCAGAAAATGGGCGAAAGACGCTACGACGATTGGCCACTGCAACGGTGGCTCCTACATTCGTTCGGGCTACTCCAGTGAACCTGCCCGCTTGGAAGGCTGTTTGCTTGCTATGCAGGGCCTTGGCAAACCGGGACGCGGCCAATTGAAATTTATTGAATTTGGCCAATATGGCTTGCATGAATACTATCCTTGCCCTAAATCGAAGGTAATTCCGAATGTTGGCGGTGCTTATAACGGGGCTACTTATGATATTTCCGGTCAGTTCTTGCCGAAAACCTTAATTCCCAAAGCTATTTTGGGTGATTGGACAGTGGAGAACCCCATGACCTGGTATGGGGTTACTTCTTCCGGATTCCCGGCAGACGACCAGTTTGTCGAGTATCAGTACCCAATTGAAGAGGGTGGTTCCGAACTGCACATGATTTGGACCGATACCCCCTGCTGGACAACCTGCTGGAACGGCGGCAATAGTATGATCAAAGCCTTGCGGAGTCCGAAAATTGAGTTTGTCTTGGCCCAACATCCGTGGCTGGAAAATGACTGTCTGTTTGCCGATATTATTTTACCGGTAAGCAGTAAATTTGAACAAGAAGATATTGCTTGCGATAATCAAAGTGGTGCCTTTAATAGTTTGTACTATGAAGGAAAATGCGTTGAAACCCGTGGCGAAGCAAAAAGTGACTATGAATGTGTTTGTGAAGTTGCTAAAAAATTAGGGGTATATGAAGAATACACGAAAGGCATGACGTATGAAGATTTGATCAAACGGGGCTTTGAAATGTCCGGCTGTCAAACATTAATGAGCTATGAAGAGTTCCGTGAAAAAGAAATCTGCGTTGTTCCTACTGATGAAAACTGGAAGGACGTAGTCCCGGGATTCGGTGATTTTGCGAATGATCCGGAAGAAAATCCGATGACAACTCCATCAGGCAAACTTGAATTTACCTCGGAAAATCTTTCCGAATACTTCCCTGATGACGAAGAACGTCCACCCCATCCCAAATTCATTCCTTTTGGGAAAACACACCAGGAAAGCTACTTGCATCCAAGAAGTGAAAAATACCCGTACTTATTAGTCTCCAATCATCCGCGCTGGCGGGTTCATGCCAACATGGACGATGTAACCTGGCTGCGGGAGATTCCTACCTGCAAAATGCGCGGCAAGGACGGTTACATGTATGAACCGGTATGGATTAATCCGGTTGACGCTAAAAAGCAAGGCATTGCTCATGGTGATGTCGTTAAACTTTACAATGAACGCGGCTGGGTACTGGGCGCCGCCTATATTACGGAAAGAATTATGCCCCATGTCATCTATCAAGATCATGGTTCACGTCTTGACCCGATTGTGACCGGAGAATCCGACCGTGCCGGTGCCAACAATCTGATTTGCCCCACCAACACTGTATCGCAGCACTGTTCCGGTGAAGTGACCAGCGGCTTCCTAGTTGGCATCGAAAAAGCCGATGAACTGGAATTAGCTAAGCAATATCCGGAGCAATTTAACAGACCTTATTGTCCGCACTCCGGACAAATCCTGACTTCCAGAGTTATTGAAAATAAGTAAAGGTGGTGCAACTACATGAAAGTTTTTGTCATTGACGTTGAAAATTGCAATGGCTGCTATACTTGCCAACTAGTTTGTAAAGATGAACATGTCGAAAATGATTGGTCACCGATTGCCAAACCACAACCGGACACCGGTCACTTCTGGCTGAAGATGACAGAAAAGACCCATGGACAGGTTCCCAAAGTAAAACTGGAGTATGTCCCCCAAGGCTGCGTGCACTGCGATAACGCACCCTGCATGAAAGCAGCCAAGAATGAAGCCGTTTACAAACGTCCGGACGGACTTGTACTTATTGATCCGGAAAAATCACAGGGACAAAAGGAAATTGTCGAGGCTTGCCCCTATCATGCCGTTTACTGGAATGAAGCATTGCAGATTCCGCAAAAATGCACAGGCTGTGCCCATTTGGTTGACGAAGGCAAGGAACCGCGCTGTGTGGAAGCCTGTCCGCATGAGTGCATTAAGTTTGGGGAAGAAAGTGAGCTTGCCGATTTAATTGCCAAAGCGGAAATTATGCTCCCGGAAGTTGGGGCAAAACCCAGAGTGTATTACGTGAATTTACCCAAATTATTTGTTGCCGGTCTCGTTTATGACGCCCAAAAAGATGAGATCATTGAAAATGCAAAAGTTTCTTTGACCTGTAAAACAACCGGCGCTGTATTACAGGCAACGACCGATGATTTCGGCGATTTTTGGTTTAAAAAACTGGCAGCCGGAAATTATGGGTTGACAATTTCAGCTCAGGGGTATGAAACCTACGAGGAAGCTATTATTGTTGACCAAAGCCTGAATGTTGGAGACATCGCTTTACAAGCCGTGCCTTTAAATAATTGAGTTTATGTTTGTCTGGGTTTCTTCAATGCCTTCAGACAATATATAATTAATTCTTTGGTTTAAAGGAGGATGTACCATGGAAGACCAAAATAAGAAGGTTCCCGCTGATGCGGGAACTGCAAAAATGGAAAGTCATTTTGCCGGGAATAAGAATAGAAAACCGATTAAATGCCCGGCATGCGGGACACTGAATCCGGGGGCAAGAACGACTTGTAAAAAGTGCAAGGTCGATTTGCCTTTGCCTTAAAAGGTAAAAATGAATAGCAGGGAGTTGTCGATATGTGTTTTAGACCACCAACAGCAACAAAACCGATAAAGTGCCCCGCCTGTGGCGCGCTTAATCAACCGACGAAAAAAAATTGTACGAAATGTCAAGCCGATCTTACGGCTGCCAAAAAAAGCAGTTGACAGTACAAGTAATTATTTTACTTGTAATTTACCAAGCTGCAGCCAATGCTTTTGGCGTTGAAAAGTACCTAGCTCCAACTAAGAGCTAGGCTTTTCGACGTTTTTGTCATATGCTGTAAATTCACGAAAAGGAGGAGGTTATTGTGAAGATCCAAGCAAAGCTTACGTTGATTATCGGTATTTTATTTACGCTTTCACTGGGCGGCTTAGCCGGCTTAAACTATTGGCAGGCTAAGAATTTGTTGGTGCAAGACGTGAAAAGCGAATTTGCGCTAACAGCCGAACGGCATAGTGAAGAAATTGCGTCCTGGCTTGATCTGTATAAAACTGAAATAGTGGCAATTTCCAGGACTCCTGTCCTGCGTAGTGGCAATGCGGAAGCAATTAGACAGTATCTTGCCGGGGAAGTCAAAAATAACAGCGTTTATGAGACAATGCTATGGTTCGATGTGACCGGGATGTCGGTCAATACGGAAGGGGTGGTCCGCAATGACGCCGACCGTGAACATTTTAAGCAGGCCATGCAGGGCAAGACAGTAGTGTCTGATCCGCTGATTTCCAAGGGAACGGGCAAGCAGATCGTAGTTATTGCTACACCTGTCAAGGTCAACGGCGCTATTGTAGGGGCGGTAGCGGGAGTCGTTGATATTGAGGCATTGGCAAACTTGGTTGAGCAAATAAAGGTTGCCGATACCGGTTATGCTTTTGTTGCTCGCAGCGACGGTATGATCATGATCCACCCCAACAAGGAATTGGCAGGCAAAGTTAATGCCTTACAGGATCCGAACACAAATGCTGTCATGAAAGCTGCACTGGCAAAAATGGTAAAGGGCGAAAAGGGGTTTGCCGAATACCAAAACTTAGGGGTCGACAGGTATGTGGCCTATGCCCCAATTCGGGGGACGTCCTGGGCAATTGCAGTAGTTGTGCCGGTGCACGAGATTACCGGTAAATTGACATCTTTTACCTGGACATCCCTGCTTTCTATTTTTATTGTCCTTATTTTGGCTGTATTGATTATTTTGCGGGTGGCCGTTCACATTGCCAGGCCGCTAAAAATATTGCAGGGTGCCGCAAACCGCATTGCCGGCGGCGACCTTACTCTGTCGCAGATTGCAGTAGTTACGCAGGATGAATTGGGAAGCTTGGCACGGTCTTTTGAAAATATGGTCGCCAACCTTCGCCAATTAGTGCAACAAATCAGTGATTCTTCAGGTCAACTTACTATTTATGCGCAAGAGCTGACAACTAATACCGAACAGTCGGCGCAAGCGGCCAATCAGGTTGCGGGGTCGATTACCGAAACGGCACATGGCGCCGAGCAGCAGGTAAATGCTATAGGAAAAGCTATGGTCCAGGTGAAAGAGATTGCGGATAGTACCCGGCGGGAGTCAGAGCAGAGCGAGAGTGCCATGACAATGGCTAACAATGCAGTTGCTGCCGCTAATGAAGGCAACAAGGCGGTTAGTATGGCAATCGATCAAATGGGCAGTATTCAGCATACGGTCGATGCTTCAGCCCGGGTAGTTACTGAACTGGGGGAATATTCCAAGAAGATTGGCAAAATTGTGGAAACGATTTCCGGCATTGCCGGCCAAACCAACCTGCTGGCCCTGAACGCTGCTATCGAAGCGGCACGCGCCGGTGAACAGGGGCGGGGGTTTGCCGTAGTAGCGGAAGAGGTCCGTAAACTGGCAGAGCAATCGCAAGAAGCGGCCAAACAGATTGCCCAATTGATTGGCGAAATCCAAGGTAAGACGACCGATGCAGTCAATGCCATGGAAAACGGTACGCAAGAGGTAAGACGGGGTTCCGAGGTCGTGAATCGTGCCGGTGGATATTTTCAAGATATTGATGTACATATCAGAAAGGTTGCCGGTATTACTCAAAAGACTGCCGAAGGTATGAACAAATTGGCGGAAAACAGTAATACTATTCTTAAAGCAATGGAGGATACGGAAACATTCAGTCGTGATATTTCCAGTCAGTCGCAGACCATATCGGCAGCTACCGAAGAACAGTCGGCCTCGATGGAGGAGATCGCTTCTTCCAGCCAACATTTGGCTCAGCTGTCAAAGCAGTTGCAAAATGCGGTGGCCCGCTTCCATACATAATAAAAAATGAGGAGGAGCTGAATGCTCTTCCTCACTTTTTGTTAGTTATATTTCAATTTTATATTCTTTTATTTTGCGGTACAGGGTAGATTTGCTTACTTTAAGAAGATGAGCGGCTTGCACCACATTGTTATTAACACGGGATAAAGCCGACTTAATAAACAGGATTTCCGCATCTTGCAAAGACACCATTTCTTCCATGTGGACATCAGGCGGAGGAAAATTAACCTGTGACTGCGTGGCAGAGGCCAATTTATTGCGTAATATTTCCTCCGGTAAGTGCTCAGGGTAGATATAGTTTCCCTGTGCCATGTTAGCGGCATAGATCATCGCATTTTCCAGTTGCCGGACATTGCCCGGCCAAGAATATTTGCTGATAAGTTCACACACTAGTTCGGAGATTTGCGGAAGGGGCAGCTTGGTGCGGCGGCAATAAGTTTGGATAAAATATCTGGCTAAGAGGAGAATATCGTCACCGCGCTCACGCAAGGGGGGGATTTGCAACTTGAGAACGGATAAACGAAAATACAAATCTTCCCGGAAGGTTTTTTCCTCTACCATCTTATAGAGATCTTTATTGGTAGCGGCCACCAGACGGAAATCAACCGGCTGATAGCGCTTGCCGCCTACCCGCATAACCTTTTTATCCTCTAGAACCCGCAGGAGTACGGCCTGAATTTCAAAGGGCATGTCACCTATTTCATCCAGAAAGAGCGTTCCCCCACTGGCTAATTCTATTTTGCCGGGACGTCCGCCGCGTTCGGAACCGGTAAAACTTCCTCCCTCGTAGCCAAAAAGTTCGCTTTCAATTAAATTACGGGGCATAGCGGCACAGTTGATGGCAATAAAAGGACCGTTAGGACGGGAAAAATTATGGATAGCCTGTGCGAAAAGTTCCTTGCCGGTACCGCTTTCGCCGATTAGTAAGATATTTTCCGGCGAACTGGCAAACCGCTGACACATTAATTTTGTTTTGCGGGTGACTTCATTATTGCCGATAATATCCTCAAAACAATAGGTTGCACTGTTACCGGTGCGGCGGGCTACCAGCGCATTAATTTTATCAACATGATTCAAACGCAGGACGGCACCGGCTACTTCGATGTTGGTTTGAAAAAATACCGGTCTTGTACTGATGATGCATGTCTGTTCATTTTCATGGATGCTCAGAGTTTCTTCTATATAATTAAGGGTAGTTCCGTTTCTTACAGATCGGATAATCAGAGAGTCAGGGTTTAGAAAATCAAATATGTTGTAGTTATTAGCCTGCTTTGCGCTGATTTGCAGCATAGTTAAACCTTCTTGGTTACTGTGGATGATATTACCCAAAGGGTCAACCATAATAACGCCCTCATCAATAAAACTAATGGCGGCTTCCAGCGTGTTTTTGGCAACACTCAGATGCTGATTGGCCTGTTTCAAACGCATTTGCTGCTGAATGGCCAAGGCCATAGAGGTTACCCAGCCCAGAGAATGGGTTTGCAGTTTATTAAAGGTGTGTTTGGCGGAACATTGCCCTAAGTCATGGGCAAGCACCAATATGCCGATAAGTTGATTAGCGGCATCAAAAATAGGCGCAGATGAACTAAGATTGTCCTGAAGTACAAAAGCATAGTTTTCCGGGCCTAACAGTTGAACCGGCCGCTTGAGGCGCATACACAAGGTATGGGCACAAGTTCCCGCAGTTTCTTCGGGCCAGACAGCTCCTATTACCGAATTGACAATATTGAAGGTGGTTATTTCTTCTGAATTTCCTTCTTGCAATAGCAATACGCCCTGATGATCCCGCAGGGTCAGCATATAACCGGAATGTATAGCCAGACCGATAAAAGCTTTAATCAGCGGGGTAGCCGTTTCGATCAATAATTGATTTTTTTTGAGAATACTTTGCAATTGAGAGGCCGTTACATTAGTTCCCAGCTTTGGCGAATAGGGATTAACACCTGCGGTATGGGAACGAATCCAGGATTCTGCTACTTCCCGGCGCATGAAAGGAGCCGTAAGCGGGTTTTCGCCATTTTCCAGGAAACGTTTCTTGCAGGCAATGATTTGTTCCCAGTTATCCATGGAAATAATCGCGTTATCACTGCAAAGGGTTTGCGTATTGGGGTCTAAATGCTCTAAGGGATTAGAATTCATATCCAAGGCCTCCAAGTATGTCGATCTATTAGCAAGTAGGTACCAAAAATGAATTCTGGATTATAAAAAATGCTGATAAATTATGACATTAGAGTACAATTGTTTATTCTTTTCTACATCATTTAGAAAATTCCTGTATCATATAGGTTATTTCTTACCATGAATTTATTAAATCACAGTATTGTAAGAGCGTCAGTTTATTGTCAAGTATTATAATCGGGAAGTTTCCTAATTTGAAACTCGCTAAAATTCCGCCAATGGGAAAATTCCGAGAATAAGGAAGTGGCCTGCTGAGGGTAATTTTACAATATATTGTGTATTACCTTTAATAGACCACTTTATCTTGTATAATGACAGTTTGGCATGCTTTATGCGAAAGAAAAGTACTAGTACGAGTCGTTTGTAGAGAACTTATTGCAAAGGAGGACTTGGCTTGTTAACTGCGGTAAACCAAGCAGACGACTTGACTCGAATAGAAAGGACGTGACAGTGTGAATAAAAGAGTAGTTAGTCTATTGGCAGGGTTAGCGATACTGTTGCTGTTTTGCTTGATGCCAACGCCGGAAGGATTGAGCAGGGCGGCAACAATTTCACTCGGACTTTTACTCACAGGTATTTTATTATGGATTACGGAAGCTATGCCGTTGGCAATCTCTGCGTTGTTGTTAATGGTGCTGATGCCTTACTTGGGAGTAACGAATTTTGCTACCGTTTGGGCAAAGTTTATCAGTTCGGTTATTTTCTTTGTTATTGCTGCTTTTGGTTTAACAGTGGCTTTATTAAAAACCAATATACCATTGCGTATAACGGCGGCTTTAATGAAATGGTCGGGAACCAACGCTTCTAAACTGGTATTTGGTTTTATGTGCTGTACTGCGCTTGTTTCCACAATCGTAACCAACACGGCGGACTGTGCGTTATTCATGGGCTTGGCTTTATCTTTGCTGCGGGCTAATGACGCCATACCCGGAAAATCCAATCTGGGAAAATGTATGATGATGGGAGTGCCTATGGCTGCTATGTTGGGAGGCGGCGTTACTCCCGCCGGTGTATCTATCAATATTATGGCCATGAACATGTTTTCCAGTCATACGGGAATTACAATTAAATTTCTGGATTGGGTGATCATGGGCTTGCCGATGTGTATCATCCTTTTGCCGATATGCTGGTGGTGTTTAACGAAAGTGTTTAAGCCGGAAGACATATCGGAAGAATCACTGCAAACGGTCTTAAAACAGGCTGATGCACTTGGTCCCTTGAGCATAGTAGAAAAGAAGGTTTTGGTAATTGTATCGCTAATGCTTGCGTTCTGGGTGGCCGGCAATTGGGTTCCGGCTTTAGATGCAACGGCTGTCGCGGTTTTTGGCCTAGTTGTCATGTTTTTGCCGGGAGTGGACTTGTTAACATTTGATGAGCTAACAAAGGGAGTGTCTTGGAATGTTGTCCTGTTGATCGGCGGTGTACAATCATTGGCAGCAGGTATACTCAGCACAGGCGCAGCAGCCTGGCTGGTGAAATCAGCGATGGCTATTGTTGCCGGTGCCAGCAATACAACGATTATGGCCGGCGCAACCACATTACTTTCTTTCTTGCATCTTATTATTCCGGTTGGACCGGCGATTGCGGGTATGACGACGATTCCCTTGGCAGATGTAGCGGCATTAACCGGTATCAGTCCGGTTGCGATGACTGTGATGGTAGCTTTTTGGGCAGCCATTTCTTTTGTTTTGCCAATAGACTGCGTACCGCTTATTACTTATGGATTAGGGTATTACAAAATGATTGACATGGTCAAAGCAGGCTGGATTCCCACAATCGTTATGATCGCTTATTGTACCTATGTGCTACCGGTTCTTGCCCGGATGCTTGGCTATTAGTCCAAAAAAATTTCAAGAAAGAAAAATATTCAAATACGTTAAGACTACTTAAGAGAATAAACAAATATAAAGGGCTGGGCCTGATGCATGA
The DNA here is from genome assembly GCF_900101845.1 of Sporomusa acidovorans. Lineage (GTDB taxonomy): Bacteria > Bacillota > Negativicutes > Sporomusales > Sporomusaceae > Sporomusa > Sporomusa acidovorans. The sequence continues at coordinate 90,121 of NZ_FNAM01000019.1, read as the reverse complement.
TACCCAGCTCTTTTATTATTCTTTATAGACATAGCCGTTTTTTATACGATATCGGCATAGTCACATGTTGTATATGTGCCTGAGAATAATGGCTTATTCTAAAATGAGACAAAAAAAATGCAATGTTTCTCAAAATGAAAAAAAGTTTAAAAATAATGCAAAATACAAAATGTCAGCAAATGCTTAATCTATAAGGGATTCTAGAATTTAATCACAAAAAAAATCGTTGGCATGAAATTTGCATTATTAAGAATTAAACGAATCATAAGGATGAAAAACTAGGCAACAAGTGCGGACAACTGCAGTGAAGTTGTCTTAGTAGCTGGATTGTTAAATAATAGGGGGAGTAGTAATGCGTAATGCAATAGTTGTTTTTACCAAAGTTCCAAAGGCAGGAGAAACGAAAACCCGGCTTACTTCTGACCGGGGCGGAATCCTGACGCCGGAAGAAGCTATGGCTTTTTACGAAGGCTGTCTGCTGGATGTCATTAACGTTTGTACCGACGCAAATTGCGGCGATGTGCGGATTTGTTACAATCATGACGGCGATCGCGAATATTTGGAAAAGCTGCTGTCCAGGGTTTCCAACCGTGCTCAGATCAAAGAAATCTACGCTGACCAAGGTGGGAATTTCGACCAATGTATGCAATATGCCGCTGATTATATTTTGAAAAACGGGGCTCAGGATCGGTTGGCTGACAATGTTGTTATCGTTGGCGGCGACCTGCCAAGTCTCCAGCCCGCCATTATTACAGATGCCGTTGGCAAATTAGAACAGCTGGCGGCAAGTGAAAATGGCCGAAAAGTTGCTAAACAGATTGAAACCGTACCCCGGGAACTGGGAGCGGCATTGGTAGAAGGCTCCTGCCAGGAAGGGGGCTTTTCAGTAGTTGGTTTTACTTGTACGACACCTTTTGATTTTAACCGGGTATTTTACAATACTGACGGGATTACCGCGCTGGATATGCTGGTAACCAAAGCCGTGCAGCAGGATATTCCCTTTGGGATCGTTGAAGCCGCATCGGATGTGGATATTCCCGTAGATTTAGCAAGCATGATTCCGGTTATCAAGGCCTTGGATCTGGCGGCGCGCTGTGACAAGAATATAAAAATACCGGTCAATACACTGGCGATTTTGGATAAAATCGGACTGGAAAGCACAGCCGTTCCTCATCGTTAAGATGAATTCGGCAAGTAGAGTGCTTGAAGGGAGAGAGTGCAATGGAAACGCTAGCGGAAAAGTGTAGCGAATGCGGTAAGTGTATCGCAATTTGTCCATTTCTTGCGAAAACAGGAAAAACTCCGGCGGTTATAGCCAAACAGGGGGCTGAAGTTATGGAGGCTTTTAGCTGTTCCCTCTGTGGGGCCTGTGAGGCTGTTTGTCCGCTGGGACTCAGCCCGAAAAATATGTTTGCCGGCCGCAGAAACGCTGCGGTAGAAAATGGCGAAATTGATATTGACGAATACCGGTATCTCTTCCCTGACCGGCCCAATAACGTGATGAACATGTATCGCCGGTTTTATGGAGTACATTACGACGGTATTGAGAATGTCGGCAGTGCCGGAACCTGGTTTTTTCCAGGTTGTACGCTATTGACTTACTCGCCAAACCTAACGCGTGAGGTCTATCGCCGTTTGCAAACTGACTGCAATTGTCAGGGCATGTGGACAGAGTGTTGCGGCAAACCTCTGGTTCAACTGGGCATACAGCACAGGGCTGACGCTATAGAAAAGCGGTTGAAAGAATTTGTAGAGGCCCATCAGATAAGCCGGATCATTACTGCCTGTCCCGGCTGCTATTATGAATTGAAAAACGTTTTTGCGTCTTTGGCTGTCAGGATTCAAACTGTATATGAAGTATTGAATTTTGCTGTGCATAAGAAATCTCAAAACATTAAGTGCACAATTCATGATGCCTGTCCGGACCGGTTTGAACTTAAGTTTGCCGGTCAGGTACGCCGGGCGCTGGAACAAAACGGCTTTTCCATAATTGAAATGCAGCATAGTAAAGGGGAGGCCATTTGCTGTGGCAGCGGCGGGCAAATTTCTCATTTTAATCCTGACCTGACAGAAGAACTTGTGCAAACAAGATTAAAGGAAGCCCGGCAGGCTGATGCGGACATTTTGGTAGGGTATTGTCTAAGTTGTGTATTGAAATTTGACAACGCTGATTCGCCTGTTACGGTAACGCATGCATTACAGTTGTTATTGGATCAGCCTAAAGACTTTAATGGGGCGAAAACACGGGTGGCTGCTATGCTCAACGGTGCTGACGGGGAAAAAATATGGGACAAAATTATGGCAGAGGAAAGTTGCCCAAAGGAGACCAAATAACATGAATAATAGTGAAATCGCTGCCGCGCTTACGAAAATGCTGACACTTAGGTGGTCGCCGGTTGCTGTAAAACTGTTAAAGCCAGGTGAAAAAATCCCGGAAAAGGTGACTCAGCCTTCGGTTCCGCTAAGACACTGCCAGGCGATTACGCTTGCCCGGCGCGGTAATAGTTTATATATGCCGCCGAGCCGGCATGCCTGTCCGGATGGTGCCGCAATTATGGGGCTGATTCCGATGTCCCCCAAACTGCGTTCCGGTGAATTATATTTGTTGTTTAAAAAATTACCAACAATTGAGTGCGCGCAAAAAATGATCGCCTCGCGGCAGGAGTTTGAAGCAGGAACCTATGCGGCGACTGTGCTTGCCCCACTTGAGGATGCAGCTTTTGAACCGGATGTGGTTATTTTTACGATTTATCCTGAGCAAATGATGTGGTTAATGTGTGCAGCCAGCTATAGCACCGGCGAACGGCATAATTTCCATACATCAGGTTACAATTCGACTTGTGCCGATCTTACGGTGCAGGTTATGAAAACTAAGCAGATGAATATATCTTTCGGTTGTTATGGTGCCAGAGCCATTAGTGATATTAGTGATTTTGAAGCCTATGTATCTGTACCGTTTCAACAACTGCCCACACTGGCATGTGCACTGGAAAAATTATCGGCAAAAAGTATACCGGAGGCCCGGCGGAAAATCTATATGCCGCCGGTTATTGATAAAGTTGCCTGTGCGGAACCGCTAGCAGGTAATGCAGTGGATGTCCGTATTGACAGTGAACGGTGTACTGGGTGTGGTTTATGTGAAGCGTTTTGTCCGGAAGCCGTAATTACGATGATGACCGTCGACGGGCAGCCAAAGGCCAGTGCGACAGTTCCCGAGAAATGCTGTGCCTGTTATACCTGTGCCGGGCAGTGTCCGCAAAAAGCCATACAGTTGACACTCCGGTAAACAAACTAAAATTGCATAAAATTGGGGGATAAAGGATGAGCGAAGTAAAAAAGACGGCATGCCATTTTTGCCATATGAACTGCGGCATGCTGGCAACAGTTGAAAATGGAGTGGTAACAAAGGTGATGGGGGATCCCGAACATCCATTTAATGTCGGGGCGCAATGTCCCCGGGGAGTATCCGCATTAGATCACCTCAATCACCCCAACCGGATTAACTATCCGCTTAAACGGGTAGGTGAACGGGGGTCAGGTGAGTTTAAACGCGTAACCTGGGAAGAGGCGCTGGATGATATTGCGGCGCGCCTGACCGCTTTAAAAGAGAAATATGGTGCCGAAACCATTACTACCACCGGAGGAACTAACCGGACGGACGATTTTGCCAGAAGGCGTTTTTTCAATCTTTTAGGCAGCCCTAATGTTGTTCATACAGCACCTGTGTGTTGGATTCCCAACTTTTTAACGGAAGCAGCTTCCTATGGCTGGGCCGCTTTTGACCCTGAAGTTGCAGGGGCTAAATGTGCTGTTATTTGGGGACATAACGGCGGGGCTTCTTATTTGCCCGAAATGCGTGGCTTGTTAGCGGCGAAAGAGAATGGAACAAAAGTTATCGCTATTGATCCAAATTACAGCGAAACAGCTGCAAAGGCTGACATCTGGATGCCGTTAAAACCGGGATCCGATAATGCGTTGGCCCTTGCCTGGCTGAATGTTATTATTAACGAAGGCTTATGCGATTATGAGTTTATTGAGAATTGGACCGTAGGTTTTGAAGAACTGAGTGAAAGGGTGCAGGAATACACTCCTGAATGGGCCGCTGAAAAAACCGGTATTTCTCCGGAATTGATTGCTGAGACTGCCAGGATATACGCGATGAGCAAACCGGCTTGTATCGTCTGGGGGGTTGCTACCGACCAATTGGGAAGAGGCAGTGCGGCTTCCGCGCAAGCACGGGTAGCGCTGCGGGTTATTTGCGGCAACTTGGATGTTCCGGGCGGCGACGTTATGCCGGGTCCTCACCCAACATTTATTACTGACTGGGAAATGGAATTAAACGATATGCTGCCGGAAGAACAGCGGGCAAAACAACTGGGATCAGACCGGTTTAAGTTAAATACCTGGCCGGGTTATAAACTATTAACAGAGAATATGCTGCGCGTATGGGGCAAAAGTATCCCGGCAGAATGGTTCTGCGAAGCTAATCCTTCGACTGTGTTCCGGGCTATGGCAACAGGAGATCCCTATCCGGTAAAAGCCTGTATCACACTGGCTAATAACCCCTTAGTGTCTTACGCTAATTCGAAAATGGTTTATAAGGGACTAAAAAACCTTGAGTTGTATGTAGCGATGGAATATTGGATGACACCGTCAGCCATGCTGGCCGACTATGTTTTGCCGGCGGCTTCCTGGTTGGAAAGACCGGTTATGACTACGACTTATGGTGTTTCCGATTGGCTGATTGCCTCTGAAAAAGCAATTGAACCGTTGTATGAACGCAAGACTGACATAGAGTTTTGGTCAGAACTAGGACATCGTATGGGGCAGGCTGAGTATTGGCCGTGGAAAACCGATGAAGAGATATTCAAATACCGGCTTGATCCTATTGGATTGGAACTTGAGAGTTATGAGGAATTTGTTGAGTTTTACCGGATGCATTTCGCTGACCGTGAATATAGAAAATATGAAACACGGGGAGTGGCAACGCCATCAGGAAAAGTTGAATTAAAAATTTCAATCTTTGAACAGCTTGGCTACGATCCATTACCGCACTATGTTGCACCGCCGTTTAGTGCCGAAGCCAGACCGGAATTGGCCGAACAGTATCCGATAACGCTGGTAGCCGGTGGTGGATTTATGCCATTCTTCCATTCCGAGCATAAGGAAATAACAAGACTCAGACTGTTAAGGCCCTATCCACGGGTTGCCATTAATCCTGCTCTTGCTCAAAAACTTAACATTAAAGAAGGCGAATGGGTGTGGATTGAGACTCCGACCGGCAAGGTTAAGCAGACAGCCTTTATTACCTCGGCAGTTGCTCCTGATGTTGTTCAGGCCGAACGTGGCTGGTGGTTCCCTGAGAAGGAAGTTAAAGATCCCTGTTTAATGGGAGTATTTGAATCTAACATCAATGTGTGCATAGATGATGATCTGGATACGTTAGACGAGCTTTGCGGCAGTTTCTGTTCCAGGGGAGTTATGTGCCGGATTTCGAAAGTGGAGGGGAACGACTAATGCACTGGGGAATGCTGATCGATTTAAGAAAATGTGTGGGTTGTTACGCGTGTACGGTTGCCTGCCAAAATGAGAATAAATTACCGTTTGATATGAAATATTGCAAGGTTTCCAAGGTCGGACCAATCGGCGAATATCCTAACCTGACTGCTTATAATATCCCAATCGGCTGCATGCATTGCCAGGATGCGCCTTGTGTCGACGGCTGTCCTACCGGTGCCAGCTATCACCGGGAAGACGGTATTGTGGCAATTAATCCGGAAAAATGTGTAGGCTGTCAATTCTGTATGGTAGTTTGCCCGTATGGTGTACGCCAGATGAATAAGGAAACCGGAATTGTAGAAAAGTGTAAGATGTGCTTTGAACGGTTGGAAGAAGGCATGGTTACGCGGTGTGTGGAAACTTGCCAGTTACAGGCAAGATATGTCGGTGATCTTGATGATCCTGACAGCGAGATCGTGAAACTGATCCGGAAAAACAATGCACAACCGTTGTATTCACACTTAGGAACGAAACCATCAGTTTACTATATCATGCCTTAGGAGGGATTAGCGTGGAAAAACAGCAGGAATATTGGGGAAGTCAACCAGCGTGGTACTTCTTTTTAGCGGCAATGGGAGCGATGATGTTTGTCATTGCTGCGGTATCAGACTTGGTAGGAAATCCGGTAACCGGACAAATTAACGGCTGGGTTGGCATTGTGTCATTAGCAGCCGCCGGCGTGGGAGCTTTGCTGCTTTTGGAAGAGTTAACTCATAAAACCAGGGGTCACTTGGTCAATGCGCGGCCTTTTGCTTCTGTTATGAGTTTTGGATCCTTGATACAAAGTTTATATATGCCACTGGTTTTTGTTTATGCGACATTTTTCTTTAGTTTTATTCCTTGGTACGGACTTGGCTGGCTTAAGACGATCGTTACGGTTTTGGCCATTATAGCAGCGCTGCTATATGTTACTTACCCGGGAATAGAATTGGGCGAAGCAAAAGGCAGGGGCTTCTGGAATGGTGGCGGCTTGGTCGGACTGTTTCTAATTAACGGCACGGCAACAGGGGCTGCAGCCTTAATGTTGCTCTTAATTATTCTTGGGTACGGGGACAACGCCTATACGATTATGATTAAGAATATAGCGGCCGCTTTGCTGGTTGCCCAGTTATTCGCGATACCCGGTTATGTGCTGGGGATGAAACTGTCGTCGGCCGAGGAAGCACGGCGGGGTGCGAATAAATTATGGAAGGGTGAGTTTAGTGCGGCTTTTTGGGCTGGAATCGTTACCTTCGGAACCTTGGTACCGATGATCATTACTGTATTGTTTACTTCTGCCTATTGGTTGGTGATAGCCGCCGTACTGGTTCTTGCCGGTGGAATCTGTTTTCGAATTGATTTTTTAAGAGCGGCGGTAAGAGTGACTTTGCCTGGTGAGGAAAAGGATGAAATAAAGAGAACGGAAATTGCCGACCTGGCAGTTGCCCTGGAAGCGCGCTGGCAGCAAAAGGCTAATTGGTTGAATCCGCAAAAATAAGTAGAGGTAGCATGATGAACGAGATAACATTTGCCACTAGGGAAGAAGAAGAAACATTACAGGATTTATTTACCGGTTATGGTATGGCCCTTGCCGGCGATATTGAGGAACACGTACTGGTCAAAGCAGGACACAAAGTTTTAGCTGGGGCGATGTTATCGCAAATTGATACTAACTTGTTTCATCTACTAGTATTCGCCGTAAGCAAGGATGGACATCATCAGGGAATTGGCAGTCAGTTGTTGCAAGAACTGCTCAAAAAACCTGAAAATTATTGTCGAACTTCCTTTGATGGTGTGGATGAGACGTATACGGTTACAACAGTAGCCAAAGGCGATGCCGCACCTTTTTATCAAAAAAACGGGTTTGCCGCTTGTGATTTTTCCGTACTCGCTTATCCCTTCGACGAACAGTGTGAAGAATGTCCTGACAAACAAGACTGTAAGCCGGTGGCAATGATGATTGAATGCCATCAATATAAGGAGAGAAAATGACGTGGACGCAACTTTTATACTATTGGGAACCGGCGCGGGACCCGGATTACCCTCCTTCTTTTGTGATTGTGCAGGATGCCGGGAAGCCAGAGACAATCCGGCATTAGCCAGAACACGCAGCGGCGCGTTCATTGACACCGGTAACAGCAAACTGCTGATTGATGCTTCGCCTGATTTACGTCACCAGCTTATCAGAGAAAGCATTACCCGGGTTGACGGTATCTTTATGACCCATTGGCACTATGATCATTTTGGCGGATTGGGAGAACTGGAATACTATATAAAACTGGCCAGAAACGAAGCAATACCGATCTACCTGCCACCTAGCGCAGTAGAACAGTTTACAGCCGCTTTCCCCAATTTGACAGAGGCTTTTGCGGTTAAATCCTGGCAGTTTGCCAGGCAGTACCGTGTTGACAGCCTAGGTATCACGCCTTTGCCCGCAAATCATGGGATAGAAACCGCCGGCTTTTTGCTGGAAACAGCGGGTACAAAACTGGCCTATTACCCGGACACTGCCGGGCTGCCGGCAGTGAGTGCCGGGAAGGTAAACGGGGTAGACTGGCTCATTTGTGACGCGACATTCCATGGTGATAACTGGTTTCCCCAGGCGCACATGTCGCTGGAGCAGGCCGTTGACCTTGGCCGGCAAATCGGGGCTAAAAATACGGTGTTAACGCATTTGGCCGTTCATTACAGCCGGCCGGCAACCAGCCGTCAACTCGCTGAAGAAGCCGCCGCCTATGAAAATGTATGTGTCGCTTATGATGGGATGCGTATAAAACTTTAACGGACTTACTAAGGAGGGGTGAGCATAATGAAAAAGTCTCTGGGAACTAAAGTAGTTGCTATGCCCTCGCCGGTCTGGGTTGTTGGCAGCTATGATGATAGCGGTAAGCCTAATATGATGACTGTGGCCTGGGGCGGGATAGTTTGCTCGACTCCCCCGTGTATAGCCATATCCTTGCGAAAATCACGGTTGACATATACAAACATTCTTATGCAAAAAGCATTTACCATTAATATTCCGTCCGTACGCCATGTGGCTGAAGCCGATTATATCGGTCTTGCCTCCGGTAAAGACACCGACAAATTTGCAGCAACCGGGCTTACGCCGCTAAAAAGTGACAAGGTAAATGCGCCCTATATAAAAGAGTTTCCTTTAACATTTGAGTGCAAATTGCTTCATACCATTGAGCTGGGGGCTCACACGCAATTTATTGGTCAGATTATCGGCGTGAAAGCGGATGAAGAAATTCTTGACCATAACGGCATGCCAATTGTTAGTTTGGTTAAGCCATTAATTAGCTGTGCTTCGGATCGTGCTTACTACGCCTTTGGCGAATATTTGGGGCAAGTGTATTCTATGGGGGTAACACTTCGAGATTCTTTAATGCGTATATAGATTCAAGAATTTAAAAATAAAACTTCTGTGCAAATGCAGCAGAAGTTTTATTTTTTAAAATGGTAACACCCTGCCTGTAAATCTTTATTGGATACTATCTACAAAGAAGAGCATTGATTTCAAAATGATACAAAAAAACGTGAGGTTTCTCAAAATAAAAAAATCAAATGAAACACGCGAAAGTTACGATAGCGACAAAGGCTTTATTCACAAGGGGTTTTACGATTGAATAATAAAAAAAATACTTGGCATGAATTTTGCAATAATAATTAAATAGTATTTAAATAGTATTAAGAGTTTATATAAACTTAAATGCGGATTTGTAACAAAATGAGGGTAGCCAAAACTAAATAATAGTTGGCACTCCGAGCTGCATGACCTAAAGTCATCCATGGTCTGGCAGTCTGAACGATTTGTTCACGGGGTAGCGAAAGAAATTTTGCTACCTCCCAATCTCGGGAAGGAGGCGCTTCATTAGTTTTTTGAAAAACTTCTGTGTGCGTCTATACAGAAGTTTTACTTTTTAGATTTGAATAAAAATTTGCTATAGCTAAGCAGGAAGGAAGTGAATGAATTATGTTTGACAGTTATGCTCGCAATATTGATTATTTACGTGTTTCTGTAACCAACAGATGCAATCTGCGATGTAAGTACTGTATGCCGGAAGAAGGAATTGAGGATCTCGGTCATGCTAATATCCTTACCTTGGAGGAAATCGCTCATCTCGTTAGGGTAGCGGCGCGGATCGGCATTCAAAAGATTCGCCTGACCGGCGGCGAGCCGCTTGTGCGTAAGAATATTACCAAACTGATTGGCGATATTGCCCAAATTCCTCAAATCAATGATATCGCGATCACGACGAACGGGATGTTATTTGCCGATATGGCGGAAGACCTGAAAGCCGCCGGTTTGACCAGAGTCAACTTTAGTCTCGACAGCCTGGACGAGGAGCGGTTTAAGTATATCACCCGCCGGGGCAGCCTGAAAACTGTAGTCCGTTCCATATCCAAAGCAATGGAAATCGGCATGGCGCCGATAAAAATTAATACGGTGGTAATGAAAGGCATTAATGATGATGAGATATTGGATTTTGTCGAATTAGCAAAAAAAATGCCGCTGCATGTACGCTTTATTGAGTTTATGCCTGTAGGGGACTTACCTTTTTATAAAACCGACAGGGTTGTGACAGTCAGTGAAATCAGAGAAATTATTGAGCAAAAGTACGACTTGCATAAAGGCGCCAATGTGCAGGGAAATGGACCGGCTAAGTGCTACCAAATACGTGGCGGCATGGGCTCGGTTGGATTTATCAGTGCAATGAGTGATCATTTCTGTGGTGAGTGCAACCGGATTCGTATGACGGCTGATGGCAAGCTTCGCGGCTGTTTGTTTGGCAAACAAGAATTCAATCTTAAACTGGCTCTGCAAAACCAGGCCAGTGATGAGAAAATGGCGGAAATATTCTGCCGGGCCATCAGGGAAAAACCCAACCGTCACCATATGAATGAAGGCTGGGGAGCGGATAACAAGCGCAAGATGTACCAAATAGGGGGATAACAAGTGGACTTTACTCATTTTAACAATGACGGATATGCCCGCATGGTGGATGTAAGTGAAAAAAATGATACGGTGCGCGTAGCGACGGCTCAGGCTGTTGTCCACATGCAGCCAGCGACTTTACAAGCCATTAAAAGCGGCGGTGTCAAAAAAGGAGACGTCCTGGGAGTGGCGCAGGTCGCCGGTATCATGGGGGCTAAACAAACGTCCGGCCTGATACCCATGTGTCACCCGCTCATGTTAACATCGGTAAATATTGAATTTGCAATGAATGAATTAAATTCCACAATCACGATTCGCTGTCAAGTGAAAACGACCGGAAAAACAGGGGTGGAAATGGAAGCGATCAGTGGTGTCAGTATTGCCGCTATGACCATCTATGATATGAGCAAGGCCATTGACCGCTGGATGAAAATTACCGATATCATGCTGCTGGAAAAAATGGGCGGTAAAAGCGGTCATGTTAAACGGGAAGAATGAAGAGGATTTTTTATTGATAAAGGAGGGACAAATAATGGCCAAGGTACTGGCAGTTAATATAAGTGAAAACAAAGGAGAAATAAAGCGGCCGCTGGAAAAAGGCTATTTTGAGGTAGACCACGGCCTTAACGGGGACGCTCATGCCGGCAACTGGCACAGACAGGTAAGCCTGCTCGGCAATGAAAGCATTGATAAAATGCGAACCCGGGGTTTTCATAATCTTGAAGCAGGAAATTTCGCCGAAAATATTACGACCGAAGGCATTGTTTTGTATGAGTTGCCTGTGGGCACCAAACTGAAAATAGGCGAAACAGTAATGGAAGTAACGCAAATCGGTAAGGAGTGCCACAAGGGCTGTGCCATCAGGGAAAAGACCGGTGACTGTGTGATGCCCAGAGAAGGGATTTTTACCAAAGTGCTTACTCCGGGCTGGATAAAAGCTGGCGATACCATTGAACGGATTGGTTACAGCGGCTGAATAGGTTAACATGGAAGGAGAAGTAACAAATGCAGATCGTCAGAGTGGAAGATGCAGTCGGCAATGTATTATGCCATGACATTACCAAAATAGTACCCGGCGAATTCAAAGGACGGGCATTTAAAAAGGGGCACATCATTACCGAGGAGGATATACCCAATCTCTTAAAGTTAGGCAAAGAGCATCTGTATGTATGGGAGCTAAAAGAAGGTTTTTTGCATGAAAATGACGCCGGAGTCCGGCTTGCCCGTGCGGTAAAAGGGCAGGGACTCAGCCTGACCGAACCTGCCGAGGGCAAGGTTAACCTTATTGCCGAACATAGCGGGATGCTGGCCATTAATGAAGAAATATTGCTGCGGGTTAATACCATAGAAGAGATTGTAGTTGCCACCCGCAACAACAACCGGCCTGTAAAAAAGGGCGATAAGGTCGCCAGTGCCCGGGTTGTCCCCTTGCTCATTGCTGAAACCAAAATAAAAGAAATTGAAGAAATTACCCGGCAAACCGAAGTTGTTGCCGTTAAACCGTTTCACCCTTACCAAGTAGGCGTTATCACCACCGGCAGCGAGGTTTATCACGGCCGGATTGAGGATAAGTTCGGGCCGGTTGTAAAAGCCAAGGTCGAAGGCTTTGGCTGTAAAGTCATTGAGCATATTATTGTTCCTGATGATGCGGAACAAATAGCGCAGGCTGTTGCCACGCTCATCGGCAGCGGTGCCGAGATGATCCTGACAACCGGCGGCATGTCGGTTGATGCTGACGACGTTACCCCGAGCGGGATAAAAAAAGCCGGCGCTAAAATCGTCACCTACGGCGCGCCTGTGCTGCCGGGCGCTATGCTGATGGTAGCTTACTTAGGTAAAGTTCCGATTTTGGGACTGCCCGGCTGTGTTATGTATCATAAAACAACCGTATTTGACCTTGTCCTGCCGATGGTTTTGTCAGGACAGACCGTTACCAGACCAATGATTGTCAAATTAGGGATGGGTGGATTATGTCTTGAGTGTGATGTATGTCAATATCCTGCCTGTTCATTTGGAACCGGTGCGTGAAAATTAGGCAAGAGGTGGAAAAAATGAAGACAGGTATCCCACTGGAGGAAGCCCAGACAACATTACTGGAATTAGTACGGCCGGTTAAGGAATGCCATGTATCACTGGCAGAGGCTGTCGGCAGACTTTTAAGCCAGGATATACGGACAGCTATAAATCTGCCGCCTTTTGATAAATCTCCCTTGGACGGCTATGCGCTGCAAGCCGGCGATACGGAAACAGCAAGTTCGGAGAACCCGGCAATTCTCCAGGTAATCGAAGAAGTACGGGCAGGCTTTGTACCGGAAAAACAAGTAACCCCCGGAACAGCAATCAAGGTTATGACCGGCGCCCCGCTGCCGGCAGGGGCCGATGTCATTATCAAATTTGAGGATGTAGCAAGAACAGGAAATCAGCTTAAAGTTATGTATCCTTTACAGGCGGGGAGTAATATCATCCGCGCCGGTGAGGACGTCCGCCAGGGAGAATTAATTGCCGCAAAAGGTACGGTGTTGACACCGCCGCTTGTTGGGTTGCTGGCAGGCATCGGCGTTGCCGCAGTACCGGTATTTAGCAAAGCCAAAGTCGCTATTTTAAGCACCGGGGATGAAGTAATTGACCCGTCCGAAAAACTAAGACCAGGCAAGATCTATAACTCCAATCTGCACAGTCTGGGGGCTTGCTGTTCACAGCTTGGGGCCGCCCCTGTTATGATGGGGGTTGTTCCTGATGAACAAGCCGCTATTGTGGAGCATATTAGCCGGGCATTGGCACTGTCGGATTTAGTCATTACCACCGGTGGTGTTTCTGTGGGTGATTATGACATTGTTCCGGCTGCTCTTAAACAAATCGGTGCCGAAATTATCTTCTGGAAAGTGGATATGAAGCCCGGTTCGCCGATCATCGCCGCCCAGTATAACAATAAACTCATTATTGGTCTTTCCGGCAATCCGGCGGCTGCATTTATTACCTTTGACCTGATTGTTGCCCCGCTCATTAAACGGATGCTGGGGTTTGAAAGCGGCTTGCCGCCTAAAATTTCCGCAATTTTAAAGGACAATTTTAATAAATCGAGTCAACAACGCAGGTTTTTGCGCGCTAAAGTAGAAATAATTAATAATATCCGTTATGCAAAACTTACCGGCGAGCAAAGCAATGGTGTTTTAAAATCAATGATTGACTGCAATATATTAATTGACGTGCCTGCCGGCAATGGGCCGCTTGTCGCCGGTCAAGAGGTTTCAGCCGTCGTCATTGGCAGACAATAAAGAGACATTCTTAGCACTGGTTAACTAGTTTTTTTAGTAAATCAGAAAGCACTGTACTTTCTGATTTGCTAAGCTAACTAAGCTCCCTTAAAGCACACCAGAAGTTGCTATGAGCTAGTTACCTTAAATCTTATAAGGGAGGTAGAATCTTGAAAGGATTTCAAGAGCAAGAAGTAACCAGTGTAATTGAAATTGATCGAAAGGTTTGTAAAGGCTGCGATTCTTGCAAGTCCTTTTGCCCGGCAGATGCAATACAGGGCAAATATGGGGCTGTGCATTCAATCGACAGTGAAAAATGTATCTCTTGCGGGCAGTGCCTGGTCAACTGTCCTTTTGGGGCGCCCAAGGATAAAGTTGATGTTGTCGACAAAGTGATCGAGCAACTGAAAAACAAAAAAATTACCGTCGTAGGGACGATGGCCCCGTCTGTCCGGGTGGCCATCGGCGAGGAGTTTGGTATGGAGCCAGGCAGTCTGGTGACAGAGAAGCTTTATGGTGCCCTCAAACAAGCCGGCTTTAAAATTTTGGACACCAATTTCACGGCCGACCAGACCATCATGGAAGAGGGCATGGAACTGATTGCCAAAATCCGTCATTTTGCCTTAGGCGAGCCGTCGGAACATCATTTGGGGCCTTTGCCGCAATTTACTTCCTGCTGTCCGGCCTGGGTACGGTATGCAGAACTTAATTATCCTGAACTGCTGCCCAATATGTCCTCCGCGAAATCGCCGATGATGATGGCCGGTGCCCTGGGAAAAACTTACGGCGCCAAAGAAGTCTGGAAGGTTAACCCGGAAGACATGTTCATGGTGGGGATCATGCCCTGCACGGCGAAAAAATTCGAGGCTTCGCGTCCGGAATTTACGAGTGCCGCCCGCTACTGGCAGACGCAGGGCCGGTCAGGCAGCTATCCGGATATTGATGTTGTACTCACAACCAGGGATCTAGCCCGGTTATTTAAAAAGCTGAATATTGATTTTAAAAGTGTTCCTGAATTTACCGACCAGGATAATCCGCTGGCGCAGTACAGCGGTGCAGGCACGATTTTCGGCAATACCGGCGGCGTTATGGAAGCCGCACTCAGAACCGCTTACTTCGTGATTACCGGCAAAGAGCTTGATGTGCTGGAATTCCAGCCGGTTCGCGGTCTTAAAGGGGTGAAAGAAGCCAGCGTTACCATGAAAGACGTTAAGACTGGTAAGGAAGTAACCCTCAAAGTAGCCGTAGCCCACGGAATTAAGACAAATGTTAAACCGCTGTTAGACGAAGCCAAAGCCGGTAAATCCCCGTATCATTTCATCGAAGTCATGAACTGTCCGGGCGGCTGTGTCAACGGTGGCGGTCAGCCAATCAATCCAATGGGAACATCCTGGCTGGATAAAGCCAAGGCTGTACTGCCGTGGTCATAAGGAGGGAAAAGAGTGGCGCATTATGATTATATTGAAAAAGCCGTAAAAGTAACGCGGCGTGAATTTATTGGCCTTGCCGGTGTGGCAGCCGCCGTATTGTGGACCGGTGCCTATGTGGCCACAGATTTGGTCCAGGATCGGACCAAATATATAAAGCTGCGGGCGCAGGGCATCTATAAAGATGATGCAAAATCAAAAATCCGCCAAAGCCACAACAACCAGGCTGTGACTGACGTGTACAAAAAGTTTGCCAAAAACCCACTCAGTCCGTTAGCCGAAGAACTGTTTCATACCAAGTATGTGGACAGAACCAAGTTAGTGTAGGAGGGATAATTGATGAGCCATCATGATATAGAGGGTCAAAGAGTACTTAAACATCCGCTAGTTTCCAGAGTTTTTCACTGGGGATTGATTTTAGGTTTTTTACCAGCAGCCATAACCGGATTTTTCATTTGGTTAAAGCCATTTAGTGATGATCTGCAAAACTTGGTCATGCAAATCCATATTGTGGGTGCCAGCATACTTACACTATCCTGCATTTTTTATACCATCTTTGCTTTAGACAGAATTGTCGCGTTTACCCGCAGAATCTTTAGCTACGATGAACGCGACGTCGCCTGGATGAAAGTTTGTGGCGGGTATCCGCAAAAAATGCTGTTAGGTAAGACCATCCCGGTACCGCCAATGGGCAAAATGAACTCAGGCCAAAAACAAATGGGAATCATGATGTTAATCGGCGGTATCCTATTGATTGTTACCGGCTGGGGATTATATGCTTTTCTGCCGGTTGCACCCAAAATAGCCATGTACTGGTTTGACATGGTGCATTTAGTTGTCGGCATTATTCTGGGACTCAGCGTATTTGCGCATATTTTTCTCGGAATCTACAACTGGGGCGAGTTTTTGTGCATGTTTGGCGATGGTACGCAAACGCTCAGCGAGGCTAAGCATCATAACCCGGTATGGGTGGAAAATGAAATTGAATTAGTAAAAAAAGACGGCTCCGTAGCTGTTAATGGTCAGCAGCATGCAGGTTAATGCGGCTAGTGGCCAGTGAATTTGCCGCGTTAAGCAAATTAAGGAACCAGGATTGGGGGACAGTGCCGTGGATGTGAGCGGTATAATTTTGGCAGGAGGACGCAGTTCGCGCATGGGGCGTGATAAAACGCTCTTGGTCTATAATGACGAGACGATGATCGAACGTACTGTTCGTAAACTGCGGAATTTTGTCGATGAGATAATTGTTGCCAGCAACAGCACGGCAAAATATAACCTGCCGGGTATTGTCGAGGTTCCGGACACTTACCCGGGCATGGGCCCCCTTGGGGGGATGCACGCAGGCCTCATGGCCGCCCGGCATCAGTATGCTTTTATCGTCTCCTGCGATATGCCGTTTTTTACCGAAGAACTGGCCGGCTATTTAATTAAGCGCAGTGCGGAATATGATGTGATAGTGCCTGAAATAGAAGGCCGCTTGGAACCGCTTTGTGCCGTCTATTCCCGTAATTGTGTCAAACCTATAGAAAAGTGTCTGCAGGCTAATGTACGTCAAGTATACCAATTCTATTCGGAGGTGCGGGTTCTTAAAATTAGGGAAAGTGAGTTGTGCCCGGTAGGCGATCTAAGGGAAATGTTCTATAATTTGAATACCCCGGAAGATGTGCGTTACCTTAGAACAACCCATCAGACAGATCGCTTGCGTTAGTCAAGAAATCGGTATGGCAGATAAGCGCTGGGAGATAGAATGATATTTTGCGCATCTTTTTCCGCCCTGCCGCGTTGTCGTCGCCTTACATATGTCCGATATGCGCGGCTCCTCCGCCTTGCATGGCGAAAAAATCTACGCAAACTATTCCATAGGTTTTAAGGAAGATGAAGTACCCGGACGCAGATAGCCACCTAAAAATTTATGCGAATTATGAAAAAATATGTGGAAATATGTAATTTTAAGTAGCAGAACAATCCATGTTTATGCTAAAATAATAAGTATAATCTGAATATTTTTACTATCATACTTAGTAAAAATTAATCTACTTATATCAGTTTATTTGCATAACTGATTATGAAAATATGGTGTTGAGGTGTCGTTATATGGAAATCTATGAAGTTAAATATCAAGTTTGCCCGGCTGCCGGGAATGCTGTTTTAATGACTAACACGGTAGAAACGAGCAGCCCTGAACATGCTAAAAAGATGGTTTATAGCATGCTGTTTAGAAGCAAGCCAAGCAAGGCAAAAGTAAAATTCATGTATGTGCGCAGATTAACTCATATTTAGTTTTTCAGGGTTTGTATAGGGAGAAGAGTCTATGCGCTATGAGGGAGATATTTATAGTCCCCATATGGCTGGGGATGACTACATACTGCAGTGTACGATCGGCTGCAGTCATAATCAATGTACTTTTTGCTATATGTATAAGAATAAAAAATATCGTGTTCGCGAACTGAAGGAAATACTGAAAGATATTGATCTTGCCAAAGAATATTACGGTGAAGTGGAAAAAGTATTTCTGGCAGATGGAGATGCTCTCAGCATGCCGGCAGAAGATTTGATCAAAATACTAAATCATCTGTATGATACATTTCCCCACCTTTCATATGTTGGAACTTATGCCAGTGCCGGCAGTATCCTGAAAAAAACTCTCCCTGAACTGAGCGAACTGCAAGAACATGGATTGGTAGAAGTGCACCTGGGTGTAGAGAGCGGCGACGAAGACATTCTGCGCACTATACAAAAGGGTGTTACTCGTGCCGAGATGGTTCAAGCCGGGAGAAAGGTCAGACAAGCAGGGATCAATTTGGTAGTTACCGTGATTTTAGGATTGGCCGGAAGAAGCTCAAAAGCATGGCAGCATGCCAAGAATACGGCCCGGATTTGTAATGAGATACAGCCCGATTATCTGGGGTTTCTCACAATTATCGTACACCCCGGAACGGAAATTTATGACAAGGTGCAAAGAGGCGAGTTTGAAATTCCGGAAGAAATGGAAATTTTACAAGAAATGCGGTTAATGATTCAAGGTTTACAGTTGGAGCATTGTGGAATTACCTCCATTCATCCGTCAAACTGTCTTCATGTGGAAAGCTATTTACCGGCAGGAAAGAGCGAACTTCTGCAAACATTGACGCAGATTATCGATAATAAGGATTTTTCCCGGCTTTGTTCACGCAAGACAGAAAGCATATAATTACGGGACAGGCTGATATGTGGAAACTTTGTTGCTTTAGCAAAGTTTCCATTAATTTTATATGGGCTGAGGATATTCACGTCTGTCACTTTGTATGATAAAATTTGATTGACATTGGAATGAACAATAACATGGAGGTCATATGAAAACTACGATCAGTCAATATGTGTGGGTATCAATTGGGTGTTTGCTCAGCAGTATTTCGATCAACGCCTTTTTGGTTCCCCACCATCTTTTAAGTGGCGGAGTATCCGGACTGGCTATCATTTTCTACTTTATATTCGGTTGGCCGATTGGCGTGCAAGTCTTTTTAATGAATATTCCGCTTTTATATGCTGCTTACCGTCTGTTAGGCAAAAACTACACGGTTGGAACTATTTACGGAACCATTCTTTTTTCTTTGGCGGTAGACGCCACGCGTTTTGTTTCTGATTACAATCTGATTGATGATCCGATCATTTCCGCGGTTACGGGCGGTGTGATTGCCGGTATAGGCAGTGGCTGTATTTTCCGTGTTAATGGCAGTGCCGGTGGGTTGGATATTGTAGCTGCGATTGTCAAAAAATACTATTCTTTTAATTTTGGGGCAGTGGGATTTGCCATTAATTGTGTCATTATGCTGGCGGGGGCTATGTTGTTCGGTCTTAAACTGGCGATGTTGACCTTAATATCCATGTTTATTAGCGCTAATCTCACTGATAAGGTAGTCGAAGGATTTAACCGCAGAAAAACAGTGTTTATTGTTTCGTACAGTACCAATGCTATTGTGGAAGCCATATTAAAAGAAGTAGGACGGGGTGTCACGATTCTTCACGGACAAGGTGCATTCACCCGTCAGGACAAACAAGTATTATTTGTTGTAGTCAGCCTAACGCAGATTGCCAAAATCAAACAACTGGTTCACGAGGCTGATCCGCATGCCTTTATGATTGTTCAGGATGCTGCCGAGGTTATGGGGCGGGGCTTTACCCTGCCCGGAGCTAGGCAAATATAATTCAGAAAGACAAAAATCATCAGTTTAGCCTAAGGCTGAACTGATGATTTTTTTTGTTGTTATTGGATGGTTATAAAATATTCCAATTGGTGGTTTTCTTTAGAAATTAATTTGGTAGAATGATAATTGGATGGTACCAAATCCAATTGTATATAAGAAGAGTGATTAGATGCGCATCGTAATCAATCGTAATGCCGATACTCCCATTTACTTGCAAATAAAAAATCGCTTGCGGGAAATGATTTTTTCGGATGTATTGCCTGCAGGCACTATATTACCGCCTGAACGCAGCCTGGCTAAATCGCTGGAGGTTAACCGCAGCACGGTGATAAAAGCCTATCAGGAGCTTAAAGCTGACGGCTTGGTGGATTCGCATGTCGGTAAAGGGACAATCGTCCTTTCCCAAGCCAAGCAGGCAGCGCTGCCTGACGGATATATCAATCCGCTGCCTTGGTATCAACTTTTTACGGAAACCATTGCCGGCAGCAATGACAATATTATCGGGGATATTATGGCCATTACGGGTGGCGATGATCTCATCTCCTTTGCCGGCGGTATTCCGGCTCCTAGCTTATATCCGGTAGAAATCATGCGTGAAATTCAAGCTGATTTATACCGGAAGACCAGCCGGGAAATGTTTTTGCACAGTCCGGTAGAAGGACACTATCCGCTCAGAGAGAGTATAAGCTATTTGCTGCGGCAGCGTCAGATTGCGGCGTCGGCAAAAGACACTGTGATCCTTTCCGGTTCGCAGCAAGGACTGGATTTTGCCGCACGGATATTTATTAGACCAGGTGACACCGTCCTTGTTGAGGAGCCTACTTTTTTCGGGGCTATTCAGATTTTCCGGTCAGCCGGCGCGCGTGTTATTGGTGTGCCAATCGACCAAGATGGTCTGCGTACAGATGTGCTGGAAGCCTTATTGGTGCGCCATAGGCCTAAGTTTATTTATACACTGCCTACCTTTCAGAATCCATCAGGGGTTACGCTGAGCTTGGAGCGGCGATATCAACTTTTGAATTTGGCTTATCAGTATCAGCTGCCAGTTTTAGAAGACGATCCTTATGGCGAGCTTTACTATGACAGTGCACCGGTTCCACCCCTGAAAGCACTTGATCGTCACGGCTATGTTATTTATTTAAGTACCTTTTCCAAGTCATTGTTTTTGGGATTGCGAGTCGGGTGGATAACGGCACCGCCGCAGGTATTGGCCAAGTTTGCCCATCTTAAACAAATGACAGATTTACATGTCAATACACCGGCTCAGTTCTTGCTTGATGCCTTTATTCGCAGGGGAGACTATGACAATCATATCGCTTTGCTCAGACAGGAGTATGCCGGACGGAGAGATAGGATGCTGGAAGCACTGGGAAAATATAAGGTGCCGGGAACGAGTTGGAATAAGCCACTAGGCGGTTATTATGTTTGGTGCCGGTTGCCGGACAATATTGTCAGGCATAAGCTGGTGGCCAATGCCGGTAAACGGAGAGTTGTTTTTTTACCAGGGGAAGCCTTTTATCCGGATGGCACCCAAGGAGATACGCATGTCAGGCTAAATTATACGTTTGTTAATCCTGATCAAATTGAGCCCGGAATAAAGCATTTTATGCAAGCTGTAAGAGAAACGGCAACTGACAGAGACCTGGAGAATGAGCATAATATAAAACCCTTGGTTTAAAATCAAGGTGAAATAGAGGAGGTAATTTTCATGGGTACTGTTAAAATTAAACAGGTGGATGCCTTTACCACAAAATTGTTTGGTGGTAACCCCGCAGGGGTAGTGACTGATGCCAATGGTTTGCCTGATGCGATAAAACAGAAGATTGCGCGCGAAATGAATCTTTCGGAAACAGCTTTTGTTTCACATTCTAATGTAGCTGATTTTAAAGTTCAGTTTTTTACGCCAAATGTGGAGGTACCTTTATGCGGTCATGCTACGATTGCCACTTTTGCCACATTATACGAAGAGGGTAAGCTGGATCAAACAAAGAGTGTTTTTTATCAAGAGACTAAGGCCGGAGTTTTACCGGTAGAGGTAATAAAGGAAAATAGCCAGACGGTATTTATGATGACGCAGGCTGCGCCGCAGTTGGCCGGAGTCGATCTCAGCCGGGCTGAGATTGCGGCAGGTTTAGGACTTACACCGGATGATTTACTGGAAACTCAGCCGATGAAGGTATCAACAGGTCTATGGTGGTTAGTTGTCGGCATTAAAAGTCTTTCTAAACTGAGTAATGCCCACCTGGATTTTGCCGCAATTGCTGCTATGAGTAAAAAATGCGGGATGGAAGGCTTTGTACCATTTTGTCTAGAGACTGTTCAGCCAAGCTGCAGCTTTCATTCCCGCGCTTTCTGTCCATTAGATGGAATCAATGAAGACCCTGTATGCGGCACTGGCAATGGTTCTGCGGCCGCTTATATTGCTGCCCATAATCTAATTGCTATTGACGGCGAGGCTGCATTGATCGGGGAAGCCGGTTTGGAAGTGGGGCGTCCGGGTCAGGTAAATATTATTGTCAGCAAGCAGGCTGGGCAGGTTAAGACCGTTAAAGTCGGCGGTACCGCTGTTCGCGTCATGGAAGGGGAAATGGTATTTTGAAGACAATTGGACTTATCGGTGGGTTAAGCTGGGAATCCTCTTTAGAATATTACCGGTTGATTAACCAAGGTGTAAAGCAGAAGCTAGGCGGGCTGCATTCGGCTCAGTGCTTACTGTATTCGGTTGATTTTGGACCAATTGAGGAACTGATGCGGCAGGGTGACTGGCAACAGATCAATCAGTTGCTGGTCCAGGCGGCGCTGCACTTAAAACAAGGCGGAGCTGAGTTTATCCTTATCTGTTCAAACACGATCCATAAGTGTGCTGATAGTATTATTGAGCAGACAGGTATGCCTGTTCTGCATATTGCCGATGCCGCTGCGCAAGCAATTAAACTCCGGGACTTAAAGAAAGTCGGTTTATTGGGGACTAAATTTGCCATGGAAGAAGCGTTTTACCGGAACCGTCTAAAAGAGCAGCATGGTATTGACGTTATCATCCCGGAAGAAAACGAGCGGGAATTTATTAATACAGTAATTTTTCAAGAACTGTGTCTTGGTGTTCTTAATCCGGATTCCAAAGAGCAGTTTAAGAAAATTATTAACAAACTAATGGGGCTGGGAGCAGAGGGAATTGTGCTGGGATGTACGGAAATCCCCCTGCTGATTAAACAAGCTGACGTTAATGCCCCGGTATTTGATACCATGACGCTTCATGCGGCGGCTGCTGTCGATTATGCATTTGGAGTGTAAAAGTAAGATTTTAAGTTAAGTGCCAATAAAAAGATGCCGGAAGGCATCTTTTTATTGGCACTTTCTGTTTAGGGCAATGTTCACAATAAAGCTGCTGAACCCGGGAAATGATATTACTGAAGTTAAGTTCTTGTAGGGGTATAAGGAGGAATTATTCTGAAAACGGAAGTGCAACGCAAGGTTTTACTGGTAGGTCTTTTTTTAGGACTGTTTTTTTCTTCACTGGACCAGACCATTGTCGGCACAGCTATGCCGCGAATTATCGGTGAACTTGGCGGGTTAAGCATCATGACCTGGGTGACTACGGTTTATATGCTGACTTCAACAACCGTTGTGCCGATTGCCGGCAAGCTGGCTGATGTGTATGGCCGCCGGCTTGTGTATGTATCGGGGATTATCCTGTTTATGATTGGTTCCGCCCTATGCGGCACTAGCCGAAATATGACGGAGTTAATTTTATTCCGGGGTTTACAGGGAATTGGTGGCGGCATTATGATGCCGCTGGCCATGACAATTGTTGGCGATATCTTTCCACCCCAGGAGCGTGGTAAATGGCAAGGGGCCATGGGAGCTATGTTTGGATTGGCGTCGATTGTTGGACCAAGCATCGGCGGCTGGCTGGTGGACTATGCCTCCTGGCAATGGGTGTTTTATATTAACCTGCCGATAGGGATACTGGCGGCGGTGACAATTTATCTTGGACTGCAGGGAGAAAAACGGTTTACGGATAAAGTAGTCATTGATTATGCCGGTGCCGTTAGTCTGATTATTGCCACAGTAACTATGTTGCTGGGGTTTAATTTAGGGGAGACAGACTATGCATGGCTATCCTGGCAGATTATTGGGCTGCTGGGAACAGCGCTTATTACCTGGATTATCTTTGCCTTAATAGAAAGTAGAGCTGAGGATCCGATTTTAAGTCTGGAGTTGTTCAAAAACAGGGTATTTTCGATTACCAATATAGTTGGATTTCTGATGGGGTTAGGAATGTTTGGTGCGTTTATGTTTTTACCGCTGTTTCTTCAGGGGGTTATCGGTGTCAGTGCAACCGCTTCCGGCAATGCTATGATCCCGATGATGTTTGCGATGATTGTTACCAGCATAATTGCCGGGCGAATTGTGACGAAAGTCAGTTTTCGCAGTATGTTTGCCGCAGGGATGGGGATTATGGCCCTGAGTTTTTATCTGCTGAGTACAATGACCATGGCTACTACCTTGTTTGTTGCCACTTTTTATATTGTTATCCTTGGTTTGGGTATGGGGATCATCATGCCAACGGTTACGCTGGCCGTGCAGAGTGCTTTTCCGCCTGAACAACGGGGTGTGGCAACGTCGGCTACCCAGTTCTTCCGCAGCATTGGCGGAACACTCGGAATGACAATATTGGGAGTTGTCTTTAATAATCATTCCCGCGCCATTATGGAGCAAGAGTTTTTTCCTGTTGTGCAGGGTGTTGCCGGTGTAACCGGCGGCGGTCCGTTGGCCGGAATCATAAATAAGGCCCATACTGATCCGCAAAGTCTGTTTAATATGCTTTTAAGCCCGGAAATGCTGAAAATGATTCCCGCCAATCTACAGCAGGTTTTATTGCCGCCGCTCAAAACAGCTCTGGCGGATTCACTGCACTTAGTTTTTTTGGTATCCATGTTTATTATTTTGGCCGGGGTGCTTATCAGTCTGTTTATGGGCAATGCCAAAGTTGAAAGTAAAGCAGACAGACCGGTAGTGGAAGAGGCCGGAGTCACACTGTTTGCCGAAGGGCTGGCCGCCGAAACGGAAATTGCGGCTGAATTGGTGCCCGACTTAATCGGCCGGGACAAGAGGGGAGACAAACCGGGAATCGAAGAATAACCGGGGTATTCGACCGCTGCTGCCTGGTGTAGCCGGCGGCCAGGGAACTAGGTGTTGCCACTGTCATTCATGGTAATCATCTCTTCACAATAATCCGCATGCGGTCTTAGCTTCTCATAATTTCTCGAGAAGCTAAGACGCGGGTCGATTTGTTTTATCAACATTTCGGTAGCATTTTCGTTAAACTTTTTACAAATTGTCCGGGTGTCGATTCCTAAAATTTTGCATGCCTCCAACGTCGGGCAAAAATTCCGGGAATGAAAAACAATTTGCTTGTCCGATCGTTTTACAATCGGGGCTTCTTCCGGGGTAATTTTGAATCATAAT
Organism: Sporomusa acidovorans; assembly: GCF_900101845.1. Lineage (GTDB taxonomy): Bacteria > Bacillota > Negativicutes > Sporomusales > Sporomusaceae > Sporomusa > Sporomusa acidovorans. The sequence goes on along the minus strand of NZ_FNAM01000019.1, from coordinate 65,313 downwards.
AACAGCGCCAAATCCATGGTTTCCTTCGCGTAAACTAATTTTAGCCTCTTCTAAAGCGATTTTCATATACTCATCCCAATTCATAGCTATTCCTCCCCCTAAAAATGATAAATATCATTATAGGATAGCAGAATATTGGGAAAAAGTCACTAATTATTGGAAGAGTGTGTTGGAAGAGTGGATAAATTACCCTAACTGATCGGCTAAGATATCTGCATACAATTCCTGAAGCCATTTTTTTTCCGCCTTGGCCGTTTCAATCATTCCTTTATAGATATACTGAACAGCGCGAGCGGTTTGGGGGGGGATTTCAGCAAAAGCCTGTTCTAAAACTTGAACTTTTTTTTCCGCATAGCTCAGTTTCTGGTGAATAACTGTGGCAATTTTCTTGCTGTCACCATAGCGGGCGAATACGAGAGCGGTATAGAGTGGGTCATAGTACTGTTCTTCTTTGCTCATTTGCTGCAAGAGTAGGTCCTGAAATTCATTCTTTCCTGCTTCGGTTATTCTGTAAAGCGTTTTATCAGGGCGTTTTTCTTCTTTGATTACTTGGGATACTTCGATAAAACCTTCATCCTTTAATTGTTCAACTGCATAATATAACGAGCCTTTATAAAAACTTACAAACTTATCCAGCTTCCGGATTTTCATGATATGCTGCATTTCATAAGGGTGTTTTTCGCCGCCCATCAATAAACCAAGGACAATCAATTTGACTGACATCTATAGCTCAGCTCCTATCCGATTTCAAAGTAAGCATACTCTATTATAGTACATTTCCCATAAATAGCTAAAGCGTTTTACTGGAAGCCGGTTGTATGAGCCGTGCATGCTGCTTGCTGTTTTCGTTTTCCACCGCTTTTTTATTTAAAAAAAAGCCTAATGGAACAGTCAGGGAAACGATAATGGCGGGAACGAGCATGGCATCATTAACGCTGGCAAGATAGGCTTGCTGCTGCAAGCTCATACCCAGCAATTCTTCCGCACAATAACGGGCCATAACGGCAGAGGAGGAAATACCGTGATGAATGACGGTGCTTTGCAGGTTCTTGACAGCAATGACTGTAGCACTGGACGACCAGTTCAAGGTTTCTGACAACCAGGCATTATGATAAATTTGCCGGTGCATCATAACATAGGTAATGAGCGCAATGCCGAATGAGCCGGCAATTTGGCGTACCACATTATTGATAGCCGAAGCCCGGGCTGCCAGCTGTTTCGGAATGGTATTGATGCCGGCTGTGGATACCGGCATCATTGCCAGACCCAGCCCAATCGCCCGTTTAACCAATATCCACTGCATATCGGTAAAGCTGGTATCGGCAGTCAGTGTGTGCAATTGATAACTATAATAGCCGGCAATGCTAAAGCCTGCAACGCAAAGCGGAGCTGCGCCAAATCGATCAAAAAGCCGTCCGCTGACCGGCATCATTAAGGCAATCGCCAGTGCACTGGGCATTGTGACCTGGCCTGACTGCAGTGCGGTTAAGCCGCGAATGTTTTGCGAATAGATGGGAATGAGAAACGTAATGGAATACATAGCGATATTAGATAATGAAACAGCCAGTATGCTGATGCAATATGTCCTGTTTTTTAAAAGCTGCAGGTCAATCAGCGGCTGTTCGGTGGTGTTTTCCCATAGTACAAAAAGAACCGATGCACCAACAGTATAAATAAGCAAACTAACAATATAAAGAGAGGTCCAGCCTTCGTCCTGTCCTTTACTTAAAGCCAACAACAAGGCAAAACAGGCCGAAGCACTAAGAATAAAACCAAGCACATCCAATTTTAACCCGGTTTTTTGCGGTGTTTCTCTTAAGATGATCAACCCCAGTACGATTGCGATTATACCAATGGGCAGATTGATCGTAAATATCCACTGCCAGCCCAGATGAACGACAATATAGCCTCCTAAAGTGGGACCAATACTTGGTGCGCCCATAGCCGAGACACCCCAGATTCCCATGGCCATACCCATTTTTTCACGCGGTACAATAATGCGAATCATGCTCATACTTACCGGCATGATAATTCCCCCGCCAATTGCCTGAATGACTCTGGCGAAGATCAAAAAATTATTGCTTGTTGCCGCGGCACAGAGCACTGATCCTCCGATAAAAATTGAAAGGGAAATTAAATAGATTCGTTTATTTCCAAAACGGTCGCATAAAAATCCGGTTACCGGTATGACCATGCCTGAAGTAAGCATATAGGCCGTTACCACCCATTGCACAGAATCGGCATCACCGCCAAAGGTCGCCCGCATTGTGGGTAAAGCCGTATTGACGATACTTGTGTCTAAAATGGCCATAAAACAACCCCAAATTAAGGTCATGACTTCCGGCCACGGAATTTTCTCCAGATTTTCCGGCTTTTTCATTATCTCACCCTGCAACATGGATTTTAACCGTAACATTCATTCCGGGAACAAGTTGGCAGCCCTGGTAGTCGTTAATATTGATTTTTACCGGAATCCGCTGCACAACCTTGGTAAAATTATCACCGGTATTTTTCGCAGGCAGCAAAGAAAACGTCGAGACTGTAGCCTTTGATAGGGAAATAACCTGTCCGGTAAAATGGACACCCGGAAAAGCATCTACAGTAAATTCGACCGTCTGGCTTGGTTTTATTTTTGTTAAATCTGTTTCTTCCACTTCGGCGGTAACATATAAGTTTTTCAAATCGGCCAACATCATAATGGGATACCCCGGTGTCCCGATTTCACCGACATGACCGCTTTTATTGATGACTGTACCGCTGATGGGGGATTTAATTACCGACAAATCAATATTAGTGCCGGATGACAGACTCAAATCGGTTTGGCGGATAATGTTCTGACCTTCTCTTACCATATCTCCTTCCTGGACATAGATATCGGTAATTTTTCCGGTTATTTGCGTACTGATGCTGACAATTGTGCCGTCAATCCGGGCATCATCGGTAACTACGTAATTAATCTGCATATACCAAAAATAGCCGGCTACTCCTGCCATAGTTAGCAGTATGACCGCTGTAACCGCCAGCAATAACTTTTTTTTCTTGTAGTCCATAGATTATTTACTCTCCTTATCCAATGCAGAAGTATCTAGTTTAGTATGGGATTTTACTTGAAAACCATAACCGGCATTCCTTCTGTAAGCATTTCCTGCCCGGAACTGACAATGTCTTCTCCGGCCTCAATTCCACTTTTAATAATGACATTAATTACATCGACGCTTTCGATGGATACTTCCTTACAGGAAACAATACCGTCTTTTACTGTCCAAACGCAGGTTTTGCCGTTTTTACTGATAACAGTTGTTTTGGGAACAACGATTTTCGTCTCCGGGTTTTCTTTCCACTGAATTTCAGCAAACATACCCGGTTTCAAACGATGATCCTGATTATCAATGAGCACTTTAACCAGGTAGGTTTTGGAAGCAGCGCCGCTTGCTTGTGCGATGTTTGTTACTAGGCCATTAAAAGGAATCGTTGAAACGGCGGCAATTGTTACCGGTAATTGATCGCCGATTTGAATTTGATTAATTTCTTCTGCTGCTACAGAAGCCATCATAAAAACTTTATCAAAATTTATTACCGAGAATAGCAGTACATCCGGACTGGCTAATTCGCCGATATTTACACTCTTTTCCGCAATGATACCGCTAATTGGAGAAACGATTAGACTATTTTGATAGTTTGCCAGAGCCAGCTGCAAATTGGCTTCTGCCTGCCTTACTTGTGCTGAGGCTCCGTTTAGGGCCAGCTCTTTTGCTTTGGCAAATGGAAGAGCATATTTGTTATCAAAATCAGCTCTGGCCAATGCCCCCTGTTCGACTAAAGCCTTATTACGTTCAAGGTTTTGTCGTTGTACAGCATAGTCGATTTGCGCTGTTTCCAACGAAGAGTAAGCAATTTCCACATTGGCCCGCGCCTGCTCCACGCTGGCGGCTAGTTCATGGGCTTCCAGCGTCAGTAAGGTATCTCCGGCTTTTACAGCACTTCCTAGATCCACATTGATTGAATCTATTTTACCGGATAGTTTAGATACAATATTTGCTGTTTCTAAAGCTTCCAGCTTGCCGCTAAAGTTGCTTCCCTTGTTGTTTTCCAGTTTTTCCGCTTTAATTGTATGCACTAAAACTTTATCATGATGGAAAAGCCAAGATGAAAATAGTCCAATGATTGATAGCAGGATAACAATCAATAGGATGATTACGATACGGTATCTTGGGATATTCATTTAGTTCACCCTTTTTATCTGTGTAAATTTAACTATTTAAATTTTACTATTAAAATTTAAATATGTACAGGACTTTTTTGCGCACTCTGCTGTATAGGCAAACGCAAAGGGAAAAGGGTTTTGTTAACAGAGGGAGAAAAACTAATACTAGGAATTTTCAAGGGAGATGAGGTTGTGAAATTACGCTTTGCCAAAATCGCGGTATTATTTAGTGTTGCAGGTGTGTTTTTTTCTTACCAGGCTCCAAGTGGCTTAAGCGTAACGGCGTGGCATTTGTTCGGTGTGTTTGTTGCCTTAATCCTGGGGCTTATCTTGCAACCATACCCTGAACCGACATTGCTGATGGTTATTACGACACTGGCAAGCATATTTGTATTACCTGTGCGGGAGATATTGTCCGGGTATACCGATGCCATGCTGTGGTTGACCCTGATTGCCATGATGATTGGTGTTGGTCTGAAAAAATCAGGGCTTACCCGGCGAATTGGACTTATATTAATCAGCCGGTTTGGCAAGACAACACTGCGGATTGGCTATATTTTAAGTTTCATTGATCTGGTGCTGGCTACCAGCACGCCGGCTTCACCGGCTCGGACCGGTGGTTTGGTTTATCCACTGGCCGAGGGGGTTATTGATGCCAGTAGTATCAGTAATCCCAATGGCAAGCAGCGGACAGGCGCTTATTTTACTTTGCTGGGTTATACCGCCAGTATGCTTACCGGCGGTTTGTTTATGACCGGTATGGGACCTAATCTAATTAATGCTAAGCTGGCACAGGATGTACTGGGTATCAGTATTAGTTGGCCATTATGGACCCTGGCGGCATTGCCGGGGTTTATCGGTTTTTTACTGACGCCTTATATTGTGTATAAGCTATGCCCGCCGGATATTACTTCGATGCTGGAAGTGCGGGCAAGAGCCGGTCGTGAATTGCTGGAGATGGGCCGCATTAGCGGCAACGAGTTGACAGCAGCCGGGATATTTTTAACAATCCTTATTTTATGGTCTACCAGTACGGTAACCCAAGTAGATAGTACCTTAGTAGCCTTTGTCGGCATATCGCTCATGCTGGTAACCGGCGTTCTCGAATGGGACGATTTGGCCGAAACGAAAGAAATGTGGTCATTTCTCATCTGGTTTGGGGCTATTTTGGGCTTTTCGGCAGCCTTGACCAAACTGGGATTTTTCAGTTGGTTTGCCGGGGTTATCAAGCTGCTGTTGCCAACTGCCGGACTGGGGCCCTATAGCATTTTGCTGCTAGCAGCGATGCTGGCTGTTGTGCCGCACTATTTTTTTGTATCATTAACCGGCTATGTTGTAGCCTTTTCACCGCTTGTTTTTTCGTTTGTTGCGGCTACCGATGTGCCAAGATACCCGGCCTTTTTTGTGTTGGCCTTTTTAATGGTTATCTCTTGTGCCTTGACCCACTATGGCAATGCCTTAGGGCCGCTTTTAATGGAAAAGGGCTATAATGATAAAAAGACCTGGTGGAGTGTTGGTACAATCATTACCCTATTGCATGTGGTGCTGTATCTCACAGTAGGAGTCTTTTATTGGCGGTTGCTTGGGTTATGGTATTAGCTCAGTTGACATTGGAAAATTTTTATTTATAATAGGGTATACTAACAAGATAGCCAGGGGGAAGGGGACGCAGCAATGATGATGGAATTTGAAGGAATTAAACCGGCACTTGATAAAAAAACATTTATTGCCGAAGGTGCTAAAGTTATTGGTGCAGTTACGATGAAAGAGTTTAGCAGTTTATGGTTTAATACTGTTGCCAGAGGGGATGTCAGCCGGATTGAAATCGGCCGGTATACCAATGTGCAGGATAACAGTGTTGTGCATGTTGCTGATGATTACCCGACGATAATTGGTGACTACGTTACGATTGGGCATAATGCCATTATTCATGGCTGTACTATTGAAGATCATTGTTTAATTGGCATGGGGGCAGTTGTCCTGAATGGTGCTGTGGTAGGTGAAGGCAGCATTATTGCTGCCGGGGCGGTAGTTAAAGAAAAGCAGGTTATTCCTCCCAATTCTTTGGTGGTTGGTATTCCCGCTAAAGTAGTAAGGTCTACGGAGGCGGAGCGGGAAAGTATTCATGCCCAGGCCATAAAGTACAAGACCCTGTGGACTGAACGCTATAAAGTAATGCCGGATGCTGGCGGCGAACGGTATCACGGTGAAACAATAGTATAATGGCTGAGGAGGCGGTTAGGATGAATCTGGATTTTATTTACAAACGGCATAGTGTAAGGAAATTTACTGAAGAACAAGTTCCGGAACAAACAATCAAAGAATTAATCAAGGCGGCGATTCATGCCCCTTCGGGCAAGAATCAGCAGAACTGGCATTTTGTTGTTGTTACCAACAAAGAAAAAATCGCCGAGATTGCCCGGATTGTCGAGATGAAAAACGCCGAATTGAGTACATATTTGCGTGATGAAGCAAAGATTAAGGGCTTTAAGGGAACTGTGGGCTATCATACGGTGTTTAAAGGGGCACCTGTATTGGTTCTTGTGTATGCCGGTCCTTATGACACCATCGCGGATATGCTTTTGGCTGACGGAGTTATGCCGCGCGAAGAAGCGATAAAATACACGAAACCCAATCCAGGTATTCAAAATATCGCGGCTGCGCTGGAAAATCTGCAGCTGGCTGCCGCTAATCTAGGGTACGGAACTTGCTGGATGACCGGTCCGACCTACGCGGCCGAAGAGATTTCGGCATATATTGGTTTTAAAAAAGACGGCTACCATCTGGCCGCCATGTCGCCGCTGGGCGTACCGGCAACTGATAAATTATCCTCACCACCGCGTAAACCGCTGGAAGATGTTTTAACGATCATTAGCTAAAAGAAAAATCCGGATAGCCGGATTTTTTTGTTTTTACCCAGTCAGAATCGACTGGATAAGTGCAACCGGCGGCTAGCGCTTTCGCCAAAGACTCGGCGTTAGCCGGGTTTTCTAAGAGTGAAGTTGCAGCAGCACTTCTTTTACAGATGTTACTTTAATTTCACTTTACGGAAATACTATTAACAACTAGCAACATGTAAACGGAGGCTCAGTTATCGCTAATGGAACAAGCAATCCAGGAGATCGTTAGTGATATAGGTTCATATGGCTATTTCACTATTTTTACGGCCATGTTGCTGACCGGCATTGGCCTGCCTTTGCCAGGGGAAATAACCCTGGCTTTTACCGGCTATTTGGTGTATAGTGGCCAATTTGAAATGATCCCTGCCATAGCCGCTGCAGCGTCCGGAGATTTGCTGGGGGCCGTCATTGGTTATGGAATGGGGTTTTTTGGCAGAACAAAAGTTATCAGGCAGCATTTTTCTTTCCTGATGCCAGCCGATTCTAAGTTGGTAAATGTTGAAAAGTGGCTGAATAAATATGGCGTTTTTGCCGTTTTCTTCGGACGGATTCTGCCTGTTATCCGTGGTGCTATTCCGATTCCCGCCGGTTTTGTCCAAATGAATGGGCGGGCCTATGTTTCGGGCCTTTTTATTAGTTCGTTGATTTGGTGCGGTGCTCTTATTGTTTTGGGGCTGGGGTTGGGGTATAACTGGCAGAAGCTAGCCGGGTTTAGTCATTCGGTGGGATTGTCGGCGATGGCCGTGCTGGCCGTCGCGCTTCTAACCTGGTACTTTTCTTTTTTGCGCAAAAAATTAAAATAACTTGTCAGTTATTTATGGTTATGGTAACAGGGATTTTCCTAAGGCTTAGGGAAATCAAATACCATAGTTTTAGTGAATTGAATGTTGGTGCGAGGGGGACTAATGCGTGGAGGCCTATGAAAAGATTCATAGATTGCATGAGTTGATTGAGACCAGAACCGTAGCTGACCTGCCAGGCCCCTATAAGGTAGGTGTCGACCTGGGAACGGCTGATGTTGTACTGGTTGTTACCGACGAAACGGGTAATCCGGTAGCAGGCAGTATGCGTTGGGCCTCAGTGGTTAAGGATGGTTTGGTTGTTGATTTTCGGGGAGCTATGGTGATTGTCGAAGAGTTGAAGGCCGAAGTTGAAGAACTGATGGGGGTTACCTTAGAAAAAGGGGCTACTGCCATTCCGCCGGGAACCGTCGGGCGGAATGCGATGGCCTGTGGGCATGTGATTGCCGGAGCCGGTTTGGAGCCAGTCTGTCAGGTAGACGAACCGGTGGCCGCAGCCGAAGCTCTGGGCATTACCCATGGTATTGTCGTCGACATTGGCGGCGGCACGACCGGTATTGCTGTTTTACGCAATGGGGAATTGGTTTTTACGGCCGATGAACCGACAGGCGGCACACATGTGTCTTTGGTTTTGGCCGGTGCCTATAAGATCTCATTCGAAGAAGCGGAACTACTGAAACGTGATCCCGCACAGCATCGCAAAATTATGCCGGTTATTCTGCCTGTTGTGGAAAAAATGGCTACTGTGGTCAAAAACATGCTAATCGGTTATGAAGAGTTTAGTGATTATCCTGTTTACGTTGTGGGCGGCACTGCTTATTTGCAGGGATTTGAAACCGAGTTTGGCAAAGCGTTTGGGAGAAAGGTACATGTACCCCCCCATCCTTTGCTGGTAACACCGCTGGGAATTGCTATGTTTGGCTAAGGATATAGAATTTTATTGACTAAATGCTTTAACATTTTGCGCAAATACATCAATTGGCAGGAAAATATTTTTATCTGTTGAATGTGATAGGATGTAAGAGCTAAAATTTAATAACGCCACCATACAGGTGCCTCTTAGCAATAAGGGGAGAATAGGGAAGTTCGGAAGGATTGATAAAGGAGACTTAGCTTCAGGTGGGGTTTTACCCCATCTGAAGGTTAGTCGCTCTTATCCAGGGACTTAGCCGCTCTTATTCCCACTTTTAGAAGATGGGAATCTTAGAGCGGGTTAGTCTCAGGGCAAATCCTTAAACGACGCGGTCGCGCCACTGTAATCGGGGAAGAATGCCTTTAACATGCCACCGGCAATCCGGGAAGGCAAGGTATTCTTAAGATCCGTAAGCCAGGAGACCTGCCTGTTTTGGCTGTTATTTACCTCCGCGCCAGAGGTAGTACCAGAAGGACAGGATTAGATACTAAGCTCCTAGCCCTTTTGGGCTAGGAGTATTTATATTGGCGCAGAAATAGGAGGCGGGCAAATAGTATGAGTATGCAGGATTTTATTGTTGCTATTGGGGTAGTGGTCAACGCCATACCAGGGGGATTATATGCTTTGACCTTTGGATTTGCGTCTGTGCCTACGGCGGCGGGCTTTATCATTGGCGCCATAGGTTGCGGAGCACTGGGAATTGTGGCCCCTATTTCCTTTCAGGCCGAAACGTTAACGTTGGTAGGAACTATGGGACGTACGGTCCAGGAGCGAATTTCGATGGTTTTTCTGGAAGGCGCCATTTTGCTTATTGTCGGGCTGGCAGGCATGTTTAAAGCGCTTGTTGCTTTTATTGGCCCGGTAATTACCAATGCCATGATGGCCGGCGTTGGCATTATACTGGCGAAAGTCGCGGTGGAAATGACGGTGAGAAATCCCCGCGTCGGCAGTGTTTCGATTATTACGGCGGTTATGAGTTATTATCTTACCCCTAACCCGGCGGATAAGCTGATTTATGCAATTATTAGCTGTGTCGCCGTTTCGTCGCTTGTCAGCGTGTGGCTAAAAAGGCACCGGCAGGTGGCGGTTGCTCCGGTGCGTGAACGGTTTGTTTTACAAAAACTATCCTTTACCAAGAATGTGATTCGGGGGGCGCTGGGGTTAAGTGCGCTTAATGTTGGTGCCAATATTGCCTTCGGCAATATTACTGCCCAGACACTGGCCAAGACGGAAGTAAACCTGGATCATCTGACAATTATCAGCAGTATTGCTGATATTGTATCCTCGCTTTTTGGCGGTGCGCCGGTACAGGCTATTATTTCAGCTACAGGAGCGGCGCCGCATCCGGTTGCCGCCGGCGTACTCATGATGGTCATTATGGCGGTTATTCTGGCGGCTGGGCTGCTGGTCAAGATCGGCAGGTATGTGCCCAATGAATCCATTGCCGGTTTTCTTTTGGTATTGGGGGCTGTTGTAACCGTACCGGTCAATGCCAGTCTGGCATTTGCCGGCGGTGTGGGAAGTGTTGATACCATTATTGGTGGTGTAGCCATGACGGTGACGGCAATTGCCGATCCGTTTATGGGAATGGTTGCCGGTTTGTTGGTAAAGGCGCTGATTAGTATGTTTGGCCTGTGACCAGAAAAAGGAAGTGGTGCTTCAAAGTTTATTGTAAAAATACCTCACATGAGGTATAGACAGTAGCGCGGTTTCGTAGTACGCTATAGCCAATGGAAGAATTTAGTCGATGCAACCTTAGTATCACCATAGTCTAAATACATATATAACTAGATGCTGCAAATAGCTTGTTCATGTATACAAGGTATCTCCGGAAAAAGAGCTGCTTGTTCCGCGGTGACAAGAGAAGGATTTGCAGGCATTCGTGCGTCCTCTCCCGGAACCCGGGAGAGGATTTTTCGCATACCGGAACCAACAACCGCATAAAGCCAGAGACAGGTGCCCTTCGGGGCTTAAAAGGGAAGTTTGGTGCGAAGCCAACACGGTCCCGCCACTGTAACGGGGAGCAATCCTGCGAAGATACCACTGGGGCTTAGGCTCTGGGAAGGTGCAGGAACGCCATGAACCGCAAGTCAGGAGAACTGCCTGTCTGACAATCACCGTTGTATGGTGTCAACGCTAACCCGCTCTATAGGGTTAGGGCTGATACGGTACGCAACCTACGAGCGATGGGAGAGGGGATTACGGCATGTGACCGGATGTAATCCGGCCGCTGGCGTAACAAGCATAACTCCCGCAAGGGAGTTTTTTAATTGCGCCGGCCGGGACATGATGTGAAGTTGGACAGGCTTGCCAAACCAATACAACATACTATATACAACGTGCCTGCAAACTTCTTTAATGCGGAATATATAGCAAGGAGTTGATTGCGTGAAAAAACTACAGCCGCTAACCGGTACACTGATAGCGCTGCTCACAGTTGCGCTTTTCACTGCCGCCGGATTGTCAGCGCCCGCCCCGGTCCAGGCCGCCAAAGCCCCGGACAAGCCGGCGGCAGCCGTCGGCTACGTCAACCGTCAGCAAATCCTTAATGCCTACCCCGGCATCCAGGACCTGCTGCAGCAGATTCAGACCATGCGCCAGGCGGCCCAGAAAGACTATGACGCCAACGCCAAAGACCTGCCGGCGGTGGACAGGAAAGCCTACAATGATAAAATTGCTCTGGAAGAAGCCCGGCGGGAGGATAAACTGATGAAGCCCGTGGCCGACAAGATCGGCGCGGCCATTAAGGCCGTCGCCGGGGAAAAAGGCTTGCCCGTCATTATCGACGCCACTGTCGTGGTCTACGGCGGTATCGACATTACCGCCGACGTGATCGCCAAGGTGAAACAATAGGTGTGATACAGCCTAATCCGCCGGCTTGTGCATGATGACGATGCACAGGCCGGCTGTTATAGGAATCTTTGCTAAGGAGGTGAGGTGTTTCAAATGCATGGCATGGAAATGGCCTCAGCAGCCCAAAAGCTGTTGAAGGTCGTAAGTAACAAATACAAACAGGGAGAGTGAGTGTTTATGTCCAGTATTGTAGCGGTAACTGCCTATGATTACAGCAGCGGCACCGGTAAAGGCGATGCGAGCGTTGCCCGTTACGCCGGCGGTACCAGCGGCACGGTGATTGAAACAAAAACAGGTGTGGTCACCCAGTATACCGACTCCGGCAGTACGGTACTGCTGCCTGGCGATACCAAGGTATTCCATTTCAGAAACAGCTCTGGTGTGGATCAGGCCCTGATCGCAGCAACCCAGTGGAGCGGCGGGACGCCTGTATGTAAATACCTGATTTTCACCGGCACCGTTCCTGCCACCATCCCGTCCGGCTATAACTGGGGCACCCCGGTATACGGTCCGGTAAACTGGGCCATTGGCAGCACCGCCTTGGCAAACCTGTATAAAATCCAGACAACGACCATCAGCGGCACCTTCTACATCTACGGCATTGACTACGACGCCGCCATTGCGTTCCGTCTCGCAGCCAGCGGCTCTACTTATAATTTAGATACCACCAACTATTTCACCTTTGCCAAACCAACGACAGCCGGCGAAGGCCGCGGCGTGGATTTGCAGATTGACTGACGGCAGCAACGTGTACACGCTGTATATCAGCGGCACCAATCTGACGTCGGGACCGCCTAATGCTTCTTATCTCAACAGCACGGTGGTCAAAACGGATTTAACCTTCGGCAGCGCGACCTATAAGGGACCGCATGGCTCGACAACGTCACCGGGCACCGGCGAAGTTTGGCCGGCGGAAAATGCCTTCAGCATTCAGCCCTATGGCACGAATTTACTGCTGGTCGCTGTCGGCGGTCCGCAGCATTACGACAGCAGTTGGAACCCGAATTCCCGTATTCAGAAAGTCGTTCTCAGCGATTTGACAGTGACTAACTTGCTTCGGGCCGCTACAACCGCTGAAGGTTCGTCTAAACCCAACGATTGCTATGATTTCCGGGCGCTGACTTTCAGCAGTGACGGCAGTCAAGCATATCTTTTAACTGGTAAGTATAACAGCAGCTACGTGATGAACTGGCGGCTGTATTCTACCGATGTGGCTACCATTCTCGGTGCCAGTAATGCTTTGGTCAGCACGCTGGTGGCATCTGAGGGTATAACCTTTATAACTAATGCAGATAACCTAACCGGCTATCTGTGGGCGCTGCTCTATTCGGAAAATACGGAAACCACCTGGTTCTCCCAGGGCAATCAGTTGGCCATCTTCAATGCGGACGGCCAGGTCGGCAATGCGGCGGGCATCACCAGCCTGAGTACGCTGGGCAGCAGCGCCAGCCTCAATGCCGTTACGATTTACAACCCCGAAGAAGCACCAACGGGGCGTCCTTTGAAAGGGTATGAGGCGCCGGCCTTTGCCTCCAATACGGCGGCGGCCTTCATCGAACGCAAGCGTCTGCTCGACCAGGTGGCGGCAGCTAAGGAATGACCCCGGTTTCCTGCGGAGGGGAAGCAATTCCTCTCCGCTTTTTGAAGTTTACGCAGTAAGGAGAGAAAACGGTTGAGGAAGAAACAAGATGACAGGAAACAAGGCAACATCCTCCTGACGGCCTTGATAGCGGCCGCTCTGTTCTGTGTTACGCCGCCGGCGCAGGCGGCGCCGATATTAAACGACGGTACGCCGGACCGGACGAATATGATCAATCAGGATCTGACCATTAACTCGGGGGAAACAGTGACAACCTGGTCAGGCACCAAGGAACGCCCCAATTCTGTTAAATATAACGGCAACATTCTGATCAACAGCGGTGGTATCTGGCGGCCGATGGACGCCAAAGCCATTAACGTCTATGGGTCGTTTGAACTAGACAGCGGCGCGCTGCTGGACCTGTCGTATAAATACGGTGAAAACTATCCGGATAATCCGTGGGGAACATATGATAGTACAAACTTGGCGTCGTCTCGTAATTTTTTAACTTACGGGACGACGATTCTGCATGACGGCTCCATAATCCGTCTGAACGTGGGCGGGGGAAATGAAACTGCTAATTTAAGTGATAAATTAGTGTTTAACAACCTGCAGTTGGCGGCGGATGAAACGGCGGCGACCGTGCGATTGCAGATCCGCTACAATAAAAATACCGGCGGGCTGGGAGAGCAAAACAGCACGGCTAATTTCTGGGATTCGGCGACGGCAAGCGTTTATTCCGGAACAATTAACGAGCTCATTACCATCAACAACCTCACCGAGACAATCGACGACAATCTGAATTTTTCTGCGGAAACGTATTATATGGATAGTTCCTTGAACAAGTATTTATTTGCGCCGACATTAACTTCTGTTGAAAGTACTTATGAGGGTGTTACTACAAAGAACTATAATTTAGACTGGACGGCCACCCGTACTGATCTGGTCTCCCAGGGCGTGTTCAGCGCGGCCAATGCCCAGCTGTCTATGCGCAACCTGTGGCGGATGGAGGATGGCCTGTTTTGGAAACGGGGTGAAGAACTGCGCGCTGCCAACCGGCTAGGACAGAGCGGCAAAGCGAGTGGCACCGACGGTGCCTGGGCACAAATCTGGCGCGGCCAGTATGACTTTGCCGGTGCTTATGGTTCGGATTTCAGCCAGAGCTATAACGGCATCCAGGTGGGATATGACAAACAGCGCGAAGGGAACCTGTTCGGCGGCAAAGTGTATACCGGCTTATTCCTCAGTATGCTTAACTCCAATGCCGATTTCCATCAGCACACCCTTTCCAGCGGCAGCGATGAAGCGTTGTACAGTAGCTCGGCTGGCGATTTAAAAAGCGGCGGCATCGGCCTCTACACCACCTGGGTCGGCGACAAAGGCCATTATCTCGATTTCACCGTTCGCGGCTCCAAACTCAGCAATAATTATAAGTACTTTGATTCGGATGATTCCCTACATGAAAACGATTACGGCACCTGGGCTTATGGTGCCGGTCTCCGCTACGGCTACCAGAAAGAATTGCCGGGCGGCTGGTTTGTAGAACCCCAGGCCGGCCTGTCTTACGGTACGGTGAAAGGCTACAGCTATACCCAGGACAATAACATGCGCTACAACCAGGAAGAGATGAAGATGCTTCTTGGGCGCTTCGGCGTTACTGCCGGCCGCAACTTTACCACTGGCGACAGGCGCGGTACGGTCTATGCCAAAGTCGCCGTTAACCATGATTTTCAGGACGGCGGTAAGGCGAATGCCGAAGCCCTGACGTGGAATAAAAATTTGAACGGTGGAACTGGCGGGTGGGAAGTAGGAGCCACCTTGCCGATGAATACCCTGGCTGGCAAGGACACCTGGTATGAATTCGCCTTGGGCACTACGCTGCAGACAGGCAAAGGCCAGAACGCCTTTGTCGAGCTAACCAAAACCACCGGCGGCAAGGTCAATACCGACTGGCAGGTTAATGCCGGCATGTCTTGGCGCTTTAACGGCCCGTCGTCTGTTGACCGGGCCGACGACCGCAGCGCGGCCTTGGACCGCAATATGACGGCGCTGGAAAAATCGCTGGCAGCCAAGACTGTGTCTGGGTCGCAGGCAACAATCGCAGAGGCAACCGGAAAGGAACAAGCAGATGAGGCCCTGCCAAACGGTCAGACCGTCTTAACAGATACGCCAGCCATCCCGGCAACAACTATGGGAGGGGACAGCCTGACACCGGCTAACACAGGAGCCTCACAGGCAAAAAACACAATTTCAAGTGGTCAGGCGGGACAAGTTGGTCAGACAGAGCAGAGCAATAATACCAGCCGGTCAGAACCTGTAAGCAGACCGGTGGTCGGCGAAACAGCTATCGACAGCAGCGAACCCGGCAGCTTCACCCTGGCGCCGCTGGTTGTCGAAGCCCAGCGTCCCGACTGGGAGAAGAAGCTTTCTCCCGGTACGGTGTCGGTCATCCATGTGCCCGAATACAAGGGTGAAATGAAAAACCTGCCTGATTTGTTACAGACCGTGCCTGGCGTGTATGTCCAAAGATTGCAGGGCACCGGCCACTATACCGTGGCCCGCGTTCGCGGCTCAACCGGCGGCGAAGTCAACATCTATGTCGACGGTGTGCTGGTCAATTCCAATGCCGATGCCGCCGTGGACCTGTCCACCATCCCCATTGAAAACGTCGAACGCATCGAAGTCTACCGCGGTTATGTCCCGGCTCGCTTCGCCGGCTCGCCCTTAGGCGGCGCCATCAACATCATCACCAAGAAACCGACCGATACCAAGGGCAGCATTACCACCGGTATGCGTTCCTTTAACGGCTATACCGGCAACCTGGAACTGACGGCACCCGCCGGCAGCGGCAGCCTGTTGTTCGCTCTCAACCGCGATCAGGCTAAAGGCGATTTCAAATATGACCATTTTTCTTCTTCGGTTTTGGATGCAGCAACGGGGAAACCCTGGACTGTGACAAGAAACCGCCTCAATAACGACTATCAGAACACCGACGCCCTCCTGAAATGGCAGGACGACAACTGGTTCGCCAAGCTGACCTATAAGAAGAATAGCACCAGCTTGCCCGAATCGGCCATGGACCGGTATGCCGATGCTCCCATCGAAGAAATCGACACCACCAATCCTAACTGGAGTCAATACCGGCAGCGGCAGCTCGATACGACCAAGACCGAATTCCTGCTGGGCCGTCGGCAGACCGCCGGCAATCTGGAATGGGGCTGGAAATTAGGCACCTCCTATCAACTGAAGCAAGCGGCCAGTTCGCAGTATAAAGCGGCTAATGGCAACTATTTCCTGACTCTGGATAACGAGTTCCGCAACCGGCGCTATGAAGGCGCCATCGACGGCAGTTGGAAAGTATGGGACAATCACGTGGTGGAATTCCTGTTCGACTATGCCAAGGAGAGCATGGATGTCTCTATCAGCAATCCGAATGCCTGGCCACCTTCCGTTTCCAGCGTGACCAGTGACATGAAATATTATAAAAAATATTTCGTGCCTCACTACGACAACCACAACATGTACTTCCAGGTGCAGGACACCATGACGCTCAACCGGAGCGGCAACCTGTTCTTCACTCCCCAATTCAAAGCGCAGAAGTGGGATATGTCCACCCTGAACCAGATTGGCGACCCCGACATCGGCCGTTGGCTCTATTCCTACGGCTTGGCACTCAAAAAAGTGCAGAACGAGCACTGGACCTTCCGCGGCACCTACGGCACCTATCATAAATTCCCCAACTTCTACGAGCTGTTCGGCGATGGCGTCAATGTCAAGTCCCGCTGGGAAATCTATCGGAACGGCTATACCTCATTCCTGCAGGATTCCTTAATCGAGCGCGGCACCAGCTGGGACGTCAGCGCCAACTGGCAGGGCAAGGCCCTGGCAGCGGACAGCGACGTTACCCTGACCTATTTCAACCGCCGTTCCAAGAACCTGAGCACCTACGCCCTCGACCCCTACGGCTTCGGCTACTACTCCAACCTGGCGGCCGGCAAGATCCAGGGTGTGGAACTGGAAAGCAAAATGAAGTGGCGGCGCTGGGACCTGCTCTTAGCAGCCACCTGGAACGATTCGTTGGTGACGAAAAGCGGCAAAGACAGCCTGGTGACCAAGTCGGAAGCCAATGCCGGCAATCCCTTCCCCTGGATACCGGAGTGGGAGTACAATGTGCGCCTGGGCTACCGCTTCCCCGGCGACAAGCTCAGCGCCTTTGTGGAATACCACTATCTGGACGAGGTGGGGACCGCGAGAACCTACAGCGATGGCAATATGATCACTACCATGAATGAATCGCTGGGCCTGACCAATGTCGGCCTGAAATATGATTTTAATAAAACAATCAAACTGACGGCCGGTATCAACGATTTGTTCAATAAAGGACCGGATCAGCTCTGGCACTATTATAGCCCGACGGCTACGGGGTCGGCCTCCAACGGCTACGGCAATGTCCAGTATCCGCAGCAAGGCCGGACCTATTACGCCACCGTACAATATTTCTTCTAACCGGCTGTCCGGTGTGCTCAGCCCCGCAAAGGCCCGGACGGTTTTGTCCGGGTTCTTGCGCTTTTTGCGCTAGTGTGACTGGGATGAAAGAAAGGAGGGGGAACGATGCCGTCCATAACCAAAACCATCGAGCCTATCCAACTGGACCTCGTGCCGTTTCTTGCCAAAGCCATGGCCCGCCATGCGGCTGCCCGGCGTGAACTGGATGCCATTTATGCGGAAGGCTGTCTGATCGGCGAAGACGACGCTTCAGATAAAAAGAAAATATACAACCGCTATTACCGGCAATGCGATCCCCTGACGGAAATCTATTGCCACAAAGCCACCGAGTTGCTCCTGGCGACCGACGGGGACGGGGAAAACCGCCGCCGGGCGGCGGTAGCCATGGAACAGTTAGTAAAAAAGTGCTGGCGCTCCATCTATGCCTATATCAAGCACAGCGGCCCGGTCGTTCCCTTTGACCCCTTCTGGCTGCGCCAGGTGAAGAAGGAGGCCAAAGCAATGCCACGGGAATTGCGAATCTACCGCCTTTTCCCCTTCTCCTCCATCCACTGCCCCCGGTGCCGCCGCTTTCGTCGCCCGCCGGACAAGCCTGGCCGGTCAAAGCATCCCGGCTGCCGGCCGTCCGGAAAAAGAATATGCTGGACGGCGATTTCCCCGTATTTTTGTATCTGGCCAATCTGCTGGGGAAAACCGTCCTTGACCGCACCCAGTTGTTTCAACTGGCTTTTGAGGCCTATGCCAGAGAACGGGAGCGCATGCTCCGGCCCAGTACCCCGCCGGTCCTCACCGCCTCGCAGCAGGCCCTGGCCGCTGCGCTGTGGCAGTCGATTGACCAAACCCTGAACGGTATTCCGGTCAGCCTGGACGAGTACCTTCACACCCTCGACGGTCAGAGCCATGCATACCGGTTCGCGCCGGAACGCTGGCGCGGTTTGCCTTTTGACGATATCCGGCAGACCATCGTCAGCCGTAAGGAACTGCGCTCGGACGCTGCACCGGGAATGCCTTTTGCCCCGGGAAGAAGGGAGCAAGGGGAGAAGGAGGATTGTTTATGAATAACCAGGTCATTTTACCCGACAAGCGAGTGGTGGGCACCGGCTGGCGGCCGCCGCTGCCCGATTTGCGCGATTATACCGAATACCATCCCAATTTGCAGGCAACCATCAAACGGTTGGGGATCGACGAAACCGCCCCCCTGCCAGCCAAGGCGGATTTGCGTCAGTGGTGCAGCGCGCCCGTGCCGGAGCAGGGCAAGCTGGGGTCCTGTACTGCTCACGCGGCGGCCGCCATTATCGAATATTTTCAGAACCGGGCCTTTGGCAAACACTTTACTGCCTCGCGGCTGTTCATCTATAAAAACGCCCGCAACTTGCAAGGTGTGACCGGCGACCAGGGAGCCTACATCCGCGACACCATGGGGGTATTGGCATTGTGTGGCGTACCGCCGGAAAAATATTGGCCTTATACCGATAAGGTTCCTGATTTTGACAAAGAACCGACATCCTTTGTCTATGCGATTGCCGACAACTATGAAGCGTTGCAGTATTTCTGCCACGATCCCGCCGGCACCAATACCGCTCCGGCCGCTGTGCTGTGCAGCGTAAAAAAATACCTGGCCGCCGGCGTGCCCTCAATGTTCGGCTTTTACGGCTTTCCTTCCTTTACCGCTACCGATGTCCCCGGCGACATTTCCGGCCCCGGCCCGGAGGAAAAGGCCAGTTGGGGCCACGCGGTGGCGGCCTTTGGCTATGATGACGCCATGAAAATTAAAAACACCAAATACAACCGGGAAACCATCGGCGCGCTCCTCATCCGCAACTGCTGGGGCAGCGCCTGGGGCGACGCCGGCTACGGCTGGCTGCCGTACGAGTACGTCCTGAACAAACTGGCGTCGGATTTCTGGTCGCTCCTGCACATGGAATGGATTGCCACCGACCAGTTCGGCATGTAAAATGCAAGGCGGCTATGCCGCCGGAGAGAATAACAAGGCGCTTGACCGACCGGTTTGCAAGCTGTAACTGTCGCGGCCGGGGAAAAGCAAAAAGCCGCCCTCAGAGAAGGCGGCGCGGTATTGTAACAGAGCCAGAGGTAAAAATTTTCTTTTTTGCTCTGGAAAAATACGGTATAATAAACGTACAGGCTGCTCGGGGGACGGTTAGCCCCTTCCTTTTTAGGAAGGGGGTGGTAGGATGACTATTTACGAAGCATTGACATTTGCGGTCGCATTTGCCACGCTCATGGTATTGGTCACGACCAGAAAGAAATAACCGCCCCTGCTCAAAAGCGGCGGTTATTTCTCAATAACTAACGATTTGGGCTAACCGTTTTCCGGTTAGACAGCCTGTGGGGCTGGCGTGCTAGCAACACGTCAGTCCTTTTCTTATATTATACCCATTGGTATAAAAATATGCAACCAATCGAGAAAAAATCCTGCCTGTGAGGCTTTCGTTTACTTGCAATTCGTTTGAAATGAGCTATAATTAGAAATAGGTGGAAATTAAAAAGTCGCCGTGACCCGGAAGTGGTGGAACACTCCCGAGGCACGCGCAGGTGATAACAGCACCTACACGTAACAGCAAGCTGTCCACGACGACATTTCTATTATACAATGCCGCCCGCTTGAATACAAGCGAGGCGCTGAGTGTAACGGAGATGCCGGCAAGACGAGAGCAGGCTGTGCGACTTCACGCAGCAGATGACTAAGCCTATTCCTGATACACTGCCAACGGAAGGGCAAGCGTTCGCATACATATTTTTTTGACCGCTTTTCTGTTGAAGGCTAGGTATATCCTGGCTTGTTGGTATTGGGATTTAGCAGATGACGAAGCAAAGCGCATGTGTAGGGGTAAAAGCCTCGCATGCGCTTTTTAATTTCCCCCTATAAAGAAAACACGGCTTATGCCGAGCCTTTTGGGCGAAAGCGGAAGCCGATGTTGCACTTATCCAGTCAAAAGTTATACTTTCTGACTGGATAAAAAAAGCTGGCGGCAGCGCTAACGTGTATGCCGCAGCCTAAGTATAGGGGGCTTTGTTGTGTTTAACAGTATTTTAAACCAGGCGCTTGAGCAGTACGTCTCTGACAGAGTGGATAATATCCTCAGTATAGCCGGTGTTGCTGATGCAAAATACAAGAAACTAGTGAGAGAGGCTGATTCTGTACTATCACAGCTTATGGAAATTGCCCGCGAACTGGAAGCACAGCATTCGGAATTGCTGCGTCTGGTTATGGAGTATGAGGCCGCAACTAACATTGAATCCGGACTAGCGGCTGAAATTGTTTACCGGGAAGGTATTCGGGATAGCTGCAGAATACGTCAAGAAGTCGCCAATTTTATGCAGAAGCAAATTTAAGGATATGATTATTCCTCCAATTACAAATTTCGGAAGAGCCACGGGACGGTCCCTGTCGCCCGCTTTGTTCAAAGCAGCAAGGACAAAGTGATTGTCATTATTTCGGATGCCTTTCGCTATGAAACAGGCCGCTATCTGTATCAGAAACTGCAGGAGGATGCCCAATGTACGGCAACCCTGGATGCTATGATGGGCGTCCTGCCTTCTTATACACGTTTGGGAATGGCAGCTCTCTTACCGCATATGACACTGGAAATAACGGATGATTTCAAGGTTCTGAAGGATGGCGCGGTGCAGAAAATCACCAATCTCATTGCTTCTCTCGACTTCATTCAATCAGAACCGGTTAGCGATGTGGTGAAAGCAACCAGTTATAAGCTGTTCTTTATTTCCGAGGATAATGAAAAAATTTCCAGCGAGTGCATGTATGTGGCGGACAAGAAGGATGTTGATCCGCAAAAGAGAATATTCCGCTTGCGGTTTACGTTCAAAAACAGGCAGTACGACAAGTCCAAGAAGTATTACCTTGTGGCTTATGATATGAAAAACGACTTGGAAGTTCTGCGTTACGATGTGGTCATGGATATCGCTTTTGCCAATGACTTCGGATTTAACGTATAAGGTGGTGATACCGTGAGCGAATTGGAAATTTATTTCAAGACCGATTTAAGAGTGAACTGCTGCAGGGTACAAAGCCTGCCGGCCAGCATGACCAAGCCGCTGGGGCGGATTGCCGACCGGCAGCCATCACTGGGCGGCGAGCAGGAAAAGCAAGAGCAGTAACCAATGTGCTTGATCGACCTGGTTTGCCAATCTATAACTGTCTCGGTGGGGAAAAGCAAAAAGCCGCCCTCAGAGAAGGCAGCGCGGTATTGTAACAGAGCCAGAGGTAAAAATTGTTCTTTTTCGCTCTGGAAAAATACGGTATAATAAACGTACAGACTGCTCGGGGGACGGTTAGCCCCTTCCTGTAACAGGAAGGGGGTGGTAGGATGACTATTTACGAAGCATTGACATTTGCGGTTGCATTTGCCACGCTCATGGTATTGGTCACAACCAGAAAGAATAACCGCCCCTGTGCTCAAATAGTGGGCGGTTATTTCTTAAATAACTAAACGACGTTTGGGCTAACCGTTTTCCGGTTAGACAGCCTGTAGGGCTGGCGTGGTTGCAACACGTCAGTCCTTTTCTTATATTATACCCATAGAAATAAAAATATGCAACCGGCCGGAAAAAAGTCCTGCGTCCTGGAAGTGGTACGCAAGGCGTGTATTTTTTGAGGGATGGTCTTATAAAATAGCCCGGTAAATGGTTTCCAGATCTTGTTGGGATCCCTGGCGGGGGTTGGTCAGGCAGCAGACATCCTTAAGCGCATTTTCCGCCAGCCCGGGGATATCCTCGGGCTTAAAGCCCCGCAGTTCCGATAGTCTGGCAGGTAATCCGAGATCTTTATTAAGCTGCTGCACTTGGGCGATGAATTGCCGGGCGCTTGCCTCTGCCGAAAGTCCGGCAGTGTCAATACCGGCCGAGCGGGCAAGGTCCGCGTATTTGGTGACGGCGGCCGGCAGGTTATATTCCATGACGGCCGGCAGTAAGACGGCATTGCACAGGCCGTGCGGCAGGTTGTAAAAGCCGCCGAGCTGGTGGGCCAGGGCGTGTACATAGCCAAGATTGGCATTATTAAAGGCGATGCCTGCCAGGTATTCCGCATAAACCATGGCTTCTCTGGCTTTTACGTCACTCCCGTTTTGATAGGCCGTACGCAAATTGCCGACAATTAATTCGACAGCTTTAACCGCTTTGCAGTCGGTTACCGGACTGGCATTTGTTGAAACATAGGCTTCAATCGCATGGGTTAAGGCATCCATGCCGGTTGCCGCCGTCAGGCCGGGGGGCATGCCGATCATAAGCTCGGCATCGCTTACCGCGATGATGGGGGTGACGTGCCAGTCATTAACCGCCATTTTCACATGCCGTTCCTCGTCGGTAATGACGCAGAACCGTGTAAGCTCACTGCCGGTTCCGGCTGTTGTATTTATGGCAATAAGCGGTGCTGCCTGTTTTTTCGATTTATTCAATCCTTCATAATGGGCAATCTCACCTTGGTTAGTGGCCAGGAGCGCAATGGCTTTGGCGCAATCGTGGGGAGAACCGCCGCCGAAGGAGATCAAAAAGTCACAGCCGTTATCGTTAAGCAGTTTTAATCCGTAATTTACCTGGGTAACTGTGGGATTGGGCGAAACGTCTTTATAGATGATGTAGAAAATTCCCTCGGCATCAAGTAAATTTAAAAGTTTGTCAATCAATCCGCTGTCGACCAGTATTTTGTCGCTGACAATCAGGGCTTTTCTAAACATCATCGGTTTGATATAGTCGACGATTCGTTCCAGACAGCCTGTACCCAAGATACTAATAGGTGTCATAAAGTATTCGTGAAATTTCTTCATGGCTCACCCCTCCTTTTGCATAATTTCTTAAAAGAGTATCACTGTTTTTGCTGTTGCGCAAGGTTTTGGCGCTCTAACCGGGATACATTGGCAAAAAAGTAACAAACAATAACAAGTGCTAACTATTTTCTGCGCGGATCTGCGACTTACTAACCTTTTGGCCTTAAGGGACACCTAACCTCTGTTTCCCGCATAAAAAAGCAAGTTTCTGCAGACAAATATTTTAAAATAGAATTTTATTGATTAAATGCTTTAACTTCTTGCGAATGCGCATAGAATAGCAGGAGAATGATTTTGTCTGTAGAATCTAATTTAGCAATATATAACTGAATAACGCCACCATACAGGTGCCTCTTAAGGATAAGAGGAGAATAGGGAAGCTCGGAAGGATTGACAAAATCCTTAAACGACGCGGTCGCGCCACTGTAATCGGGGAAGAATGCCTTAGTATGCCACCGGCAATCCGGGAAGGCGAGGTGCTCTAACGATCCGTAAGCCAGGAGACCTGCCTGTTTTGGCTGTTATTTACCTCCGCGCCAGAGGTAGTACCAGAAGGACAGGATATGATGGATACTACTCCTAGCCCTTTTGGGCTGGGAGTATTTATATTTGGCGCAAAAAAATACAGGAGGCGTACAAAATATGAATTATCAGACAGAAGTGGACAATTTGGTTGATGGAGCAGCCAAACCGGTAAATAGTTTAGGTTTGATGGAAAGAATTTTAAAAAAGATGCTATTGGCTTGGGGGACGATGCATCCGGAGATCAAACCCTATCACTTAGTTTTTGCCGCTGATAACGGGGTTTTTGAGGAAGGGGTGGCCAATTTTTCCCAGGAAATTACCTATCTGCAGGCGCAAAACATGGTCGACGGCCATGCGACAATTAGCTGTTTCTGCCAGGCGAACAATGTTCCTTATTCCGTCATTGATATTGGCATCAATAATCCCAAAACGGCCGGTATCAACCGTCGCGTCGCTTGCGGTACCAAAAACTTTATGAAAGAGGAAGCGATGACACCGGCTGAGTTTGAAAAAGCTTGGCAGATTGGGGAGGAAATGGTTGGTTACGCCATTGATACTAAGGGGGCAAATTTGCTGTCATTTGGCGAAATGGGTATTGGCAATACCACCACTTCATCGGCTGTGCTGCATGCGATGACCGGAATTTTGCCGGAGTTTGTCGTAGGGTACGGCGCCGGGATTCATAATAATGAGGTTACCAAAAGAAAATGTGTTGTGGTAGCCAAAGGTGTCGAACGCCACCGGGAAACCTTCCGCCGCATCGAGGATATTTTGCGGTGTGTCGGCGGTCTGGACATTGTCGCGATTTGCGCAGGCATGATGGAATGTGCCAAACGTAAGACCCCTTTTGTCATCGATGGCTTTATTACGGCTGTTGCTTTTGCCTGTGCTTCCAGAATTGACAGACAGGTGGAACACTTTGGCCTGCCTTCCCATATGTCCAAAGAGCCTGGCATGTCTTATGCCATGCTGCTGGGAAATATATTGGCCGAGGATATCCCCATCAGGGCCAATATGGCGTTAGGTGAAGGGACGGGCGCCATCCTCATGATTGGCATACTCAAAACCATGATTTATACCATGTATAACATGGCTAAACTTTCCGACTTTAAATTAAGTGTTCCGGAAGAACCGCAAGTCGCCGGTATGTAATTCAGTTGCGCTAAAGCTATTTCATAAGGCAGCAGGAATTAAAGACGGCAATAGCAAATATCCCTAAGAACCTACTCCAATTTTGCAGGGGGATATTTTGTGGGTAACTACAACCGGTTTACTTTAGATGAAATAGTAAATACGCAGATTTTACAGGAGATTCAGGATAAGTTTTCCGAAACTACCGGTATAGCAGCTGTCATTGTTGATGTTGACGGCAAACCTGTGACTAAACCGAGCAAGTTTACTGATTTTTGTACCTATGTGCGGTCTTCACCGGAAGGCTTGGCCCGCTGCATGGCATGCGATGACCGCGGGGGCCGCAAAGCAATAGAACAGCAGCGCCCTTTCATTTATCGCTGCCATGGCGGGTTGACAGATTTTGCCGCGCCTATTATCGTGCAAAATCAATATTTGGGCGCTTTTTTGGCCGGACAGGTTGTATCGGACCAAGCTTTTGACACAAAACAGGAAATGCTCAAGCTCTTAAAGCCGGTTTCCAGGGAAGAAAATGTTTTGGCAATCTTGTTCGACAAAGTGGCTGTCGTACCGGAAAAACAACTCAAAGCCGCCGCCGATCTTCTCTATGTTATGGCTAGTTATATTGTGGAAATGGGGATCACCAATGTTGTTCAAAAACAGTTAATGGCAGAAATGCAGGCTAAGGCAGATTTGGAAAAATTGCTGCGGGATACTGAATTTAAAGCGCTTCAATCGCAAATCAATCCGCATTTTCTATTTAATACACTCAATACGATTGCCCGTTTATCTTTGCTGGAAGGGGCGGAACGTACCCAGGAAGTTGTGCATGCGCTTTCTGATTTGTTGCGTACCAATTTGCGCGATATAGCCGAAATGCGTACTCTGGCGGAAGAAATCAAATCAATGGAGGATTATTTGACGATTCAAAAGGTGCGGTTTGGTGACCGGATTCAGGCTGTCATTGACATTCATCCTGATTTAATGAAAACTTCTATTCCCACGCTGAGCGTGCAGCCTTTAGTGGAAAATGCTATTATCCACGGGCTGGAACCCAAAAAAGACGGCGGGCATATTTTTATCAAAGGGTACCGAGAACCTGACCGGAATGTGATTGTCATTGCCGACTCAGGGGTCGGCATGCCCGCAGAGACAATGGACAGCATTTTTCGTTCGGAGGCGCGTTCACGCAAAAGCCATACCACAGGTTTGGGGATCATTAATGTCCACAAACGGATTCAACACTACTTTGGTGAGGAATATGGTTTGCATATAGAAAGTAAAGTCGGCGAGGGTACAACAATTTATATAAATTTGCCCTCTTGTTACTGATGATATATTGCGCATTAAACAAGTTTGCAGGAGCAGGCGGGTGGTATGTGCAAAATATTTAGTACATTGTATATAAATAAGAGGAGACAGCTATGAATACATTGTTGATTGCCGATGATGAACAACTGGAACGGCAGGCTCTACGTTTTATTATTGAGAATAATTGCCCGGATGTACGCATAATCGCCGAAACCGGCGACGGCAAAAATGCTGTGGCTATTAGCACAGAAGAGAAACCCGATATTGTGCTCATGGATATTCGTATGCCTGAACTGAACGGCCTTGAGGCGGCGCGGGCAATTCGGGCAGTGCTGCCGGACACAACGATTGTCATGCTTACGGCTTTTGATGAATTTAACTATGCGAAAGAGGCTTTGTCCCTAGGAGCGGCCGAGTATTTGCTCAAACCGTTGCGGCCTAAGGATTTATTGCAGACTTTAAAGACGGTTACGGAAAAAATTGAGCAGCGCAAGCGCAAGGAGCGGGAAGAGGCTGAACTTAAAAAAAATCTTGATCAAGCCATGCCTTTTATTAAAAATTCATTTATTTATGATGTAATTTCCGGTAAAGTGACTGATTTGGATAATTTTCGCGATCGGGCAGGTTTTTTGGGGATTAAAGCCGATTCCGGCGTAATATTGGTCGCCAATATTGATAATTTTAAACAATTGACCAGCAGGACATCAGAACTGGAAAAACAAATGGTAAAGCAAAAAGTATATCAGCATGTCTGTGAAATCGCCGGCAAAGAAATGCTGGTTGTGCCTTTCGGCGGCGATGAAATTATCATTTATATTGGCTATGCGGGCGAAGCCAGTCCGGAGCAGGTTGCCCAGGAGGTACGGGATATTGCCGGGAGAATACGGGACGATATAACACAGCTGGGGATCAGTGTAACCATCGGCATTGGCCGCTATTATACGGATCCGCTGCAGATTCACAAATCTTACCTGGAGGCAGTCAGCGCCGAGCAGCAGAAATTTTATATAGGCGATAATCAAATTATTCATATTGATGATGTGCCGCATTTAAGTATGATCTCCTTCCGCTATCCTTTTAACTATGAGCGTAATCTTTTGGATAAAGTCCGCTGTGGCGAACGGCAGCAAGCCAAAGAGATTCTGCGGCAGCTTTTGCATGAAATCTTTACGGCTAAAGCCAGCATCGAGACGGTAAAGGCGTGTGTTCTGGAACTGCTGATTGTACTTTCCAGAGCGGCGGTAGAAGGGGGAGCCAATCTTGAGCAGCTCACCCTGCTTAATTTTAAGTGTATTAACCATTTAACGAGTTGCGCCGACAGGGAAGAAGTACGTCAGTGGATTCTCGATTCCCTGGACCAGTTCATGGATAATATGCTGGAGAACCGCAGTAGTATGAATGTAAGGCTTATTAACAAAGCCTGCACGTATATAACGAAAAATTTCCATAAGAGCATTTCTTTAGAGGAAGTTGCCCAGACGGTTCATTTGAGTCCCTATTATTTCAGCCGGATTTTTAAGGCGGAAAAGGGCTGTAACTTTGTAGAATTTTTAACTAAAGTCCGAATTGATAAAGCTAAACAGATGCTGAAAAATCCGGATCAAACAGTTGTGCGTGTGGCTGCTGAGGCCGGGTACCAGGATGCCAGCTATTTTTGCCGGGTTTTTCGCCAGGAAGTCGGGATTACACCCAATCAATACCGTACAAGATTAAAAAACAGCAAGGCAGCCGACACTACTGTATAGTAGCCAATAAAAAAAGAAATAACAATAACCTTAAAAAAAACAACAATAAATTACTATTGTGATTTTTTGTATCATACGGTATTTCAACAATTGCGAAAAAGACTGTGTTAAAACAGTCTTTTTTTGTTTTGATTCGCAAAAACAATAAAATCGAACAAATAAGTCCTATATGGTTTGAAACCGCCAATATGCCTAAAAACTATTCGATTATGGAACCTCGCAAATATGTCCTGTGGTAACGCAAGTTCATCTCAAGGTAAAGATACGAAAAAATCTAATTATTATGAGGAATTGAAATGACAACAGAATTGCGAGGTAGGGTCATGCTCCAAGAAAAACCGAGAGTGGTCCAGGAATATGTACCAGGCAAACAGGTGACATTAGCTCATCTTATTGCTAATCCCAAAAAAGAGTTGTGTGAAAGACTGGGTATTTTGAATTCAGGAGCGATTGGTATCCTAACCATCACTCCCTGCGAAGCAGCGATTATTGCAGCGGATACGGCAACAAAAACGGCAGCCGTACAAATCGGTTTTATGGATCGCTTTACCGGTTCTGTGGTAATTACCGGCACGGTTTCGGCTGTTGAGGCAGCCCTCAAACAAGTGGTTAACCTGTTGGCCGAGGGACTTGGGTTTTCGGCAACAAAACTGACAAGGTCATAGCGGATGATTATGCTGGTCGGGCCCGTAGGCGCGGGCAAAACATCACTCATTAATGCGATTCATAACGATTGCCGCAAGGCGGAAAAAACATCCAGCATCTGCTTTACCGACGGAGCCATTGATACACCGGGCGAATACGCGCAAATGCCGCGCTTTTATTCGGCATTAGCCGTAACGGCCACAAGCGCGAAGCTGGTTCTCATGATTCAGGATGCCACCGATCGCCGGATCACACTTCCACCCGGATTTGCCGCTATGTTTCCGCGGCCGGTAGTGGGAGTAGTTACCAAAATAGATGCCCCTGGCGCTGACCAGGAAAACGCCAGGCTGCGTCTCCTGCAAGCGGGCATACAAGAACCTTTCTTCTATGTTTCCGCTCACACGGGGGCGGGTTTGGAGAAATTAACAGAATATCTCGCACGAAAGGAGGTGTAAATTGTGAGCGAAGCGTTAGGTATGATTGAAACAAAAGGACTGGTAGGTGCTATTGAAGCTGCCGATGCTATGGTAAAAGCCGCGAATGTTATTCTGATAGGCTATGAAAAAATCGGGTCTGGCTTGGTTACCGTGATGGTAAGGGGTGACGTTGGTGCTACCAAAGCAGCTGTTGATGCAGGTGCCGCCGCCGCCAGAAATGTAGGAGAAGTGGTATCTGTCCACGTAATTCCTCGTCCCCACACCGATGTTGAAAAAATTCTTCCTACTGTTAAATAGCCATAATTTTGGAGGTGTAATTATATGCAAGACCAGTTGATTGAAAAGGTCATGGACGAAATTAAGAAGCGGATGGAGACAGAAACTGCGGCCGCTCCCGCCCAGGAGGCCGAAAAGGCGGCCTGCAACCCGGGAATTACCGAATTTGTTGGTACCGCCATTGGCGACACTGTGGGTTTGGTTATTGCCAATGTCGATCCGATGCTGCATGAAAAAATGAAACTTGATCCGAAATTTCGTTCGATTGGTATTCTTGGCGGCCGTACCGGTGCCGGCCCGCACATCATGGCTGCCGACGAAGCCGTAAAAGCCACGAACACGGAAATCGTCACCATCGAACTGGCGCGCGATACCAAAGGCGGCGCCGGTCATGGCTGCTTGATTATTTTCGGTGCGGAAGAAGTTTCCGACGCCCGGCGGGCTATTGAAGTTGCCTTAAAAGAATTGAACCGCACCTTCGGCGACGTCTATGGCAACGATGCCGGCCATATCGAACTTCAATACACGGCGCGCGCTAGTTTCGCCATTAACAAAGCGTTTGGCGCGCCCATTGGCAAAGCGTTTGGCCTGATCGTAGGCGCTCCGGCCGCTATCGGTGTATTAATGGCCGATACTGCCGTAAAGACCGCCAGTGTCGAGGCAGTTGGTTATGCCAGCCCGGCAGGCGGCACGTCCTATTCCAACGAGGTTATTCTCCAAATCACCGGTGATTCCGGCGCTGTGCGTCAGGCTGTACTTGCAGCCAAGAACGTAGGTAAAAAGGTATTAGAAGCTATGGCGGGCCCGGCTTCGTCCACGACAACGCCATATATCTAAAAAAAACAGGGGTGAATTTGCGATGAAAAGATCAAAACGTTTTGAGGTGTTGGAAGCCCGCCCTGTAAACCAGGATGGTTTCGTCGTTGAATGGCCGGAAGTTGGTTTAATCGCTATGGGCAGTCCCAACGATCCTAAACCCAGCATAAAGATTGAAAACGGAAAAATCGTGGAAATGGATGGCATTCCCCGCAGTAAATTTGACTTTATTGATCAATTTATTGCTGACTACGCCATTGATACCAGTGTTGCCGACAAAGCAATGGCTATGTCCGATGCTGAGATTGCCAAAATGCTTGTTGACGTTAATGTATCGCGTGACGAGCTTGTTAAAATTTTCCGTGGCCTGACGGCGGCGAAAATTGTCGCCGTACTTAACACCATGAATGTAGTAGAAATGATGATGGCACTCCAGAAAATGCGGGCCCGGAAGAGTCCTTCCAACCAAGCTCATGTTACCAATCCTCAGGATAATCCGGCACTGATTGCCGCCGATGCCGCGGAAGCAGCATTGCGTGGCTTCGATGAAATGGAAACAACAGTAGCTGTTGTCCGCTATGCCCCGTTTAACGCCTTGTCCATTTTGGTAGGCTCCCAGGTAGGCCGCGGCGGCGTACTTACCCAATGCTCGCTTGAAGAAGCCACAGAATTGCAGCTAGGCATGCGCGGCATCACCGCCTATGCGGAAACTATCTCGGTATACGGTACGGAAAACGTATTCGTAGATGGTGACGATACTCCCTGGTCCAAGGCATTTCTGGCTTCGGCCTATGCTTCCCGCGGTCTAAAAATGCGTTTCACTTCCGGTACCGGTTCCGAAGTCCAAATGGGTTATGCCGAAGGTAAATCCATGCTGTATCTGGAAGTACGCTGCATTATGCTGACCCGCGGCGCCGGCGTACAGGGCCTGCAAAACGGTTCCGTAAGCTGCGTCGGCGTACCGGCTGCCGTGCCTTCCGGCATTCGCGCCATTCTTGGTGAAAATCTGACCGCTGCGATGCTTGACCTCGAAGTAGCCTCCAGTAACGACCAGACCTTTACCCACTCCGATATTCGTCGTACCGCCCGTACCCTGATGCAAATGCTGCCGGGAACTGATTTTATTTGCTCAGGTTACAGCGCGACGCCAAATTATGATAACATGTTTGCCGGTTCCAACTGGGACATTGACGATTATGATGACTGGAATATTATCCAGCGTGATCTTATGGTTGACGGCGGCCTCAAACCGGCATCTGAAGAAGAGGTAATTGCCATACGCAATAAGGCGGCCAAGGCCATTCAGGCAGTATTCAAAGAGTTCGGTTTCCCGGCAATTACCGATGAGGAAGTGGAAGCAGTCACGTATTGCCATGGCACCAAAGAAATTATTAAGCGGAATGTTGTGGAAGACCTGAAGGCTGCCGGCGATATGATGAAACGCGGCGTTACCGGTGTGGATATCGTAAGAGCGCTGGCTAAAAACGGCTTCGGCGATGTCGCTGAAAATGTACTGGGTATTCTCAAACAACGTATTTCCGGTGATTATCTCCATACCTCGGCTATTCTTGACAAACATCTTAACGTTATCAGCGCCGTAAACAATAAGAACGACTACGCTGGACCGGGAACAGGCTATCGCCTCAGCAAAGAACGTTGGGATGAAATTAAAGACATACGCCAGGCCATTAAACCGTCTGATTTTGACGTGTGATCTAAAGAGAGGTGGATGGAAATGGAAATTAACGAACAATTGATTCGGGAAATAGTTGGGCAAGTTCTCGCCGGCATGGCGCAGCCTGAAGCGCCGAAACCAGCTGTGGCCACCGGACGTTCCATGACCCTGGTGGAAAAAGGGGAGGCCCGCCCAGGAACCAGAAATGATGAAGTGATTATTGCGCTGGCGCCGGCTTTTGGCAAATACCAGAATAAAACGATTGTCAATATCCCGCATAGTGATGTATTGCGTGAAATAATCGCCGGTATCGAAGAGGAAGGCGTAAAGGCCAGAATTATTCGCGTTCTTAGAACTTCGGACGTGGCCTTTGTCGCTCATGACGCGACAAAGCTTAGCGGTTCAGGTATTGCTATCGGCATTCAATCCAAAGGGACAACCGTTATTCATCAAAAAGATTTGCCGCCGCTTAGCAATCTTGAACTTTTCCCACAAGCGCCGCTACTGGATCTTGAGGCTTTCCGCCAAATCGGGAAAAATGCCGGTCAATACGCCAAGGGGCAATCGCCTGTGCCGGTTCCGACCAAAAACGACCAGATGGCGCGGCCGAAATATCAGGCCAAGGCAGCCGTCCTTCATATTAAAGAAACCGAGCACGTTGTTCCCGGTGCCAAACCGGTTGAACTCGACGTACAGTTTAACTAGGCGGAGGTGAAGATAAATGTCAGATAATAAAATGTTAGAAGATATCGTGCGTGAAGTATTAAAATCCATGGCCGGTGCTCCGCAGGCCGCCGCGCCGGCAACTACCTGTCAATCTTCCAAAAGTGCAGGCCTTTGTCCGGAACGCGACTATCCCTTGGCCAGCAAGCGTCCGGAACTCTTAAAAACTCCTAGCGGTAAAACACTTGCCGATATTACCCTGGATAAAATCATGAATGGCGAGGTAAAATCCGAGGATGTCCGCATCACCCCGGATACCCTCAAAATGCAGGCGGAAATTGCTGACGGTGTGGGCAGATATCAGTTTGCCAACAATCTTCGCCGGGCTGCCGAACTTGTGGCCATTCCCGACGATCGCGTCCTGGAAATTTATAATGCCATGCGTCCCTATCGTTCCACTAAACCAGAGCTGTTTGCGATTGCCGATGAACTGGAAAGCAAATATAACGCAAAAATTAACGCCGCTTTCGTGAGAGAGGCCGCAGAAGTTTACGAGCGCCGGAACCGTCTCAGAGCGGATTAAGGTGGGAGCTCTCATGCCTATCGTTGCAGGCGTGGATATTGGTAACTCCACAACTGAAGTTTGTTTGGCCGAGATCGATTCTACGAGCCAAATAAAAAAGTATTTAGCAAGTAGTATTACCAAAACAACAGGTATCAAGGGAACGTTGGCCAATGTGCCGGGCATCATGAACGCCTTGAAGGAGGCGGCAGCAATAGCGGGTTTGCACGTAGAAGAGATCGGCCAAATACGGCTGAATGAGGCAACGCCGGTTATTGGTGATTTGGCCATGGAGACCATTACGGAAACCATTATTACCGAATCCACCATGATTGGGCATAACCCTTCCACACCGGGAGGAATTGGCTTAGGAGTAGGCACAACCATCCGTTTCAGCGACCTTGCTACCGTTTATCCGGGTCAAAAAGTCATCTGTTTAATTCCCCAAGGCATTGATTTTGAGGATGCGGCCCGCGCCATTAACGCTGCCGTTAGTAGAGGCGTGGCCGTACAGGGGGCAATCGCACGGCAGGATGATGCGGTGCTGATTGCCAACAGACTGGAGCAGCCAATACCTGTTGTTGATGAAGTAACATTAATTGAAAAGGTTCCGGTAGGTATGCTTGCTGCCGTTGAAGTTGCGGAGGCCGGACAGACCATCAAAACCTTATCAAATCCCTATGGCATTGCTACCGTCTTCGGTCTAACGTCTGACGAAACAAAAATGGTTGTCCCGATCGCCAGAGCTTTGATTGGCAATCGCTCGGCAGTGGTTGTCCGTACACCCCAGGGAGATGTAAAAGCACGGTCTATTCCCGCCGGTTTTATCACCATAATCGGGCAAAAGGGCAAAGCCGATATGGATATCGAGGCGGGCTCAGATGCCATTATGGAAGCGGTGGAACGTGTTCAGCCGATAACGGATGTCCAGGGAGAAGCCGGCACCAATGTCAACGGCATGCTGGAAAGAGTGCGCCAGGTTATGGCGGAACTTACCGCGCAGCCGGTAGCTGAGATGAAGATCCAGGACATACTGGCCGTTGATACTTTCGTACCGCAAAAGGTACAAGGCGGGCTGGCCGGCGAGTTCGCCCTGGAAGGGGCAGTGGCGTTGGCCGCTATGGTTAAAACCAGCAGATTGCCGATGGAACAAATTGCCAACAAGCTCAAGGAAGAATTAAAGGCAGATGTGGTGATTGCCGGGGTGGAAGCCAATATGGCCATTCGCGGGGCGTTAACAACTCCCGGCACCGATAAGCCGCTGGCAATTCTCGATATGGGGGGCGGTTCAACCGATGCCGCTATCATCACCCGCGATGGCCGGATCCATTCGATTCATTTGGGTGGTGCCGGCGATATGGTCACCATGCTGATTAATTCCGAATTAGGGCTTAATGACTTTGATTTAGCCGAGGATATAAAAAAATATCCGCTGGCCAAGGTGGAAAGCCTGTATCATGTCAGACTGGAAGACGGTACAGTAAAATTTTATGAAAATCATTTGCCGCCGCATGTATTTGCCCGGGTAGTTATTTTAAAGGAGGACGGTATGGTTCCCATACCTTTTGATCATGCCCTTGACAGAATCCGGCAGGTACGGCGGGAAGCCAAAAGGCGTGTTTTTGTCACCAATGCACTCCGCTCACTGAAGCGGGTCGCCCCTACCGGCAATATCCGGCATATTGAGTTTGTCGTGCTGGTCGGCGGTTCAGCGATGGATTTCGAAGTAGGGGATATGGTGACAGATGCACTGGCTGAATATGGAATTGTTTGCGGACGCGGCAATATCCGCGGCAGTGAAGGACCAAGAAATGCTGTTGCAACAGGTTTGGTTCTATCCTATCTTGATAGCGGGGCGTGAGCATTATGCAGTCAGAACAAATACCCAATAAACCCAGCATAATGATTTACAGTTATCCGCATCCGGGCTGTGAGAATAAATTACGTGAGCTTCAGGCAGGCATGGAGGAAGAAGGGGTACCTTACGCGCTGTTGACTGCAGAAAACAACAATGTTGTGGTTCTTGCCTATCAAGGCGCCCAAGTTTCGCCACTTGGCGTGGGGGTGGGAATCGGTCCTGCGGGCATGTGTATTCATTATCATAAATTGCCTGAAAACCAGCCGCTGTTTGTGCTTGAAGGGGAAGGCACCGCTCGCGCGTGGCGCCGGTTTGGCTATAATGCCGCCCGGTTGGTGAAAGGGCTGCCTTTTAAAGAAAACACAAAAGAGGAAACAGCTGTTGCGGCTGATCAAATGTCTCAACTATATGCGAGTGTCCGTGAGATTGTCCTTAAAGTATTACAGGAAAGTGCTCAAGGCCATGGGGGGGTGAATACATGGTCAAAAACGCCTTAGGTCTGATTGAGGTAGTTGGCCTGGCTGCCGGTGTAGAAGCGGCCGACGCTGCCGTCAAGGCGGCTAATGTTGAATTAATCGGTTATGAGCTTGCCAGAGGCGGCGGCTTGGTTGTTATTAAAGTTTGCGGCGATGTCGGTGCTGTCAAGGCGGCAGTTGATGCCGGCGCGGCGGCGGCTGCCAAAATAAATAAAGTGTTTGCCAAACATGTCATACCGCGCCCACATAATACATTGGGCAAAATTTTACTTACTAAGGAAACAGTAGGCCACAAGCCGGAGGGGGCTGTAGCAGCAGCTGTTCAGCCCGCGGTTGAACCGGCGGTTCCGAGTGAAGCGGTGATGATTATTCCACCTGAGCCGGAGACTGCGGATATAACGGCAACGGCGGAAACTACGGTCATTGAACCGGTAAGCGAAGCAGCAGATGAAAAACCGGTTGTTGCCGGCAATTCGGCTGACGTTTGCAATCTGTGTGGCGACCCTGCTTGTCCAAGAAAAAAAGGCGATCCCAGGGTGACTTGCATTCATTACGATAAAAACAAGGAGGATGAATAGTATGCGCGGAGAGGCATTAGGAATGGTTGAAACCAAAGGACTGGTCGGTGCGATTGAAGCTGCTGATGCTATGGTCAAGGCTGCTAACGTAGCTCTAGTTGGCTATGAGAAAATTGGGTCAGGATTAGTCACTGTTATGGTACGCGGTGATGTGGGAGCCGTCAAGGCGGCTACCGACAGCGGTGCCGCGGCGGCCCAAAGAGTGGGCGAGCTGATTTCGGTGCACGTGATTCCCCGGCCTCATACAGATATTGAAAAGATTCTTCCCAAGTCGGAGTAAATAGATGAAAGCGGGATTGCCGCCATCCCTGGCAATGACCTGAAAACAGGCTGATTGCGGGCACTCGCGTGGCAATCTCCGCTTTTCTTGAGGAACCTATATTATTGGTAATAACGGGGTGAGATGATGGATCAAAAACTTCTGGAGCAGATTGTAAGCCAGGTCGTGGCTGCCCTGCCTGAACTGAATCAGGCGGCAAAGACAGAGCAAGGTATTCCTGTTGGCGTATCCAACCGTCACATCCACCTCTCGGCCGAGCACATCGAAGTTTTGTTTGGCAGCGGTTATACCCTTACAAAAGAGAAAGACTTAAAGCAGATCAATGAATTTGCGGCTAAGGAAACCGTTACCCTGGTAGGTCCCAAGGGTGTCATGCGTAATGTTAGGGTATTAGGGCCTGTACGTAAGTTTACTCAGGTTGAGATTTCCCGTACGGACGGTTTCAGTCTGGGCGTAGTGCCGCCGCTGCGGGATTCCGGCAATATTCAAGGGTCCCCCGGTATTGTCGTTGCGGGACCCAAAGGAGCAATCACGCTAAAGGAAGGCGTGATTTGTGCAGCCCGTCATATTCATATGGAAGAGAATGACGCCCGGCGGTTTAACGTAGCTGACGGTGACCGCGTCACTGTTCAGGTTGGCGGCCCTAGAGGCGGAACCTATTGCAATGTACTTATCCGGGTAAGTCCCAACTTCCGTTTGGAATTTCATATTGACACCGACGAAGCCAATGCCGCCGAACTGCGTAATGGTGACAAAGTCACGTTAGTGTCAGTGGGGGAGAATTAATGTGGACAATGAAAAACTTGTGGAGTTAGTTACCGCCGAGGTAATGCGCCGTCTGGGGTCGGCACAGGGTGAAAAGCCACTACAGACAGCAGCGCCGCTCTATACAGCGCTGGCTATTTTCACGGGTGGAAGCATTGGGCTGGAAACAAGTCTGGAGGAGCTAAAAGCTTTGCAGGCTATCGGTACGAAACTTACTGTCGTTCTTTCACAAGCGGCGGAAACCATCGTCGGGGAAAACTGGATCAAGGAAAAACTGGGTAGTGATATTCCCATTATTACATCTCAGTCCCCCTATCCGGGAAAATACCTGCGGGCTGCCGATATCGTACTGGTGCCGGTATTAACCCAAAATACAGCGGCAAAACTGGCGCATACCCTGTCTGATACCATGGCTTGTACATTAATCATCCAGGCGCTGATGCTTGGCAAGCCCGTACTGGCGGCGGCAAATGCGGCAGATCCTCAGGATGGGTGGCGGGTACAAAAAGAAATGACCAAAACGCCGCCGGCTTTGCGTGAGGCATTGCAGAATAACTTAAAGAAAATTGCGGCGTTTGGTATTGAGCTTACGCCTGTGGATTCTTTAGCGGCAGCGGCCAAAAAAGCTTTACGCAAGGAAACGAACAGTGATTTGCCGGTTATTTTGGATAAGCCGGCGAAAAAACAGGTGCTTGATGCGGAAGCTGTCAGGCGTGCCGCTCAGAGCGGCACGGGAATCGTTAAGATAGAGCAAGGTACTTTGGTCACGCCGCTAGCACGTGATATTGCCAGAGAATCCCATATTGATATTGTTTACAATTAGCCGGTCAGGAAGGATGAAAAGAGCATGTGGGTTGGAAAAATAATCGGAACGCTTGTGGCTACCCCTAAGGACGACAGTTTAACAGGCAGCAAGCTACTGATCGTACAGCCGACTCGTTTGGGTGCGGAAGCACCGGGTAAGCCTATCGTTGCCGTAGACACAATTGGCGCCGGGACTGG
Organism: Sporomusa acidovorans; assembly: GCF_900101845.1. Classification (GTDB taxonomy): domain Bacteria; phylum Bacillota; class Negativicutes; order Sporomusales; family Sporomusaceae; genus Sporomusa; species Sporomusa acidovorans. The sequence goes on along the minus strand of NZ_FNAM01000019.1, from coordinate 27,012 downwards.
CGAAATTGTACTTGTTGTTGATGGAAGCTCCGCCCGCCATGTTACCGGCAACCCACATTCGGCGGTAGATGCGGCCATTGTTGGCATTATTGACAACATCGAAGTGAATAAAAGTTTACTCGAGGAGTAATGTACCATGAAAGTGTATACCAAAACAGGCGATGAAGGAAAAACCAGCTTGCTGAGCAAAGAGCGGATTTTTAAAGACAGCGTCCGGGTACACGCTTACGGTACGGTAGATGAAGCTAATGCTGCCATGGGTTTGGCTAAGTCACTTACCAATAGACAATGGGCTATCGACATTATTCATCCCATCCAGCAGGAACTGATTTTATTAAATGCTGATTTAGCTACAGCAGAGGTAACGGAAAACAGCACATATCGCATTACTCATACCCATGTCGAACGTTTAGAGAAGATTATCGATCAATTAGAGGAGCGGCGTATTCCGCAGCACTACTTTGTTACGCCCGGAGGAACGCAGGCCAGTGCCGCGCTTGACCTGGCGCGTACCATTGTGCGGCGCGCCGAGCGGTATATTGTTAGGCTAAAGCGTACGGAAACGGTCAATACCCCTGTTGCCCTGTATGTAAACAGGCTGTCTGATCTGTTATTTGTTTTGGCTAGATGCGTGGAGCAGGAAGAACTTATTACCCAAGTAACCCAAATTGTTATGCAGGTTCTTCAGGAAGCAAAACAAGCTGATGGGGGGAAAAGCGATATGTTGGAAAAAGCAAAAAAATTGATTGCGGCAGCTGAAAAAAAGGCCCTTGAAATCAATGTGCCGATGGTTATTGCCGTCGTGGACGCCGGCGGCAACCTTGTTGCGCACGAACGGATGGATGATGCTTTATTAGCCAGTGTGTCCATCGCCCTCAATAAAGCGTACACGGCCGTCGCGCTCAAGATGTCTACCGAACAGGCCGCGGCAGTAGCTCAGCCAGGGCAGAGTCTGTATGGAATCAATACGACAGATGGCTGCCGCCTGGTGATATTCGGCGGCGGCATACCCATCTGGGAGAATGGTGTTTTAATTGGCGGCATTGGTGTGAGCGGCGGATCAGTTGATGAAGATATGTCCGTAGCCAAAGCCGGTCTGGAGGCCTTGCAGTAAGGCGATTCAGACGGAAGGAGGAAAACAAATGACTATTGATCAAAGTTTAGTTGCAAAAATTACGGCAGAAGTAATTGCCCGGGTTCAGGAGAGTAAAAGTGACACTGCAGGCAATAGCGGGATCTTTGCAACAATTGAGGAAGCGGTGAAAGCGGCCCGTACGGCGTATAACCAGCTAAAAAAACTGTCGATTGCCCAAAGAGAAGAACTCATTCAGGCTATGCGCCAGGTTGCACGTGACCATGCGGAAGAACTGGCTGAAATGGCAGTCACAGAATCAGGGATGGGCCGGGTTGCCGATAAAATTATTAAACATCGCCTGGTTGCCGACAAGACTCCCGGTACGGAAGGGCTGCGCACCGAAGCATGGACCGGCGACCGCGGATTAACACTGCTCGAGATGGGGCCTTATGGTGTAATTGGTTCGATTACGCCGACAACCAATCCGTGTGCGACCGTGCTGTGCAACGCAATCGGTATGATCGCTGCCGGTAATGCGGTTGTGTTCAGTCCTCATCCCACAGCCAAAAATACTTCGCTATTGACAATCAAACTATTGAATGAGGCCATTATTAAGGCCGGTGGTCCTGCCAACCTGTTAACGGCCGTTGCGGAACCCTCACTGAAAGCCACCAACGCGATGATGAGTCATCCGGGAATTAATATGCTGGTAGCGACAGGCGGCCCTGGCGTAGTCAAGGCGGTTATGTCTTCCGGGAAAAAAGCCATTGGGGCCGGTGCCGGCAACCCGCCTGCGGTTGTTGATGAAACCGCCGATATTGAAAAAGCAGCCAGAGACATTATTGCCGGCTGTTCATTTGACAATAACCTGCCGTGTATTGCCGAAAAGGAAGTCATTGTTGTAGGCTGCGTAGCGGACAAGTTGATGTCCTACATGCAGCGGTACGGGGCTTACTTGATTTCCGGGCAGGACATTGACCGGTTGGCGAAAGTTATTTTGACGGAAAAAGAGGAACTGGCCGCCAGCGGTTGTACGGAAAAACCTAAAAGGAGTTATGCCGTCAATAAAAAGTTCGTCGGCAAAGATGCCAAGTATATTTTAAGCCAAATCGGCATTAATGTTCCCGACAGTGTCAAAGTTGTCATTTGTGAGGCAGCCGCCGACCATCCGTTTGTTCTAGAAGAATTAATGATGCCGGTACTGCCGGTTGTTCAGGTAAAAGACATTGACGCCGCGATTGAACTTGCCGTGAAAGTTGAGCATGGCAACAGACATACGGCCATTATGCATTCCAAAAACGTCGATAACCTCACCAGACTGGCCAAAGCGATTGAGACTACGATATTTGTAAAAAACGCTCCGTCCTTTGCCGGCATTGGCGTAGGCGGCGAGGGATTCACTACCTTTACAATCGCAGGACCTACCGGCGAGGGACTTACGTCGGCACGCAGCTTTACCCGCCAGCGTCGTTGTGTTCTTGTTGATGGGTTTTCTATCGTGTGAGTAACAGGCTACGCCAAGAGAGTAGGTGAGAAGGTTGCGGGAAGAAATCATTGCGGCCGTAAAAGCGGCAGGCGTCGTGGGAGCCGGCGGTGCCGGCTTCCCCACCCATGTTAAAATCAATGCCAGTGTCGATACCGTTATTGTTAACGGTGCTGAGTGCGAACCGTTATTAAGAGCTCATCAACTGATTATGGCCAGTGAGAGTGCCAAATTGATTGCCGGCCTAAAAACCGTGATGGCGGCTACCGGTGCCCGGCAGGGCGTTATTGGCTTAAAACATAAGTATGAAGACGCTGCAGCCAAACTGCAGGCCGAACTAAAAAATGAACAAGCAATAGAACTTTTTTTCCTGCCTGACATTTATCCCGCCGGTGACGAGCAGGTTCTCGTTCATGAGGTCACAGGCAGAATTGTACCGGAAGGCGGCATCCCGCTTCATGTCGGCGTGGTTGTCGCCAATGTCGAAACGTTAATTAATGTCGCTGAAGCCGTCGCCGGGCAACCTGTTACCGATAAATACGTTACCGTAACAGGAGCGGTGAATAAACCGGCTACCTTTAAAGTGCCGATTGGGATAGCCATCCGTGAACTGATCCAGATGGCCGGCGGGGCTACCGTGCCTAATTATGCCGTGATCGACGGCGGCCCCATGATGGGGAAGCTGACAACCGCTGACCAGCCTGTTACCAAAACAACCGGCGGCGTCATCGTCCTGCCTGCCGATCATTCCTTAGTAACGCAAAAAGATACACCTTGGTCGGTTATTGCCAACAGAGCCAAGGCGGTGTGCTGCAACTGCCGCGCCTGTACCGATGTATGTCCGCGCAACTTGCTGGGCCACAGCCTTGAACCGCACCGGATTATGCAGGCCCTTGGCAGGGGGCAATATAACGAGGCCGATGTTGTTACCAAGGCATTCTTATGTTCCGAATGCGGCGCTTGCGACAGTTTTGGCTGTACTATGGGATTATCGCCACGGCGGGTTAACGCCGAGTTGAAACGGCAGTTTGGCAAGGCAAAAATAAAAAATCCCCATAATGCCAAGCCGCAAAGCCCGCGTGAAAACCGGGGCTATCGCCTGATTCCCACGAAACGGCTGCTTTACCGTTTGGGACTGGGACAGTATGATGCTAAAGCACCTTTAAGCACTGAACCAGTGACAGCCAAAGACGTCAAAATACTGCTTTCACAGCATATTGGCGCACCGGCTAAACCGGTTGTTGCTGTAGGGGACACGGTCAACAAAGGGGATCTTATCGCCGTTATTCCTGAAGGCGCAGCAGTGGGAACCAATCTGCATGCCAGCATTTCCGGACAGGTATATGCTGTGGACGGCTCGATTGCTATTCGGGCAATGTAACAAAGGCAGGGGGAGAATCAAAATGAAACGTGCCATAGGATTACTGGAAATTAAAAATATTACAAAAGGCATTTTGGTTGCCGACGCCATGCTAAAGGCGGCTAATGTTGAGCTGGTCATGTCTCAACCCCTGTGCCCGGGAAAATATGTTGTAATGGTCAGCGGCGACGTCGGCGCGGTGCAAAGCGCGGTGCGCAGCGGCAAAAGTGTTGGCGGTACAGAGAATGTGGTGGATGAATTTGTTCTTCCCAACGTCCATACTGATGTATTACACGCTTTATCGGGATGTACAGAGGTTAAACAGATCAAGGCGCTAGGGGTAATTGAAAGCTACTCGGTAGCTTCGGCGGTTGTCGCCGCCGATACGGCCGCGAAGGCGGCTGCCGTGCAATTACTTGAAGTCCGTCTGGCGCGGGGCATGGGCGGTAAAGCGGTTGTTTCCATGACCGGTGAGGTTGGTGCAGTGACAGCTGCTGTTCGGACTGGCAGCAATGCAATTAAGGACAGTGGGTTCCTGGTTGACCAGCTGGTTATTGCCGCACCACATCATAGTTTGCATCAGGCGTTATTTTAAGAAAAAAGGAGGATTTTTTTAATGACAACTCCGTATTTTGGTGAATTTCTCGGTACGGCTATTCTAATTATCTTTGGTAATGGTGTAGTTGCGAACTCTTTATTGAAATTTTCCAAGGCTGAAGGATCTGGTTGGTTTAATATCATAACCGGTTGGATGGTCGGTGTTGGCATGGGAGTATATGTTGCTATCGCCTGCGGGGCGCCGCAGGGAGATATTAATCCTGCCGTAACCTTTGCTAAACTACTTAACGGTGTTTATACAACTCCTGAAGCTATTATGATTATGATTGCTCAAACCGCGGGCGGTTTTGTTGGCGGCTGTATTACCTATCTCTTCTTCCGGGGCCATTGGGAAGCCACAGAAGATCAGGGGATAAAATTGGGCGTTTTCTGCACCGGTCCGGCCATTCGCAATTATGGGCAAAACCTGTTATGCGAAGTTATTGCCACGTTCATGCTGGTATTTGTAATTTTTTCTATGTTCTCCAAGCCAGTTGGCGGTATGGCGCCGGGGTTTGGCCCCTTTATGGTTGCAGTATTAATCTGGGGCTTAGGCTCCGCACTAGGCGGTACTACTGGCTATGCTATGAATCCTGCCCGTGATTTGGGGCCAAGGCTTGCTCATGCTTTCTGCCCGATTCCCGGCAAAGGCTCTTCTGACTGGGCCTATTCCTGGGTTCCGATCGTTGGGCCGTTTATTGGCGGTGGCATAGCTTTTGCACTGGCCAAATCAATCGGAATAATTTGATATAACTTATAACAGAGTGCAACCAGCGGCTAGCGCTTTCGCCAAAGGCTCGGCGTTAGCCGGGTTTTCTAATGAATCTTCTGTTTGTGAAATAAATAATTTTTGAACAAGCAGGAATAGATGAAATAGTCGTAGAATATAAATTTATCGAAAAATTAGAAAAATATCGGGACAGAGATTGAAGAGAAGTCCATTCAACGCCAGGGTAAATACAATGGTGCTGTTTTGGATTTCTTTTTTTATATCTAAGCTGAGGTGATGCCATGTAAAAACAACGATATCACTGATTACAAGTAAACTAAAAAGGGGGATTAAGTGATGGCAACTCCGTATTTAGGTGAATTTCTTGGTACGGCTGTTCTGATTATTTTTGGAAATGGTGTAGTTGCGAACTCTTTATTAAAATTTTCTAAGGCCGAAGGTTCCGGTTGGTTTAATATTATTACCGGCTGGATGATTGGCGTTGGCATGGGCGTTTATGTTGCTATGGCTTGTGGAGCACCACAAGCGGATATTAATCCTGCTGTCACCTTTGCAAAACTGCTTAATGGGGTGTATGCGACTCCTGAAGCTATTATGATTATGATTGCTCAAATTGCGGGTGGTTTTGTTGGCGGCTGTATTACTTATCTTTTCTTCCGGGGGCATTGGGAAGTCACAGAAGATCAGGGAATAAAACTGGGGGTTTTCTGCACAGGCCCGGCCATTCGTAATTATGGACAGAACCTGTTATGTGAAATTATTGCTACTTTTATGTTGGTGTTTGTAATATTTGCTATGTTTTCCAAACCAGTTGGTGGAATGGCACCAGGATTTGGCCCGTTTATGGTTGCTGTTTTAGTTTGGGGTTTAGGTTCCAGCCTGGGCGGGACTACCGGTTATGCTTTGAATCCCGCACGTGACTTGGGCCCAAGACTTGCACATGCCTTTTGTCCAATTCCCGGCAAAGGTTCGTCTGATTGGGCCTATTCCTGGGTTCCAGTCGTTGGACCGTTTATTGGTGGCGGTTTAGCATTTGTAGTGGCTAAATCATTAAGTATAATCTAATAATATTATTATACTAGGATGTCTTGGAAGCTATCTCAAAGGTTTTTAACCTATTAGAGATAGCTTCTTATAATTTGATAGATTTTATTAGACTGAAATTAAGGTTAGTAAAAGCACAAGTCAAGCGCTAGCGGTGGGTCGTTACTAACACCCTGACAGAAGAAAATCTTTATTGCCTTTCATTTCGTAGCATTCTTTATAAAAACTTGACATAGGGCATCACTAAAGTTTTGGATTCCTTCAAGTGTTGTCTCACGTTTATTTTCAGGTATTTTTTCTAATATAGATTCAAAATAACGACGCGAGTTTAGTTCAATTTCCTGAAAAGTTTTTTGCCCTTTTTCTGTTAGTATAATGTCTACATATCGGCGGTCATCTGGGTTTTGATTACGATCAAGATACCCTTTATTTACTAAGTCATCTACTGTCCTACTTACTGCACTTTTAGTTATATTTAGCCGAGTTGCAAGTTCATTTACCGAAATTTTGCTTTCTTGTGCGGTTTCCCATATTACATGACACTGCGCATACGTGCAGTCGTAGCAAAATGTTTTTTTACCTTCCAATACGCCTAAGCTTCTCATAAAAGTTTTTATAGCGTTTCTCATAGTAGAAATGTTTTTGGGCTCCTTTGTCATTCTATCGACCATCTTTCTTAGTGTAATTCAAGGTGGTTAGTGAAGTATACTGTTGACGATGTAAACAGTTAATGATACAATTTAATTATACCTATATTTGGTAATCGTGTAAATAATTCCTTCAAAATATACGAGTATTTTGCAAATATTTTTCAAACCTGCTCAACTAGGTTGAATGACCAAATTAAAATAGGGGGGATTAAGCATGTTAGTAAAATGTTTTTCTTGTGGAATTGCTGATCGATTAGCTGACGGAAAGTTATGGTGTCTTAAATATCAGTTCGAGTTATCAAACGCAATTGCCGAAGAAAAATCTAACTGTTATTATTTTGCTGAACCCCAGTATGAGGACGGGGAGCCTTTGACTGCGGAACAAAATCTAATGATTAAAGAATGCGAACTGGCCTCTCGGCGGATGCGTGGACCGGTATAAAATCATATTCAACTATTTGTTTACCTGGTTAAGCGCGGTTTTCTTCTAATGAATTAATTGGGGAGGATGTAATTTGGATAAAAAAATGCTAGTTATCATTCCATGTTGTGGCATTGATTCTGTTTATGGCCTGATGACACAAGAAATAGCGTTAAAGGTGAAAGAAGAGCTGAATAAGCAGGCGAAACTTCTTGGTTTAGCCTATCTGGTAAATGGAGAAATAGATGCGATACAAACAATAACCAATATACCGTGTATTGTTATCAATGGTTGTAATAAAATGTGCGCATCCAACATTGTCGATATAATGGGTGGCGATATTGACATTGAATATACTATTGATCGCCTAGTGGCCGGTGTTGATACTGTAAGTCTAGGCAATGTTGTTAGACTAAGCGAAAGTGGAGAAAGGCAAATCTGCGAAATAGCTGGTAAATTAATAGCCGATTTAAAACTTACCGAAAAGGGGGCGGAGAAACTCCAAGAATACCAGGAGAAAGGGATTACTTTTCAAGAAGTCAACACAAGTGTACACGCATGGGCTAAGAAATTGTGTAAAGATCGATATGGTTCTGATAAAGTACCTGTCATTGTCAAAGATGGAGTTGCGATACAAATTGGCGATGTCGATGGCAAGGGCTGACAAATGTGATAGGTTGACCGTGAGTCAACATAGAATTCGAAGTTTATCAGTTGTTTTGGCATATTGAGGGTCTGCATGTTCAGGCAAAAGAAAACTTTCGTATTGGTACTTATATTACAAATATTTGATCAGGGATATAAAAATAATCGCGCGGGTTCCCCAAGAAGTTGTGCGCTTTTTAACGTTTGGATTAAAGGTATTGCTATCGCATCAGAAAGCAGGCGGTTATCGGTAAATCCGAGTCAAGTTCAAGCTAAGGAGGAATCAAGATGGAATTTACAATTGAAGAATCAGCTAGAGAATACATCCGGTGTAAGTCAAAATCATCTGAGTTGGCGATTAGTATCAGTGTTGTGGAACGGCCACGAGGGGTTTGAAGTGGCGGCAACTGCGGCGGACAAACGCCGCGTGTCCCATCCGTGCGATTGGGCAAATCTGATAAGGCCGTTCATTACCAACAAGTTAATATTGATGGAATTGAAGTATACTATCATCCAGCTGTAGCCGAGATATTTAAAAGGTTAACGATAAAAATAGAAAAAATCTTCTTCTTCAAACGACTGGTTGCAAGAGATAAAATGTAGTTTTTTATCTCTTTTGGAAGAGCGGAGAAAAGCTGTAGAGGGAAGACTATGTTGATAACAATTGAGGATTCAGCTAAAGAGTATATTCTACGCAAATCAGAAGAACATATATTATCTTAAGTTCAGTACGTTGTATAGGTCTGGTAATGGATGCCAAAAGAATAATTGACAAAAATGAGTAAAAGCGAATATAATCATATACAAGATAGGTTTTGCTGATATAAAAGATGAAATGTAACAGAACCAATCTAATATATAGGATGTGGTGAGAATAATGGATATTATTGAGATACTCAAGGCTTTGGCTGACGAAACCAGAATAAGAATGTTGAATTTGCTATGTAGAGATACTTTCTGTGTCTGTGATTTAGAAGAAATATTAAAACTAACCCAGTCTAATGCCTCACGCCATATAACAAAGTTAAAGCATGCTAAACTTATTGTTGGCAAAAAACAAGCTCAGTGGATATATTATCGGGTTGACGAAAAAATACTGGAGCAGTATGCCTTCATAAAGGAACTGCTTAAAGAATTGGACAGTGATCCACAATGTCAAAAGGATTTGATAAGGTTAAAAAAATACAGAGATTTAGGTGGCAGTTGCGAGTTCAGTGTTAAAATTACGGACGATTAATTTTTTGCCCAGCCAGAAAGTATAACTTTCGACTGGATAAGTGCAACCAGCGGCTAGCGCTTTTGCCAAAGGCTCGGCGTTAGCCGGGTTTTCTAAACACTTAAATGATTAAAATCAATTTTAATCATAAATTGCTCTGATGCTATCTATATATTACAAATAAGGAGGTGAATATACGGAATTAGCTAAGAAGGCATGGGGTTAGACCTTCAAAGTTCATACTATAACAAGTAAAGGGGGAATAGTAAAATGACGCAAACTCAAAAACGATTATCTTTTCTAGACCAGTATTTGACATTATGGATTTTCCTGGCAATGGCAATTGGCGTTGGCGGCGGTTATCTCTTTCCTGGGATGGCTGCGTGGCTAGATTCATTGTCAATTGGTACAACATCCATTCCGATTGCGATTGGCCTAATTGTAATGATGTATCCACCATTAGCAAAGGTAAAGTATGAGGAAATCGGGAAGGTATTTAATAATGGCAAGGTTATGCTGTTGTCACTTGTGCAAAACTGGGTAATCGGTCCGGTATTGATGTTTGCCCTAGCTATCATTTTCTTACCAGATAAACCGGATTACATGGTTGGATTAATACTAATCGGTTTGGCTCGTTGTATTGCTATGGTAATTATCTGGAACTCGTTGGCAGAAGGTGATAATGAATATGCGGCCGCACTGGTAGCACTTAATTCAATCTTCCAGCTTATATTATATTCCGTGTTCGCCTATTTTTTTATCACCGTACTTCCAGGATGGATTGGTTTTACGGGCATGCAAATTCAGGTGTCCATGAAAGATGTTGCTATGAGTGTGGCAATATATCTGGGTATCCCCTTTGTAGCCGGATATTTGACAAGACGCATCTTATTGCCAGCAAAGGGACGTGAATGGTACGAAAAGACTTTTATACCTAAGATTAGTCCGTTGGCATTAATTTCGCTATTGTTTACCATTGTGATTATGTTTTCTCTAAAAGGCAGCTATATTATTAAATTACCGATGGATGTGGTGCGTATAGCCATTCCACTAATTGTCTATTTTGCTGTTATGTTCTTAGTATCTTTTTACCTGAGCCATCGTGTGGGAGTAAACTATGAGCAGACAACTACATTATCCTTTACGGCAGCCAGTAATAACTTTGAATTAGCGATTGCGGTGGCTGTAGCCATTTTTGGCATCAATTCAGGGCAGGCTTTTGCCGCTGTTATCGGACCGCTTATTGAGGTGCCGGTTATGATTGGCTTGGTTAACGTAGCGTTACGCTTTAGAAAGTATTTTGTAGTTCCCGATAAGTTAAAAGCGAAGGGATAAAAAGTCTGTTAAACCGGTAGGATATTACATGTCAATTGCTAACGGGAAAAGGGATGGTTGTAGAAATTCTACTACTATCTCTTCTTTTATTATCTAAGGCAAATTTTCCATTTATGGTGTTTGCAGTTAACACATAATGGCAATTGGTTATAAACAGCTAAAATATTATTGGTGAAAAAAATATCTTGTATTCATAAAAACAATATATTATAATATGATAAAAAACTAATATATTTTTCTTAAGTTAAAAGTAACCACAGGGAATAAGAAAACCATTAAATAATTGCTGGAGGTTTCTTTATGTTAAAAACATTTGCAGACTTATTAATCTATCACTGGCTGGGTTTAGCGCCCGGTACTATGTTAGGTGAAGCACTTAATTTCTTTGTCTATGACAGTATAAAAATTTTCCTTATGTTAACAATTATTATCTTCGGCGTGTCGATATTGCGTTCATATTTTCCAGCAGAGCGCACAAAGAAAATCTTAAGTCATAAGCGGGAATTATATGGGAACATAGTCGCTGCTTTGTTAGGTATCGTTACACCCTTTTGCTCTTGTTCTGCCGTACCAGTGTTCATTGGTTTTATAGAGTCCGGAGTTCCACTGGGAATCACTTTCTCTTTCTTAATATCTTCACCAATGGTCAATGAAGTGGCACTCGTTATGTTATGGGGGTTGCTCGGCTGGAAAGTTGCCGTTATTTATATCCTTTCCGGCGTCACTATTGCGATTATTGCCGGTTATCTAATCGGTAAAGGTAATTTAGAGCATTTGGTGGAAGAATATGTGTATCAAATGAAAGTGGGAGAAACTGAAATCGTTGAGCAGACATTTGGTGACCGCCTTTGCTATGCACGGGACTATACGAAAGAAATTCTGAAAAAGGTATGGCTCTATGTAATTATTGCTATTGGAATTGGCGGTTTTATCCATGGTTATGCGCCAGAAGATTTTCTTGTGCAATACGCAGGCAAGGATAATATCTGGGCTGTGCCGATGGCGGTTTTAATCGGAGTACCGTTATACTCTAATGCTGCTGGCGTTATTCCTATTGTCACAGCGCTTATCCAAAAAGGCATGAGCCTTGGGACGGCGTTGGCATTTATGATGGCGGTTACGGCATTAAGTTTTCCGGAAATGATTATTTTGCGCAATGTACTAAAACCAAAACTGATTGCCATTTTTATTATGATAATGGCAGTAGCGATTATCTTTACAGGTTATCTTTTTAATTTCATAATTTAATCATAAAGAGAGAAGATGTTATAATTAATATATTCATTTGATCTCTATCGAAGGGAATTTAGGAGGTTTTATTTTGGCCGATGATATTGTTGTTAAATTGACAGCTGAACTATTTAAAACATTAGGGCATCCGGTACGTATTAAGATTTTGCATATGCTTAGCCAAGGAGAGCTGTGTGTGTGTAATATGATAGAAGAAATAGATATTGAACAATCAAATTTTTCACAACATCTTGGAATTCTCAAAAGACAAGGTCTGATTGATTCTAGAAAAGACGGGCAGCGTGTGATCTATTGGATTGCATACCCTTCTATAATAAAATTGCTCGGAGTAGCAGAGCAAATATTAAGTGAACAGATTGGACATAGTCAGAGTTTATTGAAATTTTTAAAATAAATAGCATTGACCAATTTGGAAGATAGTACTAAAATATATCCATAATAATATTATAATTTTATAATATTATTATGGAACGATTATAAGGAGGCTTTATTATAAGTGGATGTAATTGCGGGGGAATTCAAGAGGTATCTCGAATAATGTATGCTTGTGGTGGTTGTGCAGATGTAGGAGAAGTTGCAGATCAGGCATGCCGTAAATTAAGGCGTGAGGGTTTTGCTCAGGCTAGTATGAGCTGTATTACCGGCATTGCAGCACGCATGCAGCCGTTTATTGATGCGGCAAAAAAAGCCAATCAAGTAGTTGTAATTGACGGTTGCCCAGTGGGGTTATAGGGTTAATTGTACATTAATATAATGTTTTCAAAGGAGGTTTAAATCGTGAAGATTGAAGTCTTAGGGATGGGCTGTGCAAAATGTAATACGCTCACAGAACGAGTGATGGAGGCTTTGACTGAACTAGGAATTAACGCAGAGATTGTTAAAGTGGATAATATGAAAGACATCATGGCCTACGGAGTTATGACGACACCGGCACTTGTTGTGGATGGTGTGGTTAAGGTGAAAGGGAAAGTTCCAACTAAGGATGAAATAAAATTACTAATTCAAGGCTAATCTTACTATATACTTGCAGAATTTATGTTGCTTATTCAGTTAATCCGGTCGGAAGGTTGATTAATCGGACGCTGTAAAACTAAATATTGACGCATAAAAGATTAAGGGGGCTGCTGAATGCCAGTACTTGATGGTGCACGGAAGCAGAGAATAAAAAACTATATCTCATGACTCAAACCGTTGAAAAATACTTACAGAAATTTGTTTTAAGATTATTGAACGGCAGGAGATACCTAAAGATCTGCTTAATCGATCAGAATTGAATGCCCTATGTCCTTCTTGCAGTACATGTATGGTTTTAGTGATAAAATAAGTAAATTTTTCTTAGCGGTACTATTAGTCGTATTCTCATATCTTTTTTACAGTGTGACCTGCAAGGATTTCTTAATCTTGCAGGTCACACTAATTTAATATAAGTTGTTTTTTCCACCCTTTAAAGTTCGTTTTGCGTACTCATCCCAGTGATATAATTGATTTCATAAAAATTAAACACAAACCGACAGATATGACGTATAAAAAACGCAAAATATTTGTAATATTGTGCGCTTTTTTACAGGGGAGCATTATTTTGGACGTAGAAAATAGTAATAATAAGGAGTTCAAAGTAAAAGTTGGGGGTGAGCAGATGGAACAGAAAATGGTAACGAGTAAACCTGAATTTGATAACCTTAATAGTGTCAAAATTCAGGACATAATCGATGTAGAATTTCTTCAAGATTTCCAGGATAGTTTTGCCGAAGCCTTGGGTGTGGCCAGCGTTACGGTTGATATTGATGGCAATCCTGTCACAAAACCTAGCAACTTTACTAAGTTTTGTATTGAATATACCCGTGGGTCAAAAGCAGGGCTGGCACGCTGTATGGAGTGTGACCGTAAGGGGGGGGCCGAGTCAGCCAGAACCGGTAAACCGGCTATTTATGACTGCCATGCCGGGCTGGTGGATTTCGGCAGTCCGATTATGCTGGAAGGACGGCAAATTGGTTCGATTCTGGGCGGACAAGTCTTAACTTCCTCTCCTGATGAAGCCTACTACCGTAAAGTCGCTCAGGAAATTGGTGTAGATCCGGATAACTATATAGACGCATTACGGGAAGTAAAACAGATATCAAGAAAAAACCTGGAAGCGGCAGCCAAGATGTTGTATTTGGTGGCTAATACTGTTTCAAAAGTGGGTTATCAGCAATATAAGCTTAAAGATATGGCTGGTTTAATCAATGACAGTATTGTCAAGATATCGGCTACCATGGAACAATTGGCGGCATCAGCCACTGACGTTAACAACAACCAAAATGCCCTTAACGAGGAAATCCAAAATGTTAACGTGATTTCAGGCAAGATTAATGAGGTAATGGATTTCATTAAAGAAATAGCTGATGAAACGCGTTTGTTAGGATTAAATGCCGCTATTGAAGCAGCCAGGGCAGGACAGGCCGGCCTTGGTTTTGGCGTGGTAGCCCAGGAAATTCGTAAGCTTTCGGGAGACTCAAAAGAAACGGTCGGCAAAATAAAAGAATTTACCACCATTATACAGCAGTCAGTCAATAAAACAGTCACTATGGGGCAGGCTACTTCTGTTACCGTAGAACAACAGGCAGCCGCCATTGAGGAAGTAACTGCCAGCATTCAGGAAGTAACCAGCATGACGGAACAGTTGCACGCCCTGGCAAATGAACGATAATCAAGCCTGATTTTAAAAATAAACGGTATTCTTATTGAATATTGACGAATTTACTAGAATATAGATGAGTGCTAAAGAGACAGAGTGGAATTTGTATTCCGTCTGTCTCTTTTTTGTTGCCTCATTAACTAGTGATAACCGGCAGTAATGGTAATTTACGCTACGGCTCAATTAACGGCATGATTGGATCGCTATAGCGGATACTAATTGTAAACGCAATTTTAAAACTAAGGAGAGATGGATTGTGAAAGCACTTGAAGAAGTAAGGGTCCTGGATTTGAGCAGAGTATTAGCCGGTCCGTATTGTACAATGATGCTAGCCGATTTCGGAGCCGATATTATAAAAATTGAACCGCCGGGAGTAGGGGATGATTCCCGGGCCTTCGGTCCTTTCGTGGGCAATGAAAGTGCTTATTTCATGAGTCTTAACCGGAATAAGCGCTCAATAATCCTAAATTTCAAGCGGCAGGCAGATTGTGATTTATTCAAGGAACTGGTGAAGCAGGCTGACGTAGTTGTTGAAAACTACCGGCCTGGTACTATGGAAAAATTCGGGTTGGGTTATGAGGTTCTGAAGGAGATAAATCCCGGGCTCATTTATGCAGCCTGTTCGGGATTTGGACATACCGGCCCATATCGTGACAAACCGGCGTATGATATCATTGTTCAGGCCATGGGCGGGATTATGAGCATTACCGGCCCGGAGAACGGAGAGCCTACACGCGTTGGCGCCTCTGTTGGCGATGTTATTGCAGGCATGTTTACTGCTTATGGTGTTATGACGGCATTATTTTATCGCCAGCGTACCGGCCAAGGCCAAAAGGTTGACGTAGGCATGCTGGACTGCCAACTGGCAATACTGGAGAACGCCATAGCCCGTTATGTAACTTCGGGAAATGTACCGGGTCCACTGGGAAATCGCCATCCGTCGATTACACCGTTCGCCTCCTATACGGCTAAGGATGGTTATATTATTGTCGGTGCCGGCAATGACCGGTTATGGGAAAAATTATGCAACATTCTTGAGCGGCCTGATCTTATCAAAGATCCGCGTTTTGATACCAACCTGCATCGTACCAATAATGCGGTAGAGCTCGGTGCTATTTTAAATGGAATTTTTACAGCCAAGCCCATTGGTGAGTGGATAGCTATCCTGGAAAAGGCCGGATTGCCCTGTGCGCCGATCAATACTATTGATAAGGTTGTGAGCGACCCCCATGTTGCGGCCAGGGAAATGATTGTGGAGGTGGAGCATCCGGTGGCTGGAAAACTAAAAATGCCCGGGGTGCCTGTAAAAATGTCGCAAACTCCCGGCGGTGTCAATCGGCCTGCGCCGCTCTTAGGGCAGCATACCGGTGAAATTCTTCAGGAAATGCTGGGCTGGGATCAAAACAAGGTGAACGAGTATTTGCAAGACAAGGACTAATTTTAGAGACTACGTGTTATATTTGAAAAAAATTCTGAAATTCTGAATTAACTTACTTGCAAAACTATATACCATATGTTATTATCTAAGTAAGCACCATCCTTATAGCGCCGTAGATTCAACCAGTTTGCAGTAATTTGGAAACCGTTTCGTTTTCCGTTTGTTGCGGTAGGTTCGTTATCTGGCAGGATTGTGTTTTTTGTTTTACCCAAGAGGAGTTGTCAGAACCATAAGTTCATTGTTGAAAGTTGAGTTTTCCTGTTCGAAAAGCCAAGTTGTGTTAGCCGTAAGTAGTGTATGCAATGCATGCTATAAGGATGGGTGCTCTAAGTAAGGGGGGAAGGCTGAGGGCTTTCCCTCTATTATTTTACTTACTAAAAGTATTTTCTAATTTGCTTGATCAGCAGTGAGTATGCTGGATAAAAATATTTTCGCTAACTGTTAACTAGTTTAGCGGATTTTTTTTGCCCGGCGGAGCCTGTGCGCTCAGAAGATATTTATACGCTTAAGGACAGCGGCAACTTTTTTGTGGTAAAATTAAAACAGTATGATTTACTACGGGTAAATTTGTTAGTAAGAGCGCGTAACAAATGCTGAAAACAGATGCAACTTTAGGATGAGTTGGGAGGGTTAGTTGTTGAAAATACTTTTTTGGGATATCGACGGTACATTGATTAGGACATCGAAAGCCGGTTTATACGCTTTTGCCCAGGCAACAGAAGAACTCTGGGGTAAGTCGGTGAGTTTTGACCAGATTATTTCAGCCGGTATGACAGATAATTATATTGCAAGGCAAATTATTGAAAAAGCTGCCGGACGCGAAGCACGCCAAGCCGAGATTGACAGCTTATGCCGCCGTTATGAAGAATTTTTACCCTGCGAGCTAGCTGCCAGAAAAGGTTTGGTTTTGCCCGGCGTTGCCAATATCCTGGCTAGTTTATCCGGACGGGAAAGTTATAAGCTGCTTTTACTAACCGGCAATAGTAGGAAAGGTGCTGAGATAAAACTGGAATACTTTAAATTAGATCAGTATTTTGATTTTGCCAACAGCGCTTTTGCGGAGCAGTATGAAAAGCGAGGCGACATAGCCGGTCATGCCTTGCGGCTTGTGCATGCCAATTGGGGTGAGCCTGGGCAACACGACATCTTTGTCATCGGCGACACTCCTCACGATATTGAGTGTGGCAGAGGCATTGGCGTTTATACAATTGGTATTGCTACCGGAACCTATTCGGTCGAGAATTTGCAGAGCTGTTGCCCCTGGTGGTGTGTTGAAGTCTTACCGGAACCGGAGATTTTTGAAAAAAAGCTTGCAAGCATGTAAATGGTGTAGTTGCTGCGTAATTAGTATATTTTGGGAAGACGCGACAGGTACAAGCAACGCGCTTGTCGAAACTAGTTATAGGGAGAGAATTTTTAACTTATAGTAAGGAAATGGGGTCTGTACAATGAGAAAAATCGTTATGCTAGTAATAACGGTTGCGCTGTTGCTGGTTATGACAGGCTGCGCAAATGACAAAAAGGAAAATACGGCACAGAAGCAGGGGCAATTACAATCCATTACGATTGGCCTTATGCCTGATGTAGATTCTATTCCTTTTATTATTGCCCAGGAGAAGGGCTATTTTAAAGAAGAAGGTCTTAATGTAACACTAAAGCAATTCAAAAGCGCTATGGAACGGGACAGTGCGCTGCAAAGCGGTAACCTGGACGGCGCTGTCTCCGATATGCTGGCAGAAGCATTTGCTAAAAAGGGTGGTTTTGATACCGTAATTACTTCGTTGACCAACGGTAGCTATAAATTAATCGCCAATAAAAACGAGACGGCAGCATCTGTGCGCGATTTGCAAGGAAAAGATGTGGCTATTTCGAAAAATACGATTATTGAATATGTCACCGACCGGATAGCCGCAGAAGGCGGATTAAGCGCAAATGATTTAAACAAAACTGTCATCCCCCAAATCCCCGCGCGTTTGGAGATGCTGCAAAATAATAAAATCGCCGCTGCTACCCTGCCTGATCCTCTGGCAACAGTAGCGATAAAAAATGGCGGACATGTAATCAATACCTCGGAGCAATTGGGCATTAACCCCGGAGTCATGATTTTTACCTCCAAGGCTGTTAACGATAAGGAAAAAGAAATCCAGGCTATGTACAGAGCTTACAGTAAGGCTGTAGACTATTTAGCGCGGGAGCCAATGGATAGCTATATTGATTTGGTCATTGAAAAAACAGGATTTCCGAAAGAAATAAAAGGGGCGCTTGTTCTGCCGCAATACAAGAAACCCACGGCACCGCCGAAAAAAGAAGTGGATGATGTTATCGCCTGGTTGCAGGCCAGACAGCTTATTGACAAGAAATACGAATATACCGAGTTGGTAGATACCCGGTTTGTAAGGTAGTTGTTTATGATTCAAATTCATGATTTGAATATTTCTTATCAGTCAGAGGAAGTAGGCTACGAAGTATTAAAGAATATCAACCTTGAACTGGCTGCCGGCGAAACCTGTGCTATCATCGGTCCTTCAGGTTGTGGCAAGTCAACGTTGCTAAAGATTCTGGCCGGAATTATTACCCGCTTTGACGGCAGTGTCCTTATTAAGGGACAGCCGGTTAACCCTAAACAGCAAATCATCGGCTTTATTCCGCAAAATTATGGGTTATTGCCCTGGAAGAACATTGCGGAAAACATTTGCCTGGGAATAAAAATAAAAAATAAAAGGCAGTCTTGTGATGAGGATAAACTGTCCGGGTTAGTCCAATTGCTTGGTTTGAGCGGCTTGGAAAAAAGATATCCCGGCGAGCTCAGCGGTGGTCAGCAGCAGCGGGTTGCTTTAGCCCGCGCCTTTTTGCTGCACCCCGACTTATTGTTGATGGATGAGCCCTTTTCTGCCCTGGATGCAATGACGAGAGAAGAAATACAGAATGTATTTTTAGATGTTTGGCGAAAGCATTCGGTTTCCACCATCCTGGTGACCCATCATGTGGAAGAAGCCGTGTATTTGGGTCGAAAAATTGTTATTTTATCGGCAGCTCCCGGGACAGTGAGCAAAATTATTGATAATCCTCTGTTTGGAGTAGAAGGCATACGCAACCGTCAGGATTTTTTCCAACTTTGTCTTGAGCTACGAAAGACAATAAAAGAGGATTGGTCAAAATGAAAAGAAAAGGATCAGGAGTTTGGTATATCTATGGTGCGCTGATTTTCCTAGCGTTATGGCAGGCGGTTGCCAGCTGGCTGCAACTGCCGATTATCCCTTCTCCCGGGGTCGTACTTGTTAATTTATTTCACATTTTTTTGCCGCAAATTGCCATCCATGGGTTCTATAGCATGTGGCGGATTGTCGCCGGAGTTTTGCTTGCCGTCATGATTGGCATTCCGCTTGGACTTTGTATGGGGTATTTTTCAAAATGGGACAGGCTGCTGTCGCCGCTTATTTACTTAACTTATCCGATCCCCAAAATTGCCCTTTTGCCTGTTGTTATGCTGTTATTTGGGCTGGATGAACTGTCAAAAATTCTCATGATATTTTTGATCGTAGTTTTTCAGGTAATTGTTGCCGTGCGGGATGGTGTAAAAGGTATCCCCAAGGAAACGTACTACCCGTTATACTCTCTTGGGGCCAGTTTCCTCGAGATATTCCGCGAAATTCTGATTCCGGCTTCTATGCCGAAGTTTCTGACAGCCTTGCGGGTGGCTATGGCTACGGCCGTATCTGTGCTTTTTTTTACCGAAACCTTTGGGACCCAGTACGGAATGGGCTATTTCATAATGGACGCTTGGTTACGGGTAAATTATCTGGAGATGTATTCCGGCATTATCGTGTTAAGTATGATTGGGTTGATATTATTTGGCATGATTGACTATCTGGAACGAAAGCTGTGCAGTTGGCAATATAAATAAACAAAAACGCCCGGTTTCCGGAAAAATAAAGAGAGGCTGAAAATCTTTGCATTTCAGCCTCTCTTTGCTTTACTCGCCATATTTTAGTTTAGGCCAATACCGATCGCGACGGGAAGTTCATCGATGACCATTTCGATACCAATATAATTGGTATCGCAGATTTTAAGTTTTGTAGCTGTTTGCGATAATGCAGGCGGTACCAGATTAACGGCAATTCCTTCTTTATTAAGCGAAGTAGCGGCATTGGAAGCCACAATGTTTACCATTTCGCAGAGTGCGCTTTGCGCCATGGCATCAAAAGTATTTACCGGCGTTCCCATCATAATGACCGACGACAGGCGCTTGGCTGATTCCTCAGTCATGGTAAAAGCGAAATTGCCTGTTAGGTTATTGATTAATGCAACGTTGATGAGCACGCCCTGGTTATCGATAAATTGATTTCCGGAAAACAGCTTTCCCCGAGCTACATTTTTAAAGCCCATTTGTGGCAGTACAATTGACAACGCGGTAATGAATGGGTTGACCAATCGTGCATCCATTGTGTAGTCCCCCTCGATCACCCTACAATCCATAGGAAAATAACGTACATAATATACTTCGTTCTAAAAGAATAGTATGGCTATCGGACTATAGTTTTAATTTTCTGGGTCTAAAGTCCTGAAAAGCGAAAGCAAGGGGTGACAAGAAAGCTGGGCATTAAGGATTAAAGTCGGCACACAGTATTTGCTAATACTGTCACGGCAAGGACGACATTTTAAAACACAGATACCAGACCCCGGAAAATCTAATATTATGCCGACCACTGCATGTCATAATTGCAGGGTTTTCGCATGATGATTTGGAATATATATTTATGCATGGCATAGCTAAGATGCTGCTCTACATCCCAGGATTGGAGGTAAAAATCATATGGAAACCAGTCAGCAAGTAAAAAAATCATGGAAAGATAATATCAGTACTTTTATTGCGATTACAACTTTAGTTTTAGCAGCATGTGCCACTTTGGCTTCATTCAAGGCAGCCGGGTATGGGAATAAAATGGTGTTGGCTCAGAATCAGGCATCAGATCAGTGGGCGTATTATCAAGCAAAAAGTATCAAAGAAACAACTTACGAGGTTGAGCGGGATACCATGGCATTGGCTGCGCAGCAGGCCGGTAACCCGGAACTGTATAAAGCTAAGATTGCTGAATATAACCGGGAAATTACCCGCTACCAACAGGAAAAAGAAGACATTACCAAAGCGGCTAAGCGCCTGGAGCAGGAACGGGACAACGCGCAACACTTTAACGGTGGGTTTGGGCAAGCCTTGATTTTTCTGCAAATCGGCATATTGCTGTCTTCCTTAGCTTCGATTAACAAACAGTATATGTATTGGTATATAGGCCTTGCGGTAGGAGGCGTCGGTATTATCGTGTTTTTATATAATTTTGTAAGTGCAGCGGTTTAAAAGGGAACGGACAAATTTGAATGCTATTGACTTAGATGGGGAACATTTATATGGCACTGCCAAAATCATTTTGGCAGGCCAATAATTTATCAGTCGGCGACTACCGGGCGAAGAGGATGTCTTGCCAGATGAGCATATATGCAAGTCAAATATTTAGGAAAGGACTCTGTTATGGCGTATAAGCTAATCTGCGTTGATGTTGACGGGACACTTCTAACAAGTAGGCATAAAATTACCGAGCGGACAAAGAAAGTGTTGCTGCAGGCCCATAGACAAAATATTCATATTGTAGTAAGCACCGGACGAATGTATACAGATGCCGAGTATTTTTCCAATCTTATTGGTGTAAAATCCCCCGTAATTGCTTCAAACGGCGCCTTCATAAAAGAGAAAGACAATGACAAAGTGATTTTCAAGGATGTTCTTGGTGAAAATTTGTCGTTTCAATTACTGGAGCTGTTCCGGCGGTATGATACTAGGCCTTATTTTTGTACTCCCAATAAGTTTTATTATGGCAATATTTTATTTAAGTTTTTTTATCTGGCCACTAGATTCATAGGCAGTAGAAGCAATTCGCTTGACATGGAGTTTGTTTATTCCTGGAAACGATGGCAGAGGATATTGCAGAAGGAAAAAGAAAATATCGTAAAATGTGAGGTTATCTACCGCAAGCCTGCTTTAATCCACGAATTGCGGCAAGAGTTAAAAAATATAGACCAGTTGGAAATTGCCGATTCGTCCAAACATAATATCGAAATTACCCGTAAAGGCGTTTCCAAGGGCAAAGCCGTGGCCATGCTGGCAGCATTTTACCAGATAAAGCCGGAAGAGATTATCACCATTGGTGACAGCGAAAATGATATATCGATGATTGAATATGCCGGCTTGGGCATTGCCATGGAGAATGCCTTGGATAGCGTAAAACAAAAAGCAGATTACATTACGGATTCTAATGACCGCGAAGGAGTTGCCAACGCCATTAGCAAGTTTGTTCTGCAGAAATAGATAAACCCCTTAGCCATTTGCCAGCTAAGGGGTTTATTCTGCTACTTTTGATTATTTAAAGGCTTTTTGATATACGGCCAGAATTTCAGCTTCGTTGGTATCGCGTGGATTACCGGGTGTGCATACGTCTGCAAACGCCGATTTTGCTAACTGGGGCAGATCTTTTTCCTGAACACCAATTGCCGATAGCTTTTGTGGAATGCCGATTTTCCGGGAGAGCGTTATTACTGCCTCAACGGCTGCTTGCCGATACTCTTCCTGGGTCATGGTGTCAGCATTGGCCACACCCATGGCTTTGGCAATATTCCGGTATTTTTCTCCGGTAGCTGGGGCATTATACTCCATAACATAGGGTAACAGCAGAGCATTAGCCACACCGTGAGGAGTATCATAAAATGCACCGAGCGGGTGAGCCATGGAATGGACGATACCGAGGCCTACATTGGAAAAGCCCATACCTGCTATGTACTGGGCCAGCGCCATACCGTCGCGGGCGGCGATATTATCAGGTTCGAAAACTGCTTTTTCCAGGTGAGCGGCAATGAGTTCAATGGCTTTTAGTTCAAACATATCCGTCATTGTCCAGGCGCCGCGGGTAATATAACCTTCGATGGCATGGGTCAGAGCGTCCATACCGGTTGAAGCAGTTAAACCCTTGGGCATGGAGAGCATGAGTTCTGGGTCAACGACAGCAATTATGGGAATATCGTTAGGATCAACGCAGACCATCTTTTTGACAGCCTGATCGTCAGTAATGACATAGTTGATCGTTACTTCGGCGGCAGTCCCGGCTGTAGTTGGAACGGCAATAATCGGGACGGCCTTGGCTTTGGTAGCCGCACAGCCTTCCAGACTCTTTACATCGCTGAAAGCGGGATTATTGGCGATGATGCCGATGCCTTTGGCTGTATCAATGGAAGACCCGCCGCCAATGGCAATAATGGCATCGGCACCTGCGGCAGCCAGTTTTTGTACACCGGTTTGGACATTTTCAATTGTGGGATTGGGTTTAACATTGTCATATAATTCATAGGGGATAGCCGCTTGGGTGAGGACTTCTGTAACTTTTTCGGCAACGCCGAACTTCACTAAATCCTTATCGGTAACCACAAAGACCTTTTTAAAATTCCGGCGGCGGATTTCTTCCGGAATGACACGGATGGCACCTGAGCCAAAATAGGAGGTTTCATTGAGAACAATACGGTTTGCCATACAATTCAGTCCTTTCTCTGCCTAGAGTACAGTACGATACTTTAATCATACTATACAGAATTGTATAAAAAAATAAAAACACTTGCTTGATGCTGGTACTATCTTGTCTTTTATCACTGGAAGTTACTCTTATAAACCAAGATCAGCCTGACTGGTTTTTTTAGCTGATTCGCGGTATCATATAGGTATAAGATTTGCCTTTAGCCAATCATAAGGGGATGATTTCATGACGAGGAATGCGGCTGCTTTGCATTTTAATTTAGAAGAGATACTAAATGCTGTTACGCATGGTGTGGGAGCATTTTTGGCACTCATTGGTTTGGGCGTTCTTACGGCGGCAGCTTATTTAGCCGGTGGTGTTTGGCATGTAGTGAGTTTTAGTATTTACGGAACTTCTCTGGTGCTGCTATATGTAGCCTCTACCTTGTATCACAGCTTTACCAATGAAAAATTAAAGTATATTTTCAAGTTTCTGGATCATGCGGCCATTTATGTATTGATTGCCGGCAACTATACACCGTTTACGCTGATTCCGCTTCATGGCACATTGGGCTGGACCATGTTTTTCGTCATATGGGGGCTGGCCGTAGCGGGAATCATTTTTCAAATATTTTTTGTTAGACGTTTTAAGGTTTTCGCAACCATCTGCTATCTGTTTATGGGCTGGCTCGCAGTTGTCATGATCAACCCTCTGTTGGCAACTTTGCCAATTGAAGGAATATATTGGCTTATCGGCGGCGGGCTTTTCTATACTGTGGGGGCCATCTTTTATTTAGCCCATAAGATTCCTTATAATCACGCGATTTGGCATTTGTTTGTCCTTGCAGGCAGTATTGCTCATTATATAGCTGTTTTACGATATGTGTTGCCGATTCCGGTAATGGGATAAATAATTTTTTCATTCGGTTACCATGAGCTTATACTTTTCCAGTTTATCAACGAAATTCAGTAAAAGTTCTGTATGTTTGAGCAAAAAAACAACACGGACACTGCAACTATAAATGCAGTATCCGTGTTGTCATTTAATCATAGACTTTAATTATACTGCGGGTTTACTCACGTTTTCCTGCTTCTCCAGGAAAGTATGCCAGAGGGGAGACATGTCCCGTAAGCGCTGAACGATTTCTGGTAGTACACGTAACGTATAGTCGATATCTTGCTCTGTTGTGCTGCTTCCCAGGGTAAGACGAAGGGAGCCGTGGGCAATTTCATGGGGAAGTCCAATCGCCAATAAAACATGGGAAGGATCTAGTGAGCCGGAGGTGCAGGCACTGCCGCTGGAGGCGGAGATTCCTTTGCTGTCCAGCAATAGCAGCAGTGATTCTCCCTCAATAAAGCGGAAACATACGTTGACATTTCCCGGCATTCTTTTATTACCGACAGGGCCGTTTACTTTTGTATAAGGTATGCGTGATAAGCCGTTAATCAGTTTATCCCGCAGGTAAGTCAGACGCTTATTCTCAGCATCCATTTCTTCCTGCGCCAATTCAATCGCTTTTCCTAAGCCGACAATTCCCGCAATATTTTCCGTACCTGCCCGCTTGTTTCTTTCCTGGCCGCCACCATGAATGAGATTTTCAATTTTAATCCCCTTGCGAATATAAAGCACACCCACTCCCTTAGGCCCATAAAATTTGTGGGCAGCAAGCGATAACAAATCAATGTTCATAGCTTTTACATCAATGGGCACATGACCTACCGCCTGTACGGCGTCGGTATGAAATAGCACCTTTTTTTCATGGCATATTTTGCCGATTTCCTTAATTGGCTCAATAGTGCCAATTTCATTATTGGCGAACATAACGGATACTAAGATCGTCTTACCGGTAATAGCCTGCCGCAATTCATCAAGATTGATAAAGCCTTCTGAATCAACAGGAAGATAGGTTACTTCAAAACCGTTTTTCTCCAAAAACTCGCATGTATGTAAAATAGCGTGATGCTCAATTTTGGTTGTAATGATGTGATTTCCGCGGTGTTTATTGGCAAAGGCAATACCTTTTAATGCCCAGTTGTCGGCCTCGGAACCGCCGCCGGTAAAAAAGATTTCGTTCTTGTCGGCATGAAGTGCTTTGGCAACTCTTTCTCTGGCTTGGTCGATCGCGTTTTCTGTTGCCCGTGACAGTGAATAGATAGAAGATGGATTGCCGTAGTGGGTGGTCAGATAGGGAAGCATTTCGTCAAAAACCTGCGGTTTAATATAGGTTGTCGCAGAGTGATCCAGATAAACACGTTGTTCATTCATCTTTTTGGCACCGTCCTTTATTTTACGTTATTACGTTAAATAGCTAACAGTATAGTTAGTAGTGATTGACTTTATATTAATGTTAACAAATCCTATCAGAATTGTCAACATTAAAAAAGGGCAAAAAACTGACTTCCGCTTTTGCCAACATCCCACCCGCCTGCAAAACTTTAATGCGTTGTATATAGTAAGCTTCTTTATACGTGCAGGAAAATTCTATTCTTGTGACCGTTTTTGCGGGAGGGCATCCTCGCTATTGCCCATTCGGACTACAAGGTACATCAGCAGCAGGATTGCGACCAGGCAGCCGGCAATTGTTGCCGGGGTTACATATTGGCTTGGTAAGTATTCATAAAGACCGAAAAGACCAAAGAAAATAAAGATAATTGCCGCAAACCATTTTACGGCCCGTTCGGGAATTTTTTTGCCTAGTACAATGCCAATAATAATGCCGATACCGTCTGCCACCATCATACCGGTGGTGGTTCCCAGCCAGACGGGGACGATAGTATTGAACTGTGCCGCCAGGGCAACAGTGGCCAATTGGGTTTTATCACCCATTTCGGCAATAAAAAAGGCGATGGCCACAGTCCAAAACGGGCTGCGTTTGGCTGCCTGATCTTCACCGTTTAGTTCATCACCGCGAATTGTCCAGAGACCAAAAATAATAAAGGAGATAGCGGCGGCGATTTGGATGGTTGTCATGGGAATGAAGTGGGTCAGGTAATTGCCAACAACAACGGCAAACAAGTGGTTGAAAATAGTAGCAACAAAGACGCCCAACATAACGGTCTGCCACCTGTAGCGGGTAGCAAAGGCCATGGCCAGAAGTTGTGTTTTATCACCCATTTCGGCAAGTACGACGAAGACAAGTGAAGTGAAAAATGCTGTCATAAAAAGTCCAATCCTCCTTAGATGTAGTATGTACTCTCTCGGAAACCCGAGATATTATATGGATCAAGGCATTTAGCCTTGGTCTTTTTGCAGTTTTCCTCCAAAATAGACGTGTCGAAAATTTGGGACTTGACTTTTTTGAAACGCCCCCATAATCGCGATGAAGACATCTTTTTGTCTACCTTCGCTGATGGTGGTGATTTTTTTGTTGAAAACGACCCGTTCTCATCGACAATTTCAGGACTTTCTAAAAGAGCAGTTGCAAATCCACTACTTAAAACGCGGTTTTTTAGAGCCGGTTTTGCTCCAGCAAAAAGCCCTAGCCAGTGTCTGGTGCAGCGATTTATCCAAAATCACGGAATTTGTCGCTCATCGCTACTC
>NZ_FNAM01000080.1 GCF_900101845.1 Sporomusa acidovorans | reverse complement strand
CTGGAAAAGAAAAAGTCCGAAGGCTATCATAACGGCGACTTGGTCGGTAAGTCTGGCCTGGAAAAAGTTTATGACAAGGAAATCCGCGGAGTAAACGGCGGTCAGCAAATTGAAGTTGATGTTGAGGGCAAGCCTACGCGGGTAATTGGTAAAAAAGAACCTGTACTTGGTAATGAACTGGTTTTAACGATTGATGCCAGAATTCAAAAAGCTGCTGAAAAGGCAATGGATGACCGGCTTCGTTACTTACAGGACAAATTTGGCAACCCCAAGGCAAAAGCGGCTGCCGCCGTTGTGATGAATCCGCAGACTGGCGAGATTCTGGCGCTCGTGAGCCGGCCGACGTTTAATCCGAACAAATTCAATGGCGGCATATCGACCAAGGATTGGCAAGAGATTAACGACAATCCGTTTAATCCCATGCAAAACAGAACAATTAATGCGGAGTACCCTCCCGGCTCATCTTTTAAAATTGTAACAGGATCGGCCGCCTTAGAATCCGGCAAGGTTGCCCCTGACGAAAAAATCTTTGATAGTGGTACACACTGGCTGGTTCCTAAAGGCAATTCCCATAATGCGGCTCTTGGCTGGATTGACTTCAAGGTGGCGATGGCTAAATCCGATAACGTCTATTTCTATGAATTAGGGAATCGTTTAGGAATTGACCTGCTAGAAGAATGGGCACGCAAATTTGGGTTAGGTGTACCGACCGGGATTAATCTACCAGGCGAAAGTGAAGGGCTGGTTGCAAACCGCAAATATAAGATGAAAGTTTATGAGGAAGAATGGTACTTATCAGAGACGTTAGATGCTGCTATCGGCCAAGGGTTCCAACTGATGACGCCGATGCAAATGGTATCGCTGATCAGCCAGATTGCCAACGGCGGTCATCGCTACCGGCCGTATCTGGTCAGCAAGATGCTATCGCCTGACGGCAAGGTCATTAAAACATATGAACCGGAAGAATTAGGCAGGGTCAATCTTTCCGAAAAGACACTGAAAACTGTGCGGGAAGGTTTAAAAGAGGTTATTTCACCGCAGGGAACTGCGGGTTACATGTTTGAAAACTTTCCGCTGCAGATTGCCGGTAAAACCAGTACGGCAGAAAACCCTCACGGCGACGACCATGGTTGGTTTGTTGCTTATGGGCCCTATGAGAATCCCACGCTGGCAGTTGCCGTTGTGGTTGAGCAAGGGGGGTACGGCTCCGATTCTGCAGCTCCCATTGCCCGCAAAATTTTTGAAGCGGCCTTTAACTTGCCACCGCAGAAAGATGCGGCAGACGCTTATGCCGAAGAATTAGCCGCAAAGGCAGCCGCAGCAGCGCCAACTGTAAAACAGAAACCATAATTCTGACATTAAAACAAAATCTTTCACCTGAAAAATGATCCAATGATGCGGACTGGTACCGTTTTTTTACAGGGTGCCAGTTTTTCATTTAAGATTATACTTGCCGAACATAAGAAATTTGTATATTATAATTAAATAATGAAGTATAACTTCAATATTTAAAATAGGGGGTGATAGTCATGTCCGCAGATGTGCAAAAAGAAGCTTTGAATAACAGTGTTGCTAAAGCTGTAACAATTCTAAATTGTTTTTCCTATGAAAGGCCAAGACTACGGTTAAAAGATATCGCCGCTATGACGGGAATCAACCAGGCAACTGCCTATCGTATGTTAAATACATTGAAAGAATATAACTTGATTGAACAGCTTGATGGTACCTATTCGCTAGGAAAGGGATTTTTAAAATACGAAGGGATTGTTCTTAACTCGATGGAAATAAGGCGGATAGGACTTCCCTTGCTTGAAGATCTCTCTAACACCCTAAAAGTTAATGCTAACCTTGCTGTGCTTGATGAAAATGAAGTCGTTTATATTGCCAGAGCCGAAACATCTTATTGTGCTTATGGCTACTTTCATATTGGCATGAGGCGGCCTATCCATTGTACGGCGTTGGGAAAAGTATTGGTCTGTAGAACTCCGGAGATAGCGCGGGAAGTTTTCAAACGGGGAGTTAAGCAGTATACCTTAACTACGATAACGGATGAAACGGAATATTTGAAGGAGATCGAGCAAGTGAGGCTTCAGGGCTACGCCATGGACCGCGAGGAATGGAGTAACGGAATTAATTGTATAGCGGCTCCGCTTTATGATGTGACAGGTGAAATTGTTGCTGGGATCAGTATTTCCGGCCCCACAAGTACGTATCCTGAAGAGAAAATACAAGAGTATGTTCCGCTGTTAATTGACTATTCACATCGTATTTCGGCCCGGTTGGGTTCAGACAGAGGTTGGTAATACAAGAAACAACATATTATGGAAATAAATCAAAACGCAGGTCTGGCGGCCTGCGTTTTGATTTTGCTTATTTTAAATCATAAAAATATTTTACATATAGTGAATTTTTAGCAGGAATTTAACAAAATAAATAGAATAAATAAAAATATATTTCAATATATGAAATATATATAATAAAAATGAATTTTTTATTCACATTGTGAAAAACGAAGACGATGGGCTAAAGAAAGGGGTCGCATAATGGAAAACGGCAAAAAAAGACCGGGGTTTGAAGTGCGAGGAATTATCCCTGCGGTAATAACTCCGTTGACGCCTGAGGGGAGGTTCAACGAACAAGCCATGCGCAAACTAATTAACTACCTGATTGATGGTGGTGTGCATGGGTTGTTTGTTGTAGGGACTACTGGCGAATTTTATGGACTTACTCCTGAGGAAAAACAAGAAATACTCCGAGTGACTATTGATGAAACCAAAGGCAGAGTACCGGTTTATGCAGGAACAAACGGAATTACAACCCGCGAAAGTGTTATGCTGACACAACTGGCGGAAGATTGCGGTGTTGACGCTGTTTCTGTTTTAACACCAATGTTTATTACTCCCAATCAAAGTCAACTGATTGACCATTTTAAAACTATCGCAGCGAATACTTCTTTGCCGGTGGTGCTTTATAACAATCCTCCTAAAACAGGGGTCAATCTTGCAGCCTCGACGGTGGCCAAACTGGCCGAAGTCCCCAACATTGTCAGTATTAAAGATTCTAGCGGTGATTTGACGTTGACGGCCGAATATATACGGCTTACACAAGGCAGGAAAGATTTTAACGTACTGGTAGGCCGCGATACCCTTATCTATGGAGCGCTTTGTTATGGGGCGGCCGGTTCCATTGCTTCTTGTGCAAATGTGGCGCCAAGATTATGCGCGGACATATACGAAAAATTTATGGCCGGCGATCTGAAGGGTTCTCTTGAGGCTCAGTTCACGCTGGCGCCGCTGCGGCTTGCATTTACTAATGGGACTTTCCCGGCAGTTATCAAGGAAGCGCTTACGCTGCTGGGAATTGAAGCCGGTCCGTGCATGGATCCGGTAGGCCCTATGACCGATGCCGAGCGGGAAAATCTACGTCAGGTTTTAATTCATATGGGGTTAATCCGGTAAATACTACAAATCATTATATAAAAAGGAGTCGACAAAAATGAAAATTGGTTTTATTGGTCTTGGTATCATGGGTAAGCCTATGAGCAAAAATCTTTTGAAAGCAGGGTATGAACTTGTAGTTCTTGATCGCAATCCGCTTGTTGTAAATGAACTTACTGCACTTGGCGCAGCAGTTGCAGATACGCCCAAGGCAGTTGCCGAACAGGTGGACGTAGTTATTACCATGCTGCCCAATTCTCCGCAAGTGAAAGACGTTGTTCTTGGAGAAAATGGCGTTATCGAAGGAGCCAAGCCGGGTTCTGCGGTCATTGACATGAGTTCAATAGCTCCGCTGGTAAGCCGTGAAATTGGCGCAAAACTGGCTGACAAAGGCATTGAACTTCTGGATGCACCGGTTAGCGGCGGCGAGCCGAAAGCCATTGACGGGACCTTGTCTGTTATGGTTGGTGGGAAACAAGAGGTTTTTGACAAGTATTATGATGTTATGAAAACCATGGCGGGTTCGGTTGTCCGTACTGGTGAAATTGGTGCAGGCAATGTAACAAAATTGGCTAACCAGGTTATTGTTGCTCTTAATATTGCCGCCATGTCGGAAGCGCTTGTCCTTGCTACTAAGGCCGGCGTGGAACCCGAATTGGTTTACCAAGCAATTCGGGGCGGCCTGGCTGGCAGCACCGTTCTTGATGCCAAGGCGCCTCTGGTCATGGACCGCAAGTTTGATCCGGGATTCAGAATTAATCTGCATATCAAAGATCTTGCCAATGTACTGGAAACTTCGCATGAAATCGGAGTGCCTTTACCGCTTACCGCCGCTGTTATGGAAATGATGCAGGCACTCAAGGTAGATGGCTTGGGAGAATGTGATCATGGCAGCTTAGTAAAATATTATGAGAAGCTAGCCAATGTGGAAGTGAAGCGCTAATTAGTCAGAATTAACATGAATGACGGACTCATTTGGTTCAAATGGGTCCTCAGTGTAATTTGAATTGACAGAATTGGAGTGACATTATGAATAATGAAATAAAAAACGATGGTATTTCTGTTTCGCCGAAAGTTACTGAGCTGCAAGTAATACCGGTAGCAGGCCACGACAGTATGCTGCTTAATCTTAGTGGAGCTCATGGTCCCTTCTTCACGCGAAATATCGTGATTTTAAAAGACAGTGCCGGTCATATAGGGGTCGGTGAGGTGCCGGGGGGCGAAAAAATTCGCCAGACCATTGAGGATGCCCGGGTGTTCGTTGTCGGGCAGTCAATAGGCAAATACAACAACATACTCAATAACGTTCGCAAGCAATTTGCCAACAGAGATGCCGGAGGACGAGGTTTACAGACGTTTGATCTTCGTACCACGATTCATGCCGTGACAGCATTGGAAGCCGCTTTGCTCGACCTGTTGGGCCAATTCCTTGAGGTACCTGTCGCTGCTTTACTTGGTGAGGGCCAACAGCGGGCTGCGGTAGAAATGCTGGGATATCTGTTTTACGTAGGTGACCGTAAAAAGACGAAGCTTCCTTATTATAACGCTTGTTCGGAAAAAGATGGCTGGCTGCGTATTCGCCACGAAGAAGCATTGACGCCTCAGGCTGTAGTAGAACTTGCTGAAGCGGCATATGAACGCTATGGCTTTAATGATTTCAAGTTAAAAGGCGGCGTACTAGCCGGCGATGAGGAAATGAAAGCGGTAACGGCACTGGCTAAACGTTTTCCCCAAGCTCGTATTACTCTTGATCCTAACGGCGCATGGTCACTGGACGAGGCCATTCGGCTTTGCCGAAATAAGCATGATGTACTGGCTTATGCAGAAGATCCCTGTGGGGCTGAAAACGGTTACTCCGGCCGGGAAATTATGGCTGAGTTTCGCCGGGCAACCGGTTTGCCAACAGCTACAAATATGATAGCCACCGATTGGCGGCAGATGGGTCACACCATTCAACTGCACTCGGTTGATATTCCCCTTGCTGATCCGCACTTCTGGACCATGCAAGGTTCTGTCCGCGTAGCCCAAATGTGTCATGAATGGGGACTGACCTGGGGCTCGCATTCCAACAACCATTTTGACATTTCCTTAGCCATGTTTACTCATGTCGGTGCTGCCGCTCCCGGCAAAATTACCGCCTTAGATACCCACTGGATCTGGCAGGAGGGTCATGAGCGCCTGACTAAGGAGCCTTTCCGCATTGTCAATGGTATGGTAACAGTACCTGATAGGCCAGGCCTTGGAGTAGAAATTGATATGGAACAAGTCGAAAAAGCCCACCAGGTTTACCTGAAAATGGGGCTGGGGGCACGCAACGATGCCGTTGCTATGCAATACCTCATTCCGGGGTGGGAATTTGATAACAAACGTCCTTGTCTGGTTCGGTAGCTTGCCACAATAAATCGAGCGTGGCACTGCATCAGCGATTTTTAATTCAGCTCAATACGCGGCAACGGTATTTTTTATAAACAGATTATCGATTTTTTTCTGAGTACCGTTAAAAGCTTTAAATTTTGGCAGAACTGATGTTCAGCCGTTATGGCCTTATGGGCAGCAAATTATTTGCCGGTGTCTACGGTGGATATATAAATTATAACAATAATATCTGAATGGAGGGATGCGAAAAAAATGTAGTTGTTGCTTTCCGGTCGCAAATAGCATTGAAGGGAGGTTAATATATCGAATTTTTAAAATGTTTCGCAGAGACTTTATTATCTGTATTGACTTTATTATCCGAATTGAAAGGGAGTATGTGAAATGGATATTTCTAGACGCGCGTTCTTAACCTCAACAGCGGCAGCGGCCGCCGTAATGGCTATGAATCCTACAGGAGCACTCGCCGCCTCATCATGGGCACAGGGTTTAGCCCAAAAAAAGGCAGTTCCTAAGATACAAGCGTCTCTTTCTTCGAGTACTACGAATGACCAATTAAAAATGATGCTTGAAATGGGAATTACTAATTGTAATCTTAATGTTTCCGATTCCGAGCTCACGTATGATGTTCTTGCCCGAATTGTGGACCGTATAAGAAGGGCTGGTTTTACTATTCTCGATGCCGGGTGCGGCAACCTTCAGAAAAATCAGTCTATCATTTTGGGATTAAGTGATAAGGATGCGAATATCCAAAAGTTCCAAAACTACATCCCTGTTCTTGCCAAATTGGGAATTCCGATCACTTGGATTGCGTGGCAACCCAATGGCATAGTTCGAACGAAAGGACTTACTAACAAATATACTCACGGTGGCTCTGCCGGAATTGCGGACATGGCTAAAATTAAGGCTTTGCCATTAGCAAATGGTCGTGTATACACTGAGCAAGAAATGTGGGGCAATTTTAAATACTTTATAGACAAAATGCTTCCGGTTTTAACGCAGAACAAAGTGGCATTAGCGTTACATCCTAATGATCCGCCGGTACCATCCTTACAGGGGGCTTACAGTCTCATTTATAACAGCAATCACTATCGCAAAGCGTTTGCTCTTGCTAACAATAGTCCTTATCTTGGCATGAAAATGTGCATAGGCTGCTGGTTGGAAGGCGGAGTAATGTTTGGTGATGTTATGAAGGATATTGCGGAATTTGTACCAGCAGGTAAGGTATTAAATGTTCACTTCCGTAATGTAAGCAACCCCTTAAACAGAGATTATTCCGGGTATTTTGAGGAAGTGCTTTGTCAGGACGGATATGCCGATATGTATGCCATTATGAAGCAATTGGTTCGTTATGGATATAAAGGTGGTCTTTTCTGCGACCATGCTTTCAGCGGCTATACTTCCAATGGCGGCAACTGGACCAATATGGCGACTAATAATGCGTATATTATGGGGTTGATCACTGCAGCGGCTGCTGAAGTCAAATAACATTAAGGCAAAAAGTCCACGGATTGTACATAAACAGGCGACCGTAAGGCCGGGTGTCACATTAGTAAATGCTACAATAAGAGGAGAGTGTAAAATGAAGAAAACTGCTATACTCGCCATGACAACAGCAGCTATATTAACGGCGAGCGTTGGATTGGCAGCACCACTTACTGATTATTCAAAAGGGAAAACATCTATTGATGTAACCTGGAGACAGTCTGATATTAATGCAAAAAGCCAATTATTTAATGATGATCTTGATAAACAAGATAATCTTGATTATGGTATAACTACTGGCTTAGGCAACAAATTTGCTGTTCAGTACAACTATTATAATGCAAAATCTAAGGATACAACTTTCTCTACTAGTTTTGTTGATAGTGGTACTTATGAATATAAAGAGAATGGGTCTCTTAAAACACAAGAGTTTAATGTTTTATATAAAATTGATAAAGCTCTATCGGCTTATGTAGGTGTTGCTCAGATTAAAGGAACCATGTATTCTGACGGTTATGATT
This sequence comes from Sporomusa acidovorans, assembly GCF_900101845.1. Lineage (GTDB taxonomy): Bacteria > Bacillota > Negativicutes > Sporomusales > Sporomusaceae > Sporomusa > Sporomusa acidovorans. The sequence continues at coordinate 7,210 of NZ_FNAM01000080.1, read as the reverse complement.
TTACAAGCGGCAAAGAAAACAAATTACAATTTGGCTTGATCGGCAGCGCTAAACTCTTTGATAAAACAACTGCTTATGCTCAGGTAGGTGTAGCTTCCGATTTTTATAAATGGAAACTGGGTGTATCTCAAGAGATTGCTCCTAACCTTGAATTAAATGTTGATTATAGCAGAGCTCAAGCTAAAAATATGAATTTTGATGGTGGCGTTGGTGCGGTTGATATTACGACTAAAGGATTAGGCTTTGGTTTAAGCCTTAAATTCTAATATCGTCGTGTAGATAGTTGGAATTGGTATTTGACACCTACAGCCATGATAGCCTTTATGAAGGCGGTGAAAAATCCCCACGGTCTATGTTTCCCACCTGGCGGGTTTAAACTCTACATAATTGGGTGCCGATGTTTTGCCGTTGCTCCTAAGCGCAGTTGTTTTATAACGCCTGCGCTTAGAAAAACTTTTTCAAATTCTACGCTTATATAACCAGATCTTTATATGAAGGGGGGGTTCTCAGTTGTTTAATTTTAGCATGCCTGAACTGACGTTAATTCTAGTGATCGCGCTGGTGGTCTTTGGGCCTGGTAAGTTACCCGAAGTAGGTAAGGCATTGGGAAAAGGAATTGAGGAATTTAAAAGAGCAACAGCTGGCGAGCCTAATAAAGATATATTAGTAAAGGTTGAACATGAGGAAGCCAAAAGAGTAACAACCGGCGAGGTTATTAAAGATCAATCAGTAAAGGTTGAGCAAACTTCAGTAGACAAAAAGTGAGGATACTCGATGTCTGAAATAACTATCGATAGTAGTGATGAAGAACCGTTAGGTACTGAAGTGGCAATTGATAAAATGTCGATCGTCGATCACCTGCAAGAACTGCGCAAAAGAATCATAACTGCTATAATTGCAGTGGTTGCAGGAGGTGCGGTTTGCTACCTCTATGCCTCTGAATTGGTATATTTCATTACTAAACCTGCGGGGAAGTTGTATTATATGAGTCCGTCGGAGGCCTTTTTTTCTTACTTGACAGTATCTTTTTTCGTTGGCTTTTTATTAGCAGTACCTGTAGTGTTATATCAGGTTTGGGCTTTTATTGCGCCAGCGCTTAGTAATAAAGAGCGTATATCTTCTGCAATTTTGTTTCCATCTTCTGTGTTGCTTTTTTTGTGGGATTAAGTTTTTCCTATTTCCTAGTATTGCCAGCAGGGATTAAGTTTTTTATGGGCTTTGCGACGGAAGACTTGCAGCCCTTGCTATCATTAGGTCAGTATTTGACCTTTGTAATTTCCTTTTTACTACCCTTTGGTTTTATTTTTCAAATACCTCTGTTTATTATAGTGCTGGCCAAGGTTGGAGTGATTAATTCAATATTCTTATATGATAAACGCAAATATATCTTGGTCCTGTCATTTGTGATAGGTGCGGTTATTTCACCTACGCCTGACGTATTGTCACAAACCATGATCGCAGTGCCTATATTGGTCATGTATGAAGGTAGTGCTTTTATTGTAAGGTATATTTTAAAAAAGTAATGGCTCCAAACCTTGCTTTGTGCCCGGTTCCAGTGTGAAGATTTACCAAGTAAAACATTACTTATATCCAGGAGGTAATGATGTTACACCCCGTTAAATGTCGAATTCCCTTCCTACTCATGCTCATTCTATTAATTGTATTGACATCAAGTGTGTTGGCCGCTCCTACGCCAGACGCACCGGCGCCACAAACAACGGAAAGTGTACTACCAACAACACTCCCAGAAGAAGATCAATCTCAGAATGGTATCTTTGCCGGACCAGGACAGATATCTGTAAAATCTACTTATTCTAGTACACCGTTCTTTGTTATCCATCCCAAATATTTAAAGGCCGATCAAGTTAAATCTCTAATTGGCGCTCTTGTTCCTGATTTAAAAATCAGTGCAGATCCGGTGACAAATACTTTGGTTTTCATGAGCACTCCTGATGTTTATGATCAGGTAAAGGACTTGCTTGACCAAATCGATACACCACCGTGCCAGGTTATATTTGAAGCAGAAGTGCTTGAAATTAATCGCGATGATGTGAAGAACCTTGGAATTGACTGGGGTGCTTCGACAGCGTTACCAGGAGGAATACCCAATTCCGACGCGATACCTTTTAAGATTGGGCTGGGCATCCCCAATCATCCGGAATATGGAATTAATCTTCAGGGGACGATTAATCACTTAATTGAAAACAAAAAAGGCCGGTTGCTGGCAAGTCCGCGGATAGCGACCTTAGATGGTGTAACGGCACGCATTCTTATCGGCGATAGGCTGGCCGTTGAGAGTTCACAACCGACTACGGGTAGCACGCCAATTATTTCCGTGAACTATGTAGATGTTGGTATTAAGCTAGAGGTAACTCCTACCGTTAACCAAGACGGCTACATTACTACCCATATTCAGCCAGAAGTGAGTAATAAGACAGATACGACGAAAAGTGGCAATCCCAATATTCGAACTCGCCAGGCTGAGACGACTTTAAGGGTTAAGAGTGGTAATACCATTGTCTTGGGAGGCTTGATTCAGCGACAAGATACGAGTGATGTCTTTAAATTCCCTATATTAGGGGACCTTCCTTTAGTGGGGAATTTTTTCACTACAAAAAACAAAGAAGTCATTGAGACTGAGCTAATTATTCTGCTGACGCCAAAGTTAATAGATAAGGATCTTCCAGGAAGGTGAATGTGATGAAAAAAAACTTTTGCCTTACAATGCTTTTATTAGTATCTTTATTTTCCGCACGGCCAATTTTTGCAGTAGCTGCGCCAAATCTAGTTGCCCAGTGGGCACCTGTTATTTATCAGACAGATAGCAGTGATAATCTCACGGCACAACAAAATGTATTCACATCAGTCAATTATGATCTTGATTGGCGGTCAAGTAATAATGGGTATAATTTACGGTTTTATCCAATGAATTGGACCATGTATTATTCCGTTGTGGAAAGTGATACTCACTATTTTATCGCCTATTATCAGTACTATCCCCGCTATCTCCATGACGGTGAGAATAAGCAAGACATGACAGGAGTTTTGGTAGCTGTAAGCAAGACATCTGACGGATCAGGTCGGCTTGATATGTTATTGACTTATAGCAATAAAGACTGGCGGAAGTGGGAGGGATCGAAGGTCCAATTGGAGGGGGGGCATCCCGCGTTGACCATTAGTGCAGCAACTCACGCGATTACCGCCGGTAAAAAACGCTATCAACTATCACGGACGGATGGTGTTTATTTGAAACCATCGCCTGCCAATCTGATGCAGGCGGATGATCAGGAGTTGCAAGGTGGCTTTCGGGCTGGTTATCGTCTGATTCCGTTAACTCAATTATGGGAGCATTGCCAAGATATAGGTCCAGGTCGTGTATTTGCTCGTTGGGGATATTTAGATAGCAATAATTCTAGTGTCACAACAGCACCCTGGGTTTGGGGGTATCATCAGATCAATTGGCTGAGTCAGCCAGGTGAATTAGTACAGCGCTTTCAGAGATTACCCTTCAAGCCGGTAAATTATCTTAATAATATCTATAGATAAAAGCGGTTGTTTCCTTTAAGAGCTGTCTATCATCATGATAAATTTAATTAATTAAAAAAAGAAGTCCAGTAAAATCAAGATATTCATGTAAAGGAGGTTTATTATCAAAAGAAGGTTTTAGTTTACTAGTTTGTTTCCTAAAACTGTCCTTAAATGTGAACTAATTTATGAAAGAGAGGGAATTTACATGGAATTATTATGGGTTGGCGTCGGTGTTATTTTACTTTTGGTTTTAATGGCGGGGTTAAAGGTTGACGCTTTTATCTCATTAATTTTAGTGTCACTGGTTGTAGGCGCTTTGGAAGGTATGCCTTGGGGTACTATTACAGCGTCAATTTATAAAGGAATAGGCAGTCAGCTAAACAGTTTAATTCTCATCCTTGCTTTTGGTGCGATGCTAGGTAAGCTTCTAGCCGACTCCGGGGCTGCTCAGCGCATTGCCACTACCTTTATCAATACGTTCGGCAAAAAGAATGCCCAATGGGCCATGCTCGTTACAGCCATTGTTGTCGGTATAACCATGTTTTTTGAAGCAGGGTTTATCGTTTTAATCCCTATTGTTTTTACAATTGTTGCCGAAACTGGCATGCCGCTTATGTATGTTGGTTTACCTGCTGTTATAGGCTTATCTACAACCCATAGTTTTCTACCTCCTCACCCGGGGCCGGCGGCAGTAAGTACACTTTTCGGAGCTAACATGGGGCAAACCCTATTGCTTGGGCTTATCATTGCGATCCCGGCGGCTGTGATTGTAGGGATTTTTTATTCAAGAACTAAATGGGTGCTCTCTGCTGAAGCATCTATTCCCGAAGGTTTAGTTACCACAAAGGTTTTTAAAGAAGAAGAAATGCCCGGTTTTGGAATAAGCATATTTTCCGCGTTGATTCCGATTATTCTTATGGCTGTTAGTACTTTTGGCGATCTGCTGCTCGCTAAAAAAGACCCATTATTAACATATCTTCATTTCTTTGGGGATGCACCGGTGGCCTTGCTAATTAGCGTGCTTATCAGCATGTATACGCTTGGTCTGAATCGTGGCAAAACAATGAAGGAAGTCACGTCAAGTGTAGGTGTTTCTGTAAAAGCGATAGCAATGATTATTTTAGTTATCGCAGCTGGTGGTGCTTTTAAACAAGTCATTGTTGATGCAGGGGTAGGCAAAGCAATTACAGCGATGACCAAAGGCATGACTATTTCCCCGATCATTCTCGCCTGGATTATTGCGGCTAGTTTAAGAATTGCCGTGGGTTCAGCAACGGTTGCGATTATTACCGCCGGCGGGATTGTTTTACCTATGGTTCAAACTAGTGGGATTAGTCCAGAACTGATGGTTCTTGCTACGTCCTGTGGCAGCATTTTTGCTTCTCACGTTAATGATCCAGGTTTCTGGATGTTTAAAGAATATTTTAATCTTCCCGTTGCCCACGCCATAAAGGTAAGAACGACATATACCTGTATATTATCGGTACTAGGTTTAATAGGGGTACTTGGTTTGCATCTGTTTATTTAATTACTTTTTCTAGGACCTGGTGGAATAGTATCCTCATTTCTTTTTTGACATTGTCCATAGGCGGGGAGTAGCCCAGAGAAATTTCACCTCTGGGCTCCCTCATACCATCCGTCTCCCACTATCTAACCCAATTTAGATAGTTCTTCTTCCAATGTATAGAGAGTTTAGGTTCTCGCTTTTTGCATCTTGATTAAATTACTCTTTTGCTCGGTCATTGCCTAAGCTTTTTGAACTTTCGTATTGCCTGATTTATTAAGGCTTGATTCGTCCTCCCATATACTGAATGCATTTCCGCTTTGTAATGTCGCTATGATTACTGGGAAGCCGCATGCTTCTTGGCGTTTATCATAATGGATAAGATTCCTATGTGTTAGAAAACAAAAAATAAGACGGAGTGATATTATGAACGACAATATTTCTATCCAGAGCTCTATGTCAGGTTCACCGTTGGTAAAAGAAATGCAGGTTATTCCCGTAGCCGGTCAAGACAGTATGCTGCTAAATTTGAGCGGAGCCCATGCGCCATTTTGGAGTTCCAGTAGCTGCTTTGCTTGGAACTGGCCAGCAGCGTAAAGAAGTCGAGATGCTTGGGTATTTGTTCTATGTAGCTGACCGGAACAAAACAGACTTGCCCTATTTAAGCAATAGAGATGCAAAATATGAATGGTATCGACTGCGGCATGAGGAGGCATTAACTCCGGAAGCGATAGTACAGCATGCGGAAGCAACTCATGAACTCTATGGATTTAATGACTTTAAACTTAAGGGTGGGGTACTGAGCGGTGAAGCGGAAATAGAAGCGGTAACGGCGCTTGCCAAACGGTTCCCTAATGCTAGGATTACTATAGACCCTAACGGCGGTTGGTCGCTGGAAGAAGCTATTAGATTATGCCGTAATAAACATGACGTTCTCGCATATTGCGAAGACCCTTGCGGTGCCGAAAATGGATATTCGGGACGCGAGATCATGGCAGAATTTCGCCGGGCAACTGGGTTACCAACAGCCACAAATATGATCGCGACTGACTGGCGCCAAATGGGGCATACGATTCAACTGCACTCGGTTGATATTCCGCTTGCAGATCCTCATTTCTGGACAATGCAGGGTTCAGTGCGTGTTGCTCAATTGTGTAATGAATGGGGGCTCACCTGGGGATCACATTCAAATAATCACTTCGATATTTCGCTAGCTATGTTTACCCATGTCGGCGCGGCTGCTCCCGGAAAGATAACAGCACTAGATACCCACTGGATTTGGCAGGAGGGGCAAGAGCGCCTAACCAAAGAACCATTTAAGATTAAAAGTGGCAAAGTTGCTGTTCCGGATAAACCTGGCTTGGGCGTTGAGGTGGATATGGTCCAAATCGAAAAAGCGAACCAACTGTATATGAAACATGGATTAGGTGCAAGGGATGACGCTATGGCTATGCAATATCTAATTCCTAACTGGCAGTTTAATAATAAGCGCCCTTGTCTAGTGCGTTAACCTTATTTTAGTTAGAACAGTGTTCGGGTTTTACTCCACAACGCTCTACTATTTCCGATAGGTAGTCCAATGCCTAACGTTTAATTAACGTGAGAAAACTGGCTGTAGCATTCTGGAAAAGCGCATAGCAAAGCAAGCATCAGCCGAAGCGGACACTTGGAAGGAAGTGGTTATTACTAATAAAGTTAGTAGGAGGTTCAGAATGAATTTGAATTGGCCGCATCAGGTACCAAAAGAACTGGCTGAGCGTGTTGTTCAATTAATTTTTGATGTAACCGGTAATAATGTTAACTTTATGGGGGAAAACGGAGAAATAATCGCGACAAAACAACCGGAGAGATTAGGAACGATTCATGCCGGTGCCCAAAAGATAATGGCTGGTGAAGTGGATGAAATTGCTATTACTGTTGATGAAGCGAAGAACATGCAGGGAGTAAAAGCGGGTTATAATGGCGTAATCCAATATCATAAGAAACGTATCGGCTGTATTGGAATATCTGGAGATCCGGAACAGGTTCGACCTTTACAAAAAATGGCAGCTATCATAGTGACAGAAGAAATAAAGAAAATACAGGCCTACCGGGAAAGGGAAGCCCTTATAAAAAGTGCGGCTTTGGATATAGAGGGTATCCTCGTTGCTATTCAGGATATGGCTACTGCTTCGGGGA
>NZ_FNAM01000016.1 GCF_900101845.1 Sporomusa acidovorans | reverse complement strand
ACTGTGTTAATTGAGCCCTTAGTACCATCAGCCGGTTTTACCCAGTCGCACCAGGCGAAAATGGCCACGTTTTTGTCAATAGCGATATTAGTGAATAACTCAGGTCCTTTCATACCGTGTAAGTAACCGGAAGCCCAATAGCCATGGCCATAACCGGTAAATTTATCCCAATGAACATAACGTGCCGTTACGCCATAACTGCCTGGTTTCTTCAAATCCATACGGCCGTAGGTAAGTCCCGCAAGATAAGCCTTGTTGTCTTCGTCAGCGTTTGATTGGGAATAGGTGCCAAATAACTTCAGGTTTTTCGCAATCATCTTATCCGCGCCGACTTCCCATAAATTAATTTCTGACGCATAGGGTGAGGGATTGCCTACTGTACCGCTAGTGGCAGTAATGTTTTCATCGTTTTTTATGCGGTGGTAAGCCGCTTTAAAATTAGCGTCTTTGGCTAATGGTATATTAACCTCCGCCCCCGTATAACGATTATCGGTAGTATTGGAAACAATGTACGGATTGGCTGAATTGTTGCCGCCCGCGATCCGCCGTAAATAACCGTATGTCAGTATTGTTTTCACTTTGCCAGGATCGCCAAACGCAAATTGAACACCCTGAACCGCTTTTTGATCCTGTCTGATCACGATGCCGTATCCCGGCTGATATTCAAATTTACCAATTTTGGTATTCACGTTACCAACCTTGCCAAACGCATACATCTGGTCGTTATGTCCTCCTGACCAAGTATTGGCATCTCTATTCGCGTCGTTTACATAGAAGCCACCGCTTTGGAAATCACGGGTAGCCTCATCTTCGATCAGTATTTTCCAGTTGTCGTTTACTTTGTAGGTAGCATAAAGGTCAATGCCGACAGACCACCACTGCCCGTCATTGGCATGCGGCGACTCGTAATTAGGGGCGCTCACAGCATGATAGACACCGGTATTACGCCAGGATTGGTTAGAAACATGAAGAAATCCGTTAACAGTAAGCTTATCGCTCTTTTTTTCCAGCTTGTCCACACGGACGCCCAGGTTGGTTAGCTCGTCTTTAAATTCCACTGACAATTTATTAATCAGCGCTTTATTTTCAGCGTCAGCCTTGGCTGAATGGGATATCGCCTTGCCGACAATTACCGCCATTTCATAACGCGTCAAGGTCTTGTCGCCTTGAAATGTTCCATTGCCGTAGCCGTCGATAACGCCGGCTTTAGCCAGTTGGTTAACCGCAGCGTACGCCCAGTGATTAGCCGGTACATCATCAAAGGGATTATTAGCCGCTAAAGCTATATTTGCCATACAGAACATTGCCGCTACAATCACAGACAATATCTTTGCTTTCATATCAACCTCACCTTTGGTACTTTAATAAAAAAATGTCTTGTCACTTATGAGCTATACTGAAATTGATCTACCCGCCATTCTCGCCTTAAGCTTGTGACCAGCGGCAAACGCAGCGAATGCTAGAATTATCGAAATTACAGAACAGATACATACAAATACCAATGCGGCACTATATTCGCGAAAACTATCATAGATAAACCCGATAATCGGAATACCCAGCGCGCCGATTATGGCCGTACCCATAGTTATATAGGAATATATTTTACTAAAATCTTTTAAACCAAAAATGGTCTTGGTGATAAGCGGCATACCTACCGAAATCATCGCCAATGTAAAACCATATAAGAATGTGCCGACCATCATCATGGCTACGCTATTACTTCCGAACAGCATCAGCAATATGGAAATAAATATCACAGTTAAACCATAGCCTATAGCCGTTTTGCCGCCGGCCTTATCGTTTACCGCACCAATGGACAGCTTACCAGCGATATTCCCAATCATGCAGGCTGAAATAAACGTTGCCCCCATAGTCGCAGCATCACCGGACAAAGTTAGGGAATATCCCTTAATATGCTGATAAAATGATCCTGAAAGCGAACTAAAACCAGCAGCCAAAAACGCAAGGACAAATGCGGCTGATTTTAAAGCATCGGCAGCAGCCACACCTTCCGCAGTCCCACCGGTAGGGGCTCCACCCTTTGCAGACGGAGTATCTTCAAGGCCATAAGGTTTTAATCCGATATCCGCAGGTTTAAAACGTAGTATAAACATGGTAAACGGAAGAATGCATACACAGGATATGACGGCAAGCACTATATAGCCCATCTGCCAGCCTTGATGGATTATGACATAGTTGCCAATCTGTGCGAATATAGCCCCGCCAACCCCGGAAAAAGCCGTGGCAATACCGATTACCGTACCGGTCTTTTTGGCAAACCATTGCGACAAAATTACTGGTGTAGGCGCAAAGAAAACAAACGCGTTGGCAAATCCCATGATGGTACCAAAAATATACCAATGATAGAGACTTGTGCTGAAAGCCATGGCCACATACATGAGTGCGCAAATGACAACACTTCCACTGATAAGCACCCTCACATTTTTAGTTGGCAGCCATTTACCGACAATCGGCATAACCAGCGCAAGGCCAAATGCCTGTAATGTCATGTAAATTGCCAGGCTGCCTATGCCGCAGCCTAATGTTTTGGCAACCGGCGCCAAGAACAAACCTGCACAGTTAAAATAGATGCCGATGCCGCATCCCTGCAAAAGACAGCAAGTTACTACTATGAACCAGGGATAATAGTTTTGTTTCTTTTCCATTAAAATTAAATTCACACTCCTTCGTTATCCATTTAAATTCTCGTGTTTTTTACCCGCCTGTTCCTATAGGTATTTTCATGTCATGCCGCCCCCTCATTTTTAATTTTCACTCAATTGCGAAACAATTGAGTTTTACTCATATCCACTGATTGACTATTTGCAAGTAATGTGCCAAGAATAACAAAAACTCCCGTAATAATAATTAGCTCCGCTCTGGAAGTCTCCAATAGCAGGGGGTTTACCGTTTAATCACTAAAAAATCATTAGTTATATGCGCGTTACTGTTAAAAGACAAACTCCTTTTCCAACGTACTTTTTTTGAACATTACATTTTTTTTGAGCACCATGTTATAGATTTATCCATATACAACGTGCTAAAGATTTGTGCAGGCGGGTGGGGTGTTGGCAAAAGCGGAAGTCAAACGCCAGTGGTGGAGCATTGTCAATACGCCATCCGCCTGCGCCTGCAAAATTCTTTAATGCGGATATAAAAAAAAGGCCGTTTATTTTTCTCAAAATAAACGCCTTGTAAATCCAACCAAATTTTATATATGGTTTAGCCAAATTTTAGACAAAGGAACAGTAATCAGAAAGCAACTTCAAACTATTTTCAAGTTTGCTATTATCGGTAGAAATCGCGTTTTTAAATTTTCCGTTGTTCCTTCAGTTTTTCACTGCGTATTTTGTTATATAAAGTATTGCGAGCTATTCCCAATGTTTCTGCTGTTTTAGTAATATTGCCGCCATTTTTCTTTAATGTTTCCAAGATGACTTCTTCCTGGTATTTTTTCAGCTTTCCGCTCTTGCGCGGTTTTATAGGTACATATTCAATAATGTTGACTGGAAAATCGGCCGGCTTCAGTATATTGTCTTCAGAAAAAACAATGGCAGTCTCAATCACATTCCCTAATTCCCGTACATTTCCCGGCCAGTCATAACGACACAAGCTTTCCATCGCTGCTGGATCAACAGATGGCAATGGTCTTTTCCATTGACGGCAAAACTTTTCTATAAAATGGTGGACAAGTAACGGAATATCATCTTTTCTTTCTTTAAGCGAAGGCAGGTGAAAATTTATCACGTTTAATCTATAATACAAATCTTCCCGGAATTCACCTTTTTTTACCGAATCGCACAATTCCCGGTTCGTCGCGGCAATAACCCGAACATTAACTTGCCTGCTCGTCGTTCCCCCAACCCTGGTTACGACTTTATTCTGGAGAAATCTAAGTAAGTGTACCTGCAGATCCAGCGGCATTTCCCCGATCTCATCAAGGAATAATGTTCCGCCGTCCGCCTGTTCAAATTTCCCCTTCATTCCGCTCCTTTTGGCTCCAGTGAAAGCGCCATCTTCATAACCAAACAGTTCACTTGCGATCAGTTCTTTAGGAATTGCACCACAATTTACCGGTACAAACAACCCCTTGCGACCACTAACCAAATGAATTTTCCGGGCAATCAATTCTTTACCGGTACCACTTGCCCCTTCAAGCAAAACACTTGAATCAAATTTCGCGGCTTTTTGGGCTTTTGCAATAATATTTGACCAATTTCGTTCTTCACCAACAATATCTACAAAACAGAAATCTCTATCCCCGCCAGTGTTAAGAGACCCAGTATTATGTTCATCAGATTCGAAAAATAGTAGTGTTCTCATTGCTTCGTGGGAATCTTTATATATTTTACTTTTCACCACTTTACATCGTTTTGTACCGTCATCAACAAGTAGCTTAAATTGCCTTCCTGGACTAAAAAACGGTTCGGTGTCATTTTTATCCAGTCGAATAATATCCTGCATACTGGTCCCAGTAAGTATTCGGTTGTTATTTTTAAAAAGATTAATACATTTTTGATTGGCGTCAATAATTGTCCCGTTATTATCAATCACCAACATATATTGTTCTATAATATTCTTGAGTGACATAAAAGCATTTTCTGCTTCCCGCCGCCGTGATTTCTCCTGATCCATCACCAGTTGGTATTCGATCATTTGGGCAGTGAATTTTAAAATCTTGGCAATTTCCGGTTGCAAGGCACCAGCAGGATTAGACACATTGATTGCCCCAATAATTTTACCAGCCGGATCATGGATTGGCATGGCAGCACAACTGCTTTTATGTAAATTGACCACATAGTGTTCATAACTCTTGATTTCGACAAAACGATTTTCCGCTAACGCAATTCCAATGGCATTTGTACCGATATCTTCCTCTCGGCATTTAGCCCCCAACGGCACAGGATAACCGGTATTGTTTGCCACCTCAATCGCATAGCCGTTTGGGTCACAAAGCATGACGAAGTATCTGTGCCCGCCTAAAGTGCAAATATCCCGCATAACCGACGCTGCCTTTGCAATCAGTTCTTGGTATTCATAACGCTTTATTTTAAGCGCGTCCCCTGATAAAACCACTTTATTCGGATCAATGCCGGGATCGACAAGACTACGGCACCGTCGCCAAGATTTTGCTACGAAGGAGGGTAAATCCTGCTCAAGAAGAATTCCTTTTTCAACAAAGCTAAGCCATGCTGATTGCAGCTTATCTGGTGAATTATTGTTGTTTAACTTAGAAACATAATCAATATTCAACCCGGATCACCTTTCTCCCATCAATATTTTCATAACATAATCTATATGAAATCCAATAAAGATTTTCTTCTAAGCAGGGTGTTAGTAACGCTCCGCCGCTAGCGCTTAACCTACGCTTTTACTAACACCCTGCCTGTAAATCTTTATTGGATACTATATATACCAAAAAATTCGATAAGAGATCTTTGTTCCCTTTTTTTCAACATTTTTTTTATTCTTAATTGCCTATTTTGTCAATTAAAAGCAGTAAGACAGATTGGTCAATAACTTGTTCTAAAGTTTCAATGTTAGCTGCCTTTCGCTCAAAAATAATACGCTGAGCAAAATAATTACACTTTTAAAATTGTGTTACAGCTTTTTTTCATATTGGAGCAACCGTCATTTACAGGATTTGAGTAGCTCAGCTATTAATTTCTCTGAAACTTATTGCTTCAAATTAAGTCAGGGTGCCAACTCCATAAATTGGCATATTAATTGCATATGATTAATTAATAGTGTTAACCCAGGCTAAGATGAATATATATACATCTTAGAAAGGAGTTGAATGATTTTTGAACGAGAAAGTTAAAGGAAGAATCTACGATATACAGGGTTATTCCGTACATGACGGACCGGGAATTAGGACTACCGTATTTTTAAAGGGATGTCCACTGACCTGTTTGTGGTGTCACAGTCCCGAGTCCCAGCGCAACGATTTCGAACTGGCCTGGTTCGCTGTCCGGTGTGTGGGACTAGAGAAATGCGGACTATGTCTTAAAGCCTGTCCCCAAGGTGCGCTGAGCCAGGCGTCACCGGAAAAATCGGTTTTGGATCATTCACTGCTGACAAAAATCAGTATTGACCGGAGCAAATGTGACAACTGTCTTACGTGTGCGTCGGCCTGTCCATCGAAGGCTCTGACTTCCTCCGGATATGACACCACCGTGGAAGAAGTATACCGTCGTGTTGCCAAGGACAGGCACTATTACGGAGAAGATGGCGGCATTACTATTTCCGGCGGCGAACCGATGGCCCAATTTACATTTACCTATGAACTCGCCAAACGCTGTAAACAAGACAAGCTTAGCGTATGCCTTGATACTACGGGTTACGCTCCGGGTGAAAACTACGACCGAGTTCTGCCATACATTGATTTGTTTTTATTTGATTTGAAGCATATGGATACGAAAAAAAGCCGCAAGTTTGTCGGTGCAGGCAATGACCTGATCCTGGCTAATGCCAAACGGATCGCAGAAAATGGCGGTAAGCTTCAGATTCGCATCCCGGTTATCCCCAAGCTCAATGCATCAAACGAAAATCTGATCAGGACGGCACAGTTTTGCCAAGAACTCGGACAGGCTGTCACCCTCGTGCAATTATTGCCCTATCACGCCATGGGGATCTCAAAATATGTCCGTATTGGGCGCAATTATAAATTAGTAAATATTACGCCGCCGTCTGATGAAGAAATGCAAAAATATCTGGAACTCATACAGTCCTTCGGGTTGCCCGCCCAGATCCATTAAAAACGAAATTACCGCTAACCTTCGCTTATGATTTAACCATAAGTCATTATATGGTTTTAATTATAGGTAACATTTTAATTACAAGGGGGAGAAGAATCCATGTACAAATTTAAATCCGCAACTGAACGGATTAAACTCATGAGAGAGCTTATCCGTGACCGAGTTATCCAGACGGACGCGGAAAGAGCATTAATTACCACCGATTCCTATAAAAGGAATGAACATGTAGTCCCCATCATTAAGCGCCCACTGGCCACCTATGATGTCTGTTCGAAAATGACCTTGCGCGTGGAGGACTTTGAAATCATCGTCGGTAATAAAGCCCAGAACTTTCTTGGTTCCGGCATAAACCCCGAATGGTCAGGTACAGGCTGGATTCCGGATGGAGTTGAAAAAGGGCTCTGGACGCTAGAGGCTGACGGGCTGTATCACAATCCCGCTAACGAAGAATTGAAATTAACTATCGCCCCGGAGGATGTGGAAGCACTCCTGTCTATCCGGGATTATTGGAAAGATAAAACCGTTACGGCGACTGCAAATGCCTGGCAGCCCGACGGTTATCAGGAGTTTAGCCGTCTAAATGTTTCCAGTTACGTACCCGGTGCTCCGCTCATGTACATTCCAACCGGACATCTGACACCCGGTTTCGAAAAAATTATTAATGTTGGCTATGCCGCTATTCGCCAGCATGCCCAAGACTGGCTGGATGCACATGAAGGAAATCTAATGGGCGAGGACATGAATAAGTACATGTTCTACAAATCTGCCGTAATTGCTTGCGATGCCGCGACCATCCTGGTCAAGCGCTATGGTCAAACTTGCCTGGCTAAAGCTGCTGCATGTCAAGATCCAACTCGCAAAGCCGAACTAACCAAGATGGGTGAAAGTCTGCTGTGGATCTCTGAAAATCCCGCCCGCACTTTTTGGGAGGCTTGCCAGGGTACTATCATGTATCAGCTGTTTTTAAGCTTAGACTCCCGCTATCCGGCCTGTGCTTTTGGCCGTTTCGACCAATATACCTGGCCGTTCCTCAAGGCTGACCTTGAGTCCGGCCGTATTACCCTGGACGAAGCTCAGGAAATTGTTGACGCCTTCTTCCTTAAAGCCAATTGTTTCTATAACGCGGCGCCTGATTTCATCGCTGTAACTACCGGCATCGGCAATACTTACCAACATACCACCATCGGCGGTGTTAACCGTGATACTGGTGAAGACGCCACCAATCCTGTCACCTACATGGTTCTTGAGACTATTGGCCGGCTGAAGCTTCACGACCCAACCATCTCTTTGCGTATTAATACAAACACTCCTGACGAACTTTGGGAATGCGCTATCGAGACATCTAAGCTTGTCGGCGGCCTGCCATTATTTCAAAATGACGAGATCATCATTCCCGGCCTCATGAAGGAACTCAATTTTACCCTTAGAGACGCCCGCGATTACAGTCTCATCGGCTGCCAGGAAATTGTTGGTTCCGGTAATGATTATCCAGCACCTAATGGGGTTCATGCCCCGCATGCCAGCGTCCACTATGGAGTTATCTTCGATATGGCCATCAACAACGGCATAAACCCATATAACGGTACCCAATGTAAACTTAAGACCGGTTATCTATATGAAATGGAATCCTTCGAAAAAGTCAAAGCCGCAGTCAAAGCCATGTGCAGCTATATTCAAAAATGGCACATAACCGTGAACAACTACTCTGAATATCTGACCATGTATCATGCTCCTCACGCCGGGCTGTCGATCTCTATCGAGGGCTGTATGGAATCAGGCACGGATTGCGTTTGCGGTGGTGCAAAGTACAACTCTTACGGCGGTACCGCTACCGGTTTGGCGACACTTGCCGATTCTCTTACCACGATAAAATACATGATCTTTGATAAGAAGCTATGCACAGCCAGAGAACTTTACGATGCCGTCATGGCTAACTGGGAAGGCTACGAACCACTCCGACAACGGATTTTGAGCGAAGTTCCCCATTATGGAAATGACGATCCCTACGCTGATGAACAAATGAAATGGATTTGCGATGTATACTCCGAGATCTGCGGCGAATGCTACAGCACAAGGTCCAAAGTGTACAAAGGCGGTCTCTATGGAGCGTCCGATCATGTGGCTCAAGGTTATCATACCTGGGCAACCCCTGATGGCAGAAAAACCGGCGAACCCCTGGCGGATGCAACTTCACCGGCACAAGGCAGAGACCACGAAGGCCCTACTGCCGTCTTTAACTCAATTTGCTGTCTTGATCATTCCCGCTATATGGATGGTATTGCTTTAAACCTCAGAATTCACCCAACCGCATTAAGAAATGCCGCAGGTATAGACAAGCTGCGTGATATGACGAAATCTTACTTTAAAACCGGCGGTATGGAAGTCCAATATAATGTTGTAAGCTCTGAAACCCTGAGGGCAGCGCAAGCTGATCCTCAGTCTTATCGCGATCTTGTTGTTCGCATCGCCGGTTACTCGGCCTACTTCGTCGAACTTAGCAGAGACTGTCAAAATGACATTATTAGTCGAAACGAAAACATGTTTTAGTAAAAATTTGTTTGCGCCCTGAATTCAATGTTCTTCATTATTATTAATGTTATAGTAGGGGATGTCTCAAGTTATTGAGACATCCCCTCTATTAATTTGGAATATCAAACTCAAACAAGTTATCTTTTTTTAATTCACAGCTTGGATTTATTCAGACCTAAATTGAAATTTTTTCACAGCATTCAGCAATTCATCCGCCATTTGGGCCAATGCTTGACTTGAAGCCGCGATTTCCTCCATAGATGCCGATTGTTCCTCCGTTGCTGCCGATACCGTTTGGGTATGACTGGCAGTATTTTTGCTAATTTTGTCAATTTCCTGTACTGAGTCTACGACCTGGTGACTATCACCGGCCATTTGCTGGATTGCCGCCGCAATTTCCCTGATCTTACAGGATACCTGGCCGATAAGACCGGTTATTTGCTCAAACGCCTTGCCGGCCGTACTTACCACTTCGGTGCCGATTTTAACTTCCTGCGTTCCCTGATTCATAGAAGCAACAGCTTTCCCTGTTTCCGATTGAATCTCACCAATCATTGCTTCGATTTGTTTAGCGGCATCCTGAGATTGTTCAGCCAATTTTCGCACTTCCTCGGCCACAACGGCAAAACCGCGACCTTGTTCGCCTGCCCGTGCTGCCTCGATTGCGGCATTCAAAGCAAGCAGATTGGTTTGGCTGGCTATTCCGGAAATGGTATTAATTATTTGCCCAATTTCCTGGGAACGTTCGCCAAGGCTGGAAATGACACTGGCCGAGCTATTAACCGTCTGTTCAATATTCACCATCTGATTAACAGCCTTCTCAATCGCTTTACTGCCTTCCGTTGCGGCCGCCGCCGTCTTATCCGACATTCCTGCCACTGTTTGCGAACTGGCAGAAACCTGTTGAATACTAGTCAACATTTGTTCAACAATTACAGAGGATTTTTCAATTGCTGCTACCTGTTTATACGTACCGTCGGCGACCTCGGCAATAGCATTGGCGACCTGGGTGGCAGCTTGCGCCGACTGCTCGGCATTGGCTGTCAATTCTTCTGTCGAGGTAGAAACCTGGAGTGCCGACCCTTCAATTCTACGCAAAAGCTGATGCAGGTTTTCACCCATTTTTTCAAAAGAACGAGCCAATTTCCCCACTTCATCATTCGAGGATATTCCAATTTGGGTTTCGCGCAAATCACCGCCGGCAATATGATTAGCAACTACCGTTAATGCCTGTAAAGGCTTGGCTATTTTTATTGAAAGTATAATTATGACAAAAGCGGCAATAATGACTGCACAAATGCTGATGCACAATGAAATCCAGGTAAACGTGTTTAGCTTCGCCGTCATTTCCCGTACGGGCACATTTACGCCGACAGACCATTTCACTCCCGCTACCGGAGCATAAGCTAAATAGCGGGATACACCTTCATTCTGATATTCGGCAATTCCCTTCTCGCCGTTTACCATATTGGTAACAGCCGCTTTTAACTTGGGATTTGCGTCAGCATCTTGAAGGATATTTTCATTATTAGCTACTTCTTTGTTGGGATGAAGAACTGTTAGTCCATCTTTTCGAACCAAGAAAGCGTAACCTGTCTCTCCTATTTTTACTCCCTCTACAACGTTTTCTAAAGCTCCAATATTGATCGCGCACACTAATACTCCGACAACTTGGTTTTTCGACTGAATGGGAGCGGCGATTACAATAATCGACTCGCCTGTCGCCCGTGAAAATATTGGATCAGAAACGCAAAGTTTTCCCTGGACGGCCGTTTGAAAATATTCACGTTCAGCCAAATTTCCGCGGATATTGCGAGAATCAAAACAATTTCCCTGCAAATCCAGCCACATAATATTGTGGTACATCTTATTTCGCTGCATTTCAGAGGCAAAATAGGCCATAATACCTTCTTCGTCACCGCTGGACATAATCGGCGACCTAGCCATAGCCTCAATTTCCGCAGTTTTGATATTGAGCCACATACCGATTTCCTGCCCACGGTTTTCGGCCATGCTAGTCATCTCGTTCTCAATATCTTTAACAATAACTTTTTTAGCTTGCCAATAGCTTAGGCTCCCCATCAGGCCGAGTGTAACTACCATTAAAGTTAACACAACAGCAATTAATTTTGCTTTAATACTATTCAAGATATTTCACCCTCATCTGTCCTCTTTTCCTCTGCAGGCTGTTTATTCCCTGGCGGGAAATTCATAACCGCTCACCTCTAAAAGATCCACAGCTTTGTCATAAGTTGCCGCCAGAATTTTCGGGCATTTTGTGGATCGGTTCAGTTGATTTCCGCCTAAAATATCCTTGCAGGCAATACCGCCATTGCTTTCTTCAAACTCGCTTGCAAACCATTCGGCCAAATCATTGATAAGTACTGGCGAATACCTTGGCTGCAATAGTGATATTAGGCAGGCTGTGGCACTAAAAATTCCACAGACCATATCTGAGTGCAAACCGTCACATAAACCGGCAACCGCTTGAATCAATTGCGGATTATCTTCCAGCTGAGCATCCTCCAGGCCCAGCTTAAGAACTATTTGACTGCAGCAATATCCTTGTAACTTTAGGGCAAACAAACGGCTATTATCAGCCATTACCTGCCTTCCCCCTTATGCTCTGCATTTTTCACTGCATTCGATATGATCTTCTTGCTGATCATGAGCCCTGTTTTTTAGCTAAATTATCATCAGCTATTGATTCGATAAGTACCTTCATGATGCCCCCGCAGACCATCCCCTCATCTTCGGCTATCGATCCTGTCATATCAATGTCTTGAACCATATATCCACCCTGCAGAATAACGTCAAGTGCGGTTTGGGTCACCCGCGCCTCGCTGCAACCGCCGCCAATACTCCCCAAAATCCTGCCATCAGGCCAGACAATCATTTTTGCGCCCGCTTTTCTGGGTACCGAACCTTTAGTTGCAATAACCGTGACCAATGCTTTTTTATCACACCTTGCTTGGGCTAATTCTTCTATCACATCCCGGTCAAATTCTGTCCAATTAACTTGCGGCGAGTTTCTTCCTTGTCTTGGGTCCTGAAGTCTTCTAAAGCTAATAATCTGAGCAAGAATCGAAATCGCTATTTCGTCCGGAGTTACTGCCCCTATCTCCAGACCGATGGGAGCATTAATCTTAGCTAATACTTCCGGCGAGTATCCTTCCATCATTAATTGTTCTGTAATGCTTTTTACCCGCCGTCGCGAACCAATCATCCCGAGATATTTCCATTGATTCTTCAATGCACTTCGTAAACAATCCATATCATGCCGGTGTCCTCTTGTTACAATCACTATATAAGCGTAGGCATTCAGTTTAAGTAAATCAAAACACTTTGCAAAGCTTTCACAAATTACTTTTCCCGCAGTTGGAAATCTTTTTGAATTCGCAAAAGATAAGCGATCATCGACTACGATTACTAAAAATCCTAAACGGGCAGCAAATTCGGTTAATGGTTTCGCTATATGCCCGCCGCCTAAAACAATAAGCTGCGGTTGGGGAAAAAAAGGTTCAACAATTATAACGTCCGACTCCTGATTCTCAATTATCTTGATCTCGCCGGTTGCTAACGATTGGTTTATTCCTTCATAAACATTTTTCGCCAACTGCCCTCCGAAACCAGGGGCGGTTATATCTGCTTCAGTATAATAATGCTTTTCAGAAAAGAACCGTCTACCTCCGTCGTTTTTCATACAGGCAACCAGAACTATTTTTTCCCCACTGTTCAATTTCTGAAGCACACTTTGATAGATATTCATCAAGTAATCCCCTTTCGGCTCCCAACCAATGCTGCATACAATAAACCTAACCTTTAAGCAGCTTGTTTATATACCGGAGTGAATAGTTTCTGGCCCGTTTTTGAATAATGCCGTCCTAATCTTAGCCATAATTAAATAGCTCATTAAAATTAACATTTAATTTACTTTCAATATTTTTCTGGATATTTATTGCTGTCTCCAGGCGCCTTATTATCGATTTCCGGGCTATTGCATTATTCGTGCAATAAGCCATTCTATCGGTCATGCGTGCTGTTAGGGAAACAATTTTGTCTTCCCGCACCATTTTATCAGCCAAATAAACAACTGCATGTTCATTGATTGTATCACGATATATTGCCGGCAAATCCATATGGGTGGCAATAACCTCTGCCACTTCTGGATAGTCTAATGACGCAATGATTTGTTGACCTTTCTGAGGATGGTATTTTTCACCTTTGGCGATATCATGCAACAGGGCACTAGCCATCACTAAACCCAAATGAATATAAAAGCCCCGGCTGTTCAAATATTCGGAAATAATGCCGGCGACCCGGGCAACTTCCCGGGTATGACGGAGAACTTGGTTGGAAACATTATATGTTTGCAAGATCTTTTCACATTCGCTGCGACAGGGATAATGGGCCAGCGAGGCGGGCAATATTTTACGGTAATCGTCCTCCGAATCTAAATCAAGCATAATCCCGGCATCATCGACAGGTAACTCCACATTCTTCTGCGTTCTTCCCAGTATTTCTCGCAATCCGTCTTGCGGTTCACTTTCTAAAATATCAGGCCGCAGCGTGGATGAGATTAGCGGCGGATGGCCTTTTTTTTCATTAAAGACCGGATAAATAACATCATATGGACTACCTCTAAAAACCTCGATCATTTTCTGAATAGTATCACAGGTTACGAAGGGATAATCTGCCGGTAACACAAAAAATGCCTCGGTTTCCGGTGTTAGACTCAGGACTCCTGCCTGAACCGAAGAATACATTCCCCGGTCATAATTCCGATTCACAATGGCTTTCGTATGCCAACGCTCTAGGACATTTTTTAATAAATCAGCCTTGTAACCGATAACAACCCTGACATCGTCAATTCCCGCTTTATAAAAATTTAATATCGAATTTTCAAGGACCAGCGAAGAAGCTAGCGGCAAAAGCGGCTTATATAAACCCATTCTTGAAGAATATCCGGCTGCCAGAATTATCGCCGCAATCTTTCCCATTTTTCACTCTCCCAGCTTGTTGATCAGCTATACCTAAAAGGCTTTGAACCATTTAACAGATTAAGCATGTATGCTCCGGATATTATTTATCCTCCAGGGACATTTCAACTTCCGCTACTTTGCCCTTAACCAATTCTTCCGACAAAAAAACCTGACCACAGACCGGACATCTTGGTAACTCGGTATTAAATGTAAAGCCCAGATAATTAAACGAGGCTTTGCGTGGTTCGAGCGCAACATTACATTTAAGACAAACCAGTGCCGGCTTGGTTTTCGTTGGCGTCATGGAACATTCTCCTCAATCGTAAGTCTGTGGCTATAGATACTTTCCAACCTAAACCCGTCACCTTCCGGCCGGTAAACAACCCAATAAGTAATTACCCCGTTGGCCAAATGTCCAATTAATTGTCCAGTAGCCGTATCCTGAATTTTATTGCCAGTCGATTCACAATACTGAACCGTTCGCTGAGCATCTTCGGCAATAATCAAATTTCTATCCATCTTGGCAAACAGTTCGGGGGAAATATAGACCTTGATCTTGCTATAATCATTAGTTGCCGGCGCCATATCCATCCCTCCTGTCAGCCTAAGCAGCTGTTTTTTTAGTTTAATTCGATTCTCGCGGCGTTGCGTAAGGGTTGGCGGTTTTCTGGCGGCGCGGGCATCAATATCGTTATTGAACAGTATATCGAGTAAATGAACCGCCATCTTTTTCGCATTGGCAAATGTGTCGCGGCAATTCGTGCAGTAAGTAACATAAGTATAAGGAGTAGCATTGACCCTATGATTCACAATTTTATCGAAAAGACCCGGATTTACAGCCTGAATCTGGCCGCCATAACCGCAACACTGAGACCGCTCGCCGCTATAGGCAAGCTCCCTTAATTCATAGCCGGAATTTCTCAATATCGTTCTTACACTGTTCCGTGTCTCAGAATCGTAACGGCTGGCGCAGGAATCAAAAACAGTAACAATTTTTTCTTCGCCTGTCTTTTGGTTTTCCGGCAACCCCTTTACCGCAATAAGCTTCCATAAAGAAGCAACCGCAATCTCAGGAAGATGTTGTTCAAACATTTTCTTACAGGTTGGGCAGGCCAGGATCACCAGCGGTCTCCCCATACTTAGCCATATGTTTTTTATTTCGGCAATTACCGCTAAATGTTCTTTTTCCCTTCCCGCCCAATCGGCCGGAGCGCCACAGCAGCCAACCATAATTGAAACTCCGCCATTGAGGTGCTTTACCAAATAATGATAAGCAGCAGTTACATACTCTGGATCAGATGCCCCCAGCTGACAGCCGGGGAAGAACAGATAGCGGCTGCTTCCCGGTGAATAAGAAAAAAATGCATCCTCCGAGTTAGAAAACTCCATGTCTTTCAGCCAAAAATCGTGAAAAGCCGGCGGAAGTTTTCCTTCCTTATGCAAAGCTCGGCGACTGGCTAAAAATATGGCCTCTAGATCAAGGCTTTCCGGGCATACTTCTTTACACAAGCCACAAATATTGCAGGAATTTATCTGACGGGAAGCAACCCTTGTCGTTATCGCCGTCACTACATTTAAAGAAGCAATAACATCTTCAATAATTTTCGGAGGCTGCTTCTTATAGAAGGCTATTAGCTCACAGGCCGCCATACAGCTTGTACATTCACAGCCCAAGCACCTTTTTGCCTCCGTCACCGCTTCCGCAGCGGTATACCCTTCCTGGTTCGCCGGCTTTACACTGGGTTCGTGTTCCACTGCGGCTGTATCGATGGTTAGCCGGGATGGGAAGCATTCATACCTGCCGGAATCTCTGCTCATTGTCCCCACTTTAAGGTAGGCTTCGATGGCCCTCGCTACCCGCATACCTTCCCGCATGGGGATAAGCACAGTACATTCCTCGCGTCCTGCCGCAGCACTGCTCATAAATACGCCATTGTGCGCAGTAGCAAGCGATAACGGATCAAAAGCTCCAGCAAGGCCGAATGTATTTCCGTTCCTCCCGGTAGCAATATACATTGCGTCAAACTCAATCTCTGCAAGTGTCTGAATCCGAGTGTTCAAATGGAAATTAATATCATTATTGCGAGCAATGCGACTAAACTCTGCTGCCAGTACCTGGCTTGGAACCGGGCTTTCCTGGCTCCACAACCATCCTCCCACATAATCCCTTACTTCATATACATGTACTTTGTAACCTTTTGAAGCAAGTTTAACGGCACAGCTCATTCCTCCCAGACCGCCGCCAATTATGGCAACGCGCTGCTTTTTAGGCGGAATATAAAAAGCAGGAACATCTTTGTCGTTAGAATAATCACAGCACGCCTTTTCGAGCATTCGCACGGCAATCGGTTCATCAATATTCTTTCTTATGCAGGCGTTGCGGCACGGCTCATCACACAATCTGCTAACAATATTCGGAAATAATACTTGCATACTATAGTGATTATATGCTCCCCTAAAATTGCCGCTGACAAGTTTGTCAATCATGCCTCTAACATCCACTCCAAGTGGACATTGATTGCTGCAAAAAACCGGTTCATTACGGGTACACTGGCTCTTCAATTTATTAAATTCCGTTATTTCCATACCATTCCCTCAGAGGCTTTATTTACTATATACAACGTACTTACCCGCTACCAATCGCTTGCAAAAGTAAAAATTATTTTTCCGGTGCAAACGGATGAGCTTTAATATAGTCAATCTTCTCATGCAATTCAGATCCGAGAAAATATTTTTTCTGTTTAATTTCTTCACCACGCGCCTTCGCTGCAAGTGCCGTTTTAACTTTCTCCGACCGGGCCGGAAGCTCATATATTCTTACCCCGCAGGCATTATAAATCGCGTTAATAACGGCTACGTGCGGCGATGATTGAAAGAGCTCGGCGCAGCCGGCTGACCCGTGCGGACCGGTAGGCCTAGGGCTAATCACATATTCTACTGAAAGATCGTCAGGTACGTTCTCAATAAATGGGAACCCGCCGCCAATAAGATTTTTATGCTTCTTTAAATCATCAAAGTCCTCTGACAAAGCCATGCCGATACCGTGCATCATTCCTCCCAAGGCCTGGCCGTCAACAGATATTTTATTGCCGATAACACCAACGTCGGCGATACATTTCATGCTCAGTACTTTGGTCTTGCCGGTGGCAACTTCAACCTCTACCTCTGCCAGAAATACGCCAAAAGTATATTCAGCGGTTGGATTGCCCTGACCATTGTTCGGATCAAGATCGGTTGTCAAGCCGGTGGTATCAGCTACGCCGGTATATTTCGTAGGGATTCCTGCAGCAACCATTTCGTCATAGGTACGATAACTTCCGTCAGGCTTACGCATCGCCTTCATCAGTTGCTCGGCGGCATTAATCGTCGCATTGCCGGCCATATAGTGAGAGCGGCTGCCGGCAGACGGGCCGCAAATTGGTGCAACCGCGGTATCATTCATGCACAAATTAATCTGATCCGGCCGTAAGCCAAGCGGCCGCAGGGCTTCATGAGTATGAATCAGCGTACCGGCATCCGCACCCTGTCCCTGGTCTTGCCAAGTGTTATAGTGGGTTACCGTACCGTCCGGGTTTAACTCAAGATAAATTTCTGCATGATCATTGGGTCCGCTGGTGACATTATACTCGCCGCAGGCAATGCCAACGCCGCGTTTTCTTTCAGGCGTAGCTTCTCGTTCCGCCCTGGCCAGAGCTTCCCGATAATAAGGGCGGAGTTTGTCCAGTATTTTGGTCATTGGGTATACGGAAAATTTGTTGCCGTTGAGACTTTCATCACCTTCACGATATACATTGATATATCTGAATTCCAAGGGATCCATACCGATCTTTTCCGCCATCATATCCATTAATTGTTCAGAACACGTATAACACTGCGGCGCTCCAAACCCTCTATATGCTGTCGAAACCGCATGATTGGAAATAACCGTTTTGGAAAGGCCGATCGCATTGGGAATTTTATAAGGTGCCCCCATAAACCGAAGTCCTTTCTGCACCAGCACATCGGCCGCCTCGGTATAGGCTCCTTCATCATAAGCAATTTCATATTCCAGCGCCGTTATCTTGCCATTTTTATCGCAGGCCAGCTTAGCGTTCGAGAATGAAGGTGCTCGTTTACCCGTAATATATTGGTGTTCCTCATAGCTTAACGTAATTGTCACCGGCTTGCCGGTGGCCAGGGTTGCCACTGCGGCTATTGCGGGCATATAGGGCGACAACGCATAGCCGAAACTGGCTCCTGTCGGATTTTCGATTACTCTCATCTTGTCGGCAGGGTAGCCAATGCCTGGCGCCAGCGTAAAAATATTCAGTTGCAGAAACAGACTCTTGCAGTGGATGGTAAGGATACCGTCATCATCTACATAGGCTTGGTCGGTATCAGGCTCGAGAACTAAATGCGGCTGACGCTGGGAGTAAAAGCTTCCTTCCACTACATAAGCGGATTCTTTTATAACATCACGTGTATCCTGCCCCTTGATTACCGGTGCTTCAATATAGATGTTGGGGTAGTCTTTATTAATCTGTGATGCATCCAGCATCATTGTCTCCAGGATATTCAAATATTCCGGCAAGCGCTCGCATTCAAACTTCACCTTTTTTGCCGCTGCCCGCGCTTCTTCGCGAGTTCTGGCAGCTACAATAGCAATAACGTCGCCGCAATGATAAATCATATTTTCAACCAGTATCGGTCGATCAAAACCATCGGCTTTGGACAAGACATTAGTACAAGGCCACATAATCCGGTTATTTCCTTTAACGTCCTTATGCGTGATGACTTTTTCAACTCCCGGCATTTTCTCTGCTTCCGAAGTATCGATAGACAATAGCCGCGCATGTGAAACTCCTGGCAAAACAACCGCCAAATGCAGGGCTTGCGGCATCTTCATGCCGATGTCGTCGCCGTAGTCGCAGGTACCGGTTACCTTTGCCAAAGCGGCAGGCCGCGGATAACCAGTGCCGTATATTTTACCGTCAGCCGGTATTTTATAGTTAAGATCTTCCATGGTGAGTTCACCGCGCAATACTTTTGCGGCAGCCATAACCGCATCGACCAGGGGACTATAGCCCGTACAGCGGCAGGCGTTGCGGTTCTTCCGGAACCATTCCCGAACTTCCTGACGAGTAGGATTCAAGTTTTTATCCAATAACGCTTTGGCAGAAACGATAAACCCGGGCGAACAAAAACCGCACTGTACGCCACCATAGACAATCCAGGCCAATTGCAAGGGATGCAAATTCGTTGGAGTGCCTATTCCCTCGATAGTTGTAACACGGCTGCCATCTTTAATTGTTTTCATTTTTTTCACGCAGGAACGAACAACTTCACCGTCGAGGATAACCGAACAAATGCCACACTGGCCAGCCTTACAGCCCACCTTAGTTCCGGTAAGGCCCAACCGCCGCACCACATCGGCTAACATATCTGTCTCGGGATCGCAAACGATCATCCGGTCGGCCCCATTAATGTTCAGTATCATTTTTTTTGCTGTCATTGTTACTCTCTCCTTGAAACTTTATTATTTCAACACGCACAAAACAATTGTTGCCAAACCTGCAAAATATTTCACTGCATATTCACACTAATATTTAAGACTGCATATTGGCCACATAGTTTCTTGGTGTTATTTTATATGCAAATGATATGCCAATTTGTCGACCGGCAACTTGCCATCAGTTTTGACTTCCGTATTTACCAGCGACAACAGCAGTTAGACAAGTAATTTTTTGAAAATCACCGGGCAACGCAACATGAACAGATCAAACCTATCCATGTCCGCTAAAATGTATCTTTTTTGAGCAACGTATCATTTTTGAACAATTATTCTCTGCTGCCTTTTTTGAAACTCTTGCTTTCCAGACTAAACAAAGACTAAGTTGAATCCGCTTTTTGCATATCACATATCAAGTATTCGTTTTTGCCAGGAAATCACGTTGATCGCGTTTAATCAGCGCCGTTTGCCAAAGCGCAAGCCAGCTGGCCAACCCGCTTGAGACCGGCACGAAACTGATCGTCGCACAACTGGCCGAAATTAAGTCGCAGGCAATTAAGAAAGCCGGAGCCGGCGGTGAACATGGCTCCCGGCGTGATCAAAATGTTTTCCGCGGCTGCGGCTATGAAAAGCTTGCTTGCGCTGACTGTTTCCGGCAAGGCCAGCCACAGGTATTGGCCGCCCTGAGGTGGAGTAACCTTGGTTGCGGCAGGAAAATGCCGCTTAACCTCGTCAACCACTATTTCCCTGTTTTGCCGGTAGCATTGCCGCAGCTTATTCAGCTGTGACTTTATGCCGCCTTCTTTTAAGTAAATAGCTGTGGCCATTTGAGTTATGACCGGCTGGGAATAACTTGTGAGTGCATAGGCCCGTCGAATATCGTCGGCGTATTTGCCGCCGGCCACCCAACCCACACGATAGCCGGGCGCAAATAATTTCGAATAACTGCTAATGTAAATGACCTCGTCCGGGGCCATGCTTTTCAGCGGTTTGGGCCGTTTCAGGCCAAAATACAGTTCTCCCAGCACATCATCCTCAATGATTGGTATGTGGTATCTGGCACACAAGGCAAGCAAACGGGCCTTGTTCTCAGCCGGCATCAAACTGCCGGTGGGCTGGGAAAAATTTGATGACAAAATCAAACAAGCCGGGCAAACTCCGTTAGTCACATATGCGGCCAGAGCGTCAACATCCAGGCCGGTTTCAACAGAAGACGGTATTTCCAGCGGATTAACATACAAGTATTTAAGCGCGTTAAAAAATCCGACATACCCAGGCGATTCTACGGCAACATATTCACCGGGCATTACCAACGCCCGCAAAGCCGATAGAATAGCCTGAGTGGCACCGTTGGTAATGGTGATCTCATCCTGAGCCACCATGCATTCGGCATTCATCATAAACCGGGCCGTCATTTTGATTAGCGAGGCCTCGCTTTTGCCCATGCTGTAGCTGTTGACCTTCTTCGGCCAGCGACGGGCACAACGAGCCAGGTACTGACTGAGTTTGGCATTAGGAAAATAATCACTGCCCGGCAGGGTCGAACCCACCCATGTCAGATCGTCGTTAACGCCACACTGAACATAACGTTCAATGATGTCGGCCATGGTGAATAGCGCCGTACGTTTGACGGGTGGTGCTTGTTTGCCGGTCGCTTGTCCGCGCGGGACAGCGGCGACAAAATAGCCGCTGCGTGGCCGGCTTTCAATAATGTGCAGATTTTCCAGCCGAACATAGGCCTCGTACACCGAAATCGTACTGACACCACTTTGTTTGGCGATCGACCGGATGGACGGCAACCGGTCCCCGGCGGCAAGCAGGCCGAGCGCGATATATTCATTAATCCGCCGCATGACTTGCTCATATTTTTTCATTGGCTTCACCTTTCCGGCACAATTCTTAATGATCAAACCCGGTGGATCTGTTATGAATACTTTATCTAAGTCTGTTCATTTTTTTTAAATGTAAATTGTGCTAAGATTTTCACAAATCTTTAATTGAGTTGTCTGCCTGACATTTGGCCGCGCACTAACCTGCAGGCTAAACTTGTGACCTGACAACCCGCTGTAAAAGGAGAGGATATTATGATTACCCCCATAACGCCAAGAGCCGGCCGGCTAAGAAAAAGGTACATGGATACCGTTCCGGAAATTGATGCCGAACGGGCGTTACTTGTCACCGCATCCTATCAGGAAACCGCGGGCGAGCCGTTTGTCATTCGCCGGGCCAAAATGCTGAAAAAATTAGTTTCCGAAATGACCCTGCGGATTGAGGAAGATGAGATCATTGTCGGCAATATGGCCAAAAACTATCGTGGCTGCGCTTTATTTCCGGAAACAGACCTGACGTTCTTTTTCAATGAGCTGCGGGACGGCTCGTTTGATAAAAGAGATACCGCCAGCGAAAAATTCCTGATTTCCGAGGAAACCAAACAGCAAGCGCTGAGTGTTGAAAACTACTGGAAAGGCCGGCGGCTCAACGACGCCGTAAAAGGCGCGATGCCCGACGAGGTCAAAGATATCATGGCCGGCGGCGTATTGACATTCTTTTATCCCGACATGGTCTACGGTACAGTCGGCCATCATTGCGGCAACTTCGCCAAGGTGATCAACCAGGGATTTAAAGCAATCCGTGCCGACGCGCAAGCGCGAATGGATGCTATTGCCGGCAATATTGAGGGCGAATACGCAACCAAGTATTTATTCTGGAAAGCAGTTACCATCATTTGCGACGCCGCCAAAATCTACGCCAACCGTTACGCGGCCCTGGCCCGTGAGAAAGCTGAAATGGAGAAAAACCCCAAGCAGCGTGAACTCTTTCTGCAGATCGCCGCTGTTTGCGAATGGGTTCCGGAAAATCCGGCCCGTACATTCCGCGAAGCAGTTCAGGCCACCTGGTTCTATCAACTGCTTATCCAATTAGATGTAAATGGTCCGGGAGTTTCGATGGGCCGCTTCGACCAATACACCTATCCGCTGTATGCCAAGCAAGCTAAAGAAGGAACCATCACCTGGGACGAGGCTTTAGAAATCGTCGAAGCAATGTGGATCAAAATCTCCGAGGTCTGCAAGCTGAAAAATATCGGTTACTCCCGCAATGCCGGCGGTTATTCAATGGGTATGCACATGGTTGCCGGCGGTCAAACCAAAGACGGCCGCGATGCTACCAACGAAGTAACCTATATGATGCTGCGGGCCACACGCGACCTTAGCGTCCACGAGCCGCCGATGGATGTACGTATCTGGAACGGCACTCCCGACAAACTGTGGCGGGAAGCCATCGAAACCACCAAAAAGGTTGGAGGAATTCCCACCTTCCAGAATGATAATGTCATTATCCCGCAGATGCTGGCCCGCGGCTTTTCCATCGAGGAAGCCCGCGACTACCTGATTATTGGCTGTGTCGAGCCGGGCGGCTCGGGCAACGACTTCTCCTGCAGCGGTGGCACCGGCACCGGCTCGTTCATCAATTTGCCGCAATGCCTGGTACTGGCTATGAACAACGGCGTTAACCCCAAGACCGGTGTCCAAGCCGGGCCGCCGACCGGTTATTTCAAAGATTTCGAGACTTTTGCCGCTCTACAGGCCGCTTATGAAAAACAAGTTAAATATTTTGTTGACTGGTATGTAACCATCTGCAATCTGTGGGAGGTAGCCGCCCGCACCATCCTGCCGCTGCCTGTGTTATCAGCAACCATTGACGGCTGTGTGGAAAGCGGCGCCGACGTAATGTTCGGTGGTGCCAGGCATAACGGTATAGGTCTTGCCGGCGTGGGTATCGCCAACATCGCCGATGGCTTCGCCGCTGTCAAAAAACTGGTATATGATGAAAAAGTCTATACCCGCGAGGAATTTTTAGCCGGTATGCTTGCCAACTGGGAAAATAACGAGCCAATGCGCCAAAACATTATCAACAACGCCCCCAAATACGGCAATGACGATGATTATGTCGATGAACTGGCTCGCTGGTGCCTGAGTGTGTATACCAATTACACCAATTCCAAGAAAGGTGTGCGTTGCAACTTTCTGGCCGGCCTGTTCCCGGTTTCGGCCCACATCGGCATGGGTGCCAATACCTACGCCACTCCTGACGGCAGGAAAAAGGGTCTCCCGCTTTCCGACGGCATTTCACCAAGTCAGGGGCTAGACAAAAACGGTCCGGCCTCAATTCTTAAATCAACCTCCCGCATCGACCAAATGAGCGCACTCAACGGCACACTGCTAAATATGAAATTTCATCCATCTTCCCTGCAAGGCGAGAACGGCATCCAAAAGCTCAAACAACTGGTTCAGACTTACTTTGATATGGGCGGGATGCATATTCAATACAATGTCGTTACCTCGGACACTTTGCGCGCCGCTCAGAAAAACCCCGAGGAGTACAAAGACCTGGTGATTCGGATTGCCGGGTTCAGCGCCTACTTCGTCCAGTTGTACAAAGAACTGCAAGACGACCTAATCCGTCGAACCGACCTCGAAGCATAAAATGTACCCGACAATTCAACCCTTCCGGAGGAACAGACTATGAAAACCATCATCGGAAAAATTTATGATATTCAGGGATTTTCGGTCCACGACGGTCCGGGCATCCGCACAACGGTCTTTTTCAAAGGTTGTCCGCTTCGCTGTATGTGGTGTCACAGCCCGGAATCGCAAAAATTCACCGCCCAATTGAGTTGGCTGGATATCCGTTGCGTCGGGGTCGAGGATTGCGGACTGTGCATCAAAGCCTGTCCCCGCGGGGCAATCATCCCGGGAAAGAAGATTTATTCCCAAACTGAAGAAAAAGACATTCAACAAATTGAGATAAACAGGGCCGGCTGCGATGATTGCGGCCTTTGCGCCGGGCGTTGCCCGGCCCAGGCCCTGTACCTGGCCGGAAAAGATTATACCGTAACCGAAGTGCTGCGGCGAGTGCTAAAAGACCGTCCGTACTACGAGAAATCCAGCGGCGGCGTAACAATCTCCGGCGGCGAACCGCTGTCCCAATTTTCCTTCCTGCTGGCACTTGTCACAGCGTTAAAGGCCGAACACTTACACGTTTGCCTGGACACTTCGGGGTATGCGTCCTGGGATAATTACGCCAAGATATTGCCGTTCGTAGACCTGGTCCTGTTCGATGTCAAACATACTGACAGCGACAAAGCGTTGGAGTATACCGGGGTACCGAACGAATTTATACTGGATAACCTGCGGCGAATGGCCGCAATCGGCACCGCGTTACAAATAAGAATCCCTGTCATACCCGGTTTCAACTCAGACATGAACAATTTGCATCAAACCGCCGAATTGTGCGCCAGTCTTGGTCCGGCAGTAAAAACAGTACAGTTATTGCCGTATCATAAACTGGGTCTGGCCAAATACCAACGGCTTCAGATCGATTATCCGATGCCGGCAGCCGTAGCTCCGCCGCCTGATAAATTCATGATCAAGTGCCGGGACATGTTCGCCAATCACGGCCTGCACACCGTCATCCATTAACCCGACTGCCGCCTCCGTTTGCTAAAACATGTGCCGCTTTAGCTCAGAAGTACTGATCATCGTTGCCACAAGCAACAACATTTAACATAATTAACCAACCCGCTGATATCCTATGCAAAATCCGGGCCAAACGGCCCGGATTTATGGATAATCCGAGGATATTTTTTATAGTTTTGTGTTTATTTATATGCACCGCCACCGGAATACTCCGGATGCATTACTATGGAAAAATGAAAAACAGGGCGATTTACCTTTTTGATACTAAGTGGCATATGCCGCATGCCGGCAGGCACAAAAATCATTGATGTACGGGTAAGGAAGTGTCTCTCGCCGTTGATAGTAACTTCGATTTCAGCGCCAAGCTCATAGGGATCATTGGGGTTACTGCCAAAAAAGCCAATTAGTTCGTCATAATCATGGACATGTTCCTCGAAAACAGGATCTTGGGCAGGAACAGCAAAATACCACGCGGTATTCATCTGAAAGGCACCTTCAACAACATTAGAATCCATCCAGAGTACACGCTTAGCAAACTTCTTATACATTGCTTGAAAATCGACTGAGCCAAGGTTGGGATCATGCAAATTTTGTATAATAAATTTTCCATACTTGCCATCACAATTCACAACCATATTGATAATCCCCTTTTAATCATACATACTAGCAGTTTTTGCCTCTTGGGGTTTGCTAAAAGCTATTACCAGTATAAGTACCACGGCGGCAATTAATAAGGTTGGCGCCGCTACTGTCCAAGCAGCCAGTACACCTTTCAGACCAATTATCTTGGTAATAAAACTTAGGGTGATAGGAGACAGAAACTGTCCAACACCCAGCAGGGCAACAAAATAGGACAAAGCACGCGTCGCAGCGGATTTGTGAGCACTGCCGATTACCAGCAAGGTAATTGCCGGATTATAGATTCCAAATCCCAGGCCAAAAATAGCTCCTGCCACTAAAAACATTGTATAGGTATTCACGTTAAGCAATATAAGGAAAGACAGTCCAACCAGGCCGACAGCAAGCGCTATCGTAAAGCGTCTTAACAGCAAGGATATCTTTCCAAACAACAAACCGGCGACAAACGCGGCAGCAGTAAAAGCGGTCAGTACCATTCCTGCTTGAACGGCATTTCCGATTTTGCTTTCAGCCATGACGATGGCCATATTGGTCATAAAAGAGAACTGCAGCACATTGTAGAGCAAGTTAAGTATGCAGATATACCAAGTTGATGCCGTTAACAGTTTTTGGGAAGTACCGTCAGCCGGTTTCGGTGCCGCCTTTTTTTCCGGCTCAGGCAGTTTGCATACGATCATTAAGAAAATTGGAATGATCAAAAGGAAACTAAAAAATGTATGCCGCCAGGAAATGATGGTTAAATACGCACCTACCATTTGGAAAACGACACCGGCAACTGCGCCCACGGCGCTTTTAAGTCCCATCAGACTATCCCGTTCCTGTCCTTCAAACAAATCGGCTATTAACGAAGAGGCAAGCGGAAATACCATTCCATAGCCAATACCAAAGATAGCCCGACAAATCAGAATAAAAGTCATATCACCAAAGAATGCCGGAATTATACCGCCAAGAAACTGTATTGTCATCGCCATATATAATATCGTCTTTTTTTTCATAAAACGTTCAAGCTGGCCGGTAAGCAATGACCCGACAATCATCATTAATGACGGCAATGAAGCAATTTGTTTTATTGTGTCAGGACTAACGTCGGGAAAAGCCTTGGCAATTGCCCCCAGTGCAGGGGTTGTAGAGGCTGAAGTAAATAATAACAGCGCGACTGATAATACTGCCATCTTAGTTACAAGACCGTATTTTTGTTCACTCATTTTCCCATCAATTCTCCTGTCCGATTATCAATTTTTTAACTCGTTTATTTACCGGTTGCAGCGGAAACCATCGCCTTAACATTTTCCAGTTTAGCATTGAGCGGGACACAGCAACCGGCACCCATAATAAATCCGCTTGGGGCAAATTCAGCTACCAGCCGCTTACTGTAGCTATATACGTCGTCCGGCGTACCCAATGTTAAAAGTGCTGCGGATACGTCACCCATTATGCACATATGTCTACCCAAGATTTCTTTTGCTTTAAAAATATCAGTCGAACTGTCGGGAGCAAAAATACATTTACCTTTTGGCAATTCCAGGAAATAATCCAAAAAGCGATCCCAGCACATGTCCATGTGGAGATGAACAACAACGCCTTCCGCCACCATAACCTCAGTCATTTTTTTTATGTGCGGCCACACAAACCGATCAAAGTTTTTCTTAGTCAAAAAGTCGCCTGCTCCACGCCCCACTGCTAAAATGGCAGAAAAGGGATGATCGGCTGCCCGTACCTGTTGTTGGAAGTTTGCTATTTTATCTACCATTGCAGCTTCCAAAGCTGCCTCTACTTTATCAGGTATCTTATGTAAGTCTCTCATGAACTTGCCCATCGAACGTCCGCCGCAAATAGCGCCAAAAGCCGGTCCGGCAAAAATAGATGACAATTGCACCAGGCCGGCAGCTGCAAACTCTTTTTCCGCTTGTTCCTTGACTTTCCCAAAAGACTGCAATTCTGCGAGCGCATTCCCTAATTTTCTTTTGCAGAAGTCTGTGAAAAAATAATTCCACCCTTTATCAATAATTGTGTCGTAATCTTCCTCTGTCATCTCGCCGCGCTCATCAATCTGCCATTGCATATCGCGCGGCAGTTCCTGTCCGGGAAGTTTGACATGCGCAAGAAAAGGGACTCCCGCAATAGTTGGATATTCTACAATATCCGCACTGTCAATATCGCCTAGTGCCAGCAGTCCTTTAAGAGCTAGCTTTTGTCCATCTGCAATATTGGTGACCAGGTCGGCCATCACTCCGCCGGCCTGTCTAACGGCAAACGCTCCCGCATGCATGTAGATAGGCGTTCTATCAGGTTTTTGCATTGCTACCGCAGTTTTAAGTCTGGTTAAATGCTCATTGTACAACTCTTGCCCTGTTTTCATTTGACTCTTTCTCTCCTTTTCTATGGTTTATGGTTTCTAGTAATAGAATAATCCCAAACATTAAAGACGTAAAATTCAAAAAACTGTTTGCAATAATACTAAAAATAGATGGTTGCAAATTAAAATTTTACATTTATAATAATAATTATATAATTCCAAAAAGTACAAATTTCAGCAAAATAAGGGGGCAACTGACATGGATATCTCTTTTTTGCGCGCTTTTATCACTACCGCCCATCGATTGAACTTTACCGAAGCGGCCAAACAGCTTTTTATTGCCCAATCCGTATTAAGCCGGCAAATCTCCGTTTTGGAAAAAGAATTGGGCGTGCAATTATTCATTCGCAGCAATCGGACGGTTCGCTTAACACCGGCCGGCCTTGTTTTATTGCAGGAAGTTGAGCCACTTATGGACAAACTCAATGACGTCTTTGCCAAATCACGTACAGCTAACACTGGTTTTCAAAAAGTCTTAAGACTTGGATGTTTTGGAGTCGAATATTCCATTTTACCGGTAATTATAAAAAAATTTTCGGCGCTGTATCCAAATATTCGACTGGATTTTCGCATTTTTCCGATCGCGGAGATGGAGAATGCACTAAAACATGATGAGTTTGACATCGGATTTACCGGATTTTTCGGCAACGAGTTCAACTCTAATTTTATGCACCTTGTGGTAAGCCGGCACCGGGTTGGATTCCTGCTGCCGCCCAATCATCCTTATACCGACCGCCAATGCCTTAATATTGCGGATATGAAACAGGAAAGTTTTATTCTAATTGACAAAAACAGATATCCCCAAGCAAGCGAATGGTTTTATAAACACTGTGAAAAGGCCGATTTTATACCAAAGGTTGCTTGCAAATCCGCTACTTTTGATACTATGCTCTGGCAAGTTAAAGCCGGATTGGGTGTTGCCATTATCGGCGGAGATCCTGTCTTGTTGCGGATGATAAGACCCGGTATTCATTTTATTTTTATGTCCGGCAAAGACGCTTACGGAAACATAGCAATTATTTGGAACAAAAACAATCCTCACCCGGCAATTCCCTTATTTATTAAAGAAATTGATGCTGTTAAGCTTCCGTCCCCGTCAAACCTGCTTCCTGTAAGTTGATCCAATAAAAAAACAGTCAAACAAGCTTTTCGAAAGCCTGTTTGACTGTTTTTTGCTTGTCCTTATTTTTTGTAAAACTTATAGTTTTTCTGCCGCCGCATTCCGGCCGGCAAGATACCCAAAAGTTAAACAACGGCCATGACTAAGGCCAGGAACAATGACAGGATAATCATTCGCGTAGAAATCGCCGCCAACATTGCCGGCAGCGTATAGCCCGGGAATGATTTTTCCTTCCGTATCAAGTACTTGCAAATTTATATTTGTCCTAAGTCCACCGAGAGTAACCAGGAGTACAGTTGGAATTTTACCGGCATAAAAAGGTGGTTTTTCTACCGTTGTCAGGCATTCACGTTGTTTGCCGTAGTCAAGATCTTCTCCTTTTTTCGCCATAATATTATATCTTTCTACAGTGCTTTTAAATGCATCGACAGGAATTTCTAATTTTTGCGCCAATTCTTCGATCGTATTAGCCGTAAATGCCCGCCCATCTTCAAGGCATTCCTGAAGCTCCTTGCGCATACCATCTGTAACGCTTGTTCTGCGGGCAAAACCGGCACCCATTTTTCCTACTTCCTCTGCATATTTAGCATCGAATATATACCAGGCTTTATTCCCCGGCTGCAGTTGAATCGAGTTGCACAGCTGCGGAACAGAAACATCTTCGTTTTCATAGCGTTCACCTAACGCATTAATACGCAAAAACGGATTAGATGACAGCGGCGCGCCGCCAAGATTGTGAATCATAGGGGCGTGGGGGGCATCCTCTTGCATGGCCGCACCAATCCACAACCCCATTTTGTGACCGTCGCCCGTGTTTACAGGAGGGGTATACACATTGGTATCAACATCTAATCCTTTAGGGCAATATTTTTTCATCATCTCTTCGTCATGACCATAATCGCCTGTACAAAGAATTACCGCTTTTTTCGCAATAAATTTAGTATACTTTCCCGCACTGCCGGCAATTACACCGGTAACCCGTCCCTTACCTTCACGAATCAACTGCGCTGCCGGCATAGAATAACGAATATTTCCGCCTTTACTTTTCACATGTTTTTCCATCAGCCCGACCAGATTGGCTTGTTTGGGGCCGTTAAATGTATGCCCGGTAACATATTCTCTGTAACCGTTGGGTCTCTTGACATTCTCAAACCATAATTTAATCTGCATATCTTCCGCTTCAGCCATATCAATGAGATGATCCATCACTTCGCCGCTTTTGTCAGCCCAAAGTCTGATTAACTTACCATTAACTTTGTTGCTGGCGTAGCTCACCAATTCGTTAACAACTTGCGCTTTATCGATTTCAATTCCTTCTCTTTTCTGCACTTTAGTGCCAATAGCGCCATTCCAGCCACCGCGGGCGTTAAAAGTAGTATGTTTTTCAATGAGAATGGTATTAACGCCGGCCTCTACCGCCGATAAGGCAGCCGCCATTCCGGCTGTCCCCGCTCCTATAATCACTACGTCAGCCGTAACCGTTTCCTTGATATCTTTATCGGCGATAGGAGGAGGAGCCACCTCAAAACTGGCTTTTCCCGAAGTTTCTGCTTTGGCGGGTGCCTGTGATGTAGCCGGTTTACCACACCCGGCTAATATCCCTCCGGCAGCTACTCCCATAGCGGCAATAGCGCTGCCTTTGAAAAAATCTCTCCGTGAGATTTTTCTTTGGGGTTTGCCTTCAGAATTCATGAGAATTCCTCCAATCTTTTACACTTGTTTGTACATCAGCTCGCCTAACATAACGCATTGAGACGTGCAGACGGATACTATTTTCAATAATTTACAGCCTATTTGGTTTCCATTGAGTTCTTGTCCACTGTCGCAGCCTGAATCGTGGTTACTTCTTTTTCGGTTGGCTCGTTGTTTACAGCCCGGCGCAATTCACCCAGTCCTTTGCCCAGCGATTTGCCTACTTCGGGTAATTTTCCCGGTCCAAAAACAATTAAAGCGATCACTAGGATCATAGCCAATTCCGGTATGCTAAAATTTAACATTGCTTCACATCCTTGTCGTTTTATTTGAAATGCCAATACTATTGTCCAATATGTTCCGTCTTTGTTTTATTGCTGCCCAGCCAGTGCCCAGGGTAATAAGGACAGTACCCAGCCAAACTAAACATAAGCATAACGGAAACTATCGCTAAAAATAAATAAACGCTGGCCAAACTGATCATCCCGAAAGCTAAGCAGCAAAACAGCCTACCTTTTTTTTCATTACCAGACATGGATCTTTCTTTACGCTGATTGGAATGTTTCAGACAGGCTAGCAAATAGAAAATCGCGGCAGCCCCTGTAGTTAAAAAAGCCAAAACAATTGCTACATATCCCAACATTAATCTCACGCTTCCTTGCTAGCGGAAACTACCGCCTACTTACCTTTTTTCCAGCTGCCATCCAGATTTTTCATCCAAGCGGCTGAGTGACACTGTGCACACTGCACTGTCGACTGCCGATGCATGCTATGGCAGGTATAACATTCTTGTTCGCCATTGTGCGAATCATGTGGGTTATATTTATCCGAACTTGTTTTAGCCTTTACTTTTTCATAATCATGGCACTTCAAGCACATTTCCTTGGGAAACTTTTGCTGCTGCATCGGCTCTTCAAAGTCGCCGGTTACATATTTGAACCCTTCTTCGGCTTGCTGGCTAAAAGAAGGCTCATGACAATCATGACAGTTCACCTTGGCATCGGCATGTTTCTTCGCCAAAAGATTGCTATTGCTCCATGAATCATAATACGGTTGCATATTGTGGCAATTCGCACAAAATGCCGGATTACCGCTAGCCACTTCCATTGCTGCATAGCCGCCCCCGCCAACAACCACAACCAATACTAGCAATATAAGCAATATCTTTTTTTGTAAAAATCTTTCACGAAAACCTTTCTTTTTCAAAGACTCTGATTCCATAGACTACGCTCACCTCTATATTCCTGGCAAGCCCTGCTTGACCAACTCGCTTTTGTGTTGTCAGGCAGGGCCTTCCTTTCGTTTGTTGATGTAACTTAAACTTTATCAGCCGCAGCATTCAAACCGGCAAGGCGTCCAAAGGTAATACAGCGGCCATGGCTGTGTCCGGGAAATAATGTTGGATAGTCGTTGCCGAAGAAATCACCGGCCGTGTTTCCGGCCGCATACAGCCCCGGAATAGCATTATCCTCTTGATCCAATACCTGCATTTTGTTATTAATACTTAAACCGCCGACAATTGTCAGCAACGCGCTCTTAAACTGACCGGCATAGAACGGCGGCTTATCAATAGGGAACAACAGTTCCGAACGTTTGCCAAAATCAACATCTTCCTTGTTCTTTGCCAATTCATTATACCTTGCTACCGTGGCTTTCAATTTGTCGGCAGGCACTTGCATTTTTTGCGCCAACTCATCTAATGTGTCTGCCTTAACTACCAGTCCGGCGTCAAGATGCCTTTTAAGCAGTCTTTCTTCCGATTCCCGGCTCCAAGGGTGCCCCCATGTCCTCGCTACTTGATCCCAGAACATGCCGCCGCCGATTTCCACCGTTTTCGGCAGTTCATCTAAGAACCGGTCGTCATATACCGCCCAAGCCACCCGGTCGGGCTGCTCCATCTTGGCCATGCACACTGCCTGCGGGGTCGCGTCCTCGTTGGAGTACCGCTCCCCATTTTTATTTACATGCAGGAAACAATAACTCCAAGCTCCGGCTTGTGTATGGATCATAGCGGCATGCGGCTCATCTTTTTGCATCGCCGCGCCGGCCCACAACCCCAGCTTATGCCCGTCCCCGGTGTTAGCACCAACCGGAGTATATATTTTGGCTTCCACTTTATTGGCGAGCGGACAGTATCGATCTACCATCTCCTGATCGGCCGCATAGTCGCCGCAACAGAGTATGACTCCGCTTTTAGCCTCAAATTTTGTATAGCCTGCCGCATTTTTACCGATGACTGCCGTCACTCTGCCCTTATCGGGCCGAACTAATTGCGCCGCCTGGGTTTGATATTGAAAGTTAACGCCTTTTTCCTTGGCGTGTTTCTCTAACACGGCAAGCACATCATGATTATTGTCATATTTGGCGAAACTTGGCCCCAAAACCGTATGAGTTATTCCGGGATATTCATAATAGTCCGGCCCTTTATAGGCGGCAGCCCACAGTGTTGTCTCATACCCTTCGGCCTCGGTCATAGCCGTAAGCCAGTTCATTGCCTCGCCGCTCTTATTGGCCCACAGCCAATGCAGTTCTTGTTTCACTCTACTGCCTGACCACTTAATGATATCTCTGATTCCCTGTTTCTTGTTAATTGTCACACCATATTTTTCCTGGGTCTTGGTGCCGATAGCCGCAATGTGCATGCCACGGGCTGAAAATGTCTCGCGCTTTTCTAACACAACAACCTTGGCGCCTGTTTCCGCCGCCGATAAAGCGGCACACAACCCTGACATCCCGGCCCCGACCACAACGACATCCGCAGATATGGTCTTCTTAATATCCTTGTCCGCAATTGGTGCGGGCGGCACTTCAAAGCCGGCTTTCCCCCCCGCTTTTGTTTCTTTCGCCGGATCCTCCGTTTTTTTGGACTTTCCACAGCCGGCTAACAATCCGCCGGCGGCAACTCCCACTGCGGCTAGCGCGCTTCCTTTAAAAAAATCTCTACGCGAGATTGTCTTTGAATTTTTTTCTTTAGAGTGCATATCGGCAACTCCTTTCACATATGATGATTCAATAATCTTAACCTTTTTCTGCTGCTACGGTTTTGCCGGCGAGATAGCCCCAGGTGAAACAACGTCCAAGATTCCAGCCGGGAAAATGCGTGGTATAAATGTTAGCAAAAAAATCTCCGGAAACAGTTCCGACTGCATAAAGACCGGGAACCGGCTTGGCGTCCTTATCCAAAACCTGCAGCTTCGTGTTGACACTAAGTCCGCCTACGGTAACAAGCGTTACTGT
The DNA here is from genome assembly GCF_900101845.1 of Sporomusa acidovorans. Classification (GTDB taxonomy): domain Bacteria; phylum Bacillota; class Negativicutes; order Sporomusales; family Sporomusaceae; genus Sporomusa; species Sporomusa acidovorans. The sequence continues at coordinate 75,399 of NZ_FNAM01000016.1, read as the reverse complement.
ACGTAACTGTCCGCCATAGAAAGGCGGTTTTTCAATTGGAAATAAAAGATCAGCGCTTTTGTGGTAGTCCTCGTCATTGCCAGCCTTCGCAAATTTGTTGTAGCGGGCAATAGTTTCCTTGAGAGCATCAACGGGAAGCTGCAATTTTTCCGCAAGTTCCTCAATCGTATCTGCTTTAAAGAGCCGTTCGGCCTTTATTAAGTTCTCCCAGCCTTTCAGCGCCTCGTCCGGTTCCCACTTCTCTCCCACTACCCGGTGGGGATAGTCCCATTCTGTGCCGCTGTGGGTGGAAATAGTGGAGGCCAGTTGCTCAATGAAGTTGGCGTCCCAAATCGTATAAGCCAAACGGTCAGGCTGCTGCAGGATTGTCACGGCCGAGTGTGTATGCGGAAGATCTTCGTTGGCAAATCGTTTGGCAAACTTGTTTACATGAAGATTGAAATAGGGCGCCGGTCCGGCTGCGGTAAATATCATCGCGGCGTGCGGTTCAGCTTTTTGCATTGCCCCGCCGGCCCACAGCCCCATCTTATGGCCGTCGCCGGAACTCATACCACCCGGAGTAACCGCCGAGACCACATGCGCCTGCGCACCGAGCGGGCAATAGCGGGCCATCATTTCCTTATCACTGGCATAATCACCGGTTGCTAAAATTACACCCTTATTGCCGACAAATTTGATATACGAACCATCCTTACTCTTGGCGACTGTTCCGATAACCCGCCCGTTACCGTCTTTTATCAATTGTTCGGCACGGGTATTATAGTAAAACTCCACACCCTTCTTCTTAGCTTCGGCTTCAAAAGCGGCGACAATATCAATTTCCGTAGTTCCCCGGCCTGATGCATTGGGGCCATAGAACTCATGTGTACCTGGATACTCTCCCGAAATTGGGTCCTTAGACCAGCCGGCATAAAGGACAGGTTTCAAACCGGCCGCCAGCGCCTTATCCGTAACCCAGTCCATAGCCTCACCACTTTTGTTCGCAAAGAGCCACCATAGATCTTCATTAACATTGTGTGAATGTAGCTGTAACATTCTTTTGTAGGCAGCCGCAACATCAAATGTAAGACCAGCCTCTTTCATCATTCGGGTATTAATGGCGAAATTATGCTCACCGCGAGCGCTTAGTTTCTCAGTCTTTGCAATCACAACGACTTTAGCACCCGCTTCGACCGCCGAAACGGCAGCACTCATTCCGGACGGACCTGCACCGATTATTACAACATCAACTGTTACCGTTTGCTTAATATCACTTTCCGGAATCGGCGGCGGCGGCACCTCAAAACTATACTTAGGTGAACCCTGGGGAACTTGACCGTTCGTCTTCGCTCCAGCTGTCGTTTGTTTGCCACAACCGGCTAATAATCCGGCAGAGGCAACTCCAATAACGCCTAGCGCACTGCCTTTAAAAAAGTCTCTCCGGGAGATTCTTCTCCTGGACTTATCCTTAAGAGTCATTAAATCTCCTCCCACACCCCGACATTGAAAATAGATAAGCAAATTTATTAGCCTTCAAGTACGTTTTTACCAGCCAGATAGCCCCAGGTTAACGCACGGCCATGACTGTTGCCATCAATAATCGTCGGGTAGTCTACTCCGTATAGCCCTCCGGAAACATTTCCCACTGCGTACAGGCCGGGAATTGGGTTCTGCTTGGCATCAAGAACCCGCAGCTTAGTGTCAACATTCAGCCCTGCAGTAACTACCAGTAAGGCACCACCAAATTTATTGGCATAAAATGGCGGTTTTTCAATTGTAGTTAAAAGCTCCGGCCGCTTGCCAAAGTCAGTGTCTTCCTTAGTTTTGGCCAACTCGTTGTAGCGAGCGACCGTCGCCTTAAATACATCTGCCGGAACACCAATTTTACCGGCAAGTTCATCAAGAGTATCCGCTTTCCAGGCTTTCTTTCCTTCTTCAAGGTAACCCTGAAGAAATTTTTGATCCATGTCAGGTTTCCACTCTTCACCATGGATATGTCCCATCCAATCCCAGAACATACCGCCGCCAATCGGCAGGCTTGCCTTAACTTCTTCCGGCCATTTTGCATCATAAATACTAAAAGCCCAAGGTCCCTCTGGTTGCCGCATAGTTTCAAGCGATTTTGCCTGAACCCAGGTATCCTCATTCATAAAACGTTTGCCCTGTTGATTGACAAAAAGGAAAAAATAACTTAAAAACGAAAAAGCCTGCGGATGAATCGCTGTCGCGAATGGCGCATCCTCCATGGCACCGCCGGCCCACATCCCCATCTTATGTCCATCCCCTGTGTTCATACCAACAGGTATATATTGAGATTCATTGGCTTTAAGCGCCAGCGGTGCATAGGCTTCACACATTTCCTGATTACCGCCGATATCTCCTGTTGCCAGGATAACGCCTTTAGCAGCATTAAAACGTTTATAACCGTCACTAGCCTTAGCAACAACGCCAACCACCCGGTCACCTTCCTTGACAAGCTGTTCTCCGGGTGTTTTAAAGTAAAATGTTACCCCCAGTTTAACGGCCTCATTATAAAGAACTAAGCTAACATCCGCTCCCGGATTTCCTTTTTTCGCCATTGGACCGCCACGAAACAAATGAGTGCCGGGATACTCAGTATAGTTAGGACCTTTATAATAACCGGTAAATAATACAGGGGTAAGTTGTGCTGCTTCGGCTTTAGGAAGAAACCAGTCCATCGCTCCCCCGCTATTGTTGACAAAGAGCCATACGAGTTCCTCCTTGGCCCGGTTACCGGTGCGTGCTACCCAGTCCCGGACCAGCAGCTTTTTGTCATTGACCAGGCCGGCCTTTTTCATTTCTCGTGATTCTGCTACGCCAAAGTGACCGCCGCGACCAGTCCATGTAGTATTTTTTTCAAGCACGGCAACCTTTGCGCCATTCTCGGCAGCCCGCAGTGCCGCAGACAAACCAGCCAGACCAGAGCCGACAACAACAACATCTGCCTGAATGGTCTCCTTGATTTGGGAGGCTGGAATTGGCGCAGGCGGTGTCTCCCAACTATATTTTCTTAATTTTTCTGCTTGTGTTTGAGCAGCTTCCTGTTTTGGCTTGCCGCAGCCGACTAACAAACCGCCGGCAGCGATGCCTGCCACCGTAAGTGCACTCCCTTTAAAAAAATCCCGTCGTGAAATTCCTTTGAATGTTTTCTTGTCAGAACTCATCATTTTAGCTCCTTCATTAGCACGTTGTTACACACGCAGACTTTACAAAATATTCTATTAGTTATGATAGAACGAATTATTAGGAGTGTAAAATTCAAATATTACCTTACTGATATACGGAAATTAGATTATTTGTATTTTTTTTACAAATATCTTCATTCTCAAAAGCTGGCTATAAGACAAACAAAAGAAATCACTACCTCTAGCAAAATGCTAAAAGTAGTGATTCCTTTTGTTTAATGAAATTACTTATTATTCACCGATCCCTGATATTTAGATGGACATTTAACAAGCACTTTGTCTGCCAAAAAACGCCCATTGTTGTATTTACCTATCGCAACGATGCCGGTAGCCTTCTCCATTCCATCAGGTTTGGCGCCATGATAAGTCACGGTTACTTCTTCGCCTGCTTCATCCCGCAGCACAAAGGCAATGCCGGAACCGTCCTCTGTTGGAGTAACCTGCGGTGTTGCCAGTGTTCCTTTTACCTGGACGGCACTTTTGGCGCTTTTAGCTTGGGCAAAAGTAACATAAGGAGTTAATGAACTTTGGTACATAAAAATACTGTAACCAATAAATCCGGCAATAATAACCAAACATAACAGCCGACCTTTTTTCATCTGTCCAACCCCTTTCCTGTTGGCCCCGTTTTTTCGGCAATATTTCTGGCAAGCAGAAGACCGTACAGGGCCGTGCAGCCAACTACGGCAGCTAGCAATACGTACAGCATTAGCGGTTCCATGTCTACTTTGCCGCTACTGTTAAGCACGGTTTCAGGATGAAGGGAAAAATACATGCGGGGAATAACAAAAACCAGAAAAGGAACGGTCAAAAAGGATAAGAGCGCGTAGACAGCCGCCACGGCAGCCCGCCGATCTTCTTCTTCAATGGCGCTGCGAAGCGCCAAATACGCACCATATAATAAAAGCAAAATAAAAATTGTTGTCTGGCGAGGATCCCAGTTCCAATAAGCTCCCCAGGTTAGCTTGGCAAACACGGCACCGCTTACAGTAGCCAGCAGGCAAAAAACAAGTCCAAGTTTTGCCGAGCACGCGCTTATCCAATCAAATTTTAGTTGCCGCGTTCTCAGATACTGTCCGGCGGCCACCGCCGACACCAAAAAAGCAAGTACCGAAACCCAGGCTACCGGAATATGGAAAAATGCAATACGAACAAGATACCCCATTCCTTCAGCCGGTGGCACCAAATAAAACACCGCATAAATTACGCCTGAAATCCATAAAGCAATTATTGCTGCCATCATTTTACGATTCATAGAGCCTCCTACTCCTGCCAAATATAGTCAAACAAAAGTATCCCTGCCGCTACAATGGCCGCATCATAGCCTGCCATAAATACCAGTTCTGCCATTTCCGGTGCGCCACCTGCCAATACCTTGGCGGTAGCATTGATAGCACTCAGAAATTGAGGTAAGAGCACAGGAAATGTCAATACGGTAAAAATAGCCTGTTTACTTTGTGCGTACATTACTATCGAGGCCGTCAACGTAGATACTGCCGCTATCCCGGTTATCCCCAAAGCCAAGAGCAGAGTAAAACCAATCCACTCATCAATATTGACATTAAGAAAAATAACAAACAAAGGGACGGCCAAGCAAGATAAACAAAGTAAAAGTATCTGGTTAAACAATAATTTTCCACAAAATACTGCCTCCCCCGGAGCATACAGCCTAAGTCCCAGTATTGTTCCGGTTTCCTGTTCCTGAACAAATACCCGGGCTAAACCGGCCATAGCACAAAAAAACAATACAACCCAAAGAAGGGCTGCGGCAAACTCCGGCGGTAACGCAGCTCCGGCCATGGCCAGGCTGACACTTGACAAGGCGGTTAATGCAAACATAACTAAGGCTCCCACCGCATACCTTGTCCTAAACTCACATACCCCGTCTTTGAGCAGTATGGCCCATACCGCATTACTAAAGCTTAATTTTGCTGCTGGCATACAAAACCTCCTCCTCTTCATTGGTGGCAAGTATCACGGCAGCATTCTGTTTCATTGCACTTGCTATCAGTTCTTTAACAAGGATTTTCCCATTGCCGTCTAAATTGGAAGAAGGTTCGTCCAACAGCCACACAGGCGGATTAATCACCTTAATAACCGCTAGCTTTAATCGCTGGCACATACCTGTAGAGTAGGTGTTCACCCGTTCACGCCCGGCCTCCCCCAGGCCAAATTGCCGGCATAACTCCGCTACTTCCGCTTGAGAACAAGCTATTTTGCGCATTTTTGCCCAAAAGACAATGTTTTCCACTCCTGAAAGTGCCGAATACATTGCCATATCAGGGGATACCAAACCGGTATAGTCTCTTCGCTGCCCGGAATCAAGGATATTATCCCCAGAAAAACATACAGAGCCGCCACTTGGCCGAATCAGGCCGGCAATAATTTTAAGCAACGTTGACTTGCCGGAACCATTGCAACCGGTTACCGCCACACACTGCCCTCCGGCAATTTCGGCACTTATATCAGAAAATAGCAGTTTATCGCCATACCGTTTACCAACTTTGTCCAACACAATTCTCATAAGTACATCTTCTCCGCCTGCCTTTTGTTTCTTATCCTCAACTATTTATGCGAAATATTTTGTAGTCTGCGTAAGATTACTAATTAGTTAATTTAGATAAAAATCCTGCCATATATACCTAATTTAACTGAAATTTATTAAAAATAAATGAAGCATTCTGTTTCACCCGTCCAATAATTTGTGCTCCCCATAAATCAAAATGGAGAGAACCTGCCAGCCTTTACGGAAGCATATTCTCTCCATTTTATTCTACTTAATTTTAATCACTAGAGTATCAGCCAGCTTATCTCCCAGACGCTGATTCAAATCTGTTGACCAAACAAAAATTGCGGCAACCAGATAAGCAATCAGGCCGTCAATAATCCGGCAAACCGTCCGCATGGCGGCTGTACGAATATCACAGTCAGTACCGTCGACTTTGATAACTTTAAGTCCACACAATAATTTGCCGGGAGTTGCCCCCCTACTGCTTTCAAAGTAGGTATAATAACAAAAACCAGCTACCAGTAACCAAAAATAATAGGAACCGCCAAGATGACCGCCGCTCAGACCGGTTCCGAGCACAGCCGCTATTATCCCGCCAATAACGCCTAGAATAATACCGTCAATGATGGTTGCCAAAGCGCGAATACCAACCCCTGCCCCTTTAACAGGAATACCCATATTTTCCCCCCCTTTATTCTAAATTACCCGGATGTAGTAATATATGCGCAATAGTTCATGTTAGTGATAAAAGTCAAGCCGTCTGACTTCTTTATGCATAGAGTCAGTCTATCTACAGAAAGATATACTTTCTCTTTAAAAAAAGAACCCCGCTGCGGCAGCGAGGTTAAAGTTCCATAATAGATCCTTCTATAAAGCCATTTTCACTTATTTCCAGAATACCGAAGCTTGGCTCTGACCCGCCCCTGGGTGAACTGGGACTGCCGGGATTAAACAGCAAAATTCCCTCATGCCGGCTGTTATACGGAATATGGGTATGGCCGAAAACGACAACACTGGCTTCATACTCTTTTGCCCAAAAAGTCAGGTCATCCATTCCATACTTTACATGATAACAATGACCATGCGTCATCCAGATGGTTTTACCGGCAACTTCAATATATTCATCGGCAGGTACCATTGCCGCCCGGTCACAATTACCGGCAATCACAGTTACCGGCAAGCCGGTCAGTTTTTGCAGCCGCCAGCCATCCTGATAGTAGTCGCCGGCATGAAGCCAGCGCTCAACCTGACCGGCGGCAGCAATTACCTTTTTCAGCATATATGTGTCGCCATGTGTATCACTGACAACGCCGATTCTCATTTTTCCAGCGCCGCCAATTGCGTAACTAATTTTTTGATGGCCCGTCCACGATGGCTGATTTCATTTTTTTCTGCCGGCGACAACTCGGCTAATGTACGCCCCAGCCCGGGAACAAAGAGCAATGGATCATAGCCAAACCCCTGATTACCGCGCGGCTCAGTCAAAATTACCCCTTCCACCGTGCCATCCGTGCTGCACCATATCTTCTCGGCATCGGCAAGTACCAGTACACAGCGGAAGCGGGCTGTACGTTTTTCCAGCGGCACACCAAGTAAATGAGTAAGCAGTTTTTCATTATTTGCCTGATCGCCGGCATGGTCGCCGGCGTATCTGGCTGAATAGACTCCAGGCGCGCCTTTCAGATAATCGACTTCCAGGCCGGAATCATCGGCCAGACATAACTTGCCGGTCAGTCGCGCATAAAATTTTGCTTTGGAACCTGCATTTTCCGCAAAGGTCTCTCCGTTTTCCGGCGCCTCAGGAAAATTTCCCAGATCAGCCAGCGACTGTAGTTTATATGGCAGCCCGCTTAGCGCCATCTTAAACTCAGCCACTTTACCGGCATTTTTGGTGGCTACTATAATCTCTTTTACAGCTTTCGTCACATTATCCCTCCCGGCCCACTTTCCAGGACAACGGTCCCAGTGCTTCTTTTTGCATATCCAGCAACTGTTCAATGCCCTTACCGCCAACAGCCAGCAGCTCGTTTAACTGCGATTGCGCAAAGGTTCCCTTTTCACCGGTTCCCTGAACTTCGACAAACTGACCGCTGCCGGTCATGACCAGGTTCATGTCAACAATGGCAGTGGAGTCTTCGCTATAGCACAGGTCGAGAAAAACTCCCTCAGGCAGTATGCCTACACTAATAGCCGCTAAAAAGTCTTTAACGGGAAATGCTTTGGGGCTGTCGCCCCAGACGCTGTCAACAGCATCAACAAGAGCCACAAATGATCCGGTAATTGCGGCTGTCCGCGTGCCGCCATCGGCTTGAATCACATCACAATCCAGCCAAATCGTCTTTTCCCCCAGAGCTTTTAAATCAATAACACTCCGCAGAGCACGGCCGATTAAGCGCTGAATCTCATGGGTGCGGCCTGTTTGTTTACCTCTGGCGGCTTCTCTGACATTGCGGCTCTGGGTTGAACGGGGCAATAAGGAATATTCGGCACTTACCCAGCCTTCCCCTGAACCTTTGAGAAAGGGGGGCACTTTTTCTTCAACAGTGGCGGCACAAATCACCTTGGTATCGCCAAACTCCACAAGCACAGACCCTTCGGCATATTTTAAATAATGTCGGGTAATTTTTACTTTTCGTAATTCGTCGGCGGCACGTCCGTCTATTCTGGTCATAATGACCTCCTTAATTATAACTATATAGTATCCAATAAAGATTTACAGGCAGGGTGTTAGTAAAAGCGTAGGTTAAGCGCTAGCGGCGGAGCGTTACTAACACCCTGCTTTGATGAAAATCTTTATTGGATTTCATTTAGTTTACTTAGACTTGTTCCAGCGTATCCTGCTGTTTATCCTGAAGAATATAATGGTCATGGCGACCTGCTTTTTTTGCTTTTAGCACGGCATCCTTGGCCTGGCTGCGGCAGGTACGGCAACTGTTTCTTGGAATAATAGCGGCAAACGCCGTCTTTACTCCAAATGGATACCCCTCGGCCTGAGTGGAAATCGTCTGGTACCCATGACAGTGCGGACAAATTCGCACTGTCTCGTCTTGCCGTTCCTGAATGCCGCTGTCATCGTAATAAATGCTCCGGCTCCGCTGCCAAAACTCACCGGCCTTGGCAATCGCTTCGCGTCTGAGTCCATCCCGTTCACGCCAGATCTCCTGCCATTTACCCACTAATTGGGCAATATAGTGGTTGTTAGTCTCAGACTGGCGCGGACAACGGGCAATATCCGGTTCCACAACCCGGCTGTAATCCAGGCCGGCCATGGCCAAAATAATACCCGTATTGACATAAGGCAGCGCATCCTCAATCGAATACCCGCCTTCCAGCACGGCAATGTCGGCATTTAGTTTTTCGGCTAACCGCGCATACCCCTGGGCCGAAATTGCCATATTGGCGAGCGGATCGCTATAATGATTATCCTGCCCGGCTGAGTTAATAATAATGTCTGGCCCAAAATCATCCAAAACCGGTAAAACAAGCTGATCCAGCACGTAATGAAGTCCCTCGTCGGTTGTGCCGGGCGGCAGCGGAATATTAACCGTTGCGCATAAGGCATTGGGACTGCCGAGTTCGCTGATGGCTCCCGTCCCGGGATAGAGTGTCCGGCCATCCTGATGAAAAGAAATAAATAAGGTATCCGGATCATGATAAAAAACATCCTGTGACCCGTCGCCATGGTGCACGTCGGTATCGACAATCGCGACCCGGTTCAGTCCGTAATGCCGCCGCAGATACTCGATCATAATGGCTTCCATGTTTATTGTGCAAAATCCCCGTGTGCCATGCACGACCCGCATAGCATGATGTCCCGGGGGACGCACCAGCGCAAAGGCATTTGTTACTTCCCGGCGCATAACGGCTTCGGCGGCCGTTATGGCGCCGCCGGCCGCCACCAGATGAGCATCGGTAATGAGGGATGTAAGATCAGGAACCCCAATATGGACGCGCTGCGCGTCCTGAATTTTTGCCAGCTTGGGGCGGTATTCCCGGATGTTCGGCAGGTCCAGTAAGCCTTCTTCCACAATCTGATCCCGCGTATAAAGCAGCCGTTCCTCCCGTTCCGGATGAGACGGAGTAATGGCCCAGTCAAAGGCGGGAAAAAAAACAAGCCCCAGTGATTTATTGTTCATCGTCCTGCCTCCCCGGCCTGCACAGGCGTAAGTACGCCCGGTTTTATTTGCAGTTTGCAGGTCATGATTTTTCCCATTGTATTAAACCCGCGGATGACATTAAATTCTTCCTCATAAACCCGTTCGCTGACAATCGTGTTCTCCGCCATACCACCCTCAGCCGCACGCTCAGCCAGATAGCCTTCTGCCGCTTCCCAGGCAGCAGCCAGACTAAAATGCCGTTTATCCACTGTTTGCTTGATCCCCAGTTCAGGCACAGTGTAATACCCCTCGGCACTATCGGCCCGGAGTGTAATTTCAGTCGTCGGCCGCGCAGAAGCCGCCCCGATCGCATTCGCCACCATATGTCCTGCCGGCACCTGCCAGGGCAGGCTGAGTTTTTCGGCAACCACCGGCGCCAATCCCGGCGCGGCACCACCCACCCCAATCAGCAGTTCAGGGATAAAAGCCTCCCCATGGACAATATCTTCGACTTTATATACCGGTCTTGCTGCCTGTTCAGCCAGCATGGCTTGAATTGTCCGGCATACCGTATCGGCCGCCAGCTGCACAGTCTCCCACGCGGCGTCTTCCGGGGCCTGCCCCTCAGTTGCTACGCCAGCCATTGCCTTACGTGCCAGTGTCAAGTCGCCATAATCAATCAGTCCGGCTACGCGGAGAGCATCGGTTACCGCTGGTTCCGGGCCACCGTTGGCCATTGCCGGGCCGCGGCGCATCGGACCAACCAGCAAACGGCCCTGTTCACGCCGAACATAGCTGTCGCCGCCAATTCCCACAGACCGCAGCCAGAATGAACGCACCGCCGTTGGATGACCGTTGACACTGGCCCCACCGGGAGCCAGTAAGGGTACACCGTTTTGCCATAAGGCAATGTCAGTGGTCGTCCCGCCGATATCCAGGGAAACGGCCGGTTCTTCCGGGTTGGTCAGCGCCATAATTCCTAGAACACTAGCTGCCGGGCCGGTGAAGATAGCCTCTACCGGTCTCTCTTTGGCTGATCCCAGCGGCAAGGTTCCGCCATCAGCTTTTAAAATATATACAGGCGCAGTAATCCCCCGTTCAATAATAGCGGTTTCAATCGCCGCCGCAAAGTCAGTAAAAACGCGCCATACGGCTGAGTTATAGTACGCGGAATTAATCCGCCGGAGATAGTTGAGCGAGCCTGACAATTCTGCCCCCTTCGTGATATGGGCAGGCTGCAGGAATTTGTCAACCCAGTCGGCTACCTGCTGTTCCTGCTGCGGATTGCGTACAGCAAATTTGCCTATGACAGCCGCGACCTGCGTACCTTTTAACTTGCGGCACAATTCAGTTACCTCTTCTTTGACCGGGGCAGCCTTCTCCCGGCCCCGGTGATCGGTATAGCCTGACAAAAAATGCGGCTCACCCGGTGTCAGTTTTTCCAGATTAAGCCCCGGACCTGCGAGCAACAATAAGGCTACCTGATCAATTCTTCCCTCAATCAGGGCGTTGGTAACGATGGTTGTCGACAAGGCCACCCGTCTGATCGCGACCCGGTTAATGCCGTCAAGCACCTGATCGATGACTGCAATAATACCACGCAACAGTTCGCCATGTGTTGTCGGTGTCTTGGCTGAAGCCAAGACCTTGCCGTCCTCAAGAACAACAGCATCGGTAAAGGTCCCGCCCACATCAATACCCAGCAGCATATTCCTCGCCTCCAAACAATTTGGCTAACTTTCATACACGGCACAACCAATTGCACCGTTAAGTTGGGGATATTCGGGTACAATCACCTCAATATCCATTTCCCGGGTAATAAATTCTTTAATCGCCCCGCCCAGGGCAACACCGCCTGTAAAAACGAGTTTATCACTCCTCATGGCCACCAACATGGGTTTTATCCGCTTGTAAATCGTATAATTGACACCGGCGGCCAATTCAGCGATGCTGTACCCCTCCACGATCCGGCCGATTAGCTCCGATTCGCCAAAAATAGCACAGGTAGCGCTAAGTTCCACCGGATTGACGCTATAATTTGCTAATTCCTCTAAACTGATGTCAAGTACTGCGGCCATATTCTCCAAATAGCGGCCGGTACTTGCCGCACATTTGTCATTAGTCTGAAAGTCGGCCATGCGCCCCTTGCGGACTTTGATCACTTTACTATCCTGGCCGCCTAAATCCAGCAGGGTAAAATCCGTTAATCCGGTTTGGGCAATCGCCCCTAACATATGTGCCTTTAATTCAGGAATTACGGTTGCACCGACAAGCTCAATCGTATTGCGGCCGTAACCGGTGGCTGTAAGCCGGGTAACTTCCCGATACCCCAGGGCAGCAAAATCGACTGCCAGTCCTGCCTCTGTCCGATGGCCGTAATCCCGGTAAAACCTGGCCGTCTCATAGATATTTGTTGACTTTAGTTGTTTGGCATCATCCAGGATAACCAGCTTAACACTACGACTACCTAAATCAATCCCACAGCGCATTGGTCTCCTCCTTATTAACGCAGCATCTCCAGAAAACTTTCCAGCCGCAGTCTGGTTCTGGCATCCAGTTTTCCTGGCTTGTCACCTTCGATTGTCAAAATGGGTATGTCGAGTTTTTCCCGTAAAATGATATCTTCAATCTGACGGAAACAAAAACTCTGCACATAATGAACCAGTCCGTCCAGATTACGCCGTTCAATTTCGGCCGCGATATCCTTAATCCGGCCAAAAACACCATAGGGATAAGTATACAGCCGGTATTGTTCAACAAGGTCGTCAGTAACAAACGGCATCGCAAACTGCCGTTGCACCTCATTATAAACAATCCGGGCCCCCATTGACTCTACATAAGGATATAAATCGGTAAAAATAGGCGGCACGCCGATATAGCCTAATCTAAGTTCATCCGTATATTCGGAAGCATCATCCGCCTTCACTAAGAACTGCTCAACATCGCCGGCAAAGAGTTCCACATTGCTGTTAAAATCACTGCAACTAACCTGATACAAATGATTATGAAAACCGCTTATTGTATTATCCTGCCACGTGCGCCTGTCAAGTTCAGCCACCCGGAGGCGCAGTTTGTCCAGTTCGCGTTTAACACGGTTAACATCCTGCCAATTGGTTCCCAGCGCCGCCATTAACTTTTCCATTTGCAGCTTCAGGAGATCATAGTCGCGGTCAACGGGATAGGCAAAAGGAATGGTTTCAATGCCTGCCAACTGGTAGGTCTCCATCAGCGCATGCGTGTTGCTGCAATCCCCCTGGGTAACGGCAATAACCTTGTCAATTCCGCCGCAGGCATCGTTAAATTCTTTATTTACCATGACGGCATATAATCCTTTTATCCAGCCGCAAATGTTCCGGGGATATCCGGCCTCCTCAGCTGTTTCCACCATCCGTCCGGCCTGCTCGCTGGTAATAAATATATTGTTAAGATCAACAGGCACATGTCCTGCCGCCAAAATAATTTCAACAGGCACCGTTGTTGTCAGGCCGATGCGCGCCATATAATCAGCCTCCTAGATATTTAAAACAGAGGATAGCAGTCTACCCTCTGTTCTTGGCAAAATTGATTTATTGTGCGGTCGCTTTTTGTGCTGCTAAGCCGTAATTCTTGATAATAACAATCGGCGTTTTTTGACTGGCATTCCCAAAGGGGTTATGAACGAGCATATGTGCGATTTCTTTAGGATCTAACCCATCGGTTATACCGACAATTCTCGATCGTTTGAGATCATTAACATCGGCAACAACAGCGCCGTAACAGCCCAAGCGCTCTTTTATGGCTTCTGCTACCTTTTTCGGTTCGGACGGGCCATAAACAAGATGTTTATCAAAAGGCGGCATCGTACCGGTAACATCGTCAATCAGTGCTGCCTGCTCACCGGCCAGCTCATAAAATAAGCCTCTTCGCCCCACCAGCTTGCCTAACATCCCGATAAATAAAGCCCATGTTACCCGAAAGCTGCCTTCTGCATTCATGACAGTCTGCATGCCGTAAGCACTCGCCAGGCTTCCCTCTTTGGGGATAAACCGGCAAAGCACCCTTGCCAGCAGCGTTGGCTGAATTTCTTCCGGCCGGACAAATCGCCCCTGGGTAATCGCGACAACACTTTCTGCCACCGACACTACATCATAAGGGCCAATATCTTCTTTCGTGTATTTTTCAATTACATCAACAATATTATCTTTATCCGTTAAGATACGGGTAGGTACTGATTTTAGTTCTATTGCCTGCTCTGTCATGTCTGTTCCTCCTATCTGGCTGCAGTCTCGATGCCGGCAGCAAGCGCCCTATGTATTTCCTCAGCGGTCATAACCAACCGCTCTTTAGCAATGTACCACAGACTGCGAGCAACTACCTGATAGACAATGTCGATAGGCATATCCACCATATCTTGGAGTGCAGTTTTGATATCTCCCGCTTTGGCGGTAAATTTAACTGTCAAAATTATCGATCCACCGGTAGTCACCGGAATTATACAGGCTTCCCAATAGCCATCAGTCCGGTTGGCACTAGCAAGTGTCAACCGCGAATCGGTGTCCACAGCATCAAACTGTTCTGACGGCAAAAAGTGACGGGGGAATACGTCCATCAAAGTGCCATCCTGTTTTCCGTCATTAACAAATGGCACAGTGGTTGAAAAAGTTGCGCTTTCCTGCGTTATCTCTTTAAGAGTAAAATCAGTTCTCTGCTCCACGATAAATGTAAAATGAGCATCGCCCTTATGAGCAATAAACAACCATACTCCAGCTATCGCACATAGAACAATAACAACCAAACCAATTAAAAATTCCACAATACGGCCTCCGTATCCGGGCATCGGTAAGAAACCCTGTTATTAAACTTTTAAGCAATAATCCTGTAAATGAATTAATTCAAATCTAGGTGCCAAACTCCGCTCCCGGGAAAAATCAATCGCACAGGCGGTAAATCTCTCCGCCCTTTTAAGATCGGCCGAAAAACATAACTGCACCGTTCCTTGGGAGCGTGTAGCCAGTTTATTATGACGGGCAAGCTCAGTCCTCGCCTGTGCAGCCGTTTCCCTGGCGGGATCGACAAGGGTGACTCCAGAGCCCATAATATCGCTAATCAAAGGACTGATAAACGGATAGTGCGTACATCCCAGTATCAATGTATCAATACCGCCCTCAGCAAGCGGAGCCAGGTGTTCCCGTGCGGCATGTTCAATCTCAGGGCCAGACAATTTTTCCTGCTCGATAAGCGGCACAAATTGCGGACAAGCCTGCGGGTATACTGTCACTAAGGAATCCTTGTCCTTAAGAGCCTTAGCATGTTTGCCACTGTTAATGGTGGCTTCGGTAGCGATAACACCAATCCGCTTATTGCGGCTGACATGAAGGGCGGCTTCAGCCCCATTATTTACTCCTATTAATAAAAACGGAAACTTGGTTTTGGCCTGTTCAAGACCAAGTGCCGTCATCGTATTACAGGCAACAATGGCCATTTTGACTTTTTGCGCAGAGAAGAAGGTTAAGATCTCTTGCATAAAACCTAAAATTTCGGCCGGTGGCCGTGAACCATAGGGGGTACGGGCCGTATCGCCAAAATAAATAATATCTTCTCCCGGCAGCAGACTAAGAACTTCTCTGACAACTGTAAGCCCACCCAGTCCGGAATCAAATATCCCGATTGGCGCATTATCTCCCATGACGCCACCTCCTATCAGATTAGTCTCTCTTGGCGCCATATATAATATGCAGCGGCCGAGACCGTTGTCAATCGTTAATACAGTAAAGTCTCAACATTGGGAAGGCTTATTCAGTTTATCAAAGTACTTGTCCGGTAGACGAACCACTTTCCCCTGTTTATTCGTAAAGGCATTTTGGGTACGCCCGGTAGCTAACAGGGCGCCGTCTTTTTCTCTTAGCACACGATAAGTAAATACCATTTTTACCTTGGATACCTCAGCCAAAACAGCTTCGATTAAGATATAGTCATCAAATTTAGCTGACGCACGGTACTTACATTCGACGTCGGTAATGGGAAATACGATATCCTCAGCCATCATGTCGGTGAGCAAAATACCAATCTGCCGCAAATACTCAACCCTGGCCATCTCAAACCAGCGAAAATAATTGGAGTGATGAACCACCCCCATCAAATCGGTTTCAACAAATCTTACTTTTTCTCTTACTGTTATCATTTACCTTATCCTATTCCTAATTCGTAATGATATAAAATGATATAAATAAAAAAGCACGCTATCAGCATGCTGGTAGAAATTCACTTATATATTGTACTCTTGAATGGACATTTTTGTCAATGCCGGATTGCTTATTCATTGGGCAAACTAATTGCGGAGGTGAACGAAATGTCGATTATCAGACAATCAATTAAAAATGGTTTTGATTCAAAGAAGGTAACGCTGGGAGATCCCAAAGATGTTCCGAACCGAATAAGCAGCCAGGAACAAAATATACAAACCAAACCGGCCCGGCCAAAATAATACACTTAATATAGGAAAGGAGAACACCATGCCCGTATACCGGATTATCATCGACGGCAAGGAAACCGGCGAAACGGTTATTGCAAGCAATTATGCCGACGCTTATTTCAATGTCGCCAGTGCGCTACCGTTAACCTATCAGACTTCAGTCAAACTAATACCGTCCGATCAAGTAAACAGCGAACAGGGCTATGAGATAAAATAACTTATTACATTTACCTTATTCAATTCGTTAATCTGGGAAAACTACCTGCAGGAGGTGATTGTATGCACAAAAAAACCGAAATGGAATCATTTGCAAGCGAATATGCTATGAGTGCCGGCGATAACGCGTTAAGCCGGGAGCAAATCAACAAATCCATCATTTCCGAAGCCATGACCAATGAACATAAACATCGAGAAGCATTTGAAAAATTTTTTACAGACGGGGCGGCCGATTAGCCGCCTTGTCAGCTTTACTATGTAACCTTTTACTGTCAATTTCCATATACTATACTAGATAAAAATTACAGTAATAGGAGCGTTACGGTATGGAAGAATTACTGTTAGCCTTCTCTCTTTTGGGTTTGGTTGGCATCAGTATTTCCCAGTATATCTGTTCGCGCCGTAGAAAATAAGTTGTTTTTTCTCTTTGTATTTATATAATTGATCCCGCAAACAATATACTTGCGGGGAGGTGATACTGTGGCTAAAAATAATGCTAATGACTCTATAGCGCAGAAACGTGCAAAAGCTCAAAACCAAAGCCTGAAAAATAAAGAGGTTACCGGCGATAAGCATCTCTCCGGTCCTAATCATCCCGCAACGTAAGAGCAGCCTAAGCTGCTCTTATTTCATTGCTGGTATGATAATAAATACCTGTTTATAAGGTAATTAATTCATACTCGCGGCTGCCCATGCCAATCTCCTCACCATAGCGCAATTGAATGGTACCGTCGATATGCGAACGCAAACCCTGAAACTTATCGGCACCGGCCTCACAGTTGCCGGTAAGAAAAGAAGCAGCTAATCCTGTCTGTTTATTAACCAGATCATAGCTGGCTTGATCAATCGCAACAGGATCTGTCGATGCCAAGAAACCGATATCAGGCACAATCGGCGCATCACTCCAGGGAACACAGTCACAATCAGGAGTGATATTCAAGAGAAAATTGATATAGCCAATGCGATTCTCATGGGCTTTCGTGACACCATACCCATATTCAGTCATACGCTCAATAAGGTCTGTCAAATCTGTCTGCCAATCCATGCCGGTCGCCTTTACCGGACATACGGTTAAACATTCACCGCAGCCAATGCACTTATCCAAAGCAATACCTGCTTTTTGATTGTTCAGCGTAATTGCTTTTTCCGGACAAACGGTACAGCACTTTCCACAGCCAATGCATTTATCCTGATCAACAATAATCTTCGTTGCATGTTGTTCTTTTTTGCCGACGGCCGGAGCACCGCCCATGGCGAGATTTTTTATTGCTCCGCCAAAACCGGCCATTTCATGCCCTTTAAAATGGGATAAAACAATTAGGCTATCAGCACTAACAATATCTTTCGCCAATTTTACCTTATGAAAATGTTTTTTCTCAATCAGAACTTCGGCAATATTTTCGCTGCGCAAGCCATCGGCAATAATAAGCGGCGCCCCGGTTACCGTGTAATCAAAACCGTGTTCCAGAGCCGTCAGCAAATGATCAACCGCATTATGCCTGCTTCCCGAATAGAGAGTATTGGTATCGGTAAGAAAAGGCTTCGCTCCATTTTCCTTAATCTTATCAACCACCTGACGCACAAAAACCGGATTAATAAACCCATCACTGCCGCGCTCGCCAAAATGTAATTTCACACCCGTAAGATCATCCTGGTGAAGCAGTTCATTCAAGCCGGCACAATCAAACAATTTTCTAATTTTACTAACCTTATTGCTTTTATCGCTTCTTGCCCGTAAATTGACGAAATAAACTTTACTTGCCATAAATTTTCCCTCCCATAAGTTATCACTTAGTATATGCACTTAATCTTACAACTTAGAGTTAACTCTATGTCAAGAGGTTTTTATCATTTTTCACTACTATCTTCACAACAAAACCAGAGCAACGGCTCATTGTAATAAGCCATCAGCTCTGGTTTTTCAATTTATAACCAGGTTGTTTGTTTTAGTCCTCAATTGCTGTTAAAATATGTATATATACTATACAGAAAGGAATTAATTAGAAATGGATATAGTTAAAAGTACTTTGGATAAGGCTAATCTCGAATACGAATTCATCATGCATGATAAACAAATTTATTCAGCAGCGGCGGGAGCCGCCTATTTTGGTATTGAAACTGGTCAAACGGCTCCCACTTTAATTATTCAAACCGACAAAGGCTACTATTCCATCATTTTTGCGGGCAGCCGGAGCCATATTGACTTTGAGCAAATTGCAAAAATTTTAAGTGTTTCTCAAGCAAAGCTGGCAAATAAGAATAAGGTTCGGGCAATTACCGGCTTTTCCCCCGGCGACACCCCTATGGTCGGCCTTACTCTGCCAACCATATTTGACAAAAAGCTTTTACAGTACCCCTTTGTATATGGCGGCTCAGGCCAGGCAAACCGAACACTAAAAATCGCCCCGGAAGCATTAATACACTTAAATCACATTGTGGCATTTTTAGAAGCTGACTAAAGGCGGCGATTGCTATTACTCTTTTTGGGAAATACCCCCATCGTGCATCTTGAAATACAGATAAGATTTCCCGCTTCATCATGGATTCTAATATTCCATACCATAATCGTTCTCCCGCGATGAACAGGCTTGGCCACCGCCGTGACAATTCCATCCGTTTTTCCCCGGACATGATTGGCATTTATTTCTATACCAACGGCATATTCCGCGTCTTTATTGATAAAGTAATAGGTACCTAAACTAGCTGCCGTTTCCGCTAACGCTACCGACGCTCCCCCATGCAAGCGCCCAAACGGCTGACGGGTCGCCGTATTGACCGGCATGGTTGCAACAACCTGCTTATCATCTATTTCAATTACTTGAATACCAAGTGCCTCTATGAGAGTATCTTTATAACAATCACTCGCCATAATCAGATTACCTCCGTTTTGGTTAAGGGTTATAACCGGGAAGCGGAATTTTGGCAGAAGTTTTTTCAGCTTTATGAAACTGCAACGGCTCTCCTGCATATATTTTCACAACACCGTCTTTTGCCAGCTTGCTAATCTCATCTTCGTTATAACCATACTGCAGCATATATGTCTTCGTATCGTACCCCACAGGTTTAGCGATCCAGATATCCGGGTCCCCAACGCTCCACAATCGAATGGGAGTCGTAGGCATTACTTTGTCGCCAAAACGATCATAATGGAAATGCCGCAGCGCATCATTAGCGTAAGCTTCCTCATCCGCAAGGATATCATCCACAGAAAAGCATTTTTCAAATGGAATATCATTCTCAAGAAAAAGTTTTTCCCATTCGGCATAGTTTTTCTGCCGGAATGCTTCTTCCATACGTTTGATAACATAAACATGTTTCCCGTTTTCCTGAAATCCTTCCAGAGACTCCACGTCTTTCTGGCCAATCAGATCATCCAGACCAATGGTTCTGAATACCAGCTCATGATATTTGTTGTAGTGACCAAAGCAAATAATAAACCAAATACCATCCTTGGAACAATAGGAATTGTTCGTCGGACAGGGCATTGTTTTTCTTGACTTCGGATACTCAAGTCCATCCTGCCGGGAAATAATCGGTATTTGCATTCCCCAGAGAGCCACATGATAGAGATTAACAGAAACTCTATCGCCTTTTCCTGTCTTCAGTCTTCTCACTAATGCGGCCAGAACCCCGGAAGTCAAAGCCATAGAAGCGTTCCAGTCGCCGATCGCCACCGGCATATTGGCAGGCGCATCTCCCTTTTGGGGGCAATTCAACGCATAACCGCCACGGGCCGAATAAGATGTGGCGTCAAAACCTTTCGCATCTTTCATTGGCCCTCTTTCGCCATAGCCTCTGGCTTGAGCCCAAACAAGCTGTGGAAACTTCTTGCTTAGCGTCTCATAATCCAATCCCAATCGCTTCAAGGCTCCATCCCGCATATTGGTAACAAAAATATCGGCATCGCCTATGAGTTTCAGCGCAAAATTCATTCCTTCCGGATGCTTCACGTTAATACTGACCCACTTTTTATTTGTGTTGGCTTGGTCATATCCCCGATTTTCAATTTCATCAGGTATCATGCCATAGCTTGCGCCCTGTGTTCGTTGTTCATCACCAGTTAGCGGCTCAATTTTAATGACGTCCGCACACATTTCCCCCAGAATTCTCGGGCACGCCGGCGCAGCTACATATTGTGAGAAATCGATTACCCTAATTCCTTCCAGACCTTTCATTTAACATTTCCCCTTTTCCTTTCAATACTAATACTCTTTTACACAAAGTGTATTTTTTTACAAAGTTTATAGCAACTCATGGCACCGCTTGCAGAGCCTATCCTTATTTACTGAGATATCCCGGTAAGCTTATTTTTGATATCCTGGCGTAAAACATATTTCTTGATCTTACCTGACGCCGTTCTTGGCAGGCTATCGATTATCTCTATCCGCTCGGGATATTTACATTTAGCTACGCCTTTTTCCGCAAAAAACTTTTTTACATCCTCAAGATCAATCCCTTTATCACAATCATTTAGTACCAGATAGGCGCAAGTGCGTTCCCCCAGCCTTGGATCAGGCATGCCGACTACACCTGCTTCATATACATTCGGCATTTGCAGTAAAATATTTTCAATTTCCACACTGCTGATATTTTCGCCTCCCCGGATAATCACATCTTTTTTTCTCCCCGTAATTCTGATGTATCCGTCCTCATCTAATGTACAGAGATCTCCACTGTAATACCAGCCTTCCTCATCAAAGACACGAGCTGTCAATTCAGAATCTTTAAGATAACCCATAAAAACATTGGGACCGCGTGAAGCTTCCTCTCCTTCAGTACCTACAGGAATTATTTGTCGTGATGCATCCACCACTTTTAACTCTACACCGGCTACAGGCGCACCGTCGGTCTGAATTACTTTCTCCAACGAGTCATGTAAGCGAACAACAGTATGGGGAACACTTTCCGTGGAACCATAAACACCCACTACTTTTAGTCCTACTTTCATTGATTCTTGAACTAAATGCCTGGGTATTGGCGCCCCGCCACATAAAAAGAAGCGCAGTGAGGCTATATCATATTTCTTGTTTTGCAATAAACGAAGTATATCATAAACAAACGGTGTAGCCCCCATGCTGCAAGTACATTTTTCACGGGCAATTAATGCCAGGCTGGTCTCCGCAGAAAATATATCCTGAAGGACACTTTTAGCTCCATACATAAACGGTAAGGTAACACCATGGTGAAAACCAGTGGCATGAGCCATGGGCGCTGTCATTAACATTATATCTGTATAGTTAAAATTGAGTGCAGCCGCAAAAGCTTTTTCACTGGCAATAATGTTATTATGAGTAAACATAACTCCCTTGGGAGCACCATCGGTTCCCGAAGTAAATAACACTGCTGCTAAATCATCAGCCCTGCTTACATGATTGTCAGGTAATGGTGAGTACTGTCTAAAAAATCTTTTAAACGGATTATCATTATCTATCATTTTTTCTTTGTCTACTACGACAACTTCTTTCAAGCTAGGTACCTCTGGAATTAAAGATTGAACCATCGGTAAATAGGTAAACCGTCGATAGTTAGACGGGAAAAAAAACACTTTAGATTCGCATTTATTCAAAATATACACCAATTCTTCTTGGCGATAACACGGTAAAATCGGATTTGCAACTGCCCCTACTTTCAAACAGGCCACATAAATGATTGAAAACTCGCTCCACCCAGGCAATTGAAAAGATACAAAGTCCCCGGATTTTATACCTGCCGCATGTAAAAAAGACGCTACTCTGCTGGCCGCATCATCCAGTTCAGCATAAGTATAACTAGTACCTTGCAGGTCCATTACCGCTATTTTTTCCGGAGAGCTTAAAACTGCCATCCGCCAATAATCGGCCAGAGTGGCATCACCCCAATAGCCGTTTTGCCGGTAATATTGCTTACGAGACTCATTCATGTTAATTGTTGAAGCAAACATTCCACACTCATCCCCTGATTCTATCAGTCAGACTTAATAACATAACAATGGCACTTTGACTATATAGTATCCAATAAAGATTTACCGGCAGGGTGTTAGTATCAACGTAAGTCAAGCGCCAACGATGGAGCGTTACTAACGCTCTGTCAAAAGAAAATCTTTATTGGCTTTCCTATAGCCATAAAAAAAGGATGCTTAAAAATTCATTTGCCCTGTTACTTAGTGGTTTAGTATCATCATGTAAAAATCCATAATGCATTCCAAATCCATGTAGCACCCTTGCATCTTGAAATTTCAATCATCCTTTTTTTACTCATTAGATTATCAAGAAAATATACTATGTTAGCAAACTCTAACAGCATAAGCCATAGTTCTATCTGCTTAAAGACTCATTTGGAGGTAGACACTGCTAGGTATTTACAGCTAACTTGCTTTGATCTTTTTTATTTCGTCGATAAGAACAGGGATCACTTCAAATAAATCAGCTACTACCCCATAATCGGCCACATCGAAAATCGGCGCTTCCGGATCTTTATTGATAGCCACAATCACATCCGAAGAGGACATGCCTGCCAAGTGCTGGATCGCACCCGAAATGCCGCACGCAAAATAAATTTTGGGGCTCACTGTTTTTCCTGTTTGGCCTACTTGCTGTAAGGGTGGCATCCAGCCTGCATCAACAGCTGCTCTTGAAGCCCCCACGGCACCGCCTAAGAGATCGGCCAGTTCTTTAAGCAGGGCAAAATTCTCCGGCTTTCCCATACCTCTGCCGCCGGAAACGATAATTTCCGCCTCTTCCAGCTTGACGGCGGACTCACTCATGGATTTGATAAGGCCAACAACTTTTGTCCGGATCATTTCCGCCGGCGTCCTAATTTCTTCTTTAATAATAGGCGCACTTCTGGTGTTATCCGGCTGCACTTTTTTAAATACTCCGGGTCTTACGGTTCCGATCTGTGGTCGTGTATGCGAGCATAAGATCGTGGCCATAAGGTTTCCGCCAAAGGCCGGCCTGGTCCAGGCAACATCTCCTGTTTCCTCGTTGATCCCCAAGCCTGTACAATCGGCGGTAAGGCCGGTGGTGAGCCGGGCGGAAATCCGCGGTCCTAAATCCCGGCCGTTATTCGAAGCACCGATTAATATGACCGACGGCTTATATTTCTCAACAAGTTTTACCATAGCATTGGCATAGCCGTCGGTATTGTAATCTTTATATTCCTCTCCTTCCACCAAAATGACCTCATCCGCACCATAACTAACAGCCGCTTTAACTGTCGCGTCCACATCTTTGCCAATCACAACACCAACCAGTTTCTCATGATTAGCCTCAGCCAGAATTCTCCCCTGGCCTAACAACTCCAATCCGACATTTTTTGCCTCGCCATGAGCCGTTTCAATATAAACCCACACATTTTTATAGTCCGCAATATTCATGAATACTCTCCTCCTTAAACAAGCTTAGCCGCCACTAATTTTTCAAGTAATGTTTGTGCACAGGCGCTTCCCGTATCTTCACAAATTCTTATACCGGATTCTTTTCTCGGAGGTGTAAAAGTTTTCTTTACTTTTGTCGGGGAACCTTTAAGACCAATTCTTTCCGGGTTAATTTCAGGCAGGTCGGCCGCCGTGAGTACATTGATTACGGCTTTATTTGCCGCCATTTTACTCTTAATTGACGGATATCTGGGATTATTAATCGATTTTACGACCGTAACCACTGCCGGCAGTTTTGCTTCCACAACTTCATAGCCTTCATCATGCTCTCTTTGAATGGTAATAGTGTCTCCTTCTACCGCCAGCTTGGCGACATAGGTTAGCTGCGCCATATCAAGATGTTCGGCGATCTCCGGTCCTACTTGGCCGGTATCTCCGTCGATTGCCTGCTTTCCGCAGAGAACAAGATCAAATTTGCCTAGTTTTTTAATCGCGTTTGCTAGAATATAGCTGGTTGCTAAGGTATCAGAGCCGCCAAAGGCCCGGTCACTGATAAGTACCGCCTTGTCAGCGCCGAGTGATATGCATTCTTTTAAAGCATTCTTAGCCTGTTCCGGTCCCATGCTGATTACAGTTACAGTGCCGCCGTATGCCTCCTTCAGTTGGACAGCCGCTTCCAGGGCATTGGCGTCAAAGGGATTTACAATACTCGGTACGCCACTGCGAATAAGCGTATTGGTGACCGGGTCGATCTTTATCTCTGAAGTATCCGGTACTTGCTTAACACAAACTAAAATATCCATAACTACTCCTCCCCGTACTTCCCCTATTTAAACATTTCTCTTGCAATTACGATTCTTTGGATTTGATTTGTCCCTTCAAAAATCTGGAACACTTTGGAATCCCTCATCAGCTTTTCAACCGGATACTCCTTGCTGACACCATAGCCGCCAAAAATTTGCACGGCATCTGTCGTTACCCTCACAACCGTATCTCCGCAGAAAGTTTTGGTGATCGAGCCTTCTTTTACAACAGGTTTATTGTCATCCATCAGGATCATCGCATGGTGAACTAACTGGCGGGCTGCTTCCGTCTGAATTTCCATATCCGCTAAGATCATTTGCACTGCCTGAAACTGCCCAATCGTTTTTTTAAATTGGACTCTTTCCTTGGCATATTTTACAGCCTCGTCAATAGCCGACTGGCAAATGCCAACCGCTAGCGCTCCCACAAAAGCTCTGGAAATATTCAGGGTGTTCATAGCTGTAATAAACCCGGTACCTTCTTTGCCAAGCAAATGGTCTGCCGGGATTCTTACATCAGTAAATGTTACGTCGGTAGTATTGGATAGTCTAAGTCCCATTTTATTTTCATGCTTGCCAACGGTGATTCCCGGCCGGTTTCTTTCTACAATAAAGGCAGATATCCCCTTGATGCCTTTGCTCTTGTCCGTCGAAGCAAATACAACAAATATGTCAGCAACCCCCCCGTTGGTAACAAAGCATTTATTGGCATTAATCACGTATTCATCGCCGTCTCTAACGGCCGTACCCCGCATAGATCCCGCATCCGAGCCCGAATTAGGCTCTGTTAAACAAAAAGCTCCGAAAGCCCCGGGGACAATAACGTCGGCAAACAATTTTTTCTGAGCATCATTGCCTGCCATAATTACCGATCGTAAGGCAACAAAGGTCGTAACAAGCGAAATGGCAAAACCAGCATCCACTTGAGCTAACTCTTCAAAGATAATGGCTGTTGTTTTATAATCCAAACCAGAGCCACCATATTCTTCGGGTATTTCCAAACAATGCAGGCCCATGTTAAAGGCCTGTTTAAGAAGTTCCATAGGGAATTCTCCCTTTTCATCAAGTTCCTTGACATGCGGCTTTACTTCTTTCAGCGCAAAATTTCTGACCATCGCGACTAACTCTTTTTGCTCGGTTGTTAATATGTGTCCCATAGTTAATCCCCCAAATCTCTAGTTATTTATTTTATTAATTACCGTAAATAACCTGATCGCCGTAGAATTTCTCCTAGCTAATACTTATCCCCCCCGTAAGTTATCCAAAAACTCGAACTACTTTTTACCTTCCAGCTTCAATGTACTACAGTTCATTATTTATAACAATTTAACATTTTTAAATTATCTAATTACTATGAAAAGAAACTTAATTGTCAATAGGCTCTTAAGCTATACTAATAAATGGCTAAATAAAAAGACGCCCCCGGCTATCGCACAATAAGAATGCCTGGCGACAGCAGTCAAGGACGTCAGCCATTATGTTATTATTTAATACCCCCAACTACTCCCTTGTTGATAAAAGTTTCAATCTCCCCGTTGTTAAAGCCAATTCGCGCCAAAATTTCTCTGGTATGCTGACCCAGTTCCGGCGGCGGTGTTGCCGCCTGCAGCGAGGTAGGAATAGCCGATAGATGTATCGGCAATCCTGTTTGCAGAATCTTGCCGACAATAGGAAACTCCACATAATCCAGTATGCCGGTATTTCCCGCCAAAATATCCTTGGCGGCATCCCCCATATTCTTAACCGGAGTTATGCAAATGTCTTTACCATCAAGCCATTCTAACCATTCGGTCCTGGTTTTACTAGCCACCAATGAACACATTTTCTGCCACGCCTCCGGATCTTCTTGCCGCCTTAAAAATTGCTTGGGAATTAAATCCTGCATACCGGTGTTTTCACAAAACTCTTTCCAAAACTTGTCTTCTACCATGGCAAATGCCATTAACTTTTTATCCTTTGTTTCATAGGTATTGTAGCAAAGTGCCGGATATTCTATTGTCTCCGCGGAAATTTGATTCCCTTGGAAATGAAATCTGCTATATAATAGGCTGAGCCACCAAATAAAAGATTCAAACATAGCTACGTCCACGTACTGACCCGCGCCTGTCACCTCACGATGAAATAGGGCTGCGGCGATACCAAGAGCGCCAACCATGGCGGTAGCCGCATCAGCCAAGTGTATGGGAGAAGGCTTGCCGCCGTTCAGTGATAAATAGCCGCTTAATGCTTGTAAATTCAAATCATGTATTGCTTTCAGACTTAAGGGGTTATTCTGACCGAAACCTGATAAAGAACAATAAATTATTTTAGGGTTTGTTTTCTTTATTTCTTCATAATCAATTCCCAGGCGCTTAGTGACACCCGGGCGAAAATTTTCAATAATAATATCAGCCGTTTCAGCCAGCCGTTTAAATATCCGCTGACCATCGCTGCTTTTAAGGTTAATGGCTATACTTTTTTTATTACGGCATAAGGCTGCAAAATAGTAACTAACATTATTGATTTTGGGATCATCACCCCGGCAAAAATCACCTTTTTTTATTTCCTCGACCTTTATCACCTCGGCCCCAAGGTCGGCAAATACCTGGGTTGCATACCCTCCTGGCAAATATCTTGTTAAGTCGAGAACTTTTAGTCCAGCGAACGATTCTGCAAGCATACATTCTCCCTCCCAGTATAGTAAACTTTATCCAATATCAACTGAAATAGTAAACTTGGTCCCAAGTGTTTGGGACCAAGTTCCATTATACTGTTCCAGACTATTTAAGGCTCAAGGATAATGCGCAAACCCTTTCTCTGGTCAAGCAATTCCATACCTTTTTCCCACTCTTTAAGTGGTAGCGTGTGCGTGCCAATTGGCTCCACGTTCAGGCCGCCCGCAATCATTTTTGCCGCTTGAAACCAAGTCTTACGTTCATACGCCCGATTTCCCACAATACTAATCTCTCTCATTGAGATTTGCGTCATCATCAGTTCACTTGCCTTGGCCGGTAAACCAGTTACAGCAATCTTGCCATGTTTAGCTACCATCTGTACGGCCTGCTGAACCACCGAATGATGCCCGGCGGCATCAAAAATAACATCGGCACCTCTACCACCAGTAAGGTCTTTTATTGCTGCAACCGGATCCTTTTCATCAATGTTGATGGTATAGTCAGCACCTAGCTGCTCGGCAGTTGCCAATCTTTCTTTATCTGCACCCGAACCGGTAACAATTACCTTGCCAACACCCATATTCTTTAGAACAAGCAGCATTAGCAAACCAATAGCACCTGGACCAACAACAACTGCCGTCTCGCCAAATTGCGGTTTAACCCTGTCAACAGCATGGACAGCAACACACAAAGGTTCCATCAAAGCGCCGGATTTAAAGCTTACTGAGTCGGGGAGCTTTACAATATTTTCAGCGCGCACGGCGACATATTGCGCAAAACCGCCATTATAGTCAGTGCCTAAAAACGGGCGATTGTCACAAATATTAATAATTCCTTCCGCACAATAGCTGCACTGACCGCAGTAGATGATAGGGTTTACCGTTACCCGTTCACCAACCGTTATACCTTGTACCTGACTGCCTGCTTCTGCAATAACCCCCGCAAATTCATGCCCAAAAATGGAAGGAAACTGAAGCTTGTAAGAATTAGCAATTGCCTCGTTCCAATGATATAAGGAATGATCTGTTCCGCAAATTCCACTGGCTTTGACTCGGACAAGCACTTGATCTGGAGTAATCTCGGGAATTGGGACAGAGGTAAATTCCATACTTTTAGGGGCCGCCTTGGTCTTAATAACAGCATCCATCATACCTTTCATGGTAAACATCTCCTTATAATTGAACTATCACTCTATTTCCGTAGCTTACTGATTGCCTAAACCAAACATCACTGGCTAGACCAACCGCCGTCCAGAATCAAAGTTTGTCCGGTAGTATAAGATGATTGGGGAATAACTAAATATAGTACGGCTGCCGCCATTTCGTCCACTGTTCCCATTTTTCGCAGGGGAGTACGATCAAGAACTGACTGCAATCTGTCAGGATCAGCTAATAACCCCGCGACCATATCGGTATGAACATATCCGGGGGCTACCGCATTCACATTTATATTATTGGGTGCCAAATCGATAGCCAGCGCCTTCGTCATCGACATCAAAGCGCCTTTGGCTGTGCAATAAGGTACAATACCCGGTAACGCACTGATCCCTCTTTGTGATGTCATATTTACAATTCTCCCGCCACCATTTTTAGCCATAACCTTGGCCGCAGCCTGTGAAACAAAAAATGCCGACGTCATATTAAGGGCAAAAAGCTTTTCCCAATCTTCTCTGGCTACATTAAGAGTATTGCAGCGGGGAAGTGCCATACCCGAATTGTTTACAAGAATATTAACTGTTCCAAACATTTTGCAAGCTTGTTCCATAAGGTTATCAATATCGGCTTGCACTGTCACATCGGTACGGACGCCGAGGGCTTCCCCGCCGGTTGCCTTTATGGCTTCGCAAACTTCTGCCAGTTTTTCTTCTCTACGTCCGGCAACTACTACTTTTGCCCCGGCTGCAGCAAAAGTTTCCGCAATTCCTCGCCCAATTCCTGTTCCACCGCCGGTAACAACCGCGACCTGACCTTTTAACGGCACAGTATTAACCCAATTTCCCTTAGATGGATTATCCATTACACTCAGTCCTTTCCCTTACATAATCATGTTGCTACACAACTACTTATTATGGGACACTCTGAACTCCATAAGTGATTTATAGACTAGCACAAGCCAATTCCGGTTATATGCCATGCAGTTTTAAATTAAAAACTATCTTTTTAAAGAATTTTCTGATTAGTTTACGTAATAAGTTATGTTTCATAAGGTTAAACTTTGGGGAGTTCTTTTACGGCCCAAAACCGGTGATCGGCTGATTTAACGAATCCTACTTTAATGCGTGTATTTTGTCTACTCACCTCCTTGATTAAGGAGCATCCCATATAGCGTTGACTAGGTTGCAAAAGTAAAGAGGTTGACAATACGCTTTTATCCTGAGTTACTACTTTGCAAAGTGGGGAATGCTATCCATCTTTACTTTCAGTTTTACTATACTCTGGTTAAAAATTTCCAACAATTTAATAAATTTAAAGTATAACGCTTAATTAAGTTCAATTAAATTGTCTCAGCACAGTTAAGTGATTTTAATCAGTTGCAGATTGTATATAATATTTTTAATTATCGAATTTATCTTTTTTCTGTTTTTAAAGTAAAAAAAAAAAGTCCTCCCGGTGAGGGAGGACAAAATGGTCACTGGCTTATGCTTTCATACTATTAAGTCTATTGGCCTTAGGTACAATCGGTTTAACCTGGCTGGTCAGCAGGATAAGTGCACCTAAAATCGATAATCCCGCGCCCAGGTATAGTGCATAATTGTATCCATAAGCATCAACGACAATACCGGTTAGAAGCGGTGCTGTTATCCCGCCAATTGTGGCACAGGTAGCATACAAACCGACAATTTTACCTGCATTCGTCGGCGAGAAAACAATTGGCATCGAATAATACCCGCCCATGGTGAGGCACAACACGCCGTTGGAAGCAGATATTAGTGCTACGGCCGAAGTGGCGCTCGTTGCCTGGGAGCCAAAAACTAACAGGATGCCGGCGCCAACCATACCTAGCAGGGGAAATAATTTTCTTCCCATGTTATGTCCGAATTTTTCTGCCGCCCGGTCAGCTAACCAACCGCCAATCGGATACGTAAATGTTGCAACAATATAGGGCATCATCGTATAGATTGCGCTGGTTCCCATTTCGAACCCACGCCCTCTGACAAAATAAGCCGGCAGCCAGGTCATAAACAAATAAAAGAGGTAGTTCGTACAAAAAAATGATATGGCACCGGTCCAAACCGACGGTGTTGAAAATATATCTTTAGAGGTTAAAGGCACAGCCTCTGCAGACTCGGTTGGCCGTCCCTGGTCTGATCGAATATACGCTATTTCTTCTTTGGTTATTGTAGGATACTGCTCCGGCTTATCCTTACCATATTTCCACCAGATAACGACCCAAACGGGAGCAATGAAAGCAAAGGAGTAAAATACCGTTTGCCATCCCCAATTCTTGATGATCCAAGCTGATAAAGGCATCGCAGCAGCAATCCCCAGGGCAACACCCATAAGACTTAAGCCTTGTGCTAATCCTGATTCTTTTTTCGGCATCCATTGCGCAATAATCGAAGTCATGGCCGGCAGGGATACGCCTTCACCCCAGCCCATGGCAATGCGTATGACCACCATTAGGCCCAGCGTGGAGCCAAAAGGGGTTAAAAATACAAACAGCGACCACCACAGGGCGCCAATCATCGTAACCTTGCCGCCGCCAAACCGGTCTGCCAGCCACCCGCCGGGAATCTGCGTACAGGCATAGCCAATAAAGAAAGCTGTTGAAACAAGTCCAAACTCGGTTGCACTCCAATTAAAATGTTTCATCATAGCCGGCCCGGACATAGACATACAGGATCTATCCATATACAAAATCGTATAGCATAATGTTAACATAATTATGATCATCCATCTTTTATTACCAAAGCTTGCGTTCATAGGAAACGCCTCCTTAAGTACTTCATCAAACTTTAAAATTATATATGGCTTGCTGCAATTTCTCCGCCATTTTATCTAATGACTGACTTGCCGATGAGATTTGCTGCATAGAGGCCGACTGTTCCTCGGTTGCGGCTGAAACTGTCTGCGCTTCGCCGGCCGTATTTTTGCTTTCCGTATTAATTTCCTGTATCGCATCGACGACCTGCCGGCTGCCATTTGCCACTTGCTGAATCGCAGCGGATATCTCACTGATTTGCTTTGTCATGTTTTGAATCATGACAAGAATATTACGGAAATTCTGTCCGGCTACATTAACCACTTCTGTGCCTACTGTCACTTCTTTTCTCCCTTGATCCATGAATGTAACCGCATTGTTGGTTCTTTGCTGAACCTCGCCAATCAATTCAGCAATTTGTTTTGCCGCTTCCCGCGACTGTTCGGCAAGTTTGCGAACTTCATCAGCAACAACAGCAAAGCCACGCCCCTGTTCCCCGGCCCTGGCAGCTTCAATGGCTGCATTCAAGGCCAAAAGGTTAGTCTGGCCCGCTATATTGGATATCGTTTCAACAATCTGCCCAATATATTGGGATTTTTCCTCCAATTCCCCAATAACCAGGGCAGTATCCGTAGTCTTTTGTTCAATTACCGTCATTTGATTGATTGCCTTTTCTATAGCTTGCTCACCGTCATTGGCCGCCCTGGCTGTTTTTTCTGCCGCTGCCGATACTACCGCGGTATTTTCAACAACCTGCCCAATTCCCTGTGACATCTGTTCTACCACTTTTGTGCTTATATTTACCAGACCCAGTTGTTTTTCCGCGCCCTGGGCAACCTCAGTAATAGAGCCGGCCACCTGGTTAGCCGCTTGTGCTGATTGTTCGGCACTGGCCGTAAGCTCTTTGGAAGAAGTCGCAACCTGCTCAACAGCACTGGAGATTTCCCGGATAAGCACCCGCAAGTTTGCTGTCATTTTTTCAAAAGACTGTCCTAGATGCCCCAATTCATCATCAGATGTAATCCCCACACTGCTGACCGTAATGTCACCGTCAGCTATCTGGTTTGCTGCCGCCTCCACTTTTTTTATCGGCTTGATCATTCGTTTCGTAAAAATGACAACGGCAATCACTGCAAATAGTAAAACCGCCAAAGTAATCACGCCAATAATTACGGTCAATTGGTTCAATTTCCCGGTAATCTCCTGTGTTGGCACCGTTATACCAAGAGACCAGGAAACTCCCGGTATTGGCGCATAAGCTATCAGCTTGTCGACTCCTGCATAAGTATACCGGGAATAACCGTTTTCTCCGCTTATCATTTTTTCTATGACAGCTTTTACCGGTGGAGGAGAATCATGATCAGTAATGCTGTTTTGTTTTAATACATAGTCATGATTGGGATGTACAATCACCAGACCATTACCCTGAACGGCAAATGCATAGCCGGTTTCACCTATCTTGACAGCTACGATTTGTTTGCTAAAATTTTCCAAACTAACTGTACCTGATAGACAGCCGATTATTTTGCCATTTGCTTCCACAGGCACCACAATGGCTACAAAAGGCAATCCCACCGTTACTGATATTAAGGGGTCTGTTATTACTGTTTCTCCTTTAATGGCCCGCTGGAAATATTCCCTATGAGCGATATTGCCGGTAAAGCCGGCAGAATCGTAAAACGTTCCATCCAGTTGAATAAAGACAATAGAGATATAATCCTTATTGGCTTGATTGACAGATTTAAGGAAAGGCACAATGTTTTCAATGTTTCCACTGGTAATCAGGGTAGAATGAGCCAGCATTGAAATTTCCGATTTATGAGCATTGATCCATAATCCTGCCTGCTCAGCGGAATTTTGCGTTAAAGCAACGGCGCTTTCTTCCGTGTTTGTAAACAGGAGCTGCGACGTTTTCCAATAGCTTAATCCCCCCAAGGTACCTAACGCTATCAATATAATAGAAATAATTATAAGCATTAACTTTGCTTGCAAACTTTTCATATTATGACAATTACCTCTTTTTCTGTTTTTCAGAAGTAAACTATCTCTCAACAACAAACTGCCGTTTTACTTTCAATCGGTTTAACCTTACAGGCAACTAGCAAAATAATTGCCCCTACCATAGCAACAGCGGCACCGACAAATAACGCATATTCGTACCGACCAAAATAATCAATAATATAGCCAGTAATAGTGGGGGCACTTATTCCGCCAATCGTGGCGAACGTAGCAAATAAGCCAGTTATCTTACCGGCATTTTGCTGAGAAAATACCATGGGCATTGAGTAAAAGCCACCCATAGTCAAGCATAGCAGGCCATTTGAAGCCGATATGAGCACCATAGCAGCAGTGGCGTTGGGTGCTTGGGAACCAATTGCCAATAAGCCGCCGGCTGCCACCATGCCGGCAATGGGATAAAGCTTCCGGCCTATATTGTCACCAAATTTAATTGCAGCGCGATCTGCTAAATAACCGCCAAGCGGATACGTAAAGGTGGCAACTATATACGGGAACATTGAATAGATACCTGTCTTTTCCATGTCAAGGTGCCGGCCCAGTGCAAAATAATTAGGTAACCAGGTCATAAACAAGTATAGTAAGTAGTTGGCACAAAAGTAAGCAATTGCACAACTCCACACGGAACTGTTTGAAAATATATCCCGTACGGTCAGATTGGCAGGCAAATCCGTACTTTTCTGTATGCCTTGATCAGTTCTAATATAGGCCAATTCCTCCCGGCTTATTGTTAGATGCTGTTCCGGTCTGTCCACCCCAAATTTTAGCCACAACAAAACCCAAAACGGTGCTATAAAAGCAAAACTATGAAATATCAGTTTCCAGTCCCATGTCTGCATAATCCAAACGGAAAGCGGCATTGTAATAACCAGTCCAATAGGAACACCCATAAGGCATAGTCCCTGGGCTAAGCCTGATTCATTCTTGGGCATCCATTGCGCCACTATCGAAGAGTTGGCGGGCAAAGTGACCCCCTCACCCCAGCCCATCAAGACACGTATCACGATCATCAGGCCAAGCGTTGAACCATAAGGAGTCAAAAAAACAAATAGCGACCACCACAATGCACCAATTATAACAACTTTGCCCCCGCCAAACCGGTCGGCTAACCAGCCACCTAGAATTTGAGTACAACCATAGCCAATAAAAAAGGCTGTTGAAACCAAACCATAATCGGTAGCGCTCCAATTAAATTCCTTCATCATAATTGGACCTGCTATGGACATACAAGATCGATCCATGTACAAAACCACATAACATAAGACAATCAGAACAATAATTTCCCACCTTTTATTGCCAATCTTTGCCTGCAAACTATTCCTCTCCTCTCTCAAATTTAGCTGAAAATGTAACCAACTCTTACCAATACCGTCATGATAATTTTTACTATTAATTCTGAAAACAATAGTTATTTTCCGAAGTAAAAGCAACACTCCATCTTAAAAATAGATCTAAGGAGTGATTGTTAATAGGTTACAGGAATAATAAGATAGAGCCTTGCAAAAATATGACAATAACAGTTCATTTCTACCACTGACATTAATTACGGGAATTCATATCAGTGGTAGACTGGGAGATACCGACATAGGTTTTACTTTCAACTGCTTTAACAGTGCAAATCGTCAATAAGATAAGTGCACCTACTATGGCTACAGCAGAACCAAAATACATAGCATAATCATAGCTCTTAGTGTAATCAATAATGGCCCCGGTTAATATGGGTGCACTTAAACCGGCACAAGTACCGCAGAAACCATACAAGCCGATGATCTTGCCCGCATTTTTTGAAGAAAAAATTGGTGGCATAGAAAAAAATGGCGCTTGCGTTATGGATAAGAAGAAGATGGATATGGTGATAAGCATGATAGCGCCTTCCGCACTGCCGACGCGAGTGCCCAATATTAGGAAAACTCCCGCCCCAATCAACCCAATAACGGGATATAGTTTTCGCCCCATATTGTTGCCAAATTTTTTGGCAGCCTTATCAGCCAAAATACCGCCAAGAGGGTATGCGATCATGGCAAACATATAGGGAATCATCGTCATATACCCGCTCTTGACCAGCGTAAAACCACGTCCATTGACAAAATAAGTTGGCAACCAGGCAAAGAACAAGAAAAAAAGGTAATTACTTGTAAAATACGCTAGTGCAGAAGTCCACACGGATACATTCTTAAAAACATCTCCTGGTGCCACGGCAGCAGCCGCGCCACTTATTTCTACAGGTCCCTGGTCATTTTTAATATATTCCACTTCTTCTTTCGAAATTGAGGGATGCAATTCCGGTTTATTTTTTCCCAGTCGGCTCCATAACAATATCCAGATAGGACCCAAAAACGCAAATGCATAAAATACAGTTTGCCAATTATAGTTTTGCATAAAGAAGATTGCCAGCGGCATAGTAAGAGTGATACCCATCGGAGTACCAATCATAACAACACCTTGCGCCGTTGCCGATTCTTTTTTAGGTACCCATTGAGCCAATAATGAGCCATTGCACGGCAAAATTACCCCTTGTCCTATACCCACTATGGCACGAAGCAGGATCAACATGCCTATTGTCGCTCCAAAAGGAGTAAGAAACGTAAATAAAGAATATAGCAGAATGCCAAATACCATAATCTTCCCACTGCCAAACCGGTCGGCTAAATAACCGGCAGGCATCATGGTAAGCGCATAACCGATAAAAAAAGCCGTCGATACCAAACCAAACTGAGTGGCACTCCAGTTAAAATCTTTCATCATCACAGGTCCGGCAATTGACATACTGGTTCTGCTGATATACATAACAGCATAACTCAGTAGCATCAAAGTCACGATAATCCATCGCTTATTCCCAACCTTTGCATTCATAATGTTTCCTCCTTTAACTATAACTTAATTATCTTCATAAAACTCATTAACAGGATTACTTTATACAGAACCTCCTTTGCTGTAAAATAGTAAAATTCCAGGTTTGGTTTATATTAAATGTACTATACTTAATTATCTACAACAATTTAATTAGTTTAAAGATTAAAAATATTATGAAGCATTAGCATATATTCATTTTTTTATTAGCAATACTACATGAAGTAAAAATGACAACAAGCAAAATTTCAGCATACTATCTGTATTTAGCTTTCATTAATTAAAAATACTTAAAAATCATTTGATTATAAAAACTTGATTGAGAAGTTTTAATTTAACATATTACGCTATTTTTCGAATAATTCGACATCTTGCATTGGCAGGATATTGTCGAAATTTACAGAATGTTGATACTGTGTATAACATGCGAAAGGAGAATTTACATGGAAATGTATCAACTTCGGTACGTCCTGTCAGTAGCCAAATACCAAAATTTTTCTCGAGCGGCCGCTGAAGTATGTGTAACGCCCTCCTCTCTGTCACAGCAAATAAAAAAACTTGAAGATGAATTGGGTGTTGTATTATTCGGAAGGACTACACGCTCAGTCCACCTGACGCCAGCAGGTTTAGAGTTCGTTGAAAATGCCAAAAAAATCATGCTGGATATGGTGGAAACTAACAATTCAATGCAAAAATATGTAGTCGGTGAAAGCGGACAAATAACTATTGGCAATACCCCGGCGCTTGGCGCATATGGCATTACTTCACTTATTGCCACCTTCCAAAGAACCTATCCGAAAATTTCGCTTGAATTCCACGAAGCCGAATGCTTTGATCTATACCCATTAATCTATAACGGGAAGATTGAAGTAGCATTTCTTACGGCTTTTGATAAGCACAAACCTGGAAAATTTCCTTTAGACGCCTATCCTCTGGTCAATGATGAAATTGTACTAATAACCAGCACCTCCCATCCATTCGCTGCTAAACAGGTTATTGATTTACGCGAGGCTGCACAAGAAACGTTTATTTGTTTTTCCAAATCTTCCGGTCTTTTTGTAGATACGATTGAAGCCTGTGGGGCGGCTGGTTTTAAACCAAAATTTGGTTATGATACTCAGTACACAGATACCTGTTTGGGACTCGTTGCTGAAGGATTAGGTATTGCGATGATATCTTCGCGAACGGTTATGGCTGCCCAGCGAAAAAATATTGCCATTGTTCGTTTTACGCCAACAGCGCGTAGAACTCTTTCCGTGGTCTTTCCCAAAAAGCGGAAACTTTCTCCGGTTCTTTCGAACTTTAAAAACTTTTTTATTCATTGGCTACAAGAACGTGAATATGCATAAATTTACGAATTTATTAACTTTAACTGTGAACCTACAGGAATCGAATCTATAATATTCAGATATCATAAGTTGATCGACCATTATAACACTGGCTTTATCTTTAGGCCGGCAAGAGTTCGCCAGCTTAAAGATAAAGCCAATTTCGAAAAACAGAATATAATTACGCAGGCAGCGTTTTTTTGAAAAAAGCGAATCTATCGAAACT
The DNA here is from genome assembly GCF_900101845.1 of Sporomusa acidovorans. Taxonomy (GTDB): domain Bacteria; phylum Bacillota; class Negativicutes; order Sporomusales; family Sporomusaceae; genus Sporomusa; species Sporomusa acidovorans. The sequence continues at coordinate 37,789 of NZ_FNAM01000016.1, read as the reverse complement.
TATATTAATTTCTGTATTAACCTGTCGGTTAAGCTCTCCACAAGTTTGATGGTATCCTTGATTTCCTCGCTTGTTATGTTATCAATATGAATACCGCAAATAACAGCCACATTTTTATTTAATTTAGCGGAAAGTGAGTGTGATACCGACTGTGCAACCTGATCATCTTTATGTCCTATTAAATTCAACACAGATGTTGTAGTACTAGGAGTGCTGCCATCCTTCCAACTTGGTCGAAAAATACTTAAGGTTACGCAACCAATATGAGGACTATCGCCCCCATAAATAATTACACATATATCCTCCCCTACTGTGATAGCCTCCAAAGTGATTCCTATTCTGCCGCTCGCTGCTGTTAGCTGCCGCACTCTATCACCACTTTCCATTTGCTGTTAACTAAATAATGGCTTCCTATTTATATATCTGTTGTAAATCTTCTTGGATCCACCTCCTTAAACTTTGATCTTTTAAACTTATCTTTTAAATGATAAGGCACCGTACAGTCAAAAATCACCTTGCAGGAGATACCTTTATCCTTAAGGGCCGGGTTATAATCAGGGCTTTGAGATGGATCAAGCGGATGGCAACGTACGCCGGGAATAAATATGGTATCGACATCGCCTTGATAGCGAGTATTCAGTGCCCACATGATATCATTGCTGTCAAACAGGTCGACATCTTCATCAACCAGGATTACATGCTTAAGTTCGGAAAATGCGGAAAATGCGAGCAGTGCAGCTTGTCTTTGCCGTCCTTCGTCACTTGGCTGGCTCTTTTTTATTTGTAAAATAGCCATATATTTGCCACCGCCTGAGGAATGCGCATAAACATTCAGCAATCTGCCCGGCATAGCTTTTTCTACCATTTGCAGAATACTTGCCTCAGTGGGGATACCAGCCATATTTACATGTTCCTCACTTGGTCCTATACAGGTCTGCATGATAGGCTGCACACGATGCGTAACCGCTTTTACTTTGATCACAGGTAATTCAGGATTAGCCGGGCCGGTATAGCCGGGGAACTCCGGCATCGCTTTGCCTGTGTTTGTATGCTGATCTTCGCGAACACACCTGCCGGGCAGCAGTTCGCCCTCAATAACATATTCAGCATTGGCAATTGCTTTTTCATTAATGGTCAAACATGACACTAATTCAACAGCTTCATTTCTAATTGCTCCGGCTATACACAATTCATTATAACCAAGAGGTGTTGTCGGCGGCTCGAAACAAGCCGCAATTTCAATAGCGGGATCAACACCGATACTAATTGATATCGGTAACGGTTTTCCGGATCTTTCCGCCCGCTCGCGAAACACGCCTAAATGACGGGCGCCCGGAACAAAATACATCGATATTTCATCTTTACTCTGCAAGCATAAACGATGAATGGTAATATCTGATTCTCCGGTAGCCGGATCAGAAGCATAGCACATCCCCATAGTAATATAGGGACCGGCATCTTCTTCCGTATTCGTTGGCGCAGGAACTAATTTTCTAATATCAAAGCCCGGTTCATGGGCGTAGTGAATAACTTCTTGACAGCTAGCTTTATCTTTCGAAACTATGATGGGTGCTACAGGGTTGCTCACGGCTTCCTTTAAAAGAAAACCAAGTCGTTCCGGATCGGTGCCAAGCATAAGTCCGACTCTGCTTCGGCTGGCCAATAAGCCAATAATTACTCGTGCATCTTCATGACCATTTATCGTATTAAACAGCATTGCCGGTCCGGTTTTTGTAGGGCGCATTACGGTTCCGCCCGCACCGACATGACGATACACCCCGGATAATTCGGCATGTGGATCTACGGGTTCATTCGTTTCAAGTAATTGTCCCGGCACTGACTTTAATAATCCAATCGCAGAACGTAAATCTGTTACTTTTTTCTTTAACATACATGAACCTCGCTTTATCATTAATACACTACTATTAACTGATTGGCTCTGCAGACTTTTGTACCGTTTTTAATGAAAGATCTGCTTTTAGGAAAGAGGCTCTGCTGCCGATGAATCATTAAGTTTATTGAATGCTAATGTCTTGCCTTCATACACTTTAATTACGCCATTATTAATAAATTTTTGCACATCGTTTTCGGAATAGCCATATTTAAGCAGATAAGAACGCGTATCATAACCGATTGGTTTCGAAGTCCATAACTTAGGATCGCCGACACTCCTCATTCTGATCGGACTTGTAGGTATAACGCGTTTGCCGTAAGACTCATAGTGAACGCGTCTTAAAATATCATTGGCGTAAGCTTCTTCATCCATAAGGACATCGTCAATCGTAAAGGCTTTCTGATAAGGTATTTCATTTTTCCTGAAAATCTCTTCCCATTCGGCAAATGTTTTTTTGGCAAACGCTTTTTCGAAAAGTTCGACTACATAGCCATTGGTTTTATTCGCGGTAAGTTTTTCCAGGGTATTGTACTCTTCATTGTTTATGAGTAATCCAATCCCAAATGCTGTAACCATTTGTTCATAATACTTGTTATAATTGCCCTGGCAAATTAGAAACCAAATCCCGTCTTTAGATTGGTAACAGTTGTTGGACGGCGTTGGCACCAATTTGCGTGATCTTGGATACAGCGCTCCGGACTGACGGGAAACAATGGCATGCTGCATGCCCCAACAGGCGACATGATAAAGATTTACAACAATTTTATCGCCCAAACCTGTTTTTTCTTTGCGAACTAAGGCAGCCAAGACACCGGCGGTCAAAAAGCCGCTCGCGTTCCAATCGCCAAAAGCTGCCGGAACATTGACCGGGTTTTCGCCCACCTGGGGGAATGCGGTTAATATGCCGCCCCTGGCGGAATATGCCGTAGCGTCATATCCCCTGGAATCCTTCTCCGGGCCTCTTTCGCCATAACCTCTCATTTGTGCATAAACAATATGCGGAAACATCTTACTGATCGTCTTGTAATCCAATCCTAATTTAACCAAAGCCCTGTCCCGAAAATTTGTAACCAGGACGTCGGCCGTTGCCAGCATTTTATAAACAAATTCCAGACCTTCCTTGCTTTTAAGGTTGACACTTAACCAGTTCTTATCAAGGCTTGCCATATCAAAGGCGGGGTCTTCAATATCATCGCGCAGCATGCCATAGCCCGGCCCTTGCGTACGTTGCTCGTCACCGGTAAATGGTTCAATCTTAATAATTTCCGCTCCCATTTCCCCAAGGATTCTGGGGCATGCCGGCGCGGCTATGTAAGAAGTTAATTCAATTACTTTGATTCCTTCCAATCCTTTCAAGGCAAAAAACCTCCTTCAATCTAGCTTGCTATTGGTAAAATCCTTTGCATATGGTTTGGCCTGTCCGGTAGTCTGTTACCCCTCTTAGGGAACTCTAATATACCACTTTTAAACTTTGAAGTAATCAGACATTTTTTCTAAAGGGATTTCCAACAAACCTCTTGTCTTACTGTACAGATAAATCATAAAACCGCGCTTGCAGCGAAAAACGCACTCCTGACAAACTTGCCTGTCACAATATACATAAGCGTCTTCGTCGGCTAAGGGGAATACCAGGGGCGGCCGCTTCTTGGAAGCAACATATTTGATATAACCACCGGTAAAAGTCTTCAGCAAAATCCACTCCGGTTTGTCTTCCGGTTTTGTTTCCCAGAATACCTGCACAGCACTCTGGTTAAAACCGCCAACGATTTTGTAATCCACGTTAAATTCGGGCATTACATCCTCGATATGCAGCGGGCTCAGACATTCCATGGTCATATTACAACAGCTAAGCGCCTGAGCCGGCTGATCCCCCCCCAATCCTTGATACAGCTTTCCACAATGACCGCAACGGTAGATTATGATATCAGGGCATTCCGGCCAGGGTTTTCTGGATGCTCTGCTTCTAAGTGGTCCAAATTCATGTTCCACCAAATTTCCAGCCCTCCCAATCATCAGTCTATTCCGTCTCCGGTGGTGATCTATGATTCAAAGGAAAAAGAGGATCATCGGTTTGATTTGCTCCTGATGATCCTCCGGCATGTCCGTAATTGGTATTAATCCAGGTATTCTAAGCGGCCACCATGTTTGACAGTCTGACGGGAAATAGTGATGCGCTGCACGGTAGGAGTACCTTCCTCTAACCACATGGCGCGGGAATCACGATACAAGCGTTCAACAGGACCATATTCGCAATCTTCGAAGTAGCCGATACCACCGAAGATTTCCAGCATTTCATCGCCGCACACTTTCGTAACTTGGATACTGAACAATTTACACATAGCCGCTTTTTCTTCAATATATTCTCCATGAGGATCCTTTTCATAATCCTTGGCAAAATCATAGACCATAGTACGCAAAGCATGGACATGAGTAGCCATATCGGCAATTTTCATCCTAATGGCCTGGCGTTCAATGATAGGTTTGCCAAAGGTAACACGGTCATGAGCCCGCTTGAGGGAGATTTCCAGCATACGCTGGGCCATGCCTAAATTGCTGGCGGCAATGTGAGCACGGGAAACAGACAAGGAATGAATAGAGATATGAAGACCATCGCCCTCCTTGCCAAGAAGGTATTTTTTATTGACTCTCATATTGGTAAATTTTAAACCGGTATGGCCTGCACCGCGGCACCCCATCATATGCGGCATGGGAGTGACTTCATACCCGGGAGTGTTGCAGGGCACCATAAAGGTGGAAAGACGATGGTCCTTATCGGCATTCGGATCGGTAAGAACGGTAATGTAGGCATAATTACAGCAGTCAGTATGGGAAATCAGGAACTTTTCCCCATTAATAATGTAATCGTCTCCGTCTCTTACCGCCCTTGTTTGAATATCGGCACCGGTTCCGCCTGTTTCTTCGGTTACAGCCCAGCAGGTAAAGACTGTTCTATCCTGAAAACCAGGCATTAATTCCTTCTTAAGCTCTTCCGTACCAAAATCATACAGCGGACGCCAGTTCAAATCCATTGCATAATGCAAATGCATACGCATGCCGCCCGGTCCGCGGCTAAATTCCTCCTGAATTTTTAGAATTTCCAGTTCGGAAAGACCCCAGCCGCCATACTCAACCGGAACCGAGCAACGATACAAATTATTTTTAATACAGATTTGATAGAACTCCTCCGGGAACACATTCGTAACTTCGATGTCTTTTTGCATCTCGTCAAGTTTACCTTCTGCCAATTCTCTGATTTGTTTTAAATACGCTTGAAATTCTTGTTCATTCAATTTTCCCACTTTTTTTCCCCCTTATCATTTTAAGAACTTTCGGAAATCCGAAAGCATCTATAGTGCAAGGCTTACGCCTTAGCTTTTTAATTCGGCTCCTTCCGGACTTGTTAAGAGTAATCCGCCTCTTAAGCCCCAATATACTATAGTTAAATATTTACGACAATTTAATAATTATAAACTATCAAAATATTATGAAGTAAAACCACATTGTCCAGCCGATTTTTAGCACGACTATATTAAATTTCCTGCTTAATGGACTGGGCAAGAATTTCCGCAATATCCAGTGTTCGAACCCGTTCTTCGGCATTATGCGCCTTAGTACCGTCAAGCATCATCGTCAGGCAATACGGGCAAGCCGTAGCAATGACCTCTGCCCCGGTATCCAAGGCTTCCTTGGCTCTAACCTCATTAATACGCCGCTGGCCATCGCCGATTTTTTCCTCCATCCAGTTCCGTCCGCCACCGGCACCGCAGCAAAATGAATTCTTATGGTTTTGCCCCATTTCGGTCAGACATACTCCCGGTACGGACTGAAGGACTGCCCGCGGCGCCTCAAACACATCATTGTAACGTCCAAGGTAGCAGGCGTCATGGTAGACAATCTTGGCGTCAAACGCTTTTTCTACCTTGATTTTTCCGGACTGAATCAGCCTGGCAAGAAACTGGGAATGATGAATGACTTCAAATTCACCACCAAAATCAGGATAATCATTTTTAAGAGAGTTAAAGCAATGCGGACAAAGGGTAATAATTTTTTTAACACCCAGATTTTTAAACAATTCCACATTACTTTCAGCCAACTGCTGAAACTCAAACTCGTTGCCCAGCCGGCGAGTGGTCTCACTGCAGCACGGTTCGTCGTTGCCAAGAACGCCGAAATTGACGCCGGCCGCTTGCAAAACCTTTACCAAAGCGGCACTGACCTTTTTAGCCCTGTCGTCATAAGCCCCGGAGCACCCCACATAAAGTAGATATTCGGCCTTATCCGACCAAGCGGGAACATCCAGACCCTTCATCCAGTCGCCGCGGCTGCTACTGGGAAGTTTCCACGGATTGCCGCTCGCATAACAATTGAATGTACGCTGTACGTCTTCCGGCATTTTGGCTTCCGTCATGACCATATAACGGCGCAAATCGATGATTTTCTGCACATGTTCGTTAGATACAGGACAGGCTTGTTCGCAAGCGCGGCAGGTAGTACAGGACCAGATAAATTCTTCGGAAAACACACCGTCAACAATCGTCTTATTGAGGATTGTTTGTTCAGCCTCAGTAAATTCCGGTTTCTCCCCGCCGGCCGCTTTGATCTTATCCAAGAGTGGTGCTTTTTCCTCCATATGAGCCCGCAATTCAACATGCAGGGCACGCGGATCCAACGGCTTTCCGGTCTGGAAGGCCGGGCAATGCTCGGTACACCTGCCGCACCGCACACAGCTATACGTATCGAAAAGCTGTTTCCAAGTGAATTGCTCCAATTTGTTAACACCAAATTCTTCCTCAGTTTCGTCGTCAAAGTCGACCTTAGTCAGAGAACCTTTGGGTCGCAAAGTATGCCAGATGGCGTTGGCGGGTGCAAAGGCAAGATGCAGATGCTTTGAGCCGGGTATCAAAATGGCCATAAGCCCCATCGCCAAAAAATGTGTCCACCAGGCGGCATCGGCCAAAATATGAAGTATGGCAGGTGAAGTTCCGGCCAGCAATCCGGCTATGAAGTTAGCGAAAAAAGCGGCGCTGCGAATGTCTGCTCTTTCTCCCAGAGCAAAACCGGCGCCATTATACAAAAGATCTCCGGTAACTATCAGACTGATCAGGCCAAGAATGGCAAACGCCTCAGCGGAGTTTTCTATCCGGGCCGGCTTCAGTACTGTTCGCCGCAATACCGCCAGGATAACCCCGATATAAACCAAGAGTAAAAACAATTCCTTTAAGCCGATAAACAGCCAATTGTCACCAATGAACGGCACTGGAACGCCAAACAGCCCCTCAACTGCCAGGTTGATTGCACCAAAGCCAAGCACAACGAAGCCCCACATGATCATAACGTGGGACAAACCGGAAATCGGATCCTGCAATACCTTGTCCTGCCCTACAACATTTGTCAGGAAATAGGTAAGACGATCTCCCAGCCGATCAGATCTGTCATCCGCTTTCCCGTGCAATGTATTCTTGAATTTTCGAAAGATCATATACGTCATTAAGCCAAATGAAAAACCCATCCAGAGTAAAAATACCAGGATCTTTGCCATAATAAATTGCTCCTCTCTTATCTCTTAAAATTTTTTTGAACATAACGTCTATTCTCCGGTTGTCGTCCTAAATGTACTATACTTAATGATTGACAACAATTTAATTAGTTTAATGATTGAATTTTTATGAAGTTTGAATATATAGTCATTTCGATTGATAGTAATGCTAAATAAAACAGCAAAAATTAAGCTCTCCGCCTTGAAAGGCTTAATTTTTGCTGTTTCAATTTTATGTTGTGCCCAATATTTTCTATACTTTGAAATAACTTATGGCCTGAGTTAGATCTGTTGCCATCCTGGCAAGAGCCTGACTGGAAGCAGCGATTTCTTCCATAGTGGCTGATTGTTCCTCCGTTGCAGCAGATACGGTCTGTGCATGCCCCGAAGCCTCTTTGCTTATTGTTTCAATTTCATGCACTGAGCCTACAATTTGTTGGCTACCACTTGCCATCTGTCGAATCGCAGTTGATATTTCTTTCATCTGAACTGACACGTCATTGATGGATCTAAAAATTTCTTCAAAGGTTTTACCGGCGCCATTTACGACTTCAGTACCGATACTAACCTCCTTAGTGCCGTCATCCATTGCAAGCACCGCGCTATCGGTATCTTTTTGAATTTCTGTGATCAGTTTCGCAATCTGCTTAGCCGCATCTTGCGATTGTTCCGCCAGCTTACGCACCTCATCGGCCACTACGGCAAATCCCCGTCCCATCTCGCCTGCCCGGGCGGCTTCTATTGCTGCATTCAAAGCCAGTAAGTTGGTCTGCCCGGCAATGCCGACTATGGTATTCACAATTTGACCAATTTCTTGTGAGCGTTCACCCAATTTTGTTACAACCTCAGCTGATCGATTTACCGTTTTTTCGATATTTTCCATCTGAGTCATTGCTTTTTCTATCGCCTGGCTGCCCTCTTGCGCCGAATCCGCTGATTTTTTCGAAAAGCCAGAAACCACATCGGCGTTGGCGGCAATTTGTTGAACCCCTTCGGCCATTCGATTTATTACTAAAGCCGTATCGCCCACGGCCTTCATTTGCTTTTCCGCTCCATTCGCCATCCCGGCAATAACTTGAGCTACCTGGCTTGACGCCTGGGCCGACTGATCCGCATTGGCACTGAGTTCTTCAGAAGAAGCCGCCACCTGTTCGGACGCTTCTGTAATTTTGCGGATTAAGCCGCGTAAATTTTCCGCCATCTGTTCAAAACTTTTTCCCAACCGCCCGATTTCATCATTCGATACAATCCCCAGCCTAACTTGCGAAATATCGCCGGCGGCAATCCGCTTTGCCACCATTTCCAATGCCTGAATTGGTTTAGCCATACGGCGGGCATACCAGGTAATAAATAAATGCGCCTCCCCATTGAACCTAATACGTGGCCGGAGCCTTCTTTTTCTCCTGATGCCTGCAGAATTCATTTTTCCCGTTAAAGCTACAAAAAACCGGGGACAGAGAGTAATTTCTTAAATCCCTGTCCCCGCATTTTTAAGGTACCGCAACTCAACATAACAAATTTGTTCCACAGCAATAAGCTTTTGAGGTAATGTTTTGATCGCTCGCAACTAAATTTCGAACACCATTTCCGACTTGTCATGTTAAATGTACAATACTTTATAATTGATAACAATTTAATTATTTTAATTATTTAAAAATTATGAAGTTTTTATTAACAACTATATTGTATATAGTTGTATTAAATAATGGTGCCTTATATGACATCATTATTTTTTTGTCAACAAATCTCCTGGGCAACAAATGCTACCCAGAATGCTTCATTTCTTTTCTAGCCTTGGTTCCAACCGCCAAACTTTCCTCTTTCTCCGTATTAGGACTATTTATTTCATTGGCCGCTTGCCGAACTTCTCGAATATTTCTGCCTAAGGCTTTGCCAACATCAGGTAGCTTTCCCGGACCAAATACCATGAGGGCAATTACTAAGATTATTCCTAATTCAGCCATACTGAAATTAAACATGCTAAATTCTCCTTTTCATCATGTTCACCTGCTTCTAGTTCCTCCACTGGCAGATGACATTTTATATAATATGTATTATTGTTCTGCATAATGTAGCAATTATAGATAGATTAGCTTCGGCAATCCAGAGGACTTATTAACTAGTGTACGACAAAATGTAAAGTATTTCTTTGGATAAATAGCCAATTAGACTAAATATATTTTGTCGAAATATATAAAGTGATGAATGCCTAACTGCAAAAAACTACCAGAAAAAGCGCTTAATCCATAGATAATGCACAAAAATTCAATCTCAGTTATCAGGATAAAGCACTAGTAAATTATCCGATAATTTGTATAAATGCAAAATGACGAACAAATTTGAACCTGCTAATATAAATGAAGGAAATAAAAATTGGTAGGAGGAATTAATAGAAATGAAAAAAAAAGTTGCTATTTTAGCAGCCACGGTAATTTTGTCAATGGTAGGACCCGTATATGCGGCTCCAGCAGACAATAGCGTCGAAACAGAAATCGCTGCATTAAAAGAACGGATTTTAGTCTTAGAAAAACAGGCGGCGGAAAATAAGGCCAAAAATGAAAAGGCGGCTGCCGCTAAGTCAGACTCCAAACAAGTAAAAATCACTGGTGATGTTCGGGTTCGCTATGAGTATGCCAAAGACCGGGATCAATCTCCTGAATCAAATAACCGTATACGTTTAAATATATTTAAACCGCTTACGGATAATTTGATTTTTAGTGGTCGGATTGAATCCGAAAATCATGCGGGTGGAGATGCCGATATGTCTGTAACGCAAGCGTTTATTGCCGGTAAAGCACTTGGTGCAGATACACTGCTTTTTGGCCGCATTCCGCTATATCTCGGACAAGGTTTGATCAATGGTATTGGCGCGGAAGGAAATGTGACAACAGGTGCTGATGGCTTTATGTATCAAAAGAAACTGGGTGCTTTTAAGTTGACTGGGGCTGTCGGTAAAGCTGGAAATATCTCATATCCAACTGCCATCGCAGGTCAGAAAAGCCTAAATCTGATGGCAGGTAATATGGAGTATCTTGGTTTGAAAAATACAAGTATTACTGCGGCGTATTTACAAGATAAACATCAAGAAATTATCGATACGTATGCTGTCGGCTTCAAATATACCGGGTTACAGAATTACGGTATAAAATATGAATATGGAAAAAATAAATCTGATATCGCTAAAGCTCTGTCCGGCAACGATGGCGCTACAGCCTATGTAGCAAGTGTAAAATATCGTGGTGCCGACCTTAATAAGCCAGGATCATATGGTGCGTGGATTGGATATCGTAATGCGGATACCGGCTTCGATGTACTTTCAATGGGAGATTCCGATGCGCCTGAAATTATGAAAAATTTTGACGACAATAATCCGTTTAATGCGTATAATATGTCAAACATTAAGGGTTTTGAATACGGATTAGAATATACAGTATTTCAAAATGCCACATTGACATTACAATATGGTGATCATACAAGGAAAACAGATAATAAAAACGCCGAGAATTTTATGGCAGCAATGGAATATCATTTCTAAATTAAAATAGCGAGAGATTCATATTCTTTAGGATGTGAATCTTGCTATATATTTAATAAAGGAGCAAAATGCGATGAAAAAAGCAATGGAAATTTTTAAAGAAGCCGCATCAACCATCTATAATTCCGAAGTCGCCGCCTGGAAGGAACAAGGCGGAAAAGTCGCCGGCTATTTTTATCCGGCTGTACCGGAAGAAATTCTGACCGCCGCCGGTGTTCTTGCGTTTGGTATCCGGGGAACAGGCAGTACGGGAACAGAACTGGCCGACGCCTATTTCCGCCAGTTAAACTGCGGCTATACGCGCTCTACCTTCGAACAGATCCTACAGGGAGAATATAAATTCCTAGACGGCGCGGTTGTATTTAACCAGTGCGATCATATGCGCCGAATTTATGATAACTGGCTTACCATACCTGAAAATCCTTGCTATGCATTTATATATTTACCTAAAAAAAATGACGCTCTTGCCAGAGAATTTTACGAAAAAGAAATTATACAATTTAAACAAAAAACAGAAGAAAAATTTGGTGTAACCATTACAGATAACATGCTCAAAGAGGCCATCATGCTGCATAATGAAACCCGAAGACTGCAGCGCAAAATCTATGAGCTTAAAAAACGGCCCGTCCCGCCGCTCAGCGGCGCTGACACCAGGGCCGTCATGCTTGCCGCTACCGCTATGCCGCGCAAACGCTATAATGAATTATTGACAGAACTGCTGCATGAATTAACAGAAAAAGCTCCTGAACAATCTCAGAAAAAACAAAAAAGGTTGCTTTATATTGGCATCCATGACGATGATATTAAGTTCATGGAAGCTTTAGAAAGCCAAGGTGCGACCATTGTTGCCGATTATAACAGTATAGGCTACAAAGCAGCTGAAGGCGAAATTTCCACAAGCAGCGATCCCCTGCAGGCAATTATTGACTTCTACTTTTATACCAGAGCAGTTACCCAGCGTCAATTCGGTACTTTGGACAAACGTCTTGAAAGTATGACAGAGATTGTCAAAGCATTCCAAATCGATGGCGTTATTACCGCCAGGCTCACAGAATGTGATCAAATGGCCTTTGTACAGTTTATTCTGCCGAATTTCTTTAAAGAGCAGAATATTCCTATTTTAAATTTAGAAGTGGAATATATTTTAGATAGCGTGGGGCAGTTAAAAACACGCGTGCAAGCATTCTTAGAAACAATGGAGGAGGCATGAGCCATGGCAAAAATGAGAAAAGATTTAAAAAGAATTCATGAATATCATGAAAGAGTAGTCGGAGTGTTAAAAATGCTGGAATCGGCACCGGCCGAAGAGCAAAACCCGGTACAGATAAAATTTTTAAAATTAATGCTTGATTACAACGAGAATATTACCGACGCTGCTGAGAATCACAAGCCCCTTATCTGTACATGGTATGGCAATGCCCAGGAAATTGCAGCCGGAATGGGGATTAAATACTATAATCCGGTATTCGAGCTATTGTTTCATCTGGAATTAACAGATTATCAAGATGCCAAGGAATGCGACCATTTTCCGCTTGATGAGAAGATGTGTTCGCTTATCCGTTATGCAGTATACTCTGTATATAACCAATTCCATCCGAAACCGGATTGTTTTTTGGCTATGGGCGAACCTTGCGACGGTGAACTTATGTTGCATCAGGCCTTTAAGGTCAACAAGGAATGGAAAGACGTACCTCATTTTATCATTGACCCCAGCTACGGGCATACTGACGAAGATTATAAATATGTTGCCAAGCAGCTCAAAGATATGATTGCCTTCTTAGAGAAAACAACAGGCACAAAATATGAATTTGCCAAAGTCCGTGAAATTGTTGAAGAAACCAACAGACAATATGAAGTATGGAAAGAAGTCAATGAACTGAAACAGGCCCGTCCCTGCCCAATCGGTTCATTCATTACTGATGATATGTTCTGGGCCCTGACACAGCATTTGCCGTGCGGCGACCCGCGGGCAACAGCGCTCATGACAGTGGTGCGCGATATGATGAAAGATGCGGTAGCTGCCGGCAAAGGTGTGCTGGAAAAGGAACAGATCCGTATTTTATGGCCGGACTTAGCGCCGCAGTGGGGAGAAAGGTTAGGCAAATGGCTGGAAGAAGAATGGAATGCGGTTGTTGTTATGTCTTTCCAGGGGAATACGCCGTATGAAAAAATTGATACCTCTACCGAAGAAAGCATGCTGTTTGGGCTAGCGCGGCGGTCAGTGTTTGAAGTGCCGATGATTCGCCAGGGACGCGGCTTTGTAGATGTAATGATTGATGATGTAACAGATCTTATTAACACCTATAGCATCAACTGTGTAATTGACGGCGGGCATATGGGACATAAGGATCAGTCAGGTTCCAAGTATTTCCTGCGTAAGGTATGCCGCGATATGGAGGTGCCGCTTTTAGGTCTGACAACAAGCCTGTTTGATGAACGGTATACTCCCCTTGACCAACTGAAAAAGGATATCTCTAATTTCTTAAGCACCACAGGTTTTAAGCGGGCCAAAGACATGTAATGCGAGGTGATTGTAAATGTTTGTTGCAGGATGTGATATTGGTTCTACCACAGGTAAGGTTGTAATATTAAAAGATGATCAAATTTTAGCATGGTCGATTGCTCGCACTGCCCATGGACCGGAGGCCACTGCCCAACAAGTCATGAAAGAGGCTGTAGCGAAAGCTGGGCTTGATTCAGTTGATGCCCTGTCCTATATTGTTGGTACAGGTTATGGCAGAACTAATGTTTCCTATGTTCAAGATGATATATCGGAAATTTCGTGTCACGCTAAAGGCGCGCATTGGCTTCATCCTGCTGTTAGAACAATTGTGGACATAGGCGGCCAGGATTGTAAGGTTATTTCTTTAAATAAAGCAGGCAAAGTCGTTGATTTTTCTATGAATGATAAATGCGCAGCAGGAACAGGGCGGTTTTTTGAAGCTATGTGCAGAGTGTTAGACTGTTCCTTGGATGATCTGGTAAACTATTCGCTGCAATCAACATCGCCGAAAACAATATCAAAACAATGCAGTGTGTTTGCCGAATCGGAAGTAATAACATTGGTGAATAACAATGTCAAAATTTCCGATATAGCTGCGGGTATTCATGATTCTATAGCAAGAAGAATCCATGCGATGGTTTATAAAATTGGTATTGTAGAAGATATTGTACTAACAGGTGGTTGTGCCAGAAATCAGGCATTAATTCGAAGCTTGGAACAGCAATTGCATAGCAAAATTACAAAGCTTAATGAAAACCCGCAAATTGCAGGTGCGTTAGGAGCGGCGCTTTTTGCTAGAGATAGGGCTATGTGTCCAAAATAAGGCGGTGTATTATGGAGCAATTTAAAGCGTACGAGGCACAAATAGATAGCGTAATGGCATCCGAGTGCTTTCAGAAACTATCTTTAGCAGATGTGAGAACGTCTTATTTTTTACAAAAAGGCAGAGGCTCGGGAATTGTGCTAAAAAGTGATATGAAAATTGAACTCGGCGGCTGCCAAGCAACATTCTCGATCATTGTCCCCAGTGATATTAAAGACAGTGGCGTCTTCCTGTGCGGCGAAGATCTTAATACAACGGAACTCTCTTTACCTTTTGGTCAAATTGTGAAAGTGGCCGGACATAATTTTGATGAAGAAACGTATTACCTGTTAGGACAAGCGCTGCACGGATTGATGCAGGTGGACGGCTATATGGTAAAGAAAAGCAATCAAACTTTCTGGTGTCGTATCAGCAACCAAGCAGCAAAAGACGGATTATCTTTTGCTGCCTTAGGAGAAATATTAATTCAACGCATAAAAAAAAGATTTGCTAACATAACAAATGTCCAAGTTTTTTATCTTACTTCTCCCACAGCACAATTCCAGCATTGGCAATCTATCGCCGGAAAGATTTATGAGTTTCAGAAAAAAATCAAAGAATCTGTCTGGAAAAACCGGGGAATTAATGTCAATGAGTGCATAAAAACCGGACATTGCGGAAAATGCTCGTCAAAAGAACTATGCGCTACAGCACGTGAAAATGGGCTAGAAGTCGCAAATAAACTGAAACCTTTATATGCGAAATAGTTATTCCGTCCATAGAATATGTATTCAGCATTAAAAATACATGTTGCAGGCAGGTGGCGTATTTGACTTTCATTTTTGCCAATACACCACCTGCCTGCAACATGTTGGATACTATATAGAGAAAGAAGGATTAAATTGGAACGAAAAATAATAGCTGTCTGCGGTAAGGGCGGTGTTGGCAAAACAGCCTTTACTTCTATGATGACGAAAGTTTTGTCCCAGCAACAAAGCAGCGGGAAATTATTGGTGATCGATGCGGACCCGGCGCTGGGGCTGCCCTTTTCATTGGGACTTACAACAGATTTGACAATAGGAAAAGTCCGGGAAGAAATAATAAAAGCGGCGCAGGCGGGCGAAACGGACCAAACCGCTATTGTGGAGAAACTCGATTATATGATCTTTAAAGCCTTGGTTGAGGAAAAGGGCTTCTCTTTTCTAGCAATGGGGTGCATGGATAAAAAAGGCTGCTTTTGCGCTCTAAATGATCTGCTACGAGATGCCATCGCCCAGCTTTCCAACACCTTCGATACTATTTTAATTGACGGTGAAGCCGGCCTGGAACAAATTAACCGTCAGGTTGTAGATAAAGTCAATACCCTAATTATTGTCACAGATACATCGTATCGAGGCATGCAGACTGTAAAACATATTAAACAGCTGGTAGACAACGGCTGTGTTCCGGCCTGCGATCAAATAGGTGTCGTCTTAAATCGAGGCAAAGACAGCGTTACCCCTTTGGAAACTATGGCACAAGAAATCGGTGTACCCATATTGGGCATAATTCCTTATGACAGGTTAGTTGAAAAACATGACTTTGCAGGAAAACCACTATTAAAATTACCGGAAGAGTCTTTAGCTTTACAGGCTGTAACTAGGATTGCAAAACACATAAACCAGCTATGATCTTACTATTTAGCAAAATTCCAAACGTACAGCTCTTAGATAGTTTTCAAACCAATCCTGCAAAAACGAGAGAGTATAATTAAGTTTATTCATGTTTACATCTCTCGTTTTTTTTACATTTTTTGGGCAATATCCGCTAAAAAATGTGCTGAAGAGCTTAGTTCCTCAACAGAGGCATTAATTTCTTCCAAAGCCGCCGATTGCTCTTGCAATATCCCGCTTTCTTTATTAATACTCTCGGAAACATTGGCTATATGATTTTGAATGGTCTGTAAAGTATCCTCTATCTTTTATACTATCCGCACTAGAACTGGAAAGTTTACGGATTTCTTCAGCAACCACGCCAAATCCTCTGCCATGCTCACCTGCCCTTGCTGCCTCTATAGCCGCATTAATTCCCAAAAGATTGGTTTGGCCTGCCACATTTCTAATAAAATCAAGCACATTGTCGGTATTTTGTGTTTCCAGCTTTGTTTTATCCATTTTCTCTAAATTTTGTTTGCTATAATTGGCGATGTCCAGTACACCTGCCGTAACCTGACTGATAGCTTTTGCCAGTTGATCTAAAGAACCCGAAATATTATGGGATATGTCGGCAAGTTCATTTTGCCGGTCCAAATTGATACCGATTCCCAGTGCGCCAATTATCGTATTGTTGCTATCTTTTAGCGGGATGCTGACTCCCTTAAAAGAAAATCCGTAGAACTCTTTCGGCAGTACCATAGATACGAACCTATTGTCTTTCATGGATAGGCTCAGGCCCTCTTCTCCTGTTAACTTATCGCCTATACTTATATTTTGAGGAGTTTTCGAATGCGATAGCAGCCCTACCACTTTTTCTCTATCTGTAATAATAAAACTAATAGGATCTGCGAATAGTTGTTGGATAAGTGGCGTAATTTTGTTGAAAGCCTCCACTATTTCCTGTAATTCATTTTCCATAATGCCCTCCGTACTGATTTTATTCCCCATTGCTAAACCGTTATTTCAATTTTATAATTAATTCGCTTTATTTTCTTTAGTGATTTCTATAATATGTAGCATACTTTTGTATACAGTTCACTAAAGAAATCTATTTTTTTTAGGTGTTTTATCCCCCAGTTAGCCGTTCATTTCCTAATCAACAGGCAATCCCCCGTCGTTATTATCTACAAAGAGCAGCTTTAATTTATTGTAGAAATCGTCAAAGAAAAATCTTACTGTTTATTATAAAATAAGATAAACCGATTGTTGTCAATGATTACTTAAAGGAGGACTCATAATGGCTTTTTTAATTGATTTTATCAAACGTAAGCCATTGCTTGTTGCAATTTCATTAGTTTTTTTTATTGGCGTTGCTGCGTTTGCAATGAAACAGGTCGAAGCCTACCCTAACATTTCCTGCGCCCCCTGCCACGTTATGGGGCCATATGTAGAAGGCTACAATTCCGGAGAACTTTTATCCCGTAAGCATGCTCAAGCTGGAGTAACGTGCATTGAATGTCATGAAAATACAATTTCTGATAAAGTAGAAGAAACCTGGGAATATGTCACAGACGATTTTGATGATCCGCCGGAAAAACGTAAATTTGATAACGCGATGTGTCTTAAATGTCACAATATCAATGACATCAAAGCCAAAACTCAATATGGAAATGAAAATCCTCACGACTCTCATTTAGGCGACTTAGTGTGTGCTGATTGTCATAAGATGCATAGCAAATCCAAGACATCCTGTGCGGAATGCCACAATTTCGACTTTATGAAAAAGCTTCCCCCTGAATGGGAAAAATAAATTTTCGCAGCTTGCAGCGGTAGAGACAATAATTAAGTTAAAATAAGGGACTGCTATATTTTTCCGTTGGCAGTCCCTTATTTTCTAGGGGAATAAAATTGGGAATATCCATTCATTTTTCCGGAATAGAAAAAAGATACCCAAAACGATCTTTATACGGTCAATTTAGCGGTGCTATTGCCGCCGGCGCCTGTACTTGCATTACGGGAGAAAATGGATCGGGAAAATCCACTTTCTTAAAGATTATCGCTACGCTTATCCGCCCATCTGCCGGAACAATTACCTATATGCTGAACAATCAGCCCCTATCGTCAGATGAGATACACAGCCAAATTGCATTTATTTCGCCTGAGATGCAGTTTTATGAATCATTGACAGCCGCAGAAAATCTTGCTTTTTTCCTCGGCATGACAGGCAGTTTTCTGTCTGCCGGCCAAATTAACAACAGCCTGCAAATAGTAAATCTGCCGCAAGCGTCAAGCATGCAGCTAAGCAACTTTTCTACCGGCATGAAACAGCGATTGAAACTTGCCTTGCTATATGCAGCGAACAAAAAAATTTGGCTGCTTGATGAGCCATCTTCTAATCTAGATCAAAATGGAAGGAATCTTGTTAAGCAGTTGATTGGTATGGCCAAAATTGAACAACGCACTATACTCCTTGCCACAAATGATTCTGCGGAGGTAGCCTATGCCGACACGCTTTACCGGCTTACATAAAACCAAACTGATCTTTTTAAAAGAAATAAAAACCGAGTTGCGAACTCTCTCCGCCATTAATTCCCTCCTCATGTTTGCACTAACAACCCTTGCCGCCGTTAGCCTGTCGCTTGGCAGCCAGCCATTAACGGCAAACCTAATCGCCATTCTTTTCTGGACCATTTTCTTTTTTTCGGCAATGGCCGGACTTTCTCGCGTCTTTTTGCAAGAACAGGCCACAGGTACCCTCCATACTCTCCGCAGTTACAGCAGTAGCCAACCGGTGTTATGGGGAAAGTTTTTCTATAACCTTTTATTGCTGCATGTCTTAGCACTATTCTTGCTGCCATTATTTATAATTTTTCTGAATGTTACCTGTTATCACTTCGGCTATTTATGCTTGCTTTTATTTGCCGGAAATATAGGGATTGCTGCTATAACAACATTAACAGCTTCGATGATTATTTATACTAAGAGCCAAGCTTCGCTCTTTACCGTCCTGAGCTTTCCCATCATTTTGCCGCTATTTTTAGTATCTATTCAACTTACTGAAGGCGTACTAACAAATACAGTTTTTACCATGCAACACCAACTCTGCTTGGTCTTCGGCTATGATATTTTTCTGCTTGGCATTGCTTCTATTTTATTTGATTACATTTGGTACGATTAAGGAGAGCGCATTATGATGATTAATACATTACTATTCTTATTTACTGCCGGCGTTGTCTGGTTGGTATTTTCCCTGGTACCGCCCGCCATTGGCCTTGGCCATTTAGTCCGTTTAATTTTTTTTCATATTCCAACTGCCTGGGTTTCCGTTCTGGCTTTCCTGCTGTCAGCGTGGTGGGCTTTTCGCTATCTTAGAAACCGTCGTCTAGAAAACGATTATTTCAGTTATCGTTCTGCCTTACTCGGATTTTTCTTTTGCCTTTTGGCTACTGTCAGCGGCGCAATTTTTGCCAAATTAACCTGGGGGACGTACTGGAACTGGGACCCCCGCCAAATAACCATCTTTATTTTACTCTTGCTATACGGCGCATATTTTGCGCTACGTACTTCCATTCCAGAACAAGAAAAAAAGGCCAAGCTGTCTGCGATATATTCACTTTTTTCCTGCTTAACCATACCTTTTTTAGTTTTCGTTATTCCCCGCTATTACTTCTCTCTCCATCCCGAGCCGGTAATAAATGCCAGCGGGCATATCGAAATGAACCGAATCATGCTCTATGTTTTATTAGCTTCACTAATCAATGTTACCCTCATTTTTTTTAGACTGTTATTCAGCCGGAGGATTAGCCTATGAAAAAACGTCATTCTATTATATTTATTTTTCTTGCCTTTCTCATCATATACTTCCTAACTGAATTCAAGTTATCGCTTAATCCCTACGTTAGTTTCGCCGAAGCGAGGACAGCTCATTCCACTGTGCAAGTCAAAGGAACGCTGGTAAAAGAGTCAGACATGATTACCTATCGGAATCAGGAGTTAACATTCTTTTTAGTGGACGAAAAAGGGAATAAGGTTCCCGTATGCTACCAGGGAACAAAACCGGATAACTTCGAGCATGCTACGGAAATTGTTGTTGTCGGCAGGCAAAACGGCGAGACATTTTCCGCTGAAAAGTTACTCATTAAATGTCCGTCCAAATACGAAAAGAGAGGATTGTAACATGATTGGTGTTATTAGTCTGTTTCTTGGTTGTATTTGTTCAATAGCAGCGCTCTTTTCTGCCATTAGCCGCTATAGTCGTGCCAAATTGCTGCCAAATTGCGCCAAAATCTCTGCATTCAGCGTGTTTCTTTATCAGTTGTCGGCTATTTTCAGTATCCTTGCTGCCGCTTTTTTAGTATATGCCATTCTTACCGATCAGTTTCAGTACAATTATGTCTGGAGTTATTCTGCCGCAAGTCTCCCCTTGTTCTATAAGCTTGCTGTTTTCTGGGCCGGACAAGAAGGCTCTTTCTTATTGTGGTTATTGTTCCACAGCCTGATTGGACTCTATCTGCTAAAGAAAGGATACCTGCCGAAGCCAGCTTTTATTGCTTATTGTATGGTGCAGACTGTTTTACACATTATACTGCTTCTAAAAAATCCGTTCCTGCTGCATCCTGGCCCTTTTACGGAAAGTATGGGACTGAATCCTCTCCTGCAGGATTTTTGGATGGTTATTCATCCGCCGCTTATCTTTATGGGATATGCGCTCCTGGCTGTTCCGTTTGCCTTAGCGATTGGCGGACTCATTGCGAACAAGCCTAAAGAATTAATCGAACATGCCTTACCTTGGAGCATGCTGGCCTGGGGATTTCTTGGCTCGGGTATTTTTCTTGGCGCCTACTGGGCATATAAAACACTGGGATGGGGCGGCTATTGGAGCTGGGATCCTGTTGAAAATGCATCTCTTATTCCTTGGCTTACCTGCACGGCGTTAATTCATTTTTTGTTTATCGCCCACAAAAAAGCAGGCGCTTATCGCGCCGCCTATTTTTGTGCTATTTATACATTTATCCTGGTCTTATATGGAACTTATCTTACCCGCAGCGGTGTGCTCAGCGATTTTTCTGTACACTCTTTTAGTCAGGACAGCAGTGCCAGCATGCTAGCTATGCTTATGCTTAGTTTAGGCGTTATGGCAACCGTTATTCTGATAATAAAATGGCGCTTGCTTCCCGCTGTGCCGCTATACCAAAGTTTTTACAGCCGTGAGTTTTCACTTGCGGCCGGCGGTGTCACCCTGCTTGGATTGGCAGGGCTGATATTACTGGGCACATCAGCGCCCTTAATCACTCAGCTATTCGGCTCTCCCCAAAGCATTGATCCCGGCTTTTACAATCGGTCTACCCTGCCATTAACCGTTATTTTGCTTGTATTTACAAATCTCTCCCTGCTGCATAACTGGAACCAAGGCAAGTTAAAAAGCAAAAAATATTATCTGGCCTTGCTGCCGTCACTTTTTCTGGGTTTGTTATTTTGCTCCTGCTATTCAATTTTTCAGCCTCTGGCCATACTCGTTACCGGTCTGTCCTTTGTGCTGATAGCCATTCATGCCTCACTGCTTGTAAAAAAGAGGTTAATAGCCGCCTCGCTTAGCCATATGGGCCTCGGCTTTCTTTGCATTGGCATTCTTGTCACTTCGCTTGCCAGTGAAAAAACAACCGTAAGCCTGCAGCCCCAACAGGCCGTTTCCATTTTTGGCCAGGCTATTGAATATACTGGCAGTACGGCAAAAAAATCGGCTCAGCAAAAAATTGAGAGTTTCAAAATAGACCAGGGAAAATATATTTATGCTGTAACAAAATATTCGGCGGACGGAAGAGCATCTGCCCACGAGCCTGCCATTTTAAAAACACTTCGCGGCGATCTTTATCTAACACCATCACAATCCAATACTGAGAAAAGGCAAGTCCGTTTAGCTCTTGATACTCCTCAAACCTTAGACCATATGACCTTTACACTAAAAAACATCTTGGTAGACAAGCAAGCCGCGGATTCCCTTAAAATTACTGTGCAGGTGCTTGTTGAAACCAAAAATACAGAAAATATGTATACCCTGGAAATGGTACAGCAAGATGGCAAGTTTCATGCACTCCCCCGCAAAATTAGCGATACCTGCCAGCTTTCTCTGCAAAGTCTCAATACCAATACCAAAGAGATTAGTCTGCGCATAGATGTACTGCCGCAAGACAACCGGAATATTGATGTTGAAATAAGTTTCAAGCCTTTAATGTGGCTGGTTTGGCTTGGCTGTCTCTTTATCATCGCCGGTATCTTGACGAAAGTGTTTGTCAGCAAAAAAAATTATTCTCTATAACGCCTATATTGGTTAATACATCCCACACAATCAGTGCGGCAAATGCCTCGTTGCGGTCTTTACCTTTGGATAAATCAAGCTTAAGCATTTTTTCGATTTTATCATATCGATAATATATCGTATTGACATGAACAAACATTTCTTTAGCAGTTTTGGCCCAGTTAAAATCATTATGCAATAAAATTCTTAGTGTATCGACAAGCTGCATATTAACTTCGTGATCATAAATCAATATGGGTCCTAAAATTTCTAAGACATATTCCTTCAACGAACCAATCTCTTGTGAAAAAATCATACTGAAAACCCCGAGATTATCAAATGCTTGTACAGAGCCCGATTTTCCCATGATGACAGGAAATGCTAAAGAAATTTTTGCTTCAATATAGGATTTATGTAAATTGGCTAACATATAAAACCGTCCTATTCCACAATTTGGTTGAACGCCAAATTGTCCGGCTAATTTTTCTTGCCAATTCGCAGCCATTTTTTCTATATTTGCCATCGCTTGCCTATCTTTGCTATCTAAAGCCTCTATAATTACAACAATCATATCATTCCAAAGAATAGGCGGAAAAATTTTACTATTTTCTACTTGTTTGCAAAAATTTCCGAGTGTCGTACTTATATCCACAATATTTATTATATTAGCAAATTCCAGCAATAAAATTCCATAAAATTGATCTGTTCTTAAATCAATTTTATGGAATCCGATAATATCATGGATATTAGTACTACTTTTTATTAATGTTTCTATTAGATTTTTTTCAAAGGATTTTGCCTGTTTTTCTAATTGTTCCTGCATATCTAAATACGTTTTCAACGCTAAGCTGCGCATATGTATTTTTTCAATTAACGCTAAAATATCTTTTTGTTGGACGTTATAGACACCAATAATTAAACGATGTTCTAGATTACCCAGTTGGTAGAATAACATTTTTTGGGTCTTATGAAAATAATATTCTGTTTCTTTAATTACGGGGATCTGGCGGAGGAGCATGCAAGTTTTTTCATCATGCATATAGTTTAACGGATAAAATATTTTTTCACGGTTATCCGCTAAAAGAATACTTTTCCCTAATGCCATTTCTAGATCCTCGATAATACGCATAATACCTTCATCTAATAGCTGTTCCAAAAATTTCATTTCCACAGCAATATTATTCCCCATGACTAACTCTCCCAACTAGCCTCCGCTTTATTTAATGCTTTCTCAATCGAGCCAACATAATAATTATCAACTACATCTAATGCATTTAATATATCCCATAACTTTAATGCCACAAATAATTCAAATTTAACGCTGGAATCATGTAGGTTTGTCTGCAGCATTTTTTCAATACGTTCAACACGGTAATATATCGTATTCACATGAACATCACATTTTGCGGCTGTCTCTTTCCAGTTAAACCCGTTATCCATTAAAATTCGCAAAGTATTTAAAAGTTCTCCATTTTTTTGATTATCGTAATAAACAATTGCCCCTAATTTATTCATTACAAAATTTTTATTTAATTCTAGATCTTGTGTAAAAAGAAAGCGGAAAAACCCTAAATCACAAAACCGTTGTACGTAGCCAACTTCTCCTATCAATCGGCGAAATATCAGGGCAACGCGAGCTTCATTATAACTTTTATATAATTCATGCAACGAATATATCTGGCCGATTCCAATAGAAATTTTTATATTATATTTCCGCTCAGCTGATTTGCGAAAAATTTCTGAAACTTTTATTTCCGGCCATTCTTTTCGTAACTCAAAAGTGTCATTTTTATATAGAGCCGGTATAATATGCACTAGATTTTTTTGCCAATATATCGGCCGCAAGGCAGGCAATTTATTTTTGTCCGTATATTTGACCACATCGTTAATTATGTTGTTTACTAGTACCGGATCATCCGTCTTTTCGAGATGAAATAGCTGAATAACATATGGTTTATCGGTATTTAAGTTGAAATGGCCAAACGGTAAAAACTCATCTACTTTCCCGCGTTTTTTGCCAAATAAGGTTTCCATGAGATCATTTTCAATGTTTGAGCATTGAGTTTGAAATTCAATTAGAGTATTTAGATAAAAAGACAATGCTAATCTTGTATCTTCTAACAGTGAAATTACCTCTGGCACATCTGTTTTTGCTACCGGATGCAACACTAAAAATAAACATATTCCATTTTTCTCAACCTTATAAACAAATATATTTTGCTCGCTATCATGCCAGTGTTTGTTTTTTATCTGCAAAATAAGCGAACTATCTATTTTTTTAAAAAATTTCCCTGTTGCATAGATTTCTTTACCTTGTCCATCCACAAACGCAAATTGTTTTCTAAATCGCTTCTGAATATAAGAAATAAGTGCCGTTATGCCATGTTTTCTAACTTTCTCCAAAATACACACAGAATGCGGTACTCCCCTCATAGCACTTACTCACTCCTTCGAATATATAAGAAAAGACTGGCTTGTGCCAAATCCTTCAGGATGCCGACAGAAGCCGTCTGTACCCCTTTAGGGTTAACCGTTCTTACTTATTGTCAGAAAGGTTACGCTTTCTGATAATATAAAAATGCATCTATGAACTTCATAGATGCATTTTAAAGTTCTTGCAATTTAATTCGATTTTAATACGTTTTTTCCTGCTAAGTAACCAAACGTATAGGCACGGCCATGACTATTTCCCATTACCGTTACACAATAATCGTTTGCATAAAAACTACCGGAATTATTACCTGCTGCAAAAAGGCCCGGAATTACCTTCTTATTTTTATCTAAAACCTGCATATTTTCATTAATTTTAAGTCCGCCTAATGTTACCAACAATGCCGTGTCAAGGTGGGCCGCATAAAATGGCGGCCTCTCAATTGTCGTCATACAGTCCGTACGTTTGTAAAAATCTTCATCAAAGCCTTTTTTAGCAAGTTCATTGTAGCGTGCTATGGAAGTTTTTAATTTATCGGCGGGAATATTCATCTTTTGAGCTAGCTCGTCAAATGTATTCGCTGATTTTATAACATTATCTTTAATAAGCTGCTCAACCCGCTTGGGATCATGGTATTCACTTTTTAAAGACTTACAAGCGGTTTGATGAAAACGCGGAGCTTCTTCCGGCCATTTTGCGTCCCAAATCGTCCAGCGTTTATACCCGGGTTCTTGCCGAACCGCATTACTTACATAAGCATAAGGCAAATCTTCATTTGCATACCGGTCCCCCTCGTCATTTACGCTAAGCCAAGGCTGACGCATAACCGAATCCGCTAAGCCGGGTGCCTCTGCCATGCCTATATCAAAATACATGGGGGCATGCGGTGGCTCATCAATGGCAGCGCCAACCCACATTCCCATTTTTTGGCCATCGCCGGTATTCGCCTTACTTGGATATAATTTTATTTTGACGGTTGAACTACTTGGTATGTAATAGTGCAGCATCTCATCATCATTGCCATAATCACCCGCACATAAGATAATGCCTTTTTTGCCAACGCATTTAATATATTTGCCGTTTTGCTCCTTCGCAATGACAGCTGTAACCCTGCCGGTGTTTTCATTTTCCCTGATAAGCTGTACAGCCGGCGTATTGAAATGAATGTCCACCCCTTTTTTCTCAGCTGTCGAAAACAAAGTAAATGCCATGGCAATCACCGGCTTCCCACCAATCATTCCTTTTGGTGCTTTTTCCATTGCTTCTTGGGTGGGCTCAAGAACAAATGTCATAGATGGCATAGTTGGTAAAGTTGCCCCCTCTGCCACCATTTCATCACGGGTCCAAATGTGTTTAACCTTACAACCGGCGCTAAGCGCCATTTCTAATAGCCAATCATTGACTTTTCCACTTTCATTTACATATTTCATAACAACGCGTTGATCATTTCTATAACCTGCATAACGCATCATTTCTCTAGTAAGCGTTATAGGCTCCATATCGCAGCCAACTTGTTTTTGCACTTTTGAATTAACGGCACCATAATCATACCCCCGGAAATTAACATTAGGAGTTTTTTCCAGAAGGATCACCTTGGCCCCTTCCTCAGCGGCAGAAATTGCTGCACATAGCCCAGACATACCAGCACCCACCACAACGACATCCGCTTCCAAGGTGGAAGAAATTTCGCTATCTTTAATGAGTTGCGGCGCCTTCAGAAAACTGGGTTCACTTATAGTTCCTTTGGCATCACCAGCTTTGCTAGTTTCTGAGGTTCCTTGGTCTTCTTTTCGTCCTTTACCGCAGCCGCTGATCATAGTTCCCGCAACAACGCCTGCAACCGTAACTACACTGCTTTTCAGAAAGGTACGGCGTGATAATCCGCCATTTTTTTTCCCTTGTTCCCCACCTTGCTCTAACATCTCCGATTCCTCCAAAAATATCTTTTAAATTTATTACATTACTTAAAAAAATCTAAAATATCTATAATTAATCATAGCATTTCATTATTGTTAAGTCATGTTAGATTCCTACGGGACAATCAGAGATTTTATTGTATAAATTACCGACAACTTAGTTTTATTTCATAAATAATATATGAGATACTTCAAGAATAAAACAATTAAACTGCTTTAAGCAAGAAATTGAAGATTTCTAAGCAAATTAACCCTTTAGACTATACTATTAAAATAGTAATCTAGAATACAACAATATATTCATGTTAAGGAAATATACAAAAGCCGGCAAATACAATTGTATTTTTTTCTAATATAAATTGGTGATACTCCCCTTAGAGGCGCGAATGCAGGGTGCATCTTCACAATGCATACAGGGGGTTGGCCTGTACGCCACATCAACAAGCGGGTACTGTCCCCGTTCTGTACGCTTAATATTGATCCAACGCTGGCCATGCCGGGGCTGAGGCCGGGTATATCCCGGCCAATCATTATCAACATGTTCATCTTTGCAGGCCATGAAACAATTATTGCAGTCTACACATTTTTCAACATCAATAATCAAATGCCACTTTTTCATGAAAATCTCTCCTCGTCACTCCATTTGGTGATTTCAATAAGACATGAATTAGCGGCCATGCCATGGGATTTTTTTATCATCATCCGACTGGGAGTAAGGAGGTTAACGCAGCCACCAAGATCCGGCGATCTTCCAGGTTCACCCACCGGTTTGTAAACAGCAGAAGATTCATAGGAGTGTACAATTCCCGGCGGAATACGTTCCGTCAATTGGGCTGCACAAATCACTGCCCCCCGGTCATTAAATGCCTTGACCAAATCATTTTCCCTAATGCCACGGGCAGTGGCGTCTTGCGGATTAATCCTGATAATCCAATAATAGTGGCCGTTAATTAATACTCGATGATCCTTTATATCATTAATAATGCTATCCTTGCCGTCACTCTGGGTATGAAAGGTAAACTTGGGATGTGGCGAAACAAGCTGTAACGGATACTTGGCAAATAATTCGGTGGCATGTGGACCTTCCCAGGCAGGAACGTATTTCATTATAGGTGGCCGCTCCGGATCGTTGGGGTCATAACGTTTGAGACTTGAGGATTCGAACTCTAATTTGCCTGACTGCGGTTGCAGACCCATGCGGTATGCTTCCGTATAGTCAGACGGTGCCGGAAAAGGTTCCGGGGTGTCCTTAGGCCGGCCTTCCGCATACCAGCGGAACGAAACCGGATCACGTCGCTCTTCCGGCAATGGCGGAATAACATAGTAACCTTTCTTGAGAAACTTTTTCCAGGATATTTTATAAGGCAAATCCGTTCCGTCAAATAACCGTTTACACCATTCCAGTTCTGTAGATCCTTCGGAAAATACCGAGCCCAAACCCAAGCGTTTCGACAACTCCAGGAAAATTTCGATATCAGATTTTGACTCGCCCAGCGGTTCAATGCATTTATGCTGTAAAACAGCAACCCGATGATTGACCTGGGTAAAGGAATGGTGGATATAGCCG
The DNA here is from genome assembly GCF_900101845.1 of Sporomusa acidovorans. GTDB lineage: Bacteria > Bacillota > Negativicutes > Sporomusales > Sporomusaceae > Sporomusa > Sporomusa acidovorans. The sequence goes on along the minus strand of NZ_FNAM01000016.1, from coordinate 9,676 downwards.
CCGCAATTGGCAAATTCACTGATGTCCCAGCGTTCAAAGTTCGTACAGGCTGGTAAAATTACGTCAGCAAACTGCGCTTCTCCCTCAAACCAAATTGACTGATTGACAACGAACTCAAGGCCGTCGGAGCGATACATATTTGCATAACGGTTAGTGTCAACCATAGTGCCAATATGCGAGCCGCCATATTTATAATACATTTTTACCGGTGAATAACCGGGAGTGGGGTATTTGAGCGGGATGAACTGTCCTTCAATCGTGGTAGCATCCGCGTTATAAGTTTCACAGTGACCCTCCATAATGGCCTCGGGAATTTTAAGCCGCGGCACCCCCTGCTTAACGGTATTCATGGTTACGATATTCGGCATCCGCTGATATAAATTAAGGAAGTTACCGGTGCCAAAGATGTCACCCGACATCCCCCTTATCCACATAATCCTTATCATAAAGGTTCTCGGTAATCCAGACATAAGCGATAGCCAACACCATAGCACTGTCCGTACCTGGCTTAGGTGCCAGCCATTTACCGCCTAAAAGTCCGACCGTATGATTGTAATAAGGATCAATATGAACAAACTTAATGCCCAACTCTTTTAACCACTGGCGCCGTACTGTGCCTTCGGCTGCACCATATACACCACTGGTAGATTCAGGGTCGCTAGACCAAAAGACCATCATTTCGCAGTTCTGCAGGCAGTCCTCCACTAGATTATAGAACTCCGAGCCCCCATTCCGGGCACTTTGGCCCCAATGGTGCGTTGCTCCCCAGAACCAGCCTTCCCAGCTATCCGGATTATGAACTACCGGTGTCCAGCCAATCGAGTTAAAAAAACGCAGTCTGGCACTAAGCCAGTATCCTAACGCTCCCCAGGTATGGTGCGAGCCACTGCCGTTCATAATGGCACCCGGACCATGTTCTCTTTTTACCCGTTTAATTTCATTGACAACAATATCGAGTGCTTCGTTCCAGCTAATCCGTTCATAGCCGGATATGCCCCGGTTTTGTGGATTTCTTGCGCCATGCGGATCAAAGTCCACGCGTTTCATGGGATACAGCAACCGATTTGGGGAATAAATCATGGATTTCCAGGCCAGAGTATGCGGATTAACCGTAGTTTTCTTAGGTGGCGAGAAGGTTTGGCCCCGGGCTTTAACCACCCACGGATCTGCATCCTCTCCGTCAAAATCAGTAGGCGTAATACGGAGAATTTTGCCATTTTTTACATACACAAAGACAGGACCGCAGTTAGTGTTGTTCGTATAACGCTTAACACCACCGCCCATATCCAGGCCATAATCCGGATTATGATTCATTGTCATATTCAAGGTTTCCGCAAACCATATCGCTAATTCGTCCGGCCCCCGCATATCAAGCTGAAAACTCTTAGCGGAACTGATAAATTCTAAAAAAGTTTTGGTAGGGCTCATGATTCTCACTGCTGTTGCTGCATCTTCAAACGACATAACAATATCAGGATCGGGATGAATACCTGCTTTTGAAGAAATTTTGCCATCTTTAAAAATAAAATACCTGCCTTGGGAATTGTCTCGCAGCTTAATTTGGGCTGTCAGATTCTTTTCTTTCAATCGCTCCGCAAAAATGGCCGAACGCAATGCCGTCATTTTCAAAACCTTTTCCAGGCCAAATAGAATAACTGAAAATTGCGTACTGTCTAATATCATCTTACTTTTTCCCTCCAGGATATGTTCATATAACAAACGTATGCAAAAGGAGCAGTCTAAAAGCATTGAGACTGCTCCTTAACTACTAGCTTAAAACTTTTCCAATACTTTATTAAAATAGCATGATAATGCTAAGAAATAAAACAGCCCTTAGAAATACAACTTCAACTTCGCCAGGACATAACTGCGGTCATCCGGAACGCCGTTCATATCCTTAACCCGCTTGACCGGTGCATAGTCAATCTTAAATACCGTGTTGTCAAATACGGTCCGCTCGTAAGAAGCCACTAAGCCCTTGACATTATCAATATTTGAGCCGTTTGTCGGATAGCCCCAGCCATTGGGGGTAGTCTCAAGCAAAGTGTTACTGCATGGATCAAAGTAAGGATCCGCCTTTATATACGTTAATGACGCCCCACTGGAACCTACCTTTGACGGGATAGCTCCTTGACATTTTATGCGTGCAAAAAAAGCGTTGGCGGCTCCACCATTTTCATGTTGTGCTAGATTGGAGTCATTTCGCCCATACTCACCGGAAAATACCCATTTGGAGTTAAGCTGCTGCTGATACCCCAAAGTAACAGTATTATACGCATTTAACAATTCTTTATCATCGTCTTTCCATAGAGTAGCTACGATCTTCTTATCTTTGTCAATTGTATAGGCGGTATCAACTGCGTAATAAGTACACCATAGTAACCGATGTGTTATCAAATCTGTCACTAGCGGCATTGCGTGACCCGGCAAATACGGATCCTGTAAACGATACGTCTTTAGAAACCGGAACAAACAAATTTATATCTGTCCGATGATAATAACCGTTTGTATCCACATCACTCCCATCGAAAGTATACATTCCTTTATCGTTGGCATTGCTATACCTAAGATCAACGGTACCGGTTATGACTACATCGGCTCCCGAAATAGCTAAACAAGCAGAATTAGCAGCTGCTCCTACCATTAGCGTTGCTAACAAGGCGGCTATCTTTTTCATAATACAAACCATCCTCTTCCTAAATTTCTTTAACGGCCTCTATCAAACCGTCTTACCTAAACTCTAGAGATTAATTATAACGTCCGTACTTCTCTACCGCGTCAAAGAAGGCTTTCATATTTTCGTGTTTTGCGTTCATAGGAACACAGCAGCCTGATGAATAAATGAAACCGCCGCCTTTGCCGACAACCTCAAACAGCTTTTTAGCGTACGCGTCTACTTCACTTGGCGATCCTACCGCTAAAAGCGCGGCCGGCATATCTCCCATAATGGCGCAATGGCCGTTTAGTATTTCTTTCGCCTTGAAAATATCTGTAGAACCGTCTAATTGCACAACAAATTTTTTGGCCGGCAGTTCCAATAAATAGGGCAAATTTTTCGTCCAGTCGGAATCAAAGTGCAATATCGGAATAATTTCTTTTTGGTTCAAACCATTCACAAGCCGCTTCATTACCGGCAAAAATAATTTTTCGAACTTCTTCAGCGATATCCATTGCGCACTGCTGCGGGAGTCACCGATAAACGTACGCCGAATACCGACCTGATCCGCCTGAACGGAAAGCAGCTCAATCATGCCATCGGTAACCACATTCATAGCTTCATATACTGTATCCGGTATTTGAAATACATCTTTAAAAAATTTTTCCAGCGACCGGCTCATTGATAACACGTCGGGTGCCGAACCACCCAATATTCCCCAGGTTGAACTTTGCCCGCGGCGCTGCGTACGTTGGTTTTCATCTATCAATAATTTGCCTTTTTCTTGCATCGCCGCAAGCTGCTCCTCCAGAGTTGTGCCATGGGCTACTTGATTAAACTTACCGACATAGGCCAAGAGCCCTTCATTAATGAGCAGGTCATAGTCTTCCCGGGTTGTAATTTCCACTTCGTGCATCTGAAAAGAAGCATTGTCCGGCAGTTCCACACCAGGCATTGCCGTACGCATGAGTCCGACTTTTTTCATAAGCGGCGCATACCGTTCACACATGATAAAAGGGTTGCTGTCCCAAATCGGATAAGCTTCTTGTACTTTATCAAGAGCATTCATGCACTTTTTCCAGTCCCACATAAACTCCTTATTAGTAATTCCTGCAAATTGCCCGGCATACTGGTCAATCATCGGCGCACACACTACCCGGTCGACCGGTTCAAGATTAATGGTTGCTACCAGTCTCTCTTCTGCTGTCATTTGATCTTTTTTTACTGTCATTTGAACCATCCTTTGCTAATATTTTTTGCTTTAAAAATGGTATTGAAAATTATTTTCCGTTTGCCGCAGCGATCATGGCTTTTACATTTTCAACTTTGGCATTCACCGGAACAGCGCAGCCTGAGGCGAGGATAAATCCCGTTCCCATATCTTTAATTAATTTCGTACAATAATGATATACATCTTCAGGAGTCCCTAGCGTAAACAGGGCGGCCGGCACATCCCCCTTAATACACATGCGGTCACCGAGAATCTCTTTTATTTTATAAATGTTGGTTGCGCCATCTGTTTCAATCAAAGCCGTCAATATCGCCCAGGTCTTTGATCGATTCCACCATTACCTTGTTAGACACTTTTAAACTTGAACAAAACTCTGACAGTTTGACCCCCATATGGGTCGCACAAAAACCATCTGCTAACGTTACTACCGGAGTCCGGTCAGTTTTTTCCAGCGCGACGGCTTTTCTTATTCTTTCCTTACGTTCGTTCAACAATTCTGCGGTGTTTTCATCGTAACCCCTCCTTTAAAAGTTAGAAACTATCCTCTACAGTAGGCACTCGCAACATTTAAAAAATTCACAATTATTATTTTTTATATTATAGTAAAACATATTTTTAGGGAAATTCAGATTACTCATTATAGCGATAAGCAAAAATAATACCCATTCATCATACCTTTCGGCAATGCACGTATTGTATTGTTAACTAATTAAAACTACACTATAATGAAATTATCCTATACTTTTTGACCAAATTTTCTTGGAGGGAAGCATGGAAACTCGTCAATTGGAAATTTTTGTTTGCGTCGCAGAACGATTAAATTTTACCGAAGCAGCCAAACACCTATATCTCACACAATCCGCAGTAAGTTTGCAAATAGCTGATTTAGAAAAGCAGCTAGGTGTCAAATTATTTAAAAGAAATTCGCACTCAGTTCAATTGACAGAAGCTGGTCAAGTTTTTTTAAAAGAAGCTAAATCCCTTATTGCTACACTGGAAGAAGCAATAAAAAAAACCCGACATACTGCGTCTGGTTTTGCAGGTACTTTAAAAGTCGGGTTTCTTGAATCGCATACTAAACATTTTTTACCCAAGCTAGTAAAAGACTTTCGAAAATCATATCCCAAGATCAAATTAATGTTAATCCAATTGAATTGGGGTGATTTAAATATGGCTTTAGAGCACAATGATATCGATATAGGTCTTACTATGTCCGTATCATTACAAAATGCGCCCCATGTAGTCTGGCAGCCACTTTTACGGGATGTGGAATGTTTTGTCATTCCCTATGACCATCCGCTGGCAAATCAGCCTGAATTGGATTTAGCGGCAGTAGCTAAAGAGCCCTTTATTGTCCTAAACCGCGAAGTTGCACCCTGCCCCTACGATTTCACTTTTCAGCTATGCGCCAACCGGGGATTTACCCCCAGGATAGTCGAACGACCTTATCTCACCGAAATCCTGCTTACGTTTGTCGAATCAGGTGAGGGAATTGCCATTCTCCCTTATTTTGCTACAAAGCCCTATGCCAGTCCCAATCTTCGCTTCATTAAACTGGAAGGCGAAGATGCTCAAGTTGATTTGGTGGCATCCTGGAAAAAAGTAAATCGAAATCCAGCTATCCCTTTGTTTCTGAACAAAGCAAAGAAAAATATTCAAATCATACAAAATGGTATGATATTTCCTTGTACAACTGAGTAATTTAACTGTCTGTAAAGTAAAAATGAAATAGAAAAAAGTAGAGTTTCAGTCTGCGAATCTCTACTTTTTTCTATGGTGCGCCCGGCAATTCGTTATTGCAAAAGCCCCCATCAAACCAGATACTATCTAATTTGACAGGGACTACTTTTTTCCTATTAGTTAAGTCGTAGTTTTTTAACCAATTATTACATTGATTATGCAGAGGCCAAGAAAATAATAAAATTACTCTTTAACAGCTACCTTCCGTAAATCCGTCCGCAGTAACACCCGGGTAACCCGCATATTATCGACTTCTTCGACCACAAACTCATACTCTTCATGACTAATTTTCTGACCGGGATGCGGTGGCATCTCCACCCGGGCCGACACCCAGCCACCAAGAGTATCGATATCATCCGAATCCAGCTTCAAGCCAAAAACTTCATTTACTTCCTCCAGTAACAGCCGGCCATCAACCGAATGAATATTATCTTCCCGGATTTCAACAAATGGCCGCTCCTCGTCAAACTCATCCTGAATTTCCCCGACGATTTCCTCCAATATATCCTCGACCGTTACCAAACCGGCAGTACCGCCGTATTCATCAATCACGATCGCAATTTGCGCCCGATTCTTTTGCAAGAGTTTCAGTAAATCACTAATCGGCATTGATTCAGGAACAGCCAAGACTCCCCGCACCAGGTCCCGCAGTGCCGGACTTTCTCCTTTCGCCAGTACGGCAAGCAAATCCTTGATATGCACAAACCCGATAATATTGTCTTTATCCGGGTCACAGACCGGGTAACGGGTAAGTTGCTCGTCCAAAGCCTTTTCCATGTTGACGGCAAAGGGATCCTCGGCATAGAGGCACACCATATCAGTCCGCGGAATCATAACTTCTTTCGCATGTCTTTCAGCAAAATCAAAAATATTATCGACTAGTGTGAGTTCTGTCTTGTTTATATAGCCTTGTTTTTGACTCTCTTCCATCAGAATGCGGATTTCTTCTTCCGTATGGGCGGCTTCATGCTCACTCGCAACCTGGATGCCCACCCCTCGGAGAATCCAACCAGTCATTGTATTTAAAATCCATATAAACGGATACATAAGCTTGTAAAAGCCAATCAATGGCACAGACGTCCAGATTGTCACACTGTCGGCTTTCTGGATGGCCAGCGATTTAGGGGCCAATTCACCCAGAATGATATGCAACGCGGTAATCAGCGAAAAAGCAATCCCAAAAGATATTGTCTGAATAACGGCTTCCGAAAAGCCCAAGTCTAACAATACAGGCTCAATCATGTGGGCAACAGCCGGCTCGCCAATCCAGCCGAGACCCAGTGAAGCCAGAGTAATCCCTAGCTGGCAAGCCGATAAATACGCATCCAGATGATCGACCAGTTTTTTCGCATACTTAGCACGCGTATTGCCTTCCTGTAACAGCGTTTCGATCCGCGTACTGCGCACCTTAACCATAGCAAACTCGGCAGCAACGAAAAAACCATTTAACAATACCAAAAACACGACAAGCACTACATTAAACACAGTAGACGCAGGGTCCAATAAGTTCCGATTCCCTAGGCAGTAGAGAGATCGGTTCACCTCCTTTTTTCACAATAAAACTACATAGTCTCTCGCTAATTTGCCAATCACCGCGTCCCATTATTTAGGTAAATAGTTATGGCAAAAGGAGGTTGCCTATGACACAACCTCCTTTTGCTGTCAGCGGCCCAGCCGCTGTGCCAGTTCCTGCAATTTTACCGCCCGCTGGGCGGTAGTAGGGTGCGTACTAAAGAGATTAGCCAGCCAGTCGCCGCCCTTAAGCGGATTGACGATAAACATATGGGCGGTTGCCGGTGTCACCGCCGGCAACGTCTGATGTTTGGCATAATACTCCAGTTTTTGCAGCGCATTGGCTAAAGCTTGCGGATTGCCGGTCAGTAAACCACCGCTTTCATCAGCCAGAAACTCCCGGGTCCGGGAAATACCAAGCTGAATGAGGGTAGCCGCTAACGGAGCTACCACCATCAACAACAGTGACCCGATAATTCCACCAACACCATTTTCTTGCTCTTCGTCATTATTACGGCCGAAACCGCCGAATAGAACCGCCCATTGCGCCATATTGGCGATCATACTGATCATCCCCGCCAACGTGGCCACAATGGTACTAATTAAGGTGTCGCGATTTCTCACGTGCGCCAGTTCATGGGCCATAACCCCTGCCAGCTCCTCACGGTTTAAAATGCGGAGAATGCCGGTTGTGGCCGCCACCGCCGCATGCTCGGGATCGCGTCCGGTCGCAAAAGCGTTGGGCATCTCGGTATCCATAATATAGACCTTAGGCATGGGCATCTTGGCCTTGCGCGCCAGATTGACAACGATTTCATAGAGTATCGGGGCTTCCTGGGCGGTCACTTCCCGTGCGCCGTACATATTGAGCACAATTTTATCACTAAACCAGTAACTGCCGAAATTCATGGCCACCGATAGCAAGAACATGACCAGCATGCCGCCTTTTCCGCCAAACCAGTTGCCGATCGCCAACAATACTCCTGTCAGTGTCGCTAGAAGAAGTACCGTTTTCATACGGTTCATATAAGGTTCTCCACACTCCTCATGTTTTTTACTGTCGCATTACTACGAAGTTAGCGAGCAATCAAGTGCTCCATTTTCGTGTTGATACCTATTATACAGGATGGTGCCTTGTTATTACAATTTCCTTTCCAGCTTTGCCCAAACGGTTTGAGACGACCTGACGCAATTGTTTCATACTGAATCGCTGCCAATCATGCTGGCTTTACCAGGCTTGTTCACACTTGCGTTTTCATAATATCCAACCGTCAATGCCAAATCTAAATTCTATTTAATTATGATCGATCATTGTAAAATGAAATGCAACAAACTTCTAAAAACGTCTAGTTTCATATTGATTGCTTGTCATGAAAAAATGCACCGCTCATGTAATATAGTTTTACTATACGGCATAAGAAGTGCTTTTTTCTTTTTTCCCATGTTATGGGTTCAGACTAGTATTCTTTTTTAGGAATAAGTATTCATCAACAAGCTAACTGTTATTAGGGCAGGAAGATCCCCTCCGGGTCAATTACCTTATACAATAGTTCCACTTGCTTTCTGGTAGGCGGCAGTGTTTCCCCCGCTACCCGTGACACATTCAGGGTAAAGCCAACGTTATCAATAACATTTTGCACGGTAAAGCCGGGATGCACGGTATCCAAATACATTTCTCCGGTTTCGTCAAAACGAAATACGGCCATGTCGGTAATGACGGTGGAAACACCGCCTTTAAAGTAGGAGCGGTAGACCTCCTGTTTGGGCACCCATTCGCCGGAGGGCCATTTTTTTATCCGCCAGCCGGGTGAGGTCACATAATCAACCTGTTCCTTGAATCGCCGTTTTTCCTGTACCATGATGAATACTGTCCGTTTGGCATAGGAACAAATGTCCGCGTTGCCGCCGCTGCCGGTAAACCGTTTTTGCGGATGATTGTAATCACCAAGTACCGTGCAATTTACATTGCCATATTTGTCAATTTCCGCGCCGCCTAAAAAGCCGAGATCGACTGTTCCGGAATGCAGTTGCCCGTAAAAAGCTTCAAATAACCCCGAAGCCCGGGACGCCTGGTAGGTGCAGCGGGCATCCCCCACGGATGTGGGCGTATGCAGAGGTCTGCCGTCAATACTGCCGGCTTCGTAAATACAGACGGCGCTCGGCGCATGTTCATGCTGGGCCAGGGTAATTGCCAGCATGGGCAGGCCGGTACCGGCAAAAACGACGTCGCCGTCACATACCTCTCTGGCTGCCGCTGCCGCCAGCAGATCAATGGGCTTAAACTCGCCGGGTTGGCAATATTCGCTGGTATGGCTCACCTATCTCGTCCCCCTTTTGGCTCTGGCTGAATAGCCCAAAATCTGACTGGCCCGCAATTCTTCCAGCCGTCTGACCCCCAGCTTTTCCAAATATTCTTCATGGGTTTTAACACTAAAAATCCATTTTTCCGCAAACTCGTCAAACGCCTGCTGATCCCGTATCCGGTTAAAAGCTTTTAAAAAGTCGGCGTCAGAGTCATAGTAATACTGGGAACCTGT
>NZ_FNAM01000029.1 GCF_900101845.1 Sporomusa acidovorans | reverse complement strand
GGCGCCGCCTTTGTACATAAAGTATTCGCCCATGGCCACGCCGGCATAGGGTGCCAGATATTGCAGCGGCGCACTGTCGGAGGCTGTTGCCGCTACGATAATGGTGTATTCGAGGGCACCGGCGTCTTCCAGGGTTTTGACTACCCGGGCCACGGTCGATGCTTTTTGGCCGATGGCCACGTAAATGCAAGTAACTCCCTGGCCTTTTTGGTTGATGATGGTATCAACCGCGATGGCGGTTTTGCCGGTGCCGCGGTCGCCGATGATGAGTTCGCGCTGGCCGCGGCCGATGGGTACCATGGAGTCAATGGCTTTTATTCCTGTTTGCAAGGGTTCTTTTACGGACTGCCTGTCGGCAATGCCGGGCGCGCGGTATTCGACCGGCCGGAATTCACTGGTATTGATGGGCCCTTTGCCATCGATCGGCTGGCCGATGGCGTTGACGACCCGGCCTACCATGGCTTCTCCTACCGGTACCTGCATGATGCGTCCGGTCCGGCGTACTGTGTCGCCTTCTTTGATTTCAATTTCACCGCCCAACAGTACGGCACCGACATTGTCTTCTTCCAGGTTTAGGACCATGCCGTATACTTCGTGCGGAAATTCTAATAATTCGCCGGCCATTGCCTTTTCCAGGCCGTGAATCCGGGCGATTCCATCGCCTACTTCGATAACAGTGCCAACATCATCTACGCTTAAGTCCACCTGGTAGTGTTCTATTTGCTGTTTGATAATGGCTGTTATTTCTTCTGGCCTCATTTTCATACCTTGTTTGTCACCCCAATCATAATCCAATCGCAGCTTGATTTGCTGCAAGCGCTGTCTTGAGTTTTTTTAGCTGGTTCGCTACGCTGCCGTCAATCAGTTTATCGCCGATTTTAACAACAACCCCGCCGAGCAGTTCCCGATCTATTGTTGGCTTGAGCAGAATGTTTTTGCCGGTAACCTTGCTGAGTTTAACTGTTAGAGAATCAAGCTGTTCCCGGGTAAGTTTTTCGGCGGTATAAACATTGGCGACTACCATATTTCTGGCTTCGTTGGCCAGATCTATGTAAGTGCGGATAATTGCCGGCAGCGCAGATTCTCTGTGTTTATCTATTAACAACAGCAAAAAAATTCGGACGGTTTTATTCAATTCCCCGGCAAACACCTGATTCATAATTTCCTTTTTGGCGGGAACTGGCAGCAGGGGATGATACATAAAAGAAGCCAAATCGGTATGTCCGGAAAATGTACTTTCTACTAATTTGAGTTGCTGTTCCACTTCATTCAGGTTTGAAGATTCAGCGGCAAGTTCATAAATTGCCTGGGCATATTTGAATGTAAGCTGATTTGCTAGCATGGCAGATTACCTGTTTTTTTTTCATCTAGCTTGTCAATTATTTTTGTTACCATTTGAGCATTGAGTTTCGGGTCCAGTTCATGACCGACTATTTTTGCAGCAGTAACGATTGACAGGTTGGCTACTTCATTTTTAAGCTGAGCCATAGCGACAGTACGCTCGCGGGCAATTTCATCAAGGGCTGCCTGCAACATTTGCGCATTCGCCGTACGGGTTTCTGTTAAGATTTGATCTTTTGTTTGTTCGGCAAGTTTCGTTGCTTCCTCAACGATTGCCTGCGCCTGCGTGTGAGCTAAAGCCAGTTGTGCCTCATATTCTTGCTTATATTGTTCAGCCTGTATTTTTTCGTGCTCGGAGGCTGCTAACTTTTCGGCTATATTAGCTTGGCGGTCGGCAAGAATTTGCAATAAGGGTTTATAAGCTACGACTGCTAAAATGGCAGTCAGAATCAAAAAATTAATAATTTGAGCTATTAGGGTGCCGTTTAAGTCAACCAATAGAGTACCTCCTACCTATTGGCGGGTAAAGGTCACTGGCAGGACGGTTCCTGCAAATGGCCCTTACACGCTCAATTACAGTATGTTACTTTATTTAATGAATGGGTTGGCGAAGATAAATACTAACGCAATTACAACCGCAATAATAGGCACTGACTCAATTAAGCCGACTGAGATGAGCATATTGATCATCATCGCACTTTTAGACTCAGGCTTTTTGGAAATACCTTCGACAAATTTACCTGTTACTGTACCGTCGCCGACTCCGGCTCCAATCGAAGCCAGACCAACAGCGAAGGCGGCGCCAATGATTGAACCTCCCGTAATAAGTGCCTGTTCCATCGTCATAATTCATTCTCTCCCTTATTCAAATGTTGTTGCAATACTGTCAAATGCAATGGTAAATCCAGCAGAATTAATGGTCTTTGCCAATCGAGTTGGCCAGATACGACATGGAAAGCATGGTGAAAATAAAAGCCTGTACAACTCCGACAAACACGCTAAATGCGAGCCAGGCAGTTGGAATAACATAAGGTACCAGCATCCCTAGAATGAGGAGCAGTACTTCGCCGGCCAAAATATTGCCGAATAACCGGAAAGACAATGTAATCGGTTTGGCCAGTTCCTCAATGACGTTAATAATCACAAACACCTTGTACGGCTCGAAAAAATGTTTTAGGTACTTGATTGGCCCAATATTGATCATTCCCAATACGTGGACCAAAACAAGTACCATCAACGCTAATCCCAATGTTGTGTTGATATCATTTGTGGGTGAAGTTAAGCCCGGGATTAATCCCATTTCGTTTGATACCACTAAAAATAGAAACAGAGTGATAATCAAGGGTGCCATTTTTCTGCCTTTAGGTCCCATTGTGCCGTCAATCTGATCCAGCAAAGCAGTAATAATCATCTCTAGAAAGTTTTGCCAGCGGCCGGGTATTAACTGCAAGTTTCTGGTAGCCAATACCGCCAGGATAATGACAATTGCCATGCTGATCCAGGTCATTTGTAAAGTGTCCATATTAAATGTCAAACCGGCAAAGTGGGCCAAATGGTGACTGCCAATTTCATGTTCCATGCTGTTCACCTCCTTTCGTAATTAAAGATTTGGTGTAATTTTCATGATCATATCTCTGAATTATCTGATAATATATAGATGTATAGATATGATAGTCATATTTTACCGAGAAAAGTAAACTTTTGTCAATAAACAAAATGAAATAATTCACATTTTCTTAAAGCTAAATAAAAAATTGACATGATTATGAATTTTCGTTATTATAAAGTTGATATAGATGTATAGACTCGTAAGTCTGAAATATCTATTATGCACGAAGGATGGCTAACATTATGAAAAGACGGGAGAATCTAATACCTGTTTATTACAGATTGGCTGAGGATATAAAGCATCAGATTGAATCCGGCGTCTTAAAAGACGGCGATTTGCTTCCCACGGAAGCGCAACTGGGAGAGCAGTATGCGATAAGCCGTATGACGGTAAGGCAAGGCATTGCTTTGCTCGCTGAGGCCGGTTTAATTGAAACAGTCAAGGGCAAAGGCAGTTTTGTGACCCGCCCGCGTCTGAATCAGTTGGTTATTGATTTGAAAAATAGCGGCGCATCCGCAGACCCGCTGCGTTATAAGCTCTTGCATGTGAATTTAATCCGTAATAACCAGAAATTGACCAATGAGCTGGGTTTCATCGGGGAAACGAACATAATTGTCGTAAAGCGTTTGATGCTCAGGGGACAGCTGCCGGTAGCAATCGAAGAGAAATTTTTACGCTACCAAAAAGGAAAACCGTTGTTGGAAACACAACTGGAATATGCGGATTTTCCCGAATTGGTTGCCAAGCACCAGGATAGTGTACCTGTCCGTAATGATATGATTATATCTGTAGCTTCTTTATCGTCTGAACAAGCTAAGTTGTTAGAGGCGAATGAATTATTACCGGCGCTGGTGGTAAAGCAGGTTATTTATTCCCGGGAGGACAAGCCGCTGGGAGTATCCATTATGGTTTGTCACAAAGACCGATTTGAATTAACGGCTACCTCATACCCACTTTCAGGAAGGTTGTGAGATTATGCTAAAAATCCAAAAAATGCTGGTGGCTGCTATGGCTAGGCTGGATGAAACCATGGTGATGAACCTAGTGAAACAAGGTCTTAAGATGGGAATTAATCCCTATGTTCTTTTAGAGGAAATCCGGATAGGAACAGACCGGGTCGGTGAACTTTACAGTAAAGGTGAGTATTTTTTATCAGACTTGATTATGGCTTCCGAAATTTTTAAAGATGTTTTAACGCTGGTCAATCAGGACAGGGCAGAAACTACGATAGCCTCATATCCGACTGTTGTTTTTGGTACGGTGGAAGATGATATTCACGATATTGGCAAAAACATAACAACAGGAATTATGCGGTATAACGGTTTTGATATTTGTGATTTGGGAGTTGATGTCCCCGGCTACAAATTTGTGGAGGCCGTTCAGCACTATAACAGCCGAGTGGTCTGTTTAACCGGACTGATAACCGAATCATTTGATTCGATGAAAAATACAATTGCACTATTAAAAGAAGCCGGGCTTCGTTCCCGGACTACCGTAATTATTGGCGGGCTTGTCAATGAAAGTGTGAGAAATTATACGGGAGCTGACTACTGGGCGACTGATTGCACAAAAGTGAATGAGTTATGCCGGAATATTTTAGTGACGAATAAGAGAATTGTTCAATCCTCGTAAGGAAAGTGAGTAAATGGGAACTGTAATAGTGGCATGTCAGACACTAAGGGATGAGCTTGCCCTGGCAGTAAAGGAAACGGGGGTAAACTTTCCCGTCATTTATATTGAATCCGGGTTGCACAATACACCGGAATTATTGCATAAGAGAATACAGGAGGAAATCAATCGGCTTGATAATGTTGAAGTGATCCTGTTGTTATTCGGCTATTGCGGCAACAGCCTGCTTGGTATTAAATCTGCTAACGCTAAACTCGTGCTTCCTAAGGTAGATGACTGCATTCCGCTGCTGTTAGGTTCTTGTGCGGTCAGAAAAGAGATATCCAAAAAAATGGGAACCTATTTTTTGACCCAGGGTTGGCTGAATTTCGAAAATAACTTGATAAAAGAATATGAACGTTGTGTGGAACGCTATGGCCAGGCAAGAACAGCCAAAATAATGAAAATTATGTTAGGGCATTATAAACGTTTTATGCTGATTGATACAGGCGCTTATCCAGTGGAACGTATCTTGCCGAAGATCCAAAAATTTGCTGAGCATCTCCATATGTGCCATGAGGTGGTACCGGGTTCGCTGCGTTTGTTTTTAAAACTGTTGCGCGGCGAATGGGATGAAGAATTTTTAGTAGTGGAACCAGGAAAAGAAATTAGGCTGAATGATATCTGCGGTGATTGTAATGAATCACAAGCGGCAATGCTTTTTTTACAAAATTAGAGGATCTAAGAAGCTAGCAACTAGCTTTTTAGACCCTCTTTTTATACTCATTTTGCATGCCGATTTCTACATTATCGAGCACTTTTAAAAATAGTGAGATAGCGGGATTGCGGTGATCTTTTTTCCAGGTTGCCATGATATTGTTATAAGCATCTTCACCTTGCATGTCCACGATAGAAATGCTGGAAGGGACAGTACGTATGAGTGCCGGATCTTTTGCCATGAAAGAAATTCCCAAGCCGGCCTCTACGAGCCAGTAAACACTTTCCATTCTGGTTGTTTTATTTGGTATATCGGGTGTGAATCCCCGTTTTCCGCAAAAATCGATGAACCAGTCAAATCCCTGCCTGCTTTCCGTTTCATAAAGTAAAATAAAGGGGTCTTGCGCTAACAGTGAAATATCAATGGAAGGTTCGGCAGCGTACGGGTGATCGTTAGGCAAGAGAAAACAGAGGGGGCTCCGGTGAGTCAAACGCTGCATGAAGCGGGAGGATTTCAAGTCGTTTCCGAGCATAACGCAAAACCCGAGATCTAATTCTTCCTGTTCAAGGGCTTCCTCGATCATCTTGAGAGTTAGTACGCGAATATCAATACTGATTTGCGGATAGAGTGCTCTAAAGCGTTTTAAGGCTTGCGGCAAAAAAGCATTCTCAATTCCGAAACACCCGACTTTTAGATTACCGCGTATCCCGCGTTGCGCCTGCCGGGTTTTTTCAATGACTTCGCCCACCTTCTCGATAAGGCTGTTGCCTTCGCGTTGCAAAGTTTTACCCGCCGCCGTCAATTCAAGAGAACGGTGATGGCGAATAAACAATTCGACTCCTAATTCTTCTTCCAGTTCAGCAATCTGTTTACTTAGTGCCGACTGTCCTATGTAGATTCGTTTGGCGGCTTCGGTGAAACTCAGACACTGGGCAACCATTATGAAGGACCGTAGACTCCGAATATCCATAGAATCCTCTCCTGTTCGTACAAAACCATTTCAATATAATCATAATACAAATATCGACAAAAGAGTAGTAGCAGATCCGGTTTCTATGAATATTAGGAATAGTTTCTGTAATTATAAGAATTTGACGAATTTGTGAGGTAAGGCTAACATAATGGTATAAAAGTCTGAATGATTGGTAATGATGTACTTAAAACACACAACTAATATAATGGAGAGTGAGAATTTGTGAAAACAACAAAAGAACTTCTCTTAGAGCGTAAAACCAGGGTTCACAAAGCTATTGCCCTGGAGAAACCGGACAGGACACCTGTAATCATAATGGCGGATGCTTTTTGTGCCAAACATATGGGGGTTAAGTTAGCTGATTTTTGTTCAAGCCTTGCCAGGCAAAATCAAACCATGCTGGATTCCGCCAAAGCACTTGGTGATATTGATGGCTTCAATTCGGTTTTTGCCGCAGGTCCGGTGTTTCCGTTAATATTTATGACTCATGTTAAACTCCCCGGCAAGGAATTACCGGAAGATGCCTTGTGGCAGCTTGATGAAAAAGAAGTAATGAAAGTCGAGGATTATGATACGATCCTTGCTAAAGGCTGGGCGCCTTTTATGCAGGACTATTTAGTAAACCGGCTGCATTATCCGCTTGAGCGGACGCTGGAGGAATTAGCGCAAACACCGCAGTTTGTCAAAAATTTTGAAGATGCCGGATATATGGTTTATTCGCCGATCATTGCCACAGCTGTTCCGGAATTGCTCGGCGGCGGTCGCTCCATGCCGAAATTTATGCATGATCTCTACAAAATTCCTGATAAAGTAGAGGCCGTTTTGGATGTCATTCAAAAAGAGAGCCTGGAAACACTGCGTCAACAAATTAGGGCTACAAATTCTTCCATTGTCTTTATGTCGCCGGCACGTGGCGCCAGTGAGTTTTTCTCCCCTAAACTTTGGAAACGGTTTATTTGGAAATATTTAAAAGAAACAATTGACGTAATTATTGAAGAAGGCGCTGCCGCTGATATCCACATTGATTCTAACTGGGAACGCGATCTGGAAGTTTTCCGCAGCTTGCCGAAAGGCAAATGCATATTTGAAACAGATAGCGCTACGAATATTTATAAAGTAAAGGAAATCCTTGGCGATATGATGTGCATTAAGGGCGACGTGCCGGCAGCCAAACTGGCGCTGGGAACACCTGATGAGGTATATAACTATTCGGCCCAATTGGTTAAAGACATGGGGCCTGGCTTTATTCTTTCTTCCGGCTGCTCCGTACCGCCTAATGCCAAAGTTGAGAATGTTAAGGCTATGATTGCCGCTGCCACCGGTAAATAAAATTACAATAACGCAGTAAACAACAAAAGTCCTGAACCCTTACGCAGGGTCTCAGGACTTTTGTTGTTTTTTATTGCTCACTTAGCGTATGGGCAACTAATCTTTTTAACGGAATTTTTGCACCAGATGCGATTCCGTCAAATTCTTTTAAGAACAGGGGAATTATCGGGTTGGGGTTGTCGTTTTTCCAGACGACGCCAATATTTCCATACGCATTGGCTCCCTTCATCGCAACCAGCGAGATGCTATGGCGAAGCATCTGGCTGAATACCGGATCAAAACACCAAAAGGAAATGCCAAGTCCGGCGCTGACTTGCCAGAACAGGGCCTCGACGCGTGTGACCAGACTAACAATATGGGGGGCAAAGCCTCTGAGGTGGCATTGCTCTGTAAACCAGTCTGCGCCTAGCGGCAAAGTTGCCGGATCGATGAGAATAAAACTTTCCTGTTTAAGATCGGCGAGATCGACCGAATATTTGTTAGCATAAGGATGATGGCGCGGAAACAGAAAACACATACGGGCCCGGCGAACTTCACGTACTTTAAATTTTGAAGTAAGTTTATTGCCAATGAAAGGGTTAAAGCCGAGGTCTAATTCTTGGCATTCCAAAGCTTCGTTCATCAAAGTGACAGGCATGACACGGATATCCAGGGTTACATGCGGATAGAGGGCGGCAAAATGTTTGATGATTTTTGGCAAAAAGACATGTTCAATTCCCATACAGCCGATTTTTAGCGTACCCCAGACTTTAATCTGAGATTTCCGCGTCTTTTCAAATATCGCATCAATTTTGGCCATAATTGGGCGGGATTCATCAAAAAGAATGGCGCCAGGAGGAGTTAAATGAACAGAATGATGCGTGCGGATAAATAACTGGACACCAAGTTGTTCTTCCAACTCGGCGATATGTTTACTCAAAGTTGATTGACCAATGTAAAGCTGTTCAGCCGCTTTAGTAAAGTTTAAATGTTCAGCTACGCAAACAAAAGAACGTAAATGCCGAATATCTTCCAATGTATTCCCCTCCCTTGAGTTTATGTTCAGTTTATATAGTAATTTTTAAGATTAATGATAGTTCTTAGTACGATTATTTTCAATAGTAAGACTATTCAGTCGGTTATGATTTTTTTTAGGGCCAAGACGTAATTTTTGAATTTCACACGATCTTTTGGAAGTGCTATTATAAATGCAAAATTCAAATAAATCAAAAAAAGAAGGGAAGGCAAGCGTTATTGATTTTGAAAATGGAGGAATTCGCATGAGCAAAGATGCCATGACCGCAGAAAAAAGATTAGTGTCTACGATCAATCTGGAACCGGTAGACCGGATTGTATGCGCACCCGAGACCGGCAATTATGCCGGACAATATGTGGGGATAACCAATAAGGAATTTGTTTGGGAGTTTGCAACCAAAGGCCTGGCGGCTATTGAAAAATTAGCTCATGATTATCCGATGTGGGATTGCAGTGCGGATATAAACGGCATTACGAGTGGCTTTGTGGCCGAGAGGGCCGGCATGGGCAAGATGAAATTGCCGGGGAAAGAATTGCCTGACAATGCCGCTAGCCAGGTTCTGGAGACAGAAGTTATGAGCCGGGACGATTACTCCCTTGTTAAACGCAAAGGGTATGGCGAATATCAACTGACTTTCCTGGAACGCGCCAATAGTATCAGCCGTGAAGAGGTGTTACAGGGAATTGCTGAAGCCGGCCGCATTCGGGGCATAGAGCTTACCTCCATCCGGAACAGGGGACAGGTGCCGCTTTATGGCGACTTAGGCGGGTTAGTTCCCTTTGATGCGTTTTCATTAACCAGATCAATTGAACAATATTTTAAAGAATAAATTGGTTTGGCCATATGTTAAAGACATGGTAGAAAGACTGATAGCCCAAGATATTGTGCCGATACTGCATTTTGATCGCGACTGGACTAAAATCTGGAATATTTTCTGGAATTGCCCAAAGGAAAGTTTGTTCTGGAACTGGACGGAGCTACCGACATTTTTATTGGCGGGATCGTTTACCCGCTGCTTGGCGGCTTCCTTTGTGCCACCGGTTGGCGTAATACCTTTCTAAGCTACTTGGTGGGGGTAGTACTGTTTCTGTTTGTGTATGCCTATCTCCCTGAACCTGTAAAGGTAGCAACAGAAGGCGAGAAGGAATGTAGGAAAATTCCTTTGCCGGGAAAAGTATATGTTATGGAATTTGTTTATTTCATTTACTGTAACCTGTACTTTGTTTTCTTCATCGATATAGCGATCCAGATTGTTGGGGAAAACCTGGGAAATGCGGCTAATGCCGGTTTGGCGGTTACTGCTTTTACCTTGGCCGGGCTTTTGACCGGACTTGTATTTGGTAAAATTGCGCAGCTTCTGAAATGCATGACAATTCCCGTGGGATGGCTGGTAACTGGTCTGGGGATGGCCGTTATCTCCGGAGTTTATGATTTTAGCCTCCTATTAGCTGGCTGTTTTATTGGCGGTATTGGCTTTATCATTGTTTGCCCGGCTTTTTTTACCGAACTTTCCCTTGCTTCCCCTCCGTCACGGGTTGCGTTTAGCATTGCCCTTGCCTGTGTGCTTGGCGGCATCGGGCAATTTGTCGCTCCTTTTGTTTTTGACGCCATTTCCGGGGCATTTGGTCAAGGACCCGGCAGATTTCCTATACGGATCAGTGCGATAGCGCTTATGGCCGGGGGCGTGTTGTTGATGCTGCAACAATACGCACAAAATACCCAACAGCAATTTAAATCAGCGAATCTGAAAAGATAAAAAAATTAGTTTAGGAGTGGATGCATGATGAAAGCCGTACAACAATTGCTTCAAGAACGCAAGGAAAGATTGAAAAAAACCATTGCGTTTGAAAAAACCGACCGGACACCGGTCATACTTACCGGCGATGCTGTCTTTGCTAAACATGTTGGTATGAAGCTATCTGAGTTTTGTTCCAATATGAAAGCTTCCCATGAAGCAATTTTAGCTTCATTTAAAGATTTAGGCGATGTTGATGGGACCGGCGGTACCTTTGCGGCCGCAACCATGTTCCCGCTCATGTTCTATACAAGAATCAAATTGCCTGGGCGTGAGCTTCCTGATGATACTCCGTGGCAGCTTGATGAACAGGAAATGATGACGGCGGCAGATTATGAAACCATTTTGAATAAAGGCTGGAAAGAGTTTAGTGATGATTACCTGCAGAACCGGTTAGGCATTGATATTGATTCCTTATTTGCCCAGTTGGCTGATGTTCCGCAGTTTGCGAAAAATTTTGAAGAGGCCGGTTATCTGGTATATACACCTAGCGCCTCGATTACGGTTAATGAATATTTAAGCGGCGGCCGATCATTTCCAAAATTCATGAGAGATATGTACAAGATGCCGGATAAGGTTGAAGCGGTTTTAGATGTTATTCTGGAAGAAACACTGGTCGATTTCCGTCAGCAGATACGTGCACTTAACCCGTTAGTGGTATTTATTTCGCCGGCCAGGGGGGCAAGTGAGTTTTATTCGCCGAAGATCTGGGAACGTTTTGTTTGGAAATATTTAAAGGCAGCCGCCGAGGTAATTATTGAAGAAGGCGCCGTAGCCGATCTTCACATTGACGGTAATTGGGAGCGGGATTTGAAATTTTTCAAAACCCTGCCGAAACAGAAATGCATTTTTGAATGTGACGGTGCTACCAATATTTATAAAGTGCGAGAAGTTCTTGGCGACCATATGTGTATTAAAGGGGATGTTCCCGCTGCTCTTTTAACGCTCGGCACTCCTGACCAAGTGTATGATTATTGTACTAAATTGATAAAGGATTTGGGCACAGGCCTTATTCTTGCTTCCGGCTGCACCATACCACCAAATGCAAAATTTGAAAATGTTAAAGCCATGGTTGCTGCTGCTGCCGGTAAGTAACACAGCCTAATCATTCTAAACCAAGAAGAAAAAAGCGATGATTAAAGGTGGGATAAGTATGGAAAAGGGGAAAAATATAAAAAAAAAGCTGTTGGTAACGTTGGCATTAGTTTCACTGGTTAGCTTTGCCGGTACCACATTTGCCGCTCCTGCGAATCCTTTTGGTGATGTCCCCGCCAGGCATTGGGCCTATGAGGCCGTAACTAAGCTCATGCATGACGGTATTATTGACGGTGATGGCCGAGGGAACTTCCAGGGAGACCACCCGCTGACCCGCTATGAAATGGCGCAGTTGGTTGCCCGGGCGGTATGGAATTTAGAAAAGGCCAACGCAGAAGACAAAGCGCTCATTAATAAATTATCAACTGAGTTTGATAATGAACTGAACAGTCTGGGGGTTCGCGTAGATAACCTGGAAAAGAAAAGTGAAAAAATAACAGTAGCCGGTTTTTTACATTTATCCGAACAGATCTGGAATAATAGCGGCAGCTTTGCCGGTCATACGGCCGCAACCGGCGATACTCCGCACCCCGGTGATGGCAATTATCCGGCATTAGGGATCGATATGTATATTAATTACAAAGTCAATGACAAGTGGCAAATAAAACTTGAAGATGAGTCGGTCAGAGATTTTAGGACAGGCGGCTATTGGGGGAATGGCTCTGACGGCAATGTAGAGGCATCGCAGCATAATGACCAAATGTACGCCGAAGGTCTTGTAGGCGCCACAACCATTAAGGCCGGTAAATTTGATTACCTGTTGGGATGATGTTTTGGGCCGCATCCCTCAAGCCCACCGACGGCATTCATACCGGAAAATTGAATACGGTAAAAGCCGAATTCGACTTTTTCTTCTAAACTCCCCACCATCTCCCTGGCTGGTAAAGTGAGTGAAAGCAACACTACCCATACAGGGAGGTGTTTTCCTTTGATTTGATGAAGGCAGCATATTTTGCATGAATAGTAAAAAAATATTGATAATGATAATTTGATACCATATAATATAGATGTATATACAAAATGCAACGGCTATCCCGCCATGATTTTGTTTGACTTTTAGAAACCGATTCTTTAAGAAAAGCATGTTACCAGATAGGACACTTGAATTTAGGAGGCAAGGAAATGGAACCCTTTTTTAGCAACTTGGTACAAGATGCTTTAGCAGTAAAAGCCGATCACGCTGCCATTGTTGAGGTGGACAAAATCAAATTTGTCGAGGATTTCAGGAAAGCCTGCGAACAAAATGTGTGCCGGAAATATAATACAAATTGGGTTTGTCCGCCGGCTGTCGGTCATTTTAACGAATTGAGAGAGCGGGCTTGCCGGTATAAATACGGACTGCTGTTTCAAACCGTTCATCAGATGAAAAGCTCATTTGATTGGAACGGCATGGTGGCGGCCAAGAAAATTCATGACAGAGTTTTTAGAGCGATCCTTGATAAGGTGAAAAACAAGCATCACATGCAGAATTTTCTTCCTTTAAATGCAGGTGCCTGCGAATTTTGCGCCCGCTGTGCCTACCTGGATAAGGAGCCCTGCAGGTTTCCGGAAGAGGCTTTTGCGTCAGTGGAAGCCTATGGTATTGATGTGATTCACTTGGAAAAGGCGTGTGGAATTCCCTACTATAACGGAAAAAATACAGTTTCTTATGTAGGACTTATCCTGTTTAATAGCGAAAAAGAATAATAGGAACAAAAAACGGACCAGGAACCGTGTTGCGGCCTGGTTTTTTTATATAGCTGGGAGGAAATACATGAAAAGTTTATCGATTAGGGCACATCTTTGGATTGCCTTTGCTGTTATCCCAATGATTATGGTAGTTTTTCTCAGCATTTTGCAATTAATGCAAACCCATGAGACATCGCTGCTGTCGACGTTTTTTAATATCGGTATTACGTTAGTATTTACCCTCTTATTAGGATATTTTCCGGCAAAGCGAATTACTAATACAATTAAAATCCTTGCAGAATATATTCAAGAAGTCATGAGCGAAGGCTGTGAGATAAAACCAGCTAAATTCCCGCGATTTGCTCCCCGCGAATTTCAGATGATGGCAGAACATTTTTGCTTATTGGCGCAGAAAACGAAGGAAGGGCAGCAGGCGCTGCTTAAACTCAATGCTGAGTTGGAGCAGCGCGTTGCGGAGCGAACGGCAAGCCTGCAGCGCACTAACCAGGAACTAGCTATATTAAATCAGCTAAATAATCCGGTTATCCCTTCCCCGGGCGGCGGTGATATAATAAGAGAGTGTTTGCAGCAGTTTTTTGAGATATCAGGTGTTACTGTAAAACTATATCTTACCAAGCCGGTATTCTCCTTGCTGAGCCCTTATAATGAGGACATGAGCGGCATAGACGACGAAGCCATGCAGCGACCCAGGCATAAAAATGCCTATCGGTATTATATTCAACCCATTCGTTCCGGAAATACAACGCTTGGACATTTGGTAGTATCTAATTGCCCGCTTAGCCAGGCAGACAAGAGTTTTCTGGAAAGTCTGGCAAGATATGCAGGAGTCATTATCCAAAAAGAGATGCTATCACAAACCTTGCAAAAACATAATGCAGTATTAAAGGCTGTTTTGGAGAGTCTGAATGATGCCATTACGTTAGTTGACAACCGGCAGGAGGTGGCCTATGCCAACGGCCGGATGGCCCAGTTGCTTGATATCCCTTGTGATAAGCTGCGCGGTTTGCCGGAAGAATATATATTCGGGACGCTGGCTTGTCGAATGTCTGATGCTGACAGGAATTTTGTCATGCAGGCCAGACAGAATTATGGCATCTACAAGTTCAAACTTACGAATGGAGACGGGCAACGATATATGATGCTGTCAGCTTTTCCTGTTATTAGTGATAAAAAATACACGATCGGCAAGGGATTCGTTTTTTGGGATGTTACTAAGGATCAGGAAATAGATAAACTGAAAAGCGATTTAATTTCAATGGTGTCCCATGAATTTAAAACACCGATTACCAGTATAAAAGGCAGTGTGGAAACTTTGTTGCGTGTAGACGCAGAGTGGGAGGAAGATTTCAAACGGGAAATGTTGACAGCAATTCATGAAGATATTGATCGCATTCAAGAGTTGGTTAATGACTGGCTGGACATTTCCAGAATTGATGCCAAGGCTATTGGGTTAGATAGAGAGCCCGTACGGCCAAGTATTGTTGTGGAAAACGCCATAAAAAAGTTACCTAAACATTTTGCTAGTGGGGTAACCATTGAGTCTACGGTAGAGAAAAATTTGCCTTTTATATATGGTGATAGAATTCGGTTGGCCCAAGTACTTCTCAATCTTTTTACAAATGCGATTCGATATAATGAGCGTTATCCGCATATTAAAATTTTAGCTAGTTATGACGAAAGATATGTGCATATCAGTGTAGCCGATAATGGCATTGGAATAAATAAAGAGCATATCGATAAGGTTTTTGACCGGTTTTACTGTGTGGACAATGGACGCTTAAGACCAAGTGGCAGTACAGGGCTGGGGTTGGCAATTTGTAAGGGAATTGTTGAAGCTCATGGAGGAAGTATCAGCGTGGAAAGCGACCAGGACAGCGGGAGCGTATTTACTATTTCCATACCTCAATATAATTGCGATGGTGACAAGGATGAAGAAAAGTAAAATATTCATTGTTGACGATGAACCGAAAATACTGCGCTTTATTTCAGCCAATCTCAAATCATTGGGCTATGACCCATATAGCTTTCAAAATAGTTTGGAGGCGCTGGAGAAAATTGATTTACTGGACCCGGAGCTTATCCTGTTAGATATCATGATGCCGGAGATGGATGGCTTTGCGTTTTTAAAAAGACTGAGAACATTTTCTGACGTGCCGGTAATTATTTTGACAGCGCGCGGCAATTCATCTGACAAAGTGCAGGGACTCAACATGGGGGCTGATGATTACCTTACCAAGCCTTTTTCCCTTGAAGAACTTTTTGCCAGAGTGCAGGCTGTTTTGCGTCGTTCTGCCAATCGATTAGTTAATAACTACACGACAAGTGAGATAAAAAACGGTGAGGTTACAATAAACCTGGCTCAGCGTCGGATTTGGATAGGCAATAAAGAATTGAAATTAACAGAAACAGAATATGGCTTATTTTCTTTATTAATGGTTAATGCGGGGAAAGTACTGACACATGAACAACTCTTAAGTGATGTCTGGGGCAGTGAATACCGGGATGATGTTGAATACCTGCGGGTGGCTATCGCCCGTATCCGCCAAAAAATTAAACACGTAGATTACGAAGGGGGGGTAATCGTAACCTACCCGGGGGTCGGCTATATGATTGCCAATAAGGAAGCGGAAAAACACCAACTATGATAGGTTGGTGTTTTTTTAATGTTTTTGTAATATCCAAAGTTATGAATTTTATGCGGAATTAATGGGTGATACGCTACAATAGAAAATTATAAGCATACTAGGAGGACTTTTTATGAAAAGTGACGTTGAAATTGCTCAAGAAGCCAAGATGAATCCTATCAGTGAAGTGGCTAAGGAATTGATGATTCCTGCCGAGGAATTAGAACTTTACGGCAATTACAAGGCGAAAGTATCCCTTGCGACCTGGGAGCGGATTAAGGATAAACCTAACGGCAAACTTATCCTGGTTTCCGCTATTAATCCTACTCCTGCCGGTGAAGGAAAAACAACAACAACAGTTGGGCTTGGAGATTCTCTGCGGCACAAAGGCAAGAAAGTTGTCATTGCTCTTAGGGAGCCGTCGTTAGGACCATGTTTTGGTGTTAAAGGCGGTGCTGCCGGCGGCGGCTATGCCCAGGTTGTGCCTATGGAAGATATCAACCTTCACTTTACCGGTGATTTTCATGCCATTACTACCGCCCATAACTTATTGGCTGCCATTATTGACAATCACCTTCATCATGGCAATGCTCTGGGCATTGATTCCCGCCGGATTACCTGGAGAAGGGTGCTCGATCTTAACGAACGGGCGTTACGGAATATAGTTTGCGGACTTGGCGGCAAAGCCAATGGTGTTCCCCGGGAAACCGGCTTTGATATAACCGTTGCTTCCGAAATGATGGCGATTCTTTGCCTGGCTAAAGATCTAGATGATATGAAAGAAAGAATTGGACGGATTATTGTTGCCTACACGTATGAAGGCAAACCGGTAACTCCTAATGATCTAAAAGTAACCGGTGCCTTGACGCTATTATTTAAAGATGCCATCAAACCTAATCTCGTGCAGACGCTGGAAAATACACCCGCTTTTGTTCATGGCGGGCCGTTTGCCAATATCGCTCACGGTTGCAACAGTGTTTCGGCAACAAAATACGCGTTAAAATTGGCTGATTACTGCGTAACAGAGGCAGGATTCGGCGCTGACCTGGGTGCGGAAAAGTTCCTGGATATTAAATGCCGTTTTGCCGGTTTTAAACCCAGTGCCGTCGTAATTGTGGCTACCGTTCGTGCTCTTAAAATGCATGGCGGTGTTCCTAAAAATGAGTTGACCGGTGAAAATATGGCGGCTTTGGAGAAGGGGCTCGCCAACCTTACCAAGCATATTGAAAACATTCAGCAATTTGGTCTGCCGGCAGTAGTAGCGATTAATGCGTTTCCTACCGATACTGCCGCCGAACTGCGCTTTGTTGAAGAAAAGTGCAATGCATTGGGAGCTGAAGTTGCACTATCCGAAGTATGGGCTAAAGGCAGTTTAGGGGGACAGGCGCTGGCAGACAAAGTGCTGGCTGCCTGTGAAAAGCCAAGTCATTTTAAATTTGCTTATGATGAACAAGCTTCCATAAAAGAAAAAATTGCCGCTATTGCCACTAAAATTTACGGTGCCGATGGTGTTAACTATACGGCTGCGGCAGAAAAAACGATTAAAGAACTGACTGCTCTGGGATTTGATAAGACGCCGATTTGCATGGCCAAGACCCAGTATTCTTTGAGCGATGATATGACTAAAATGGGACGTCCAACCGGTTTTAGCATTACTGTACGGGAAGTACGGGTAGCTGCCGGTGCAGGTTTCTTGGTGGCCATTACTGGTGACATTATGACAATGCCCGGACTGCCAAAACAACCGTCGGCAGAAAAGATGGATATCGACAATAGCGGTAAAATCGTAGGGCTGTTTTAACATTTTATAAGTTGTAAAAAAATCAGGAAGCTGCTTATGGCAATCCTGATTTTTTTATATTAAGTTATCTGGTTATTCATTTTAATCAATCGTTACTGTAAATTATAATTTTTTAGAAATGTGAGAAAATACTATTGACAAGAAGAATAAAGAGAGTTACTATACAAATATAGATGTATATACAACACGCGATAGGAGGAGAGTTTTTTTCAATGCTAATAATTGGAGAATTGATAAACACCAGCCGCAAAGCAATTCGCGAAGCTGTGGAGGCAAGAAATGCGGCTTATATCCAGGAAGTGGCTAAACAACAGACGGAAGCCGGTGCCAATTATCTGGATGTAAACTGCGGGACCATGGTCGGTCAGGAAATCGAATGTATGGAATGGTTGGTTAACACCATTCAAGAGGTCACTGATTTGCCACTTTGTATTGACAGCCCTGATGAAAATGCCTTGAGAGCCGGTTTGACTTTGGCGAAGAGCGGCAACGGCAAGAGAATGATTAATTCTACTACCGCTGAAGAAAAACGCTACCAAGCAGTGATTCCGCTTGTAAAAGAGTTTGACGCCAAGATCATTGCTCTTTGTATTGAGGATGCAGGTATGCCGGAGACCGCCGAAGATCGTCTGCGGATTGCGAGTAAACTGGTGGACGATATGACTAAAGAGGGCATTGCGCAGGACGATATCTATCTTGATCCGTTAATCAAACCATTAAGTACTAATGATAAATATGGCAAGTCGGTATTGGATGCCATCTATGCCATTAAGCAAAAATATCCTGCAGTGCACTTAACCTGTGGATTGAGCAATATTTCTTACGGATTTCCTAATCGGGCCGTTCTTAACCGGCTTTTCGTAGTGCAAACTATGACCGTGGGCATGGACGGTTATATTCTTAACCCGACTGATAAAGCGATGATGGGTGTGGTTTATGCCGGACAAGCTTTATTGGGAAATGACCGATATTGCAAAAATTATCTAAAGGCTCATCGGAAAGGAATCTACGCGTAATACCTGGCAAACAACCGAAGGCAACTTATGTGAGTTTAAAAAATAAATGATATGGGGGAATTTCAAATGGCAAAAGTCGATTTGGTAAAAGCGGTTACGGAGTTAGAAGAAGATTTAGTTATTCAGGGAGTCAATGAACAACTTGCGGCTGGGGTGCAAGCTGTGGAAATTCTTGGACAGCTGCAAGCAGGTATGGAAGGCGTAGGTAAACTGTATGAAGCCGGTGATTATTATTTATCCGAATTGATCATGTCGGCTGAAGTATTCTCTAATGCTGCTGCCCTTCTCGGTTCGGCGCTTGCGGCTGGCGGCGATAAAAAAGCAATTGGGACAGTTATCTTAGGTACGGTAAAAGACGATATTCATGACATTGGTAAAAATATTGTATCTACGATTTTAAGCTGCAATGGCTTTAAGGTAGTGGATATCGGTGTTGATGCCCCGATTGAAACTTTTATTGAGGCTGTAAAAAACCATAATCCTGACGTTGTCGGCATGTTCTGTTTATTGACGACTGCTTTTGACGTAATGAAAGAAACAGTAGCGGCAGTAAAAGCTACCGGAACGAAAGCAACGGTTCTTGTTGGTGGTGGCCCTGTTGATGAAAATGTTGCTAAATGGTGCAGTGCTGACGGATATTGCAAAAACGCATATGACGCTGTTGAAATGTCTAAAAAGGCTTCCGGGGTTAACTAATACTTCTTTGCAAGGCCGCATGTCAAGCTGAATTAACTGAAAAATCTGGTTAAAGGAGGGTATTTACTGCAATGGAGCTTGAATCTATAAAAAGGAACGCTACAGTTGATAGCAAGAACTCCAAGCCTGAGATTGCTAGGCAGGATGCCCTGCCTGATAGTCAGAGTGGAAAGTCTCAATATGCGAACGAAGATATACGCCAAATTATTGATAGAATATTAAGTATTGCGAAAGAAATTGGCTGGCTTTGTGAACGTAAATCCCCTTTAGAAAGTGATAGTGCGCAGCCTTTGGCAAAATGAGTTGGCTGACAGGAAAACGCAAGATTATTATCCTAGGAGTAATCCGGGTTGTTTGTCAATCCGGATTTTTCTAGGATTGAGAATCCTGAAAAGTTTTTTTATTTGCCGGGTAAATGGTACACTGAAGAGTAGCAGACCATGAATTAGCGTGTATGGGTAAAGGGGGGAAATAAAAGAATGCGGATATTACTGTTTGGCGGTTTCTTAGGCTCAGGCAAGACAACCACGATATTGCAAGTTGCCAAGTATATTACCGAAAATAAGCACGAAACGGTAGCTCTTATCGAAAATGAAATTGGTGAAGCAGGCATTGATGACAAATTGTTTGCTGACAGCGGATTACAGGTACGGCCGCTTTTTGGCGGTTGTGTATGTTGTCAGATTACAAGCGATTTAGTAAGTTCTGTTAGGGAAATCAACGATACCATAAAACCGGACTGGCTGATTATTGAAATGACCGGTTTGGCTATTCCCGGTAATATTGCCAAGCTGATTCACGAGTATTGCAATTTTTATACCGGTTTTAAAACCGTAACAATTGTCGACATGGGACGGTGGCCCGAGTTAAAAGAGGTATTAGGACCCCTTGTTACCGGGCAGGTAGAGAAAACGGACTTTGTTATTGTGAACAAGGCGGACATTGAAGAGGCCAATCGCCAGGAAATTGTCGAGGATATTAGGCAGATAGTCCAGAATGTACCGATTAAGGTTGCCAGTGCCGCCAATCAATTACCTCCGGCTGTCATTGAGGAGGTTATTCATTTTGGATAAACTTACACATAAGTTCAAGCTTGCTAAAAAAAATCATAATCATAACCATGAGCACGATCATGCCCCCATAAACCTGACTGACGCAACAGTTTTTAGCGAGACCTACTGCATTGAGTTTGAGAAACCTGTAACCAAGCCAACTGTAGAGAAAATGGTAACGCGGTTAATACAGGCGATTGGCAGACCTTTGGCTCATAATGAAATTATTGTGGGACATATCAAGGTACTGGCCAAGCTGGATGAGGAGTTCATGTTTGTATCGCTAACAAGAATGGATCGAGTGGATATAAAGTTGTCTGACAAATGGACAACCGATACAGTTGCTAAGTTCAGCCGGGTTAAATTAGATATCAACGTACTGGTATTTGGGTATAGCAAAAAGGTTATTGCTGAACTCGTTAATCATTCACTTGTTAACTTCCGCAAAGACAGTCAGTGTGAAGCGTGAATTGGATAGAGATAGGTTGTTACGTTGCCTCCCGTTTTTAGCTAGGCGCGTTACATACATTCTGCCAAAGGAAGAACTACTTACAGGGGAACGTGGTTCTTCTTTTTGGTTTTTACTAATCTGCAGGGAGGGCTTTAGATGAAAGCAGCATCCTCAGTCTATAAATTATTACTGGAAGGTGAAGACAGACAATTGTTCTGCCAGCGGGAAAAAACAATTTTGCAGGCGCTTATTGATGGCGGCATATTTCTTGAAGCTAACTGCGGGGGCAGAGGCACGTGCGGTAAATGTAAAATACGGGTTCTTCAAGGCAAGGTTGTCAATAAAGACGGTGTTGAAATTCAGCCGGCACCGGATAATACCTATCTAGCCTGCCAGGTTTATCCGCAAGGAGATCTGA
This sequence comes from Sporomusa acidovorans, assembly GCF_900101845.1. Taxonomy (GTDB): domain Bacteria; phylum Bacillota; class Negativicutes; order Sporomusales; family Sporomusaceae; genus Sporomusa; species Sporomusa acidovorans. Next base: position 54,947 of record NZ_FNAM01000029.1, on the reverse strand, counting down.
CAATTCTTTTGCAGCAGGCACAAGTAAGCCAAAAGGGACAAACCTCAGAAATTGCAGTTGCTGAGGGGCTGCCATTAATAAGAAAGGTGGTTCTCGCACCAACTTACCCAACAGTAGATAATCATTATTCATTACAGGAAATGATACAACATGCCTTGACCGCCTCGCCGGAGAGTGGTGTTGACAATGCAGGTATTATTGATAATGCTGTTATGTTGCGACAGCTAAGTGAAGTAGTGGAAACCAAACCTGAGTTTATCACGATTGTGGCGCTTAATAATAAGCCCATAGCGCTTGAGGTTGGCGATACGTCAAGTGTGCTGTATGGGGCAGCCTTTGATATAGGTACAACTACAGTTGTCGGTATGCTGGTGGATCTTACTACCAACAAGGTAGTTTCCGTATGTTCAAAAAACAATCCGCAGGCTTCCATGGGTGCTGACGTGATTTCGCGCATTCAAGCTACCCATGAGCTTGAGGGTGGGTTAGAGAGATTATCGCAACTTATTCGCCATTGCCTAAATCAAATTATTGCTGAGCTATGTAGCGCGGCGGAGGTAACCCGGCAGCAGATTTATGCGGTCACCATTGCAGGCAATGCCACGATGGCGCATTTGGTATTGGAAATTTCACCGTCAACACTGGTACGCAAGCCTTATGCCGCTTTATTTAAATACATATCGCCGCTCAGTCCGCAGGAAATGGAACTGGAAATAAATTCGCAGGGGAAAGTCCTTGTACTGCCTAATATTGCGAGCTTTGTCGGCTCAGATACGACAGCTGCCATTGTCGCTGTGGATCAAGATATTGCCCAGTCGCCGTTGCTGCTGGTCGATTTAGGAACTAATGGTGAAATGGTTATTGGGGACGGAAATAGGCTTTATGCCTGCTCGACTGCCGCCGGGCCGGCCTTCGAGGGTGCCCATATCCGGGATGGCATGCGGGCTACCGACGGCGCTATTACTGATGTTGTCATTAGCGAGGATAATGTTTTGGTTCAAGTAAGCGGCAACTGTAAAGCAATCGGCATCTGTGGATCCGGTATTGTAAAGGCCGTGGCAGAGCTGTTAAAAGCAGGGTTAATAAACACAAATGGACGGTTTATGAAGGCAGCGGCGGTTGATTTTCCGGAAAAGCTTAGAAATCGGTTAAAAAACCAGGACGGTCAATGGGAGTTTATCCTGGTAGAAGGAAAAAATTCTGCCAATGGTGCCGACATTTCCATTACGCAAGCCGACATCCGGCAGATTCAGTTGGTAAAATCATCAATATGTACGGGAATCCAATTTTTAATGGAAAAAATGCCGGCAGGGACTCAATATGAAAAAGTGTGCTTAGCCGGTGCTTTTGGTAATTATATTGATATCGACAGTGCTATAAGGATTGGCATGTTCCCCGGGTTTAAAAGGGAAACTGTCTGTTCAGTCGGTAATGCAGCCGGGAATGGCGCAGTGCAGGTACTTATATCTACAGAAAAAATGCAACGGTGTGCTGCTATTGCCACCAAAGTCAATTATCTGGAACTGGCAGCACAGCCAGGCTTCCAGAATAGATTTTTATCAAATCTCAGTTTCCCAGAGAATATTAGTATATGTCTATAGGTTTTGTCCTAGTGAAATAGCAGAAGAAGCAAGGCGGTATTGCCTTGCTTCTTCTGCTATTTCACGGTTATTGGTTTTGATTCCTTGTATTAATATTATTTTAATTAACGGAAAATACTAAACAGACTCTATAAAAAACTATTGGCTATACTTAAAAAGACCATTATAATTGGAGATGATTTTAATGAATACGTATTTGCGAACAAATGTGGTTTTATGCATTGTTCTCATTGCTGTTCAGGGCTTTAGTCTGCTGGGAATTATTAGCCGGGGTAATCATGACTTTATTAATAATATTATTGGTTCGACGCTGTTTTGGATCGCGTATCTGGTATTGGAATATATTTATAGACTTAAAGGTAATTATTATTTGCGGTTAGCTGTACTTATAGCCATTATGAGCGACAGCTTCTGCGGCTTCTATTTAAACCTTTATGTTACGTCGCCGGCTTTTGATAGAATACAACATATTTTTGGCATATTTGCGTTTTCTCTATTTTTTTACAATATCATAACAAATTTTATGAAAACAGCCATCGAAACACGCTGGATAAAATTTGTTTTTGTAGCGGCTATTGGGATGGCTGTGGGGAGTCTTAATGAAATCATTGAGTTTGCGGCAGATACAATTATGAATCCTCAAATTTTAAACCAGCCCAGTCTTGAAGATACAGACTTTGATTTGATCAGTAACACTATCGGGGCAATAATCGCAGGAATTTATTCCGCCTTTGGTAATTTAGACAATTAGTAATCGCTAAATCCGCTGGCAGGAGCAGTTTAATTTATGGATGCAAAAAAAAAGCATAATTGCCAGTTAGACATATTATGCTTCCTGCTGCCGTTGGGCCTGTCGGCCACATTTTTGTATACGCTAGTTTTTAGCATTTCTGCCAATATAGCCTGTCAACAAGGATTATTTTGATTTTCTATTTTGGCGATGTTTATGATCTGACCGAGGTTGTGTATTGGCAGTATTATTGGGAATCGCATCTGTCCTGTCCACTATTCCCTGGTGTTCGTTGCTATTTGGCCAGACAGCCTTGTAATCATAAGAACCCGGAATATCCTGGGGTGTGTCTGAACTGCCCCATTTTAGTACCGACTGTAAGGCGTCTTCACCATCAAAACCGACAAAATTGAATTTTGCTGTATCCAAAAATGTACGGTGAAAGGGAGGCTCCAATATTTCTTCTTCTAACGGACGCGGGGTGGTATCCGTAACATCGTTGGCTGCTTGGCAGTCAATGCAGTGTGTAGCCCAGGGAACTGCTTCAAGCCGTTCCCTATCAATGGGTTTACCGCAAATCTCACAGATACCGTAAGAGCCTTCCTGTATTTTGGTTAAAGCGGCTTCCACTTGTTCCAGAAGTACATGTTCATTATCACGTAAGGCCACATCCTTACTGCGTTCAAACACGACATCTCCCAAATCCGCCGGGTGGTTATCATACATGGAAAGTTCACTTACTGAATCTGACATCGTATCACCAATGCCTGTTTCTTCAAGCCGGCTAACAACCTGTACTAAACGGTCCTTTTCTTCTTTCAGTATTTGTTCAAAGTGTTTCAGTGTATTGGGCTTAAGGTATTGTGTATACCGTCTGCTTGCCATTTTGTTTGGTTCCCCCTTTGATGGTATTTATATATAGCATATCCTTGCTACGGTTAATTAAATGCGTTAACGGAGTATTCAATATGTACCAGTTTATGAAATTTTTAAATTATAAGATTAAGAATAAAGCGGAATCCTCTTGCTTTATCTAACTAAAGGAAATATAATAGTATTATACAGAAAGAAATAGTTTGTTTATATTTGTTAATGTTAGTTATGATTAATGGGTAGTTAAAGTAAATACTGGCTCCCTAGCTGAATTGCCTAACCCAGCATGGTATGGTGTTCAGCCGATCGGTATAGCTGGAAACGGCTATGTCTCCCTTTTGGAAAGGAGCAATTTTCAGGCAGCGCAATACTATGCGCTTATTAGTGATGCTCCATGTTGCTTGAATCTGCTAGCAAGCCTTTCCAAAATGGGAAGGCTTGTTTTATTTTAACAGATGGCCTGTGGATTTACATAAAATCAGGATAGTTCTTATATTTGATTGATGAGGGAGGAAAACCTATGTTTGCGCGAGTCAATGCCAATAGTGATATTTTAGAAAATGGAAAAATTATGTTATATGTCGACAGTGATCCCGGCTGTTACACGCTAACTGACCTACAATATTTAGAACACGCACTGCGTGAACTCCTTGTAGATATTTATAGAGGCATTCAAGAGACTAAGTTGAAAAAGAATAATCTCTCTTTTGAAAGTTATGTGGCTGTTCTTTCATCTCTGGCCAATAACCTTAAAATCATTACCGATTCTCTGTTAGCCGTTAAAAAAGCTATAGAGGAAGCTAAGCATGAAGCTGATGGCCCGGCTATTTCAAACTCATTTATCAACCAATTTGTCGAGTACAGCACAATAAAAACGCGGTAAAATAAAAAATTCGTCTGAAGAGACGAATTTTTTTATGGAAATAAGTGGAGCAAAGCAAAGGAATTCAGCATTTTATTAGAGAAGAATAGTTTAGTCATAACTATTGTATTGGCATAACAATTGGGTTTTGGTTTTCTTTTGGGGGAAAAGTAATGCGCATTTTGGTTCTAGCTGTTGTTTTTATCCTTGCTCTTATCCCGGTGGCAAACGCGGAATTATCGTTGGCTGGTGATGAACTTGATACGAATACCGTATTTGATTTATCCATTATGGGGCCGCCGTTAGCGACTCAGCAACAATGTTTGCAGCACCTGTTAAGTAAAAATTCTTTGCCGGCGCTTACTGTACCGGCGGATGAATTGGTCAATTATTTTTATATCGAGGGGATGGCTGAAGGTATCAGGCCTGATGTTGCCTTTGCTCAGGCGCTGTATGAGACCGGTTATTTTAAATACGGCGGCGATGTAGTTCCGCTGCAAAATAATTTTTGCGGTTTAGGTACAACTGGTGACGGGGGGCGCGGCGCATGGTTTAGCTCAGCGCAGCTTGGTGTCAGAGCTCAGATACAGCACCTTTTAGGTTACACTTCCACGGATTTACCGAAAAAAGAAATTGTTGACCCTCGCTATAACTATTTAAAAAACAGTAAAAATTTTGGCGGAGCAAAAACCTGGATTGGGCTTAATGGCAAGTGGGCCATACCGGGAACATCTTACGGTCAAAGAATATTGCAGATCCATGAACAAATCATGGCGGAAAAAACGTAACATTGCTATATATTCCGCATTAAAGAAGTTTGCAGGCGCAGGCTGGTGATGTATTGACAACGCTCCACCACTGGCGTTTGACTTCCGCTTTTGCCAACACACTGCCAGCCTGCAAAAATTTTTAGCACGTTGTATATAGTTTGCGCGTGGTCAAAAAACTAAGAGGAACTATGCCATGGCATAGTTCCTCTTAGTTTTTTGTTTTATTGCTTTTTTATTATTGGTTGGTTACCTCAGCGGCTTTTAACTGTTTTTCGTTAGCATTATCAGGTGGAATAGTCCGTGCTAACTTAAACCAGTGCTGAATGGAGTCAACCAGAACAAGAATGACTAAGACAAACATGATTCCACTCACACCGGCTAAAAGATAATTTTTTGCCGGTAAATAAGTGTTGAAGATATTCATATAATCGGCGGTAAAGGTAACTGTTGCCAAAAAAATCATTGGTATAATCGTAACCCAGGCATAACGGCCGCGTCCCATACGGAACAGTACCGTTGTGCCAATGGCCAGGGTTAAAGTTCCTAACAACTGATTAGAAACGCCAAATAGCGGCCAAATCGTGGAAATATTGCCTTGCAGAACCAGATAGCCCCAGGCGCAGCAGATCAGCGCGCTGGTAAAGATAATTCCAGGCCACCAGTTGGGGTTTTGCAGCGGTTTATAAATTTTGCCGCCCATTTCCTGGAGGAGATAACGGCCAACGCGGGTGCCGGCGTCAATCAGTGTCAGGATGAACAGGGCCTCAAACATAATGCAGAAGTGATACCAGAAGGACATTAAAGCTTCCATACCGGGTAGTTTCGAGAAAATATGGGCCATGCCAACAGCAAGAGAAACAGCACCGCCTGGTCTGCCGGCAATATCTTCGCCAACCATATGCGCCAGGGCCGGTAATTCTTGAACCTGTAGGCCTAATTTGGCAAATGCGGCCGGAGCGGCATTGATGGCAAAATAGTCGGCAGGCTGCAGGCTGGTAGCAGCAATCAAGGCCATTAAGGCAATAAAGCTTTCGACCAGCATGGCACCAAAACCGATAGGAAGAATTTCTTTTTCGTTTGTCAGCATTTTGGGGGTTGTCCCTGTGCTGATCAGAGAATGGAACCCGGATAATGCGCCGCAGGCAATGGTAATAAATACAAAGGGCCATGCGGGACCGCCGATAACCGGGCCGCCGCCATTGACAAACTGACTGAATGCAGGCATGTGAATGTCTGGTCTAACTAAGATGATACCTAATGTTAAGGCGGCGATGGTACCGATTTTCATATAAGTGCTAAGGTAATCACGTGGCGCCAGCAGTAACCATACCGGTAATGCGGCGGCGAAAAATCCATAAATTGCCAACATTATCGATAGCTGCTTAATGCTAAATGTAAAATAAGGAGCAAGTGCGGAATGTTGAACCCACGGACCCACAAAGACAGCAAGCAGCACCAGTGTTACACCGATAACTGTGGCTTCCTGAATTTTACCAGGACGCAGCCAACGCAGGTAAATACCGATAAAAATAGCAATTGGAATGGTAGCACCCACGGTAAAGGCACCCCAGGGACTATTATACAAGGCATTGGCTACTACAACCGCCATACCGGCAAGGGTAATAATCAGCAAAAACAGTACAGCGATAGAAGTACAGAACCCGGAGAGCTTGCTAACCTCCTGTTTTGCGATTTCCGCTACCGACAAGCCGTCATGACGCACTGATGCGAACATAATGACCATATCATGGACAGCACCGGCAAGTACAGCACCGATCAGCAGCCATAATGTACCGGGCAGATAGCCGAACTGAGCGGCAATGACCGGACCTACCAGCGGACCGGCACCAGCGATTGCTGCAAAATGATGACCAAAAGTGACCCATTTATTGGTTGGAACATAGTCACGGCCATCATTATGGCGTACTGCCGGTGTAGTCCTGTTTTCGTCCAGAGTGAGCACTTTGGCTGCAATGAAGGAACCATAAATACGGTAAGCAAACATCAGCCAAAGTGCGGCAATAATGACAAGATAAATACCGTTCACAAAGAACCCCTCCTATTTTCAGAATTATTTACAATATAAATATAACGCAACCTATTGGTAAGGGAAATAGAAAAGCGGTAAACAGAATAAATTGACCAATGGGTGTAAATAGACAGAGGGTAAATGGAAATGAAGAAAGTGAGCATTGCTTTTTGTCAGAAAATATGTTACAATTTACCTGATTTAATGGTGAGCTGACAAGATAGAGAGTCAACATCTCTTTTCTTAGAGTAAACCATAGCGTATTGTAATGAAAAAGTTATCGTGCTAAACCATGAGGGTTTGTCCCCCAATGAGAAGGCGAGAGAATAGAGTAATAGTGGAGAAAAGTAACGTTACGCAGTTTGCTTTTCTGATTATTGATATCTATCCTTGTGCCTTTTTGGGTACAAGGATTTTATATTTAGATTAGAAAGGAATTTTCTATGGAAACAAGAATCGCGTTAATTGGAATTGTGGTTGAACACAAAGAATCTGCAAAAAAAATTAATGATATTCTGCACGAATACGGGGAGTATATCGTCGGCCGGATGGGAATTCCTTATCCGAAACGCAGTGTTTCCGTAATCAGTATTGTAGTTGATGCTCCTAACGATATAATCAGTGCTCTTTCCGGCAAGCTTGGCATGATTCCTCATGTTAACACCAAAACAGTGTATTCTAAGCTGCCTAGTCAGTAAGCATGGTAAATTACATTAGTAAAAAAATTTAAGAAAAGAGGTTTTATTATGTATAATTGCAAGTCAAAAATTGCCACCGAATTTATTGATGATCAGGAAATTCTGGATACACTTGCCTATGCTCAGAAAAATAAAAGCAACCGTGAATTAATCGACAGCCTTCTGGAACGGGCCAAGGATTGCAAGGGCCTTACGCATCGTGAGGCAGCGGTACTTTTAGAGTGTGATTTAGAAGCAGAAAACAATAAAATGAAGTCCCTGGCCAAAGAAATTAAGCAAAAATTTTATGGCAACCGCATTGTCATGTTTGCGCCGCTGTATCTTTCCAATTACTGTATAAACGGCTGCGTATACTGCCCCTATCATCGCACCAATGAACACATTTCCCGTAAAAAACTTTCGCAGGAAGATATTGTGCGTGAGGTCATTGCCTTGCAGGATATGGGGCATAAACGGCTGGCTTTGGAAACAGGTGAGGATCCTGTTAACAATCCGATCGAATATGTATTGGAAAGTATTAAAACCATATATAGCATCAAACATAAAAACGGCGCCATTCGCCGCGTAAACGTTAATATTGCCGCAACAACAGTGGAAAACTATCGCAAATTGAAGGAAGCGGGAATTGGTACTTATATTTTATTCCAAGAAACCTATAATAAAAAATCCTATGAAGAACTGCATCCTACCGGTCCTAAGAGCGATTATGCTTATCATACCGAAGCAATGGACCGTGCCATGGAAGGCGGCATTGACGATGTTGGTTTGGGTGTTTTATTTGGCTTAAATATGTATCGTTATGATTTTGTCGGCTTGCTGATGCATGCTGAACATTTGGAAGCCGCTATGGGAGTTGGTCCGCACACCATTAGCGTTCCGCGCATTCGTCCGGCTGATGATATTGATCCCAAGAACTTCAGCAATGCTATTTCGGATGACATTTTTGCCAAAATTGTAACCGTACTGCGGATTGCGGTTCCTTACACCGGCATGATCGTATCTACCCGTGAATCACAAAAAACCCGTCAGCGTGTGCTTGAATTGGGAATCTCTCAAATTAGCGGCGGTTCCAGCACCAGTGTCGGTGGTTATGTTGAGCCGGAGGCTGAGGATGATAATTCAGCCCAGTTTGATGTAAATGACCGACGCACGCTGGATGAAATTGTAAATTGGTTATTAGCATTAGGTTATATTCCAAGCTTCTGTACTGCCTGCTATCGCGAAGGACGTACCGGCGACCGTTTCATGAGCTTGGTAAAAACAGGTCAAATAGCCAACTGCTGTCAGCCGAATGCGCTTATGACCCTTAAGGAATATTTAGAGGATTATGCTTCGGCGGATACCAAAGCTAAGGGCGAAAAGGTAATTGCCAATGAAATCCCTCGCATTACCAATGAAAAAGTCCGTAAAATTGCCATAGAGCATCTGTCTGAACTTAAAGAAGGGAAACGGGATTTCCGTTTTTAACAGCAAGGCTTTAGTTAATAAAAATGACGCTGCCTGGATGAGGAGCGTCATTTTTACATTTTCTAATTCTTTTTAAATAAATTTATTATAAGATACATATGTCATAGGAACGCATCCCTATGACGTGACCTCTTGCACCTTGCCTTTTGCGGTGGGGTGTTTTTTTTCTAGGGTTAACAATTTTTATTTATTGGATAGACAGCGTATCACCGTCTTTTACGTTATTTATGCCACTCGTTACAATAACGGCTTGTTCCGGCAAAGGAGAGGTAATTTCTGTTAGGTTATCAAGCGTTATGCCTACGTCTACTTGCTGCCGCATAATTTTTCCATCAACGGCCAAATAGACATAGTTAACCGCTTGATCCTGAAAGAGTGCCGCAGTCGGTACTGCATAAGCCGGTATTGTCTGGCCGGTTTTTAAATGAACTTTTACGGGAATGTCTTGTTTGAGAAGGCCATTATTATTTTCTAGCCTGATATGGGCAAGAAACGTTGGCGTACCGGTTCCCACTTCCGGATAAATGGCCTCTACCTGGCCGATAACGGGTTGGTTTGGAGAATCATCGCCTACAATTTCCGCCTGGGTTCCGGTCTGAATTAGATATAAATCTTTCTGATCCAAATGGATGGCGACACGGAGTTCACCGCCGGTATCCAGCACCATTAAACGCTGGCCGGCCTGTACTGTATTCCCTGCGGCAGCAGCAAGCCCGGTTACTTTACCGCTAATCGGGGCGGTTATATTAGCAAAGCCTGGTTGCCGTGCCGGCGTACTTATGGCAGAACCGGCCGACGCAGTTTCTTCGGTTCCGGCAGCACTATCGAGGGCTTGACGTGCCGCTTGCAAACGCGCCGCCACATTTTCAAATTGCTTGCGGGCAATACCGCCGACTTGGTACAATTTTTCGTAACGTTCATATTCTTTTAAAATTTTGTCATAGTTAGCTTGGGCCTGCTGCTGCGAATCACCGCTTTGGCCGAGAGTGGGACTGATCGGCGATTCTGCTATGGTTTGTCCTCCGGAACCTTCGATGTGAACAAGCAGTTGGCCGGCGTTTACCGTCTGTCCTTCTGCTATATTGAGTTCACTGATTTTGCCGGCAATTTCCGCACTGACAATAACAGCCTGGCGGCTTTGGACAGAGCCGGGAACAATAATGTCAACCGGTTTATTGATCATGCTGACCGGGGCGGTTGTTACGCTTACCGTCTTTGGTGAGAAGCCTTGTACAAACCCGAAACCGTTATGGCTAACAATGAATAGGCCTACTACCAGGATCATAATAATTAATAGTATGGCAGGCCTGAATTTTGTCGGTATCTGAAGCTTTTGCATAAGTGATCATCTCCGGATAAATAGTAATAATACTATAGTCCTACTTTTTTCTTTTTTCGTCAAGACATGAGATAACTCCACTTGCTATGAAAATGTGATTCTTATCACGGCTAAGTAGTATAAACTATGCTATCTTATTTGTAGCGACAATAGTTTGGTTAACGAAAAATGGAGGAGATAATATGTTAAGAAAAATTGTACAGATAAACGAAGAAAAATGTAATGGCTGCGGCCTTTGTATCGGAGCATGTCATGAAGCTGCTCTTCAATTAGTTGACGGCAAAGCAAAATTGGTATCTGATCACCTATGTGACGGCCTGGGAGCCTGTTTGCCGGATTGCCCGCAAGGGGCTATTACGATTATTGAACGGGAAGCGCCTGCTTTTGATGAAGCCGCTGTTCAACAACATATTGCACTCAATGTGCAGAGCGATTCTCAGCCAATGGCCTGCGGCTGTCCCGGAAGCATGGCCAAGGAGATCAAGAAGAAAACCGAATTTAATCCTAGCAGCAAAGAGGAAAATTTGAGATCGGAATTACGGCAATGGCCCTGCCAGTTGCAATTGGTACCGGCCGGTGCTCCTTATTTTGATCAGGCCCATCTACTTGTTGCGGCCGATTGTGCGGCCTATGCCTATGCGAACCTGCATGCAGAATTTATGCGCGGCAGGATTACAGTTATTGGCTGCCCTAAGCTGGATAAAGCAGATTATGCCGCTAAATTAACAGACATCCTGCAGCTCCATGACATAAAGAGCATTACCGTAATCAGAATGGAAGTTCCCTGTTGCGGGGGAATTGTAAACGCTGTACAAGCGGCGTTGGTTAATTCTCATAAAGCAATTCCCTGCAATGTAGTAACCATCAGTACGGAGGGTAACATTCAAAAATAAGCTATATCTGAATAAGAGACTGAAAATAGATTAGACTTGGTAAGTTATTTGAAAAACATAAGAAGTTGTGTTGACGTCAAAATTCAACACAACTTCTTATATTTTTGGAGTTTTGTACTATAAGTTTTTAAATGTAGTAACGTATTATTGATGTTGCTATGTGAGGCTGCTCAGTGATTATGGCGTGGGACGGCTGGCGTAACTATATTTGTCCTGTATAAGTGCAATACAAGTACCGGCAATCAGGCCTGGTATTGCAAAACAAAGAAAATTCTGGAACAGGCTGACTTTCATGGACAACAACATGCCGCCAACGATAGGGCCAAGAAGACCGCCAAACCGGCCTAAGCCAAGTCCCCATCCCATCATGGTCGCCCGTACAGCAGGTGGATAGTATTGCGCAATATATCCGTGGGTGACATTTTGAGCCCCCATAGTACAGGCACCTACAAGCGCGGTAATAATTGTCGTCCAATACATGTTCATGGGGACACTTAATAGCGAGATGGAAAAAAAAGCGCCATAGTAGAGAATCACTAAAATTCGTTTGGCTCCAAAATGTTCGGTCAAATATCCGCAAACCAGGCTCCCTATACCTGCACCCAGGAACAGGGACAGAAAAAACCATAAGCTCAATCCAAATTCATGGCCCGCATTCATCATCAATGTTGGTATCCAGGTGTTGGTGCCAAAAATCATATACATGTTCATGAAATATACTAACCAAAAAAGACCTGTGCTTAAACTCCTGTTCTCGGCAAAAACATTGGTAAGTGATGACTTTTCTTTGGCATGAGGATACTCAAAATGGGCATCATCAGGTACAGTAATGTCTGGCCTGAATTTGTTCAATATTTGTTTGAGCTGGGGAATTTTGTTTTTAGCTACCAGTATCCAGGGCGTTTCCGGCATGTACCAGTAGAGAAGGGGCACTAGAAAAATTACGATTGACCCAAAGTAAAAAACGGACTTCCAGCCGAAAGGAGCCAGTAAGTACATACCGGCCAGGGCGGACATGATTCCGCCTATTTGCATGCCGGTGGCACTCGCAGAAACGGCTGCTTGTTTTGATTTATTGGGAAAATATTCTGAAATTAAGGCCATGACATTAGGCGATGTCATGCCAAGTCCCAAACCGGTAATTGTGCGGAATACACCAAATAACAGCGGGCTGTTTGCCAATGCCGTTGCAAAGGTACCTACCGTAAATATCACCACAGATGTAATAATGGTAGCTTTTCTTCCCCATTTATCTCCTAAAACGCCACCTAATACAGCACCAAACACACCGGCACCAAATGCATAACTGCCAATGAGTCCTGCATAAGCGGGGCTCATATTCCATTCGGCGAGTAGCAGGGGGATTGTTGTAGCATATACAACAAGATCATAGCCATCAAAAGAAAGCGCTGTTAAACAACAGAAAAATAATCGCCAATGATGTTTCTGTATAGAGCTCTCATCAAGTAACTTCTTAACGTCGAATGTATTCATAAACTAATCTCCCTTGCCAAAGGCATATGTCTAAGATTTACATAAAAATTTGGTAAGCATCTTTATAATTCTCAAAAATTTGGTAACCTCCTTGTTTGTTAGTGAAGTCAGGCTGACAATCGATAAAACAATGCAATTTGTGTGCCAGGCTATTTTGTTACACCTGTGATCTCTATGTTATCTATTGGCAAAATTCTAACAGAACTGGATCTTAGCGCTTTACAGACGAGAATATAGCATAAGTGAATTTGTAGATTCCATGCAATGCAAAAATTTGTTGGCGGTGTCTAATGGTTCAAAACGGAACAAAATACCGAAAGGAGAATAGTAAAAATATGCTAAAGGGATACTTAGTGCCGGTGGCCTGGAAGTGAGCATAGCAAAACAAATAATTAGAGTTTAATAAAATAATAACCGGAAAAATATATTCCAAAATGAAACAAAAAAATAATCGTTACATTGCTAAATCGATCGATATGGAACAATTTTTATAAATATTTTTAATGTAATGATAAAATTTAGAAGTAGTCTGAGTTCATTACCCACTTTAAAAAAATTTTTTCTATATTTTTAAACTATGAGGAAAATCATCTCTTGCGTCGAATTTTTAAATATGACATAATACAAAATATTTAAAGTTTTGTTTCACATTACATAGCATTATTAGCTGGAAGTGCCTAAAGGAGGTTAGATAATGCAGGGCCGGCAGTTTATTTTAGAAGAAAATGAGGAAAAACAGATTAAAGAACTTACCGCCTTTTTTCGTTCTCAATTCAAGCAATGGGAAAAAATCAGCAAGTGTAGAGAAAATTTTTTGAAAAATACGGGAGAATCAGAAACCTTTGCTGCTGTTCGTCCGGAAGTTATGGCTTCCTGGCACCGGTCTAAAAATTATGGTGTAGTTCCTAATCAGCCGTTGACGCGAAAAGTCTTAGATTCAGCGCAATTTAACAAAGTGCTAAAAGAGAATGAACAACTTATGCAAGTTGCAGTGCCATTATTAAGTAAGCAAGTTCACTTTTTAAACAAGACAAAACCTTTCCGGGTAGGGTTGACGGATCGTAACGGGATTCTGCTGTTTTTATATAATTCCCATATTGACCAGTTAAAGTGTTCCGGCTTAAATCTTTCCGAAGAGTCGGTCGGTACATCTGCCCATGCTATCTGCCTACAATTAGATAAGCCTATGTATTTAATAGGACCGGAACATTATAACGAAGTTATGCAAAGAAGCAGTAAAGTTATAACGGCAATTCCCATACATGACGCCAGAAAAAACATTGTCGCCTCCTTTACCTTTTCTTATCACCGTGATCTTGCTCAAAGTAAGGATGAAGAGACTTTGTTTGTATGGTGGATTGCCTGGCAAATTTCAATGGCTCAGAGAATTGAAAATGCTATGGAAATGGCTAGTCAGAAACACATGTACAGTTTTGATATTAGTCTCTTGTCTACGGCGATGTCCATGCTGGAAGACGGGATGGTTGGCGTAAACTGCTCGGGAAGGGTTATTTATGTAAGCAGTGGCGGGGAAAAAATTCTGGGGATAGGCCAAAACAAGATCTTAGGGAAACCTTATTCTGATATTATTGGCAATTCACCGATGATTGACAATGTATTACAGGGAAAAATAACGGAAGCCACTTTTGCAGCAGACATCATTACCGGCAAGAAATTTAAACACTGTTTATGCGAAGTAAAGTCGATCATGGATAGCCAAGACTGCATGGAAGGCGCAGTTATTCATTTAAAGGAAATAAAAGCCGCCGGCAGTACAGAAAAAAAAGAACGATTTAAAGCCATCTACACGTTTAATGATATTTACGGAAAAAGTATTGCCATGGTCAGAGCAAAGCAAGTGGCACAAAAAATCGCCGGTACCGGCGGCAGTATATTGTTAATTGGCGAGAGCGGCACGGGAAAGGAACTGTTTGCCCATGCCATTCATAATGCCTGTCGCCCGCAAAGTCCTTTTGTTGCCATTAATTGTGCTTCTATTCCTAAGAGCCTGATAGAAAGCGAACTGTTTGGCTATGAAGGAGGAAGTTTTACCGGAGCGGCGCGCAAAGGAAAAGTCGGGAAGTTAGAAATGGCCAACGGTGGAACTTTATTTTTGGATGAAATTGGGGATATGCCGCTTGAGGTACAGGCTGTGTTATTACGGGTACTGGAAGATAAACGTGTTATGCGCATTGGCGGCGAAACCTATATAAAAGTTGATTTTCGTGTTATTGCCGCAACAAATAAGAATCTCTACCAGGCGGTGCAACAAAAGGAGTTTCGGGAGGACCTGTATTTTCGCCTGGCGACCTTTAAACTTTCTATACCGCCGTTACGAAGCAGAGGCAAGGATATTTTAGAATTGGCCCGCCTGTTTATTCACAAGCAAAGCAGTGACCTTAACCGACCGGTACCTGAAATGGAGGCGGCGGTTTGTAAACGCCTTATGCAATATGATTGGCCGGGAAATATCCGGCAATTGAAGAATGCTATGTGTTTTGCGGTTAATATGCGGGAAAAGGGAACTATCCGTTTACGCGATTTGCCAGAGGAACTACTGGATATTGCGGAAAAAAATCAGCAAAAAACAATAAGATCATTAACCGAATTAGAAAAAGAGGCCATAGAAGAAGCCTTGGCCTATACGGGGAATAGTTTAGGAGAAACGGCAATAATACTGGGGTTAGGCCGTACAACTCTGTATCGAAAAATTAAAGCATACGGCATTCATGTTGAACACTGATAAAAAACTGTAAAATACGCGAGGCTAAAGCGAAAAAGACTTGGTTATGGTTGGTCGGAAGACCTGCCGTGACCCAAGTCTTTTTTATTATTGGCATGAATTGTGCAATACAGATAATGTAAGCCAGGGCGAAGGAATCAATAATACTCGCATTAGACCGGAATTAATCCGTGAACTGGTAAAAAGAGTGAATCATGAAGACGCTGTTCCGTTTTTAACAGAAACATCAACATTATATAAAGGAGAACGGCATAATCTCTACAGGGCTCGGCGCATGCATTAAAAATCTCGGTATGGGGCTGGCAAGCCGCAAAGGAAAGAGGCGCCAGCATTCGGCTGTATTACCCATCATTGACAGTTCACAATGTACTTATTGTAAAAAATGTATGAAATGGTGTCCCGCTGATGCTATTATCCAGGACAATGGCAAAGCGTATATTGTCGCCGACAAATGTATTGGCTGCGGCGAGTGTATCGCAACCTGCCGGTTCGATGCAGTAAAATACAATTTTAATGCAGATGAGGGCTATCTTCAGAAAAGTATGGCTGAACACGCCTGCGGTGCCGTGATTGATAAGCCGGGAAAGTGCTTTTATTTTAATGTGTTAATCAATATGACGCAAAATTGCGATTGCCTTGTAAGAAGCCGGACGCGAAACTAATACCCGATCTTGGAATCCTGACATCCAATGATCCGGTAGCCATTGACCAGGCAACACAGGATTTAACAAGAGCTGCCTATGGACAAACATTAGGCCACTTGGCTTTTCCACAAAGAAATGCCTGTATTCAAATTGAACACGCAGCCCAAATAGGCATGGGATCAATGGAGTATGAGTTAATTGAGGTAACTGACTAATGAAAAGGACACACAATGTTAGACAATATCTGCTGTCGTTGACAATGGGCGTGCTTCTAGTTATAGAATTTTTTTATTCCAAGGTATGTCTTGCAAGATAAAAGGATTAAATTTTTAGACCAATCTGAAACAGAAACGATGCCGGCTAGTTCAATCTGAAAAAATTTGCGCTTGACTACCTATTTGATCCGGAAAATGATGACAGTGAAACAATAGGCGAATGATAAATTAAAAAAATTTCTCCCTGCATTATTAATTAAAAAAATGACTAAATTTGCTAGATTTAGAGGGATAATCTGAAGTTTAATTTTAGCGTCATATCCTGATGGACTAGTAAAGTGCGAAGTAAATATGGCATGAATTTTGCGTACTACTGATTCAACGTAGGAGGTGGATTGTTAGGACTGCATTGAGAATCCGAAATAGATATTCAAGGAGGAAAAAATGGAAGAGAAAAACTTAAACACGGAAGGCAGTGCCGCAATTAAATATGGCAATGCCATAGTAGAGGTTAACGAATTTAAAACCCAGGACGACCCGAGGGATCGCAAATGGACCTGGGAAGAAGACGGATATACTGTTTTTCGCGGCAATGCCCGTACAGGTCCGGGCTGCCACGACAACTGCGGGGTTTTAATGTATGTTAAAGACGGTGTATTAGAAAAGATTGAAGGAGATCCGGAAAATCCCTATAATCAAGGACGGCTTTGTCCTAGATGCCTAGCTGTTAAAGAGATGCTTTACCATCCGGATCGCCTCAAATATCCCATGAAACGTGTTGGCAAGCGCGGTGAAAATAAATGGGAAAGACTTACCTGGGATGAAGCCTATGATTTTATTGAGGAAAAATTAAAAGGGGTTTTTGAAAAATATGGCCCGGAGAGCATTTATGTCATGCAGGGAACCGGCCGGGATATTAATGGCTATGGCGGTAGAGTCGCCCAATCCATGGGAAGTCCCAATTATGGCATGGGGTTTCTTAGCGGTAATGCCTGTTATGTTCCGAGAGTTTTCAGTACTGCATTAAAACTGGGTGTTTTGGTTGTTGCGGACTATTCTCAATTTTTCCCTGACCGCTATGATCATCCGGGGTATGAAATACCCGAATATATTTTGATTTGGGGCAATAATCCGGTTGTGTCGAATTCAGATGGTTTGTTAGGACACTGGATTGTTGAATGTATGAAAAGAGGCAGTAAATTAATTACAATTGACCCTAAAATGACATGGCTGGCATCACGTTCAGAGTACTTCTTGCAGGTCAGACCGGGAACGGATGCCGCGTTAGCGCTAGCATTTGCTAATGTTATCTGTGAGGAAGGCTTGTATGACAGAGAATTCGTAGAAAAGTGGACTTATGGCTTTGAGGAGTATGCTGAACATTGTAAAGAATATACTCCGGAAAAGGCGGCTGAGATATGTGGCATCGACGCTTCCATAATACGGGAGGCTGCACGTGCGTTTGCAAAAGCAAGATCTACAGCACTGCAGTGGGGCGTCGCCATGGATCATACCTCTGAAGGCTTTATAACCGGTATGGCATGTATGGATTTGCTTGCTCTCACAGGTAATATTGAAAAGCCAGGTTCTATGGTTGCAGCTCGTCCTTGCTTCGGCGTAGCTCAAACCTGGTCGGGACGCTGGGGTGGAGAAAAACCCATGCTTTCGGAAGAACAAGCGCAAAAGAGAATGAATTCAGATTATCCTGTCTTACAAGCAATGAATTGTATTAGTCAGGATATGTTACTAAAAGCAATGCTTACCGGTGAGCCCTATCCGATCAAAGCTACCTGGATGCAGACGAATAACCCGATTACCTGCATGGGGGCAGATCCGAAACGAATTCTGGAAGCCTTACTGAAGATGGAATTCAATGTTGTTGTAGATATGTTTATGACGCCGACTGCACTTGCTGCTGCCGATGTGGTGTTGCCAGCCGCAGGTTTTGCCGAGAGAATCGGATTAACAGGACATCAGCCTTATTATCTTGGGGCGATTGTTAAAGCTGTTGAGCCAGTTGGTGAATGTAAATCCGACCAACAAATAATTTATGAAATCGGTAAACGTTTTAGGCCGGATAGAAATGAATGGAATAACGACGAGGAGTTCTATAACACAATCCTTGAGCATGCCGGTATTACGTATGAAGATATGAGGAAACGGACTTGGGCTTATCCAGAGTTTGAATATTACAAACATGAAAAAGGTCTGCTACGATCTGACGGAGAGCCCGGATTTGAGACAGCAAGTGGAAAATACGAATTCAAGTGTGATTTTATGGAAATGTTTGATTTGGATTCAGTGGCTTCTTATACGGAACCGCCGGAAAGCCCTGTCAGTACTCCCGAACTAGCTAAAGAATATCCACTTGTTTTAACAACCGGTGCCAGAAGATGGGCGCTGTTCCATTCAGAACATCGGCAAAGTCCATCTATGCGCCGGATAAATCCAGAGCCTATGATTATCATTCATCCGGAAACTGCGGCCAAATATGGAATTAAGGATGATGACTGGGTAGAGGTTGAAAACAACTTCGGTAAGTGTAAATTAAAAGCAGAGCTTTCGATCAGCATCCGTAAAGATACGGTATCGGCTGACCATGCAT
Organism: Sporomusa acidovorans; assembly: GCF_900101845.1. GTDB lineage: Bacteria > Bacillota > Negativicutes > Sporomusales > Sporomusaceae > Sporomusa > Sporomusa acidovorans. The sequence continues at coordinate 35,984 of NZ_FNAM01000029.1, read as the reverse complement.
GGTGGTTCCCGGAAAGAGATCCGGAAGATGGTACTTTATTCGGAGTATTTGAGTCCAATGTTAACTGTCTGGTTCCAATGAGACCAGGGAAATCCGGTATTGGCGCGTCCTATAAATCATTGTTATGTAAAATTTCCAAATATGAAGGGAGCGATCAGTAATGGCGCATGGTTTACTGATTGATTATCAATATTGCAGTGGCTGCCACACTTGTGAAGTCGCGTGTCAACAAGAGCACGGCTATGATGCTAAAACATTGGGAATTGAGATAAAAACACTTGGTCCTACTCAGCTCGAGAATCAGAAATGGCAATATGATTTTATACCTACACCTACGGCGTTGTGTGATCATTGCCAAAATAGAGTTGAAAAAGGCAAAGTTCCGAGTTGTGTAAAACACTGTCAAGCCGGTTGTATGTCATTCGGTGAAGTAACTGATTTGGCAAAAAAAATCAACCGCGAGAAAATGGTTTTATTTTCATTAAAATAAAAAATTAAACGTAAGGGAGGAATAATTAGTATGTGTTTTCGTCCACCAACTGCAATAAAACCGGTAAAGTGTCCTTCATGTGGAACCTTAAACCCTTCTACAAGTACTGTTTGCAAAAAATGTAAAGAACCATTACCGAAGAATTAATATTGCTAAATTGAATTTGCTTAGTATGGCATTGTCATTTTCAAGGATGGCAATGTCATGCTTTTGGATGTTGGTATATTTCGAAAACTTCATCGGAAAATTTTGCGGTTGTTTTTTGTCATTCAAATATGTAGGGAGGGTGTTACATTGACAAAAAAAATTATTGGCCTTATCCTTGGGGTTATATTTTTAATAGGTGCGAAGCTTGTGTCCCCACCGGCAGGGCTTTCAGAACAAGGATTGCTTTCTTTGGGTATATTGGCGTCAGGCATTGCCTTATGGATTTGTGAAACTTTACCTTCGGCAATCACCGGCTTGCTGTTGATGGTACTGGTGCCGATATTTAACCTCATGGATATGACCAATGCGTTTAAAAATTTTGGCAATATATCCGTATTTTTTATCATTGCCTCTTTTTCCATTGTAGTAATTTTACGTAAAACCAAAATTCCTGAAAAGATAGTCGCTAGAATGATGAATTGGGCAGGAACAAATCCTGAAAAATTGGTGTTTGGATTTTTGTTTTGCACGGCAACTTTATCTACGGTTGTGTCAAATACACCTGATGCCTTAATGTTTCTTGGCTTATCCTACCCGATATTAAAAGCCGTTAATGCCAAGCCGGGTTCTTCCAATTTGGGCAAGTGCTTAATGATCGGGATACCTATCTCGGCAATGATCGGCGGTTTTGGCACACCGGCGGGAACCAATATCAATATTCTTGCCATGAGTCTCTTTGAACAAGCCACAGGTACGGCGATAACCTTTGTACAATGGATGTATGTAGGAGTTCCGATGTACCTTATCATGACAACCTTAACCTGGTTTTCGCTTGTTAAAATATTCAAGCCGGAGCCGATTACCGAAGAAATTTTGGCAGAGGTGCGAAGTAAAGCAAGTCAACTGGGACAGTCTGATGCCTATGAACAAAAGGTTATTATTGCAATCACCACTTTGTTTGTGCTATGGATTGCCGGGAGCTGGATTCCGGCCCTGAATACGACTATCGTGGCAATTGTAGGACTGGTAGCCATGTTTCTGCCTAAAATTGAACTTATGACCTGGGATGAGTTCTGCAAGGGGGTTCCCTGGGCCGTTGTCATTGTATTTGGTAGTGTAAATGTTGTTGCCGCTGCGGTTTTAAAACATGGAGCCGCCCAGTGGATTGCTGATTTATTCATACACTCTACGCAAAATATGGCCGTTTTACCTATTTTGCTATTCTTTTCACTGCTTATTGTTTGTATGCATGCTGTGTTTCCGGTTGGACCGGCGGCAGTTGCCATGTTTACTGCACCGATGGTAGCGGTTGCCAATGCCGGTGGCTTCTCGCCGGTGATTATCGCATTTGTGCTGGCATTCGGTTTTGGGGCAACCTGGCTATTGCCGATCAATCCGGTTTTTCTGCTAACTTATAATGAGGGTTATTATAAAATGACCGACACGTTGAAAGCAGGGATTTTACCTTCCATAGGGTTGATTGTGACTTTAGCCGTCGTGGTACCCTTTATTGTTTCTTTAATTGGCCTATAATTGTAAAGTCTTAGAGTATGACGACTTTAACTATGATATTGCTCATTAAAAAATAATGGCAATGTCATGGTTAAACCTTTTGTTTTTTTACATAGTAAAGTAAACAGAATTTATACGATAGGTATGTGGAAGCAAAGTTGCAGGTAATACAGGGATGATTGGCAACTCGTCAGAAACATTGCACAAAAAATGCGTATGAGGGTGAATTTTTTTATGAAGAGTATCAAGATAAAATTTGCTGCAATTGTTCTTAGCTTAGTTGCACTTGCATTAGGTTTACTGGCAGGATTGAATTATTGGCAGGCTCAAAAAATTATAGTACAGGACACAGAACAAGAACTTACTAGTAAAGCACAAGGGAGTGCCTTCCAAATCAGCGGCTGGTTGAATAGCCAAAAGAATGAAATTGCATTAATTGCCCGCTCACCTATTATTGCTAGCGGCAAGCAAGACACGATAATGCCTTACCTAGCCTCTGAACTGGAAGATGCTAAGATTTATGAAGGTTTGATATGGATTGCTGGCAATGGCGATTCGTTTGACCATAAAGGAGTCACAAGAAATTTAGCAGAACGTGAGTATTTTAAACGCTCAATTAAGGGAGAAACGTATATTTCCGATCCTATTGTGTCTAAAGAAACGAATAAGTCAGTTACTGTTATCTCGGTTCCCATTCGGGTTGAAAACCGCATCATCGGCGTGATTGCTGCTCTGATTCATATTGAGGAGCTGGAAAAACTAGTTTCTGAAGTAAAGTCAGGCGAAACAGGCTATGCCTATATGATTCGGGGTGACGGAACTATTATCATGCATCCCAATAAAGAATTGATCAATTCGATCAGCTGCCTTATTGATCCTAATGCACCGCCAACATTAAAGGCCGCTACTGAAAAAATGATCAAAGGGGAACAAGGCATTGTACGATACGAAAATTTCGGAAGTAAAAGATATCTTGCTTATGCGCCAATTGCGGGGTGCAATTGGTCGATAGGTGTAAATGTGCCGGAGAATGAAGTAAGAGCAAAACTTAACACATTTACCTGGACATCAGTTGGTATCAGTCTGCTTGTGCTGATTATAGCTGCTGCTATTGTGCTGCTGTTAGCAAGCAAATTCGCTAAGCCGTTGAAAAAGCTTGAGAGTGCGGCCGGATGCATTGCTGACGGGGATCTTACGCTGAGCGACATTAACGTTTATTCTCAGGATGAAATGGGTCATGTGGCCCGTGCTTTTGAAACAATGACGGCTAATCTGCGACGTCTGGTACAGCATATTAATGGTTCCTCTGAACAGGTTGCCGCCTCTTCGCAAGAGCTAACTGCGAATTCCGAACAGGTAGCCCAGGTTGCAGGCCAGGTGAGTTCCTCTATTACTGATACCGCTCAGAGTGTTGAGCGTCAGGTGAAAGCTGTGGAGGAAGCATTAAGCATGGTGGAAAAAATTACGTCTGGTGCTCAGGAAGAGGCTGCTAAGACGGAGAATTCCATTGCTATTGCCACCAAAGCTGTTAGTGCGGCTGCAGCGGGAAATAGCGCAGTGGAAAGCGCTATTCAGCAGATGAATAATATTAGGCAGACGGTAGATAATTCTGCACAGGTAGTTTCTGAACTTGGACAACAATCCCAAGAAATTGGACAAATTGTCGAAACAATTTCCGGCTTAGCCGGACAAACCAATTTATTGGCATTAAACGCCGCTATTGAGGCGGCACGGGCAGGCGAACAGGGAAGAGGGTTTGCCGTAGTTGCTGAAGAAGTTAGAAAATTGGCCGAGCAATCCCAGGAGGCGGCTAAGCAGATTGCAGCCCTCATTGGCAATATCCAGAGTAAAACAGATAGGGCGGTAGCTGCGATGAATACGGGCACGCAGGAAGTTAAGATTGGCTCCGAGGTGGTTAATCAGGCCGGTAAGTCCTTTATGGATATTGATACACAGATAAAACAAATGGCGTTCATCGCTCAGGAAGCCGCCGATGGAATGAAACGACTTGCCAGCTTCAGTACACAGGTTCTTGCATCAATGAAAGAAATTGAGATTATCTGCCGTGAAATTGCCGGTCAGACACAAAGTATTTCTGCTGCAACCGAGGAACAATCGGCGTCCATGGAGGAGATCGCATCTTCAAGTCATCACCTGGCACAATTGGCAGAAGAACTACAGGCGACAATCAATAAGTTCAGGATGTAAGCCAACTCGCTGCTTTACCAATAACCTCGTTATCAATTTTATGGATACTATATACAACACATTACAGTTTTGCAGGCGGTGGTGGGTTGGGGAATATATAGTATTATATTGAAAAATTAAAATGAGTTGCTAATTATAGAATTAAGTTTTATAATTAGCAACTCATTTATTTACTTTTTGGCAGAAAAACAAGTAGCAGAAGCTTAGAAACAACCTGAAAGGCAGTATTTAGTCTAAGTCCATACAGGAGATGCCATATTCCTTAATCCTTCTATATAACGTAGTGCGACTCATCTGTAGAATGTCGGCTGCCTCTTTGACACTATTGTTTGCCGATAATAATGCATCTTCAATCGCTTCTCTTTCTAATTCCGCCATGGTTTTAACTGAAATGGCTTTCTGAGGCAGGTTTTTACTTCTTATTATTTTTTCGGGCAAATCGTCTAAGGTTATTTTTTCGCCGATTAACATACTGACTGCATAATCAATGGTATTTTTCAATTGCCGTACATTTCCAGGCCATTCATATTTCAAAAGTTTTTGTTTTACTGCATCATCCATTTGCGGTATCACAGTCTGCATTGAACATTCATCTTCAATAAACTGTTGCGCCAGTCTTAAAATGTCGCTTTTCCTTTGCCGCAGCGGCGGAATCAAAATTTCGAAAGTTGCAATACGATAATACAAATCTTCCCGGAAGCTCTTATTGTCGATCATTTCCTGCAAATTTTGGTTGGTTGCCGCTACGATACGGAAATCAACTTTGCTGGATTCCGTTCCGCCAATACGCATAACCTGCTTATCTTCCAAAACACGAAGAAATACGGCCTGCAATTCTAGCGGCATGTCCCCTATTTCATCCAGAAATAGGGTTCCGCCATGTGCCATTTGAATCTTTCCTACGCGTCCGTTTTTGTCAGCGCCCGTGAAAGCTCCGCCTTCATAGCCAAAAAGTTCGCTTTCGAGAATACCTTTTGGCAGAGCGGCACAATTGACAGCAACAAAAGGCCCTTCCGGTCGTGATGCCTGATGAATTGCGTGAGCAAATAGTTCTTTACCTGTCCCGCTTTCGCCGATAAGTAATATGCTTTTCATCGTATTGGCTACTTTTTTCGTTATTTGTTTAGCTTTTAACATTTCCTCGCTGTTGCCTAAAATTATATCTACCGGATGGGTTATGCCTGCTGCATCTCTTATTGGAGCTTTGCTGTTGGCAGTAACATTAGAAATGCAGAGTAACACAGAATGCTCATCTTGCGGCATGGAAGCGGATTTCATTTTAATGAGATATTTTTGATCATTACTTACAAAGGTATACTGCGCAATTACATGGTTATTCTTTATTTTTTTCTTGAGGAGTCTTTCTATTTCCGGAATTACGCCAAGAATAACAGAATAGGGCTTTCCCATTACGTTGCCTTTGGGGGTTCCCAATAAAGCTTCCCCGTTGTTATTTATGTAGGAAATGTTCCCTGTCGAATCGACAGCGATGACAGATTCGTCGACTAAGGACATCGCCGTATCAAACGAAACATTTTCTACCCGGATTTGGGGCTTATAAGTCAGTGATACAATAGATTGTTCGATGTTTTTTTCCAGCATAAACAGGAAATTGAGCATCCATAAAAAATGAGACTTTTCTATTTCTGTGTATGTAAGGTCTCCAAAGTATGGAATTGTAAGTGCGGCTATAATTCTATCGGTTTGATCATAAATGGGGACAGAAAAAGTAACTTTCGGCTTTCGTAAATCCGGATGATAATTTTCCGGTGAAAGAACATAGACAGGCTTTTCCAAATTAATGCAAAGCGAGTGGGAAGTAGTGCCGACGGATTCTTCGGACAAATCATTGCCTAAGCCCATTCCATCTAAAGCACTATTAGCCACAAATAAATTAATACCATTTTTATCATATAAAGATAATCCGGATGATTTATTTAGAAGCGTATGAGATAAATTCGTCAATAAAGGAATTGCCGAATCAATTAATATTTTATTATCTTTCAGCAGCATTTTAATTTGCCTGTCGCTGACTCGTTTTAAAATCAGTGCTCTATCAGGCTTGATATTATTATTTTTCGAGCGAATCCAGGAATTGACTATAGGTATTCTTACAATTGATTTCTCAGACGGAGGTTGATTGTATTTAATTAAATTTGTATAGTAATTTTGAATTTCTGTGTATTGACTCGACGTATAATGAAAAAAAGATAACATTTCCGATAGAGTGTGTGATGTGAAATGTTTTTTTTGCATTTCATGCAATGACCCATAATCCATTTGACAAAAGCCCCTTTAAACGAATTAAAAATGCAATTGCGTACTATTAATATTATAGCTTATTTTGCTTTACGTGTAATAAATTTTTTATTTTAAACAATTGAGGGTAGCTTTTTTGCGATTTGCGTATGGGCTGGTAATTAAAAAATAATTCAGGCTATTATTGACAAATTAGAGGTGTTTCCGTTATTATTTAATCAAACGATTAATTTAATTTCGGGAGGGGTACTGTGGAAAAGGATACGAGGGAAAAATTAATGGAGACAGGGGAAAGATTGTTTTCGGAAAAGGGTTTGTCAGGAGTTTCTATCCGTGAACTCGCGAGGGAAGCAGGCGCGAACAGCGCTCTAATTTCCTACCACTTTGGCAGCAAAGAAGGGTTATATTCAGCCATTCTTGAAAAACAGTTTTCACCAATCAATGCGTTGTTGGACTCGGTTTCGGGAACAGAGATTTCACCTACTGAAAAAATTCTTACCTATGCACGCTGTGTCGCCAAAGTGCACGGAACAGTGCCTTTTCTTACGAAATTTCTTATAGGCGAGATTATTAACCCATCGCGTTTCTTTGAACCGTTTATCCAAAAGTATATTCACCGGATCTATAATTTTTTGGTTGAAACGTTGCGGGAAGGGATTCGCTGCGGCGAATTTCGCAAAAATATTGATGTAAATACGGCGGCGCTGGCTTTAGCCGGTATGATGAATTTCTATTTTATTACCCGTCCTATTTCGCAGCGCTTTGTACCTGGTGATAGTGAACAGGATAAAGAGTTTGTCATGAAAGCTGTAGAGATATTTTTAAATGGGGTGGCCAATTATGGCAATGAATAAAAAGATAATTGCTGGTGTTGTGATTATTGTACTGGCAGTGGCGGTGGGAGGATATAAATATTTGCGACCGGGGGAAACCGGCATTACGGCCACCGGCACTGTTGAGGTAACGAGAGCGGACGTGATGCCTAAAGTGAGCGGCTATCTGACCGGACTAAAGGTAAAGGTGGGGGACACTGTCCAGGCCCGGCAAAAGGTGGCCGAGATAACCAGAAATGACCTTGAAGCGCAGGTTATTCGGGATGAAGCGGTGTTAGCCAAAGCCTCTGCTCAACTGCGGGATCTGGAAGCAGGGTCGCGCAGTCAGGAATTGCAGGAGTTGCAGGCTGCGCTTGATTCGGCGCAATCAGTATATGAAAAGGCGAAGCAGGATTATCAGCGTTACCAAAATTTATATGCAGCAGGTGCGATTTCTGCCCAGCAACTGGATGCCGCCCGCTCTAGCCTGGAAGTGGCCTATAGCAGTATGGCAGCGGCCAATCAGCGGTTAAGCCTTGGAAATGAAGGCAATCGCCCGGAAGTTATTGAGGCTCAGCGCCAGGAACTGGAGCGCAGCAAGGCTGTGTTGGCTGCCAGCAAAGTATTGTTAGCCGATACGGAAGTGATCAGTCCGATTAGCGGACTGATTCTTTCCAAAAATTTTGAAGACGGCGAGTACGTGAATCCCGGGGCGGCTATTTTAACTGTTGGCGATATGAGTGATTGCTGGGTCAAGATTTATATTTCGTCAGCTCAACTCGGACTAATTTCTGTAGGGCAAGAGGCTAAAGTCAAAGTGGATTCTTTTCCGGACAGAATATTCCGGGGAGAAATTAAGGAAATTAACCAAAACGCCGAGTTTACGCCGCGTCAAAGTATTACCCAGAGTGAACGGGCCAATCTGGTATTTGCGGTTAAGGTAAAGCTTGACAATTCAGAAGGAATTTTGAAGCCGGGTATGCCTGCCGATGTGGTGCTTAAATGATCACCTTGACAAATGTAACGAAACGATTTGGAAAATTAACGGCCGTAAATAACCTCAATTTACGGGTTGAGGCCGGTAAAATTTTTGGTTTAGTCGGGCCGGACGGCGCCGGTAAGACTACCACAATTCGCATGATTGTCGGGATAATGGAGTTGTCGGCAGGGCATATCAATTTGTTAGGCAGTGATCAGATTGAACAGGTTAAAGATCAAATCGGCTATGTTCCGCAAAAGTTCAGCCTTTATGGCGATCTTACAGTTATGGAAAATATCCGGGTTATCGGCGCCCTGTATGGGGCTGATGAACGGCGGGTCAAGGAGCTCGGCACAGAAATATTGGCATTTACCAATCTGTTGCCGTTCAAAGACCGTTTGACCGACAACCTTTCCGGCGGCATGAAGCAAAAGCTGGCATTGGCTGCCGGTCTTATGCACCGGCCCAAAGTTTTTTTCCTGGATGAACCCACAACCGGTGTTGATCCTGTTTCGCGCCGGGAGTTCTGGCAGATGCTGTACCGCCTAAATAAAGAAGGAATGACAATTTTTGTTTCTACTCCCTATATGGACGAAGCAGAATTGTGTACACAGGTAGCGTTTATGAATCAAGGTCAAGTAGTAGCCTGTGATACGCCTGAACGCCTGAAGGCGGCTTATCCTTATCGCCTGTTGGAGCTTAAAGCTGAGAGTAAACAAATAAAAAAGCTGCTGGCAAAGTGTCCTATACTTGATATTAATGCTTTCGGCAGTTATTATCATTTGGTAACGGCGCCTGACTTAGAGGGCGAACTGCCTATTGAAGCTGCCTTAAAGGCGGCCGGAATAAGTGGATATGGCTTGCGGGAAATTCCACCAACGCTAGAGGACATTTTTGTTCACCTGGCAGGGGGAGGAGAAGCATGAAATATGCTGTTGAAACCCAAGAACTTACTCGAACTTTTGGTGATTTTGTTGCCGTCAATCGAGTGAATCTTAGAATTCCCCAAGGCAGCATTTACGGATTTTTAGGACCTAATGGCTCAGGAAAGTCGACAACGATTCGTATGCTTTGCGGAATTTTGGCGCCTTCAAGCGGAAGCGGCCATATTCTGGGGATGGATTTGACCAAACAGGGAGAAGCCATTAAAGAAAAAATTGGTTATATGTCGCAGAAATTTAGTTTGTATGATGATTTAACGGTGATGGAAAATCTTGAATTTTACGCTGGTTTGTACAGTCTGACGACGGTTCAGCGGCAGGAGCGGATCGAGAATATGCTGGAGATGGCTCGACTGAAGGATCGTCAGCACGAAATGACGGCCAATCTGTCAGGTGGCTGGAAACAACGATTGGCGTTAGGCTGTTCCATTTTGCATGAACCATCCATTTTGTTTTTGGACGAACCAACCGGCGGTGTTGATCCCAAATCCCGCCGTATGTTTTGGGACATTATCTATGATTTGGCAAACAAAGGTACAACCATTATGGTTACGACTCATTTTATGGATGAGGTTGAACATTGTGATTATATCGGGTTTATTTATGAAGGTAACTTAATCGCCGATAATACCCCAGCCAGCCTCAAACGCGATTTGCCGGGAGTGCTGCTGGAGCTTCCCACACAAGATCCCATGGGGTTGCTTAATGATCTTATGGCGTTTGAGCGGGAGGTTTTGGATGTCTATCCTTATGGAACGAGCGTCCATGTGCTAATTCATGAGGAACGGTTAATAGACTATCAAACCTATGAGTATCGAATAATCACTCCCTCGCTGGAAGATGTGTTTGTATATTATGTTAAAGCTAAGCGGAAGGAGAGGGGTTTATGATTCGTCTGAGAGCCTTACTGATTAAAGAGTTTATCCAAATGCGGCGGGATCGACTGACCTTCGCTATGATGGTAGGTCTGCCAATTGTACAATTGCTATTGTTTGGGTTTGCCATTAATACCGATGTCAAGCATTTGTCCACCATTGTCTTTGATCAGTCGCTGCAGCAGGAAGGACGCGAATTATTGTCGGCCTTCCAAGCCAGTGAATATTTTTCTATAAATTATGCGGCAAAAAATTATCAGGAAGTGACAGAGGCTGTTGAGAGTGGCAAGGCAAAGGTCGGCGTAATTATTCCACCCGATTACACAGATAATCTGAAACATGGGCGCAGCGCCGCCGTGCAGGTGATTGTGGACGCATCTGATTCTATGGCGGCTTCCTCAGCTATTTCGTCGGCACAATTAATTGGGCAGATCCGTTCCCAGGAAATACTAATAAAACGGATGCAGGGATCGCTGGGAAAGCAGTTGATTTCACCCATAGATATTCGCATTCGCGCTTGGTATAATCCTGACTTTATCTCCGCGTTTTATATGGTGCCGGGTATATTGGGTGTTGTACTGACCATGACCATGGTAATGATTACTTCTATGGCGATTGTGCGGGAACGGGAGCGGGGCACAATGGAACAGTTGATTGTGACGCCAATGAAATCACATGAATTAATGCTGGGGAAAATTATCCCTTATATTTTTGTTGGTTATGTTCAGGCTACTTTGGCCCTGATTGTTGGTGCACTGGTATTTGATGTGCCGATGCGGGGAAGTATTGGCCTGCTGTATGGATTGACGACACTATTTATTATTGCTTCTTTATCTTTAGGGGTACTCATCTCTACGATCGCTAAGACACAAATGCAAGCGATGCAAATGTCGTTTTTTGTCTTTTTGCCCAGTGTGCTGTTATCCGGTTTTATGTTTCCCAGGGAAGCGATGCCACAGATCTTCTACTATTTGGGGCAGTTACTGCCGCTTACTTTCTATTTGGAAATACTACGTGGTATTGTTCTCAAAGGGATTGGCCTCAACTTACTGTGGTCGCAGGTGTTTGCTCTTGTCGTATATATCCTGGCAGCTTTGTCGATCAGTATTATAAAATTTCAAAAGAAAATCGCTTAATCATTTCAAGAAACAATAAGAAAGATAATATAATAAATAAAGTGAAGACATAGTCATGTCTCCACTTTATTACTTTTATTTACTATATGTTTGTAAATAATTCAGCCCTAATTGTTCATACATTTCAAGCTGCTGAATAACGGCAATTTCCTGAGAAACGCTTAAATCATTAATGATGTCAATACCAATAGCTTCTTTAATGATACTTTTAATTTCAAAGGTACAATAACCCAGAAATGAAAGGCGTTTAATTAATGATGTAATCTGTTTCATTATCGATTCCTCCTTAATTCTAAATTGGTAATTATTACGTCAGAGAACGCAATCAGCCGCAATTACCTTCGACTACTACCAATTACTAATTAGAACAAGAAAGATTCGGCGAAATTTACTTTTTCTAAATAGAGGTCTATACCCATATGACAATAATCATTAATACTATAGCAAATAGAATGCTTCCAGTCAAGAATTATTTTCTGTTAGGTATTAAATTTGGACAGTTTATTTTAGTCCTAATAATTCTTTAAGTTTCTTAATTTGCCCCTTGCCGACAGGAATTTCAAGGTCGCTAGTACCGGGAACCGGGAGCTTAAGCCAGTAAGTTCCTTTAAACCAGGGAATTATCTCCTTGACTTTGCCCATATGGACGAGATAACTTCGATGTACCCGTAAAATAGTCGTCCCGCGCAACCGTTCCTGTAGTTCTGACAGTGTGCCGGTGTAGGTGTATTCTCCCTTTTCGGTTACAACACTGACTGAGCCGGTTTGGGTATGGACATAGATGATATCATCATAATCAATTAATACGATTTTTCCATTTTTTTCAACGGCTAATTTGTGTACCGGCTGTTTAATGACAGAAGTTAACGTTTGGTCCAGACGGTTGGCAGCCAGCTGCCATTCTTCAGGATGATATTTTTCCAAACGCAGTACGGTGGCAGTTACCCGCTCCCCTTCAAAAGGCTTTAACAGATAGTCGACAGCGCCAATCTCAAAGGCTTTAATCGCATATTCATCATAGGCTGTAGCAAACACAATAAGGGATTGCGGTGAAGCGGTTCTTAACGCCAGCGCTGTTTCAATTCCGTTCATGCCGCGCATTTGAATGTCCAGGAAAACTACGTCAGGGCAAAGCTGGGCGGCGAGGCCGACTGCTGTTGGACCGTTATCCGCCTCGCCGATTACGCTAATGCTTGACAGCTGAGACAATAAAAATTTTAGTTCGTCGCGGGCAGGCAGTTCATCATCGACAATAATGGCTTTAAGCACAGTCATCCACCTCGTCAGTTAGAATTTTAGGAAAACGCAGTGTAATTGTGGTACCTTGATTAGGCTGACTGGCAAGCGTTAAGCCGTAACTGGCACCGTACTGGCCATAGAGTCGTTCATGTACATTAATTAGGCCAATGCTTTCGCCGCTGGGGTGCTCAAGCGGATTATGAGCCTCTAAATCCATGCCGATACCGTCATCTATAATGTTAATTTCAATAGCTTGTCCGCAATCGGTAACTTTAAGGGTAAGTGTTCCGCCTGCAGGTTTTGGCTGCAGGCCGTGCTTGATAGCATTTTCAACCAGCGGCTGGATGGTAAGTGAGGGAATCCGGTAGTGACCAAGCCCGGGATCGATTGTTTCTTTTATGACAAGTTTTTCGCCGTGGCGGGCCTGCTCAATGGAAAGATACGCTCGGACTTGGGCTAATTCTTCGTCAATAGTAATGTTTTGTCCGGTCTTATGCAAGGTATAACGGAAGATGGCGCTTAGTTTAATGAGCAGATCCCGCGCCAGGTCAGGCTTTGTCCTGACAAGTGAAATTATCGTGTTTAAGGTATTAAATAAAAAGTGCGGATTGATCTGAGCGTGCAGGGCTTTCAGTCTGGCCTTGGCGGCCATTTTTGACTGATGGTCAATTTCAGTAAGTTCAAGTTGCGTAGAAAATAAGTGAGCTAAGCCGGTAGCGAAAACAAGATCCGACTGGCCGATGGCATTTTTGCGGGTATAGTAGAGTTTTAATGCACCGATCACTCTATCGGCACATTTTAGCGGGACAATAATAGCGCTTAATAACTGACAACCGGTATGGGAACAGCCAATACCGGTCTTGTCCTGAGCAAGTTGCATATGTCCGGTGGCGAGAACTTGACGGGTGGCCGTTGTCAGCGTGATATTAGCGGGAGGGGCATGATGGGAACTCTCCGCCCCAATAAAAGCCAATATTCGCTCGGTATCAGTAATGGCAACAGCATCATAGCCGGCAGTGGCCAAAATGATATGAGCCGTCGCGTGAGCTGACTCTGCATTTAGCCCGCGTCTTAAATAAGGTAAGGTTTTATTGGCAATATCAAGCGCTTTATGGGATTGTTCGGCACCAATTCTCTCCTGAGAAACCATAGCGGTCTTAATCATCAGCATAAATACGGCTAACCCCAGGGAATTGGCAACAATCATCGGCACGGCAATTTCACCGACAAGTTCGGCCGCCATGTAGTAGGGTCGTGCCGTTAATAAAATGATGCCCATTTGCATGGTTTCTCCCAAAACACCCGCCAAAAGAGCGAGCCACCACGGAATAGGCCGGCCAGGATAGCGTTTCTGGATTATGCCGGCTAACAGGCCTTCGCACACGTTGGCTAGCGCACACGAAAAGGCGGTAAATCCACCTAACAGATAGCGGTGGCCGCCGGCTATCAGACCGGCTGATAATCCCATAAAAGGACCGCCAATAAGTCCGGCTGCCATAACGCCGACAACCCGGGAATTAGCAATGGCATCGTTGACAGGAATACCCGCATAGGTGCCTGTAATACCGATAAGACCAAAGAAGATGGTAAGAAGAACGGCATCCTTAGGGGTGTTGCGGCGGTTAATCAGGCGTCTGAATATATTGGTTTGAGACAATACAAAGGCAAGCGTGGCCGCCACGCTCATCCTCTCGATCAATTCAATCAGCAACTGTTCTGACATATTGGTCCCTCCATTTTCTCAGAATAACATTTTTTTTAATAACTGACAATCATTTGGCAAGGGAAAAAGTAAGTATATTCTGGCATATCGTAAACAGTCACCGTAACACTATTGGTTTAGAGGGGGTAATCGTGGTATAATAAGGTTCGTTAAAGTGCTTAAAGGAGTTAAATGTTTACCATGACCAATATAAAAAATGTTTACGATGAAGTCCAGATCTTTTTTGACGAAGAACTGGAATGGAATTCTGCAATAAAAAGGGAATGGGTGGAAGGATTTTTGCGGCAGAAGGCGTGGCAGGGAGCCGATGATGAAAATTTACGGGATTTGTGGCGCAATCTTCAAATGTTCGTATCCTATTTAGCCTATTCTGGCGATGTGGCAATTGATGAGATGACGGCGGCTGAATATAGTTTAGCCGTTGAATGGATGATTGTTCAAATAGAAGAATTTAAGCCTAACGTCAAGACGGTAAGTCATTTTTTTGCCATATTACGGGAATTTTACGACTACCTGACTACCAAAAAGATAACTTTTGATACCGCAGAAATTGAGCAGGCAGCACAGTTTATGACTGGAAGTAAGCGACTAAGATTCATTGAATCAGGGGATGAGGAAACCCAGCAACAGACAAAATCTTCTTTGACCTTACCAAAAGATATTGGCCGCATTGTGGGAGAAGCGGTAGAACGGTTAATGCTAAAATTTAGCTCCTATTTTCAACAGGAAAATTTTATCGAGGATTTTGACCGGGCGCTTGTCCTCTATTTAGGACCACTTGGACAAATGCCGGAAGATGAAAATGACGATGAATTTTGGTTGGAGTTTTGGGATTATTTTTTATTTGACTATCACTTGTTGACAAATGACCGTACGCCGATTAATCAGTTTAGTATCGATTACAAAGACCGGCTGACCGATGAGGAACGGAAGATATTGCATGAGCTTATGGGGGCAAAATTTACCGTCTTTTATGTTGAAAGCGTAATTAACCAGGATTGGGTTGAGTGTGTCAATCTGCTGACTGATGAAAAGTTCCGCCTGCCTAATCCTAATTACGATTATAAACTTATCAAAAAATTGTTGTTTTATGGGCATGTCTTTTTGCAGCAGGAAGAACATGAACTTGTTATGATTAATTTTATCACTAGCGTTGAAATTAGTAATAATTTACGCCGGCGGATAAAGGAAGAGATAAACCGGCAGAAAGCAATGCTGGAATTGCAGCAGACCGGAGCTACCTGGGATGATTTTGTCGGGCGGCATGCTAATGCCGTAAGACATACGATTGATTTGCTGGCTACCTGGGCCAGGGTCAATGTGACTTCCTATGCTCAGGTTGAACGCAACTTTCCCCAACCCACAGATGATAACAAAACTGTTAATAAAGCCGTAACAGAATCAATTGCAATCTTTATGCCTAAATTTGGTTATTCCTGGCATGATGCTGTTTTGGCACAGAAACTTTGGCGAGATTTCTCCAAAATTGCCACCGTTACTATTCGCAAACCGGCTGTATGGGCGGCTGCTGTTATTCAGGCTTATTCACAGATTAATAACGGTGAGTCCGAGTTGCCGGTGGATACATTAGCCGAGGAAATGGCAGTAGGCAAATCGAGTATTAGTGCCAATCGGAGTAAGATTTTCGAGGCATTGAAGCTGGAAAAATATGATCCCAGATACTTAAGTGAAGAAGGTATTGTCTCGTTGCTATATGATTTACAATAAGCATCAGGAGGGGAAACTATGCAATGCCCTAATTGTGGTGAGCAAGCACAACCAGGCGTGGACTGTCCTCACTGTGGCCAAAAATTGGAAGTAACCGTACTAAGTCATCAGGAACGTGATAATTTTAATGGCATAACCATTGAGGACGATACCATTAATGATAACCGCCGGCAGTACGGCAACTATGAATTCACTGGCGCGCCGCGGATCAAGCGAATCAACCTTTCTTTTGGATGTTACGGCTGGACCGGTAAATTAATGGTAGCTGCCGCTTTAGCTGTATTACTATTCTTTTTTCTTCCTTTACTCATGTTTATTTTATTGGTTGTTGGCGCTGCGGTTATAGGTATTTGGTTATTGCGGATGTTAAGAAAATAGTTTATTAAGAAAAGCGCGGAAACAAAATGTTCCGCGCTTTTTGAATACACTGTAGTTGGTTGCGTTTATAAAGAGCAAGATCAGTTAATTCTTCCAATCCCTTACATGGTAGATAATAACCGGTCTTTTATTCTTAGATATTCCTGGGTAAAATACACACGATTTTGGGCTTCACGGTGATCAAACCCATAGACCCGGCGACTGACAGCCAATACGGGGGGAGCTTGAATCCGTTTAGCTACCGCCATGCCGGTGTAAAGACGCCACCAGCGTTCAAGATCTTCAATAAACTCACGCGGACTGGAAAATAATTTGTTGATAAGGCCGTCCTGGCAGCCTAATTTTTGTTCAAGAACAGCAGTTCCCTGACTGTACCAGTTTAAAATATCTTCAGGAGTTGCCCGGTTCCAATGTTCCATAAAAGCCCGGAACAGGTAATCATGATAGGCATAGATAATCGGATCGCCCTTGCCCTGGTCAACCGACTGATCATAGGAAAGTTCAGCACTCGGCATTAAATCTATGATTGCCTGGGGAATCACTTCCCGTCCATAGACTTTGTCATTTAGGTAGTTGGCCAATTGATAAACCTGATATTTCCATAAATCAGCAAGGGCTGCCAAAAAACCGGCCTGGTCGCCATAGAGGGTCGAGTAGCCTACAGTGAGTTCGCTTTTATTGGCATTGCACGTGAAGCCGCCGCCAAAGGCAGCCGCAATACCTGCCAGCAGCCGGGAGGAACGATCGCGGGCCTGGATGTTTTCAAGTACAAAAGAAGAAACCAATAAGTTGCACTGACGGCCATTAGCAAGATTGGTTATGGGTGTACCGGCAATTTGAGAGGCAGTATATTCGACTGATTGTTCAATAGGCATTACTGTATAAAGGCAGCCGAGATTTTGTGCCAGCTGTGCGGCTAAATCCCTGGTGGTTTGAGAGTTGAACTTGCTGGGCATGTTGACCAATAAAATATTTTCCGGATGTAAGATGCTGGCAAAGAGTGCGGCGCTGACTGCCGAATCAATGCCGCCGGAAAGGCCAATAACAACTTTGTTCATACCAATTGACTGTAGAAACTTTTTGATGCCATAGCTGAGTGTTAGGTATATGCTGTCAATAGTAGAGTCATCAGGTACGCTGGTTGGCGCAAGATCCTGTCCTGCAGCTTTAACGGGAAGATCAAGGTAATCCAGTGTTTCTGTAAACGGGGGGCAATAGGCGATAATCTCTCCCAGGCGGTTATATACGGTACTAAAGCCGTCAAAGGTATAAACTGTCTTACCATTATTCTGGATTCCCGTAGTATTGAGATAGATAAGCGGTACGCCGGTTTCCTGTGCCTGTTTGGAAAATACCCGGTTGCGTTTATTGTTTTTGCCTAAAGTAAAGGGAGAACTGGAAATATTAATAATTAAATCAAGAGGGCCTTGCGTGCGAAGTATGGCAATGGGATCAATATTGTAATCATCATTCCAGCCATCCTCGCAAATAATACAGCCCAAACGGTATTTGTCATTTCTTATCGTTACCGTTACCGGTGTCAGCAAGCTGTCGATATTCTGGTTGCGTTCCAAAGCTAATTTTCGCAGGCTAAAAAAGTGGCGGGTATCATCGAATTCCCGGTAGTTTGGCTGCAAGGTTTTAATGCACGTGCCAATAAGCCGTCCAGCTTGCGCAACAAAGCAGGCATTATGTTTACGAACCCGGCCGTCATCACCGTGCCTATCCCAGTCTACGGCAACGTTCCCAAAAATGACGCAAATATCGCGGGAAGCAGCAATTATCTGCTGGCCAAAAGCTTCACAATCACGCAAAAAAGACGGTTGTTCCCAGGTATCTCCCAATAAATAACCGGGGATAGCCATTTCCGGAAAGATAATTAAGTCAGCTCGCTCGTTGCGGGCATGTTGAATCATGGATAACATTTTATCCGTATTTATGTCCGGCCTGCCTGGCAGGACCTCCATCTGGCCTAAAGCAATTTTTAGCAAATACCATTCACCCCTACGTATAAATCCATGCAATGTTTTGTTCGCTGCCGGTGAGTGCTTGTCCTTCTTAAATTATTAATATTACCTTATTTTAATCTTAATTAGATACTATAATGCGTATAGGAAAAGGTAAAGTACACAATATATAATAAACCGCCTAAAAAGGCGGTTTGAGATTAACGTATTATGTAATGGATACTGACTTCGGTTTGTTCAGACAAATCAAGAACGGTTCCATTATCCAATTGGACCATGGAACGCGCAGGCTGATCTTTATTAATAAATACCACGCGGCCCTGGCGTCCGTCTGTGAGCGCTACCTGATTACCGGATAAAAAATTAACCATATTATCAGTGAAAATAATGCAAACCTTGGGATTTAAGCGGTGGACATTCTCACGCAGCTTTTGCAGGCTCAAATAGGGACTTAATTTAGACTGCGGGTTTTCACAGTTAATGGTCATCCCTTCATCATATAAATCCGCTACCGCGATGATTTTTGCATAAGGATGGATATGGAAGTCCGTAAGGCCGCCTGGATAACCGCTGCCATCCCGCCTTTCATGATGCTGGAAAACGGCTGTGGCAATGCTTTGCGATATGTTGGGAGTTTTTCTAACCAAATCATATCCCAGGGTAACGTGCTTCATATATTCTTCATATTGATTTGGCGGAAGTTTGTTGGGTTTATTTAAAAGTTCCGTCGGTAAGCAGGATTTGCCGACATCATGCAGCAAACCGGCTAAAGAAATGGCATTGACAGACTCCGGCGGATACTTAAGCCAAATAGCAATAAGGGCGGAAATAGCACTTACATTGACGCTATGATACATGGTATAATCGTCGCAGGGTGGTAAATTATACAGACGGTCAATGATATTGCCTGTCTCGGCAACACCGGCGGCAATATCGTCAGCGGTTGCCGCAAGGGTGTCGATAGGGATTTCCTGGGTAGAGCGGATATCGTCGAAAGCTTTTTGTACGACTGTGACCGATTGGTTATACGTATTAAGGAATTTTTGCAATTTGGGGTCGATAATCGGATTGGCGGTGGTAACTTCCGCGTAGACAAACACTTTAGGAATTTGCCAACTGATTAGTTTTTGAATGTTATGTTGGGCAAGAATGCTATTTTGACTAAATAATACTTTACCATCACTTGAACAGACATCACGGGCTAATTCCATTCCGGGAACAAGATATTCAATGGATTGTTCGATTATTTTCCGATTTTCGTCTGGCTCGTTCATAAAAACCTCACAATATCAGAATGATAGTAGTATTTATAACAATTACTAGTTCAACATAATATGGATAAATCCTTTAAATATTGGAAACTTTGTGTTAAAATTATCTAATTTTGCCATAATAGTAAGAAGGATTTTATACTATTTATGGCAAAATAGTATAAAGAACCATGTCTTGTGCTGTGCCTAGCAGTTTACGCGTTTTGACAGGAATAATATGGCGGAGGTGTTGCTTACATGACCAACTGCTCGACAATTATGGCCATTATCCAGGATAACAGGGTGGAAACAGCTGTCAAAGTTCAGGATGTGCTGACACGATATGGCTGCTACATCCGCGTGCGACTGGGTCTTCACGATGCGGCCGTAGACTCTTGTACCAATACGGGTATTATTCTTTTGCAGCTATGTGGTGAGAATGTACCAACAAAGCAAATTGAAGAAGAATTGAAACAAATACCTAATGTAAAAGTAAAATACATGACACTGGACTGGTGACTACGGGCGCGGCTTACCGCGCTCGTAACTGTTTATCTGCCGGCGGCGTTAATTTCTATACGCGAAGTGTAATTGATTGACAAATTGAGGAAACAATAATATACTGTGGAAAAATACAAGAGATATCGATAAAAATTAACTGCGGAGGGATAATTTTGATTGCCAAAGTTTACTTTATTCCCGTTAAGGATGCTTTGCCGCCCGCTGCACAGGCTAACGCTATGGCAAAGATTTTTGATGCTTCCGGTGCGGCGCAGGTAATTGGCGGCAACGATTTTGTGGCGATAAAAATTCATGTTGGTGAGAAGCAAAATACAACGCATATTAAACCGGAAATAGTTAAGGAACTGGTGGAAAAGACCAGAAAGTTGGGCGGTCAGCCTTTTCTAACCGAGACGTCTACGCTCTATAAAGGGGAACGGGAGAATGCGGTAAAGCATATCTTACATGCCCATAAACACGGGTTTGGCATCGAAAATGTCGGTGCTCCTTTCATTATGGCTGACGGCTTAACTGGAAATACAGAGTTTGAAGTTGAAATCAACGGTGAACTGCATAAGACGGTCAAGGTTGCCAGAGAAATTGTCAGCGCCGATGCATTGCTGGTAGTTTCTCATCCAACAGGCCATCCTGCGACTGGTCTGGGAGCATGCATCAAAAATATTGGGATGGGATTGTCCAGTCGTATGGGGAAAATGCGTCAACACTCCGCGATGATGCCGGAAATTAATCGCAAATCCTGCCAGTATTGTCAGAAATGTATCAAATGGTGCCCGCAGAATGCTATTATTGAGCAAGACGGCAAAGCGCATATTGTTACTGAAAAGTGTATTGGCTGCGGAGAGTGCCTGGCTGTTTGCCGGTTCGATGCCGTAAAATATGACTGGAATGCCGAGTCAGGCTATATCCAACGGAGTATGGCTGAACATGCCTATGGGAGTGTTATCGGTAAAGCGGGTAAGAGCTTCTATTTTAATGTGCTCATTGACATGACGAAAGACTGCGATTGTTTTGCGGTTAACCAGACTAAACTGATTCCGGATATTGGCCTGCTGGCTTCTGACGATCCGGTGGCCATTGATAAAGCCACGCTTGATCTTACCGCCAAAGCGCATGGCAGAACGTTGGCAGAAATGTCCTATGCCCATCATGATGCGATGATCCAGGTGGAACATGCGGCAAAAATCGGGATGGGATCACTTGATTATCAGCTTATTACGATTGAATGATGATAATTTTGCGGTATAATGATTATGTGATAAATGAATTGCCGTGATGGAGGAATCGGAGGAGAAGTTTATAGTAAGATGAAAACAAATGCTGCCAGAATCTTAGATGGTCTCAAATTTAATTACGAACTGCGTGAATATAAAGTTGATGAGAATGATTTAAGCGCGCAAAATGTGGCAAATAAAGTGGGAATGCCGGATAAGCAGGTTTTTAAAACTCTGGTAGCCAGAGGCGATAAGACAGGAGTCATTATGGCCTGCATACCAGGGGCTGATGAACTTGATTTAAAAGCTTTAGCAGCCGCCAGTGGTAATAAAAAAGTGGAAATGGTGGCACTTAAGGAGGTGCAGCCGCTTACCGGGTATGTACGCGGCGGTGTTTCACCATTAGGGCCGAAAAAGCGCTATCCTGTTTTTTTAGATATAAGCGCAACAAACTGGCAGGTCATTGCCATTAGTGCCGGTGTGCGAGGGTGTCAGATTATCCTGTCGCCTGACCATTTGGTGCAGGCGGTAAACGCTCAGGTTTGCCCAATCGCCCGCGGTAGTCAGGATTAGTCAGCTTTTGTCCGGGGAGGAGTTTTTTTATTATGAAACTTACTATACATGAGAGTATTAGTCATGTTGTTCCTAATTGCCACTTAGGATATTTAATTATTAATGACGTTATTGTACGGGGAACGCCGCCTGCGTTAAACCAGGAATTTGATAAATTGCAAATTGAAGTGGCTAAAGCCTATGACATGGATATTTTGCCAAAGCTTCCCCGGATTCTTTCAGTGCGAAATATGTATAAAAAGCTTAACTTTGATCCGGCCCGTTACCGGCCGGCATCTGAGGCTTTGGTGCGGCGTGTGCTGCAGAAAAAATACTTATACTATGTTAACAGTGCAGTGGATGTTAATAATTATTGTTCAATTAAGTTTCTGCTGCCCTTCGGCCTGTATGATTTGGGCAAAATCGTTGGTGATGTTGCCTATGTCCGGGCAACAGAAGGGTACTATACGAATATAGCAGGTAAAGAAGTTTCTACTGATAATAAGCCTTTTTTGGCGGATAATATTGGCGTTTTCGGCAATCCTACGGCCGATTCGCGTCGTACGGCCGTTAATCTGGCAACACGAAATTTGTTGGCTGTTATTTATGCCGACGAGAGTGTCGGTGCTGCGGAATTAAATGAGGTGCTTGATTTTGCCGCTGCCATGTTTGTTTGTTATAACGGCGGATATGTGTCCGAGAAACATATCGTTAATGCCAAGGAATCATAAGCAGTATTGCTCTTAGCGGGAGGAGTTTTTGGTATGTATTTTACTAGTACACGCGGCCAGGTAGAGAAGCTGACGGCAGCCCAAGCCATTGCCCGGGGGATAGCTCCTGATGGCGGCTTGTTTGTACCGGCAGCGATTCCCAGTGTAGACGAACAGTTTATTGCCGGGTTAAGTTCGCTTAGTTATCAAGAGCGGGCAACTACTATCTTGCAATTATTTTTAACTGATTATATGAAAGATGAACTCAAAAGCTGCGTAGCCGGTGCTTACGGAAATGGTAAATTTAGCGATCCGGCGGTGGCTCCTGTCGTCAAGATTGACAAAGGAGTTTTTGTCTTAGAATTATGGCATGGGCCAACCAGTGCTTTTAAAGATATGGCGCTGCAATTGCTGCCCAGGCTTTTAACTTGTGCACTCAAAAAGATTGGCGAACAGACCGAAATTGTTATTCTGGTTGCGACTTCGGGGGATACGGGAAAAGCAGCTCTGGAAGGGTTCAAGGATGTCGAACAGACAAAGGTTATGGTTTTTTATCCTGAAGAAGGAGTAAGCCGAATTCAACGTCTGCAAATGGTTACCCAGGAAGGGAAAAACCTCAAGGTTTTTGCGGTGCAAGGCAACTTTGATGATGCGCAGACCGGTGTAAAGCGGATATTTAACGATAGTACTTTTAACTCTGAACTTGCGGCCAATGGCTTTAAACTTTCGTCAGCCAACTCAATTAACTGGGGGCGGCTAGTGCCGCAGATTGTGTATTATTTTAGTGCTTACGCCGATTTGGTTAACAGTCAGCAGATTGCTCAGGGGGATAATGTTAATTTTGTTGTTCCAACAGGTAACTTTGGCAATATTTTAGCCGGTTTCTATGCGAAACAAATGGGATTACCTATTAAGAAACTGATTTGTGCATCAAATAGTAATAATGTTTTGACCGATTTTCTTATGACCGGTGTGTACAATCGTAACCGCAGGTTTTATAAGACATACTCACCTTCAATGGATATACTTATCTCAAGTAATTTGGAACGGCTGTTGTATCATGTTACTGAGCAGGATGCCAAGCAGGTCGGCCGTTGGCTGGAAGAACTTAATACGACCGGTGAGTATAAAATTGGCGATAATCATTTAGCGGCGCTTAAAGAGGTGTTTCCCGCCGGCTGGGTGGATGATGCGCAAACAACAGTAACCATTGGCCGGGTATTTAAAAAGTACGGATATGCTCTTGATCCGCATACGGCTGTTGCCTGGCAGGTTGCAGATGCTTATCGCGGTCAAACCGGTGATACAACGCCGACGATTATTGTTTCAACCGCCAGTCCGTTTAAATTTAACGAGACAGTGCTAAGCGCACTAGCCGGAGCTGGTAGTTTTGCGGAACAGTCTGGATTTGCGGTTTTACAACAGTTGTCTCAACTGATTAACAAGCCTGTGCCGCCGGCGCTGGCCGCGCTCGAACATAAAGCTATCCGTCATACAATGGTATGCCAAAAACAAGATATGCCAACGGTAGTAAAAACGACATTACAGATAAAATAAGGGAGTAGAGAATATGACAGGGAGTGTGCATCGTGGTTTAAGTCCGGCGCAATTGGTAGAGACCGCCATTCTAAGAGGGGAAGGTCAGCTGACCGCTAGTGGTGCGCTTCAGGTTACTACCGGTAAATATACCGGCCGTTCACCACATGACAAGTTTATTGTTGATTCACCCGCAGTGCATGAGAAGATTGCCTGGGGAGAAAATAAGCCTTTTTCCCCAGAGAAATTTGACCAGTTATACCATAGAATGCAGGCCTATATGCAGAAAAGGGAAATCTTTGTTTTTGACGGTTTCGCAGGAGCAGATCCGGAAAATCGTATTCATGTCCGGTTTACTAATGAATTTGCCTGGCAAAATTTATTTGTGCATCAACTGTTTATTGGCAGTGAGATAGATCAGTCTGACATGACTCCCGATTTTAACGTAATTTGTCTACCGGATTTTAAGGCTGCTCCTACTGTTGATGGTACTGCCTCCGAAGCCTTCATCGTTCTAAATTTTGACAAACGATTGGTGCTTATTGGGGGGACCCATTATGCCGGAGAAATGAAAAAATCAATATTTACAGTCATGAATTATATTTTACCGGAACGCAACGTGCTTTCCATGCATTGTTCCGCTAATGTTGGCATGAAAGGCGATGCAGCCCTGTTTTTCGGATTAAGCGGTACCGGCAAAACTACCTTGTCGGCAGATCCTGACCGGCAATTAATTGGTGATGATGAACATGGGTGGAGTGAACGGGGAATTTTTAATATTGAGGGTGGCTGCTACGCCAAATGTATTGGTCTAAAGCGTGAGACTGAGCCTCAGATCTGGGAGGCGATTCGGTTTGGCGCCGTCCTGGAAAATGTAGCCATTGACAAGGCAACCCGCCAACCGGATTTTGATGATGGTTCATTTACCGAAAATACCAGAGTTGCATATCCGGTGGAATATATCCCCAATGCTTTGATTCCCGGAGTGGCCGGTCATCCGCAAACGATCATTTTCTTAACAGCAGATGCTTTTGGCGTATTGCCGCCAATTGCCAAGCTCAATGCCGAACAAGCAATGTATCATTTTTTATCAGGCTATACCAGTAAACTTGCCGGTACAGAACGCGGCATTACTGAACCCCAGGCTACTTTTTCAGCTTGTTTTGGAGCGCCGTTTTTACCGCTTTCAGCCAATATGTATGCAAAGCTTTTGGGTGAAAAACTCACGCGCCATCAAACCAGTGTGTTTTTAATTAATACCGGTTGGTCAGGTGGTCCCTATGGTATTGGCAAAAGGATGAAACTAGCTTATACCAGGGCTATGGTGACTGCGGCAATTGAGGGATTGTTGAAGGATGTCTCTTACCAGTTGGACCCCATTTTTAATATTTATATACCGGAAAGCTGCCCAGGCGTGCCGGGTGAAGTTTTGATTCCCCGAAATACCTGGATAGATAAATCAGCTTACGAGCAAAAAGCAAGGGAACTTGCCCGGCTGTTTGCTCAAAACTTTAGCAAGTTTAAACATAATGTTTCTTCTGAAATTATTGCTGCCGGCCCTAAGTCTTAATAAAAAAGGTCGTAGTTCGCGTAAGTGTGAACTGCGGCCTTTTTCTTGCTATTGCTGCGGCGGGCTCTCTTTTTAGTGTATGGCAGGCAGTTTTTGCCTAAGAGTTAGCACTGGAGAAAATAAATCACCCGTCTGAGATACACGTTCCAGTACCTGAGCTGCTTCAAAGGTGAGTAAATCGGGGTTTCTTTGTTTATGAGCCTGGGTAACTTCCTGCCAGGTTACCGGAGTTGATACGGTTGGATGCTCCCTGGCACGCAGCGAATAAACGCAGACGGTTGTTTTATGTTCGTCATTTTGACTCCAATCAATAAATACTTTGCCCGTGCGTAGTATTTTCTTCATATTGGCAACAATCTGGTCAGGGTATTTTTGTTGAAAGCGAGTTGCTAAAGCTCTGGCAAAATTTTTAGTTGTGTCATAATTTACCGGTGTATTTAGTGGAAGATAAACCTGCAGACCTTTTGAGCCTGATGTTTTTGGGAAGCTTTGCAGATTATGCCTGTCAAAATATTCTTTTAACAGTAAGCTGACTTGAGCGCATTCAATAATAGTGGCCGGCGGACCGGGGTCAAGATCAAACACCAGCAGCGAGGGACGGCTTATTGCCGGAGCTACTGACAGGGAAGTATGCAATTCAAGTGCAGCCAGGTTGACAGCCCATACCAAGGTTGGCAGATCAATGGCATTGCAAAAATTAATGTTGCGGTTATTACCTCTACTCCATACCGGTATGGTTTTGACCCAGTCCGGACGGGGAGAGGGACATTCTTTTTGATAGAAAAATTTGCCCTGCGCACCATGCGGATAGCGCTTCATAGTCAACGGGTGATTGGCAAGGTGGGGTAAAAGAACAGGGGCTATACGAATGTAGTAGTCAAGCATCTGGCCTTTGGTAAAACCTGTGGCAGAATAAAATATTTTATCAAGGTTGCCGATTTTTAGTGTGCGTCCGGCTACCTCAATACTTGTTTTCGTTTTGTTATTATTAGGCATGGGCTTTTTTCTTTCTGGTTTTACTAGCAGAATTTTTAATCTGCTTTTCCCTGCCATTTTCGGGTTTGTTTTTTATGGCCGAAATGCTGGCTTCAAGAGCTGCCATTAAGTCAATTACTTTGCCTTTTTCTTTTACTTCAGGCTGACTTACTACGATTTGCCCCTCAGCCTTTTTCTCCAGCATGGCCATTACCTGTTGATAATATTGATCATAGTATTTTTCCGGTTCAAAGCCGGTTGAAAGGGAATTGATTAATTGTTCGGCCATAGCCAATTCCCGTTTATCCGGTTCGGGAATGTCTATTGGCAAATCTTCCAGTTCGTCAACGGCAATGATTTCATCGGCAAAGTGCATGGTCGAAAGGGCCAGTGCTTTGCCGGCAGGACGGATGGCGGTGAGATATTCTTTGTTACGCATGACGACCCGGGCAATAGCGATCTTTCCGCTGTGCCGCATAGCTGTTAATAATAAAGAATAGGCTTTGCCTGCCCCTTTATCGGGGGTGAGGTAATAACAATTATCATAATATAACGGATCAATTTGGTCTAATTGAACAAAATCTTCAATGGCAATTGTCCGGGCGTTTTTGGGCTGAACCGCTTCCAGTTCCTCGCTGGTGACAATTACGTATTGGTCAGGAGAAATTTGATATCCTTTTACAATATTCTCAGCAGGAACTTCTGCACCGTCGGCCGGGCAGACTTTTTTTAGGCGGATACGGCAACCGTCTGACTTCCGCAGTTGATTAAAGTTAATGGATTTCTTTCTGACGGCATTGTAAAGTTTTACAGGAATGTTGACAAGACCAAAACTGATTGAACCACTCCACATAGGACGGGGCATAGGCGATTACCTCCAGTTCTTTAGTCTTCACGAATAACCTGGCGGGGATCTTTATCATTTCTTAATCCTTTAAAAGATGGATGACGGAGGGTATGATTGGGCGTCCATTCAGTAAATTCGAACTCACCGACTAAAACCGGATCAACAAATTGTGCGCCCTTAATTCCCGGGTCTGGGGTAAATGGACTGCTCGTTTTTTCTAACGGAGACAATAGTTTGGCAAGTGATGAGAGTGTTGACTGAGTAAAGCCGGTGCCAACTTTGCCCGCATATAATAACTGCTGGGAATTACCACTAGATTTAACGTCCCGGATGGCTTTATCGTAGTAGCCGAGCAGCAGTGCACCAATTTTTCCTTTACGGGAACCCTGCCCTGGGATCCAGCCGCCAATAACGAGTTCCTGGCGGCGTTGGTTTTTGATTTTGAGCCAGGCACCGCTGCGTTTACCTGCTTCGTAATGACTGTCCAGGCGCTTGGCGATAATCCCTTCTAAGCCTAGCTGGCGACTGGCTGTAAGAATTGCTTTACCGTCGCCCGTTTTATAGGCCGGGGTCTGCCAATGGATATCGTGTAAAGCGAGATTTTCCAATAGAAAGCGACGTTCAAGATAATTTTTTTTCAAGAGAGAGCAATTGTCAAGAGATAAAATATCAAAAATTATATAGGTTATGGGTACTTTTTCTTGTAGTTTAGCGATAACCGCGTTGTCTTTTACCCCCATCCGGTGTTGAAGTAAGGAAAAGGAGGGAAGTCCGGCGCTATCAAAAGCCACAATTTCACCATCGAGAATCAATTCGCTCTGGCAGCGTCCGGCAGTTGCTGCCAGACTCGCAAGCTCAGGATATTGAAAAGTGATATCTTTAAGATTACGGCTCATTACTTTGTAGCCGTCTTTTTGCAGATAAAAGAGAGCTCTAATCCCATCCCATTTAATCTCAAAACTATATTCACTTTGGCTGGCAGGCAACTGCCCGGTTTTAGCCAACATGGGTTTGATATTTGACATAATAACCTCAATTAATGTTTGGATAGGCAGGGCGATAACGCATTTGCTAGTAATAGTTTTTGCATGCAGGATAAATATATTACAAAAATAAATAATCTGCGGAAAGCAATCTTATTTACAGACATAAAAAAAGACTGGGCTTGTGCCAAGTCCCTCAGGACGCCGGCAGAAGCCCTAGTCGTTCTTACTTATTATCAGAAAGGCTAACCTCTCTGGTAATGTAAAAAACAGGCCAGATAAATCTGGCCTGCTAATTGGCGAATTAACTAGTTTCTATTTGCTTGAAAGCATTCGCGGCAGTATACAGGTTTTCCGGCAGTAGGACGGAAAGGAACCTGG
This sequence comes from Sporomusa acidovorans, assembly GCF_900101845.1. Taxonomy (GTDB): domain Bacteria; phylum Bacillota; class Negativicutes; order Sporomusales; family Sporomusaceae; genus Sporomusa; species Sporomusa acidovorans. The sequence goes on along the minus strand of NZ_FNAM01000029.1, from coordinate 7,053 downwards.
GTTTCACAACCACAAGCGCTGCAGACAGCATCAAACATTTCGCGTGGCGGACGAGAATTGCCACCGTTTTGGCGTTTTCTGGCTGAGCGGCATTCCGGGCAGCGAGAAGGATCATTTTGAAAACCTTTCTCAGCATAAAAAGCTTGTTCAGATGCGGTAAACGTAAATGTTGCACCGCATTCTTTACAGGTAAGGTCTTTGTCTTGAAATTCCATGTTTAACCAACCTCCGTAATATGTGTTTGACGTAAACAATTGCTTGTCGGTTGGTCAAGACATGAAGTTGCTAGCCATCGAGAGCAATTATGTTTTGTCATATAAACACTATAACCCCCATATGACCAATTGTCAAGAGTTGGATAATAAATTTTCCAACTCGTCAAGCATGCTGGAAAACTTATTCAGAGTAAGTTCAACAGGCTGCGGGGTAGACATATCGACACCGGCGTTTTTGAGAATAGTAATAGGATAGTCGGCGCCGCCGCTTTTAAGAAAGTTAATATACCGCTGTTGGGCTGCGGCATCCTCTGTAAGCATTTTTTCTGCCAGGGTGGTTGCTGCAGCATAACCGGTAACATATTGGTAAACGTAGAAATTCCAGTAGAAATGCGGGATTCTCGCCCATTCTGTGTTAATTTCGGGATCAATTACTATTTCAGAACCATAATATTTGGCGTTAAGCGCATGCCACATTTCATCCAGTAAGTCTGCAGTAAGAGTTTCACCTTCTTCCGCCTTTTCATAGATGGATTTCTCGAATTCAGCAAACAGAGTTTGCCGGTAAACAGTGGTACGCACCATTTCGAGGTATTGGTTTACTAAATATAGTTTTTTTAGTTTGTCGGCCGTTGTTTTTAAAAGGTGGTTATTGAGGAGAATTTCATTGGTGGTCGAGGCTACTTCGGCTGTAAATATCGTATATTCAGCAGTCGCATAGGGTTGGGAAGCCTGACTGTAATAACTATGGATAGCGTGCCCCATTTCATGGGCGAGGGTACTGACATCTTCCAGACGTTTATTATAATTTAAAAGAACAAAAGGATGAACATCATACACCCCCCAGCTGTAAGCGCCGGTTTGTTTCCCTTTATTTTCATAGACGTCTATCCAGCCGGAGGTCAGTCCTTTATTTAAAACTGCTGCATATTCGGGACCTAGCGGGGCAAGCCCGTCACGGACTAGCTGCAGGCCATCCGGGTAAGGTATATTAAATTTTGTATTGGGAGCCACCGGCGTATACAAATCATACATATGGATATTGTCTAGTTTCAACGCTTTTTTCTTGAGAGCAACGTAACGGTGTAGGGGTTCTAGGTTGTTGTTGACGGTGGTCAGCAGATTATTGTAAACGTTTACCGGAATATTGCCATCAGACAAAGCAGATTCTAAAGTGGAAGTGAATCTACGGGTGCGACCGTAAAAAATGTTTTTCTTTACATTGCCTGTCAGTATGGCAGCAAAACTATTACGCAGGGCATTATACGCGCCAAATAACCCGAGAAAGGCATCTTTACGAACCCGGCGGTCAGGCGACATAATTAAGGAACGGTAACGGCCTTCGCTCAGGGTGAGCGTTTTTCCGTTTTCGTCAGTAATGTCAGGGAAGGTCATATCTGCATGTGCCAGCATGTTAAAAATATTTTCTGCTGCCTGGGTTGCTTCGGCTGCTCTGGCTAGGATTTCTTCCTCTGCCGGGGATAGTACGTGTTGTTTTTGACGGGCCAGATTATCAAAGTAGAAGGTATAATCAGCCAAATGCTCATTGTTGCGGAATTGTGCTAATGTGGCATCAGGCAGAGCGAGTATTTCCGGTTCAATAAATGAACTGGCTGCACCTAAGTCCGCCAGCAATCCTTCGGCTTTGCCAACAAGTGATTGGTATTTGGCATTGGCGGTATTTTCATCACGGTGCAAGCGTGCATAGGCAAACAATTTGCCGGCCATAATACTGATTTCATCCCGCAGTTTTAAACAGTCAGCAAGTCTGGCGGCTGATTGCGATAGGGTTTCTCTATATTCCATAATTCTTGGTAAATATCCCTTGAGAGTGTCAAAATCAGCTTGCCATAGATCTTCTGTGGCATAGATATCTTCCATTTTCCATTTATACTCAGGTTTTATTTGGTCACGGGAGGGCAATGTGGTAGATGGTTCTGGCATGAAAACACTTCCTTTTGAGAGTTTACATTATATAATATATATTATATTAGTCAGATAGGGTGGTATTTCCTGGGTATAGCATGCCCTAAATAAAATAATTCCTATACTTTATAATATTTTAATATACTGTCACAAATGCTTTCAGCTGCATTATCCCGGCCATCTACACTGGATAATAGCATTTCTTCTACCATGTTGGAGATAAAAGCGATTTCAATTAAAATAGAAGGCATATTCGTATACCGCAATACATACAGGCTGGCAAAGCGAGCCCCTCTATTTTTAGTACCGAGTTTTTCACAGAGTCCCTGTTGGACAAGATTGGCTAATTTAATAGAATCTTTGTCGCCGTAGTGGAAAGTGGTTGTGCCGGCGGCTGTCTGGCTGGAGAATGCATCATTATGGATGCTAATGAATAAATCTACTTCCGACTGATTGGCAATATCTACCCGTGTGCTGAGATCTTCCGCAGCGCTGGTTTCTGCGGAAACTACTTCGCTATCGCTATCCCTGGTCATAACCACTGTGGCACCGTTTTTTTCCAGTTTTTCCTTCAGTGATAAAGCAATCGCCAGGGTATTGTCTTTTTCCGTTGTACCGGTTGGCCCAAGTGCACCCGGGTCACTGCCGCCATGTCCGGGGTCAAGACAAATAACTTTGCCTGCAAGGCGGGCGTTTTCATCTTCGGTTCTTTCGTCTGCAAGATGTTCGCTTGGCAGTGGCGGTATGGAGGAATCTTTGGAGTTTATTAGAACAAGTTCCCGTTGGGCGTCATAACGAATTCCAAATTTTAATGCTTTCGCTATGTTGCGAAGCGTTATTAATAAATCACGGTTGACGCGGGCATTACCAGGTAGATAGCGCCCGTCAAGCATAATGCGCATCGTTTTCACCATCCTTACGCAGTATAGTGAGCTTTAAGATAATGTTTACCTTAATTTATTTTATGCAGAGCTCATTTTATTGGTGAATAGCACTATATCTAATCCGGTCAAGGCACTAGATTTGACAAGTTAGTCCGAAACCACTATACTTGCAGGGAGATTGTGGATGGGAGAATGATTATGAACATTGCACTGGCAACATTGAATGCCAAATATATTCATTCATCATTGGCATTGCGTTATTTAGCGTCCTTTTGCCAAGCCCCGGGCCGGAACATAGTTGTTCGCGAATACACGGTCAATAATGGGTTGCTGGCGATAGTTAGCGACCTTTTTTCCTACCAGGCTGATGTCATCGGCTTAGCTTGCTATATCTGGAACATAGAGGCAACTTTGCAGCTTGCCGACCTCATAAAAAAAGTACAGCCGAAAACGATTATCGTTCTGGGGGGGCCGGAGGTATCTTATCAACCTGAAGAACTATTACGGAAGTATACGGCTATTGATTATATCGTATTAGGTGAAGGTGAGGAAACCTTGGATACCCTGCTGGCAACGTTGCGTGCAGGACAGCGAACGGGCAACCTTCCTGGCTTAGCCTATCGGCAAGCGGGAACCGTTATTGCCGGTAAACCGCAAATAGTTGCCAGACTTGATGACATTCCCTTTCCTTATATGCACGCAGATATGGAGGATCTTAAAGACAAAATACTGTATTATGAAAGCTCGCGCGGCTGTCCTTTTGGCTGCCAGTACTGTTTATCGAGCATAACTGCCGGTGTGCGGTATGTTAGCTTGGAGAAGGTACTGCGTGATCTAAGGTTCTTTATTGAACATAACGTAAAGCAGGTTAAATTTGTTGATCGCACGTTTAATGCCCGTAAAGAGCATTATTTTCCTATATTGCAATTTTTGGCGCGGCAAACATGCCGGACTAATTTTCATTTTGAGATTGCAGCCGACATTTGGGATCAGGAAGTGGTGGAGTTTCTTGAGCAGGTGCCGGCGGGGAGATTTCAATTTGAAATTGGTATTCAATCGACAAATGAACAAACTCTTGCGGCTATAAAAAGACATAACAACTGGACGAAAATCGTAAATTATGTTGGTCAAATCAGGAGATATGGCAACATTCACTTGCATTTGGATTTAATTGTGGGTTTGCCCTATGAAAATAGTACAGCTTTTGCCCAATCCTTTAACGATGTTTACGGCCTTCAGCCAGATATGCTGCAAATCGGATTTTTAAAATTGCTTAAAGGCTCAGGCATCAGGCAGAATGCCGCCAGCCATGGTTATATAGCCATGGCTACTGCCCCGTACGAAGTTTTGGCAAACAACTATATGGATTATACGGTGATCAGACATCTTAAGATTTTAGAGGAAGTCTTTGAACAGATATATAATAGCGGGCGTTTTCGCTATAGTTTGCCCTGGCTTATTCAGCTTAGCGGCGGCGGAGCGTTTGCCTTTTACAGTCAAGTGGCTGGTTATTGGGAACGGCATGGGTATCAGCTTGTTGCTCATAGCGCTAAGAATCTATATCGGTATATGGCTGAATTTTGTACTGAGTTTTATCCGAGTGCCAGACAGACCTATGATGAACTTTTGAAATTTGATGCACTTATGAGTGAGCACGGAACAGTTCGTCCTGAATTTTTACCATGGAACCAAGTAAATCAGGCGGCAAACGATAAATGGGCTGACTATAAAACTGCCTTTTGGCGAAATAGTGATTGTGTTCGGCGATATTTGCCTGATTTTACCTTTACTTCCTGGCGGGATATAAAAAGAACTTATCATATAGAAGTATTTCGTGTGGACATTCCCGCGTATTTACAAGGTGCTGAAAAATTGGACAAACGCGAGGTTGCGGTACTTTTCTCTTATCAAAATTTAAAAACATCTTATCAGGTGATCAATTATGATGACTTCTGGAACCAGATATAACAGGTATTCTGACTATCTGCGCCAAAAGTATGGCGAAAAAGTATACAAATTACCCGTGAGTTTACCGGTAACATGTCCAAACCGCGATGGGCAGTGCGGCCGGCAAGGATGTGTATTTTGCGGTGAAATTGGTGCCGGCTACGAAAATTTGCCAGCCTCACTAACTGTCCGTGATCAATTGGCTGCAAACAAAGCCCATATTGCGCCTAAATATAAAGCTAAAAAATTCATCCCCTATTTCCAAAATTTTAGCAATACGTATTTGCCGGTTGAACAATTAAAACAACATGTACTGGAAGCCTGCCAGGAAGATATTGTTGCTATTGCGTTGGCAACCAGGCCTGATTGCATTAATGACAACTATTTGGAGATGCTGGCGACAATCAAGGAAAAGCATAACATTGATATAAGTATTGAACTAGGGTTGCAGACGGTAAATTATCATACTCTCGTAAAAATAAATCGTGGTCATACTCTTGCCGAATTTATTGATGCTGCGCTGCGCGTTAAACGTTGGTCGATGGATGTATGTGCACATCTAATCCTCAATCTTCCTTGGGATGATATGAGTGATACAATAGAAAGTGCAAAGATCCTTTCAGCAATTGGGGTTGACCAAGTTAAACTGCATGCGTTATATATTGTCAAAAATACGGTAATGGCTGATTGGTATCAAAAAGGTGAGATTGCACTGATTAGTAAGGAAGAATATGTTGAGAGAGTAGTGGCATTTCTTGAATATCTTCACCCCGATATTGTTATTCAACGACTTATTGGGCGAGCGCCGGAGACCAATACGCTCTTTACTAATTGGCAAACTGGCTGGTGGAAGATTCGTGAAGCAATTGAAGAAGAGATGCTGACACGTGATACTTGGCAGGGAAAGCAATGTAATTATCTTAATGGTGCAGCTTTAAAGAAATTTTTATAAACATGCTGATTTATTAGAATAAACTTACTCTTCTGTGATTATTTAAACTTATTTACAACGATAACAAGAGTTGTTAATATTATATTCAGTTCAAAAATTAAGGGAGAGTGTAGTAATACTAATGAAAAAGCTTCAATTATTAAAGCAGATAGATAAACTTTCATCTCTGCTCCATAGTGATGATTTACAGGAATTTAATTTTACAGCAGGAACAATCAGGGAAATGCAGCAAAAACTTGACAGATTGACGGAAGAGTACATTGAATGCTATTGCTAAACATCGTTTATATACGATGTTTTTTACATTAACAGAAAGTATAACCTTTCTGTTAATAAGTAAGAACGGCGGCTTCTGCCGGCGTCCTGAAAGACTTGGCACAAACCAAGTCTTTTCTTATGTCTATAGACACTAATAATCAATATGATAATATAACCAAGTCATTTATCACGAAGTTTCATGATAAATTTCGACAAATAGTAATATTGACACCCTGTAGTGTGCGTGATAATATATATAAAGTTGATTGCGGTTTGAAAAGTAAAAATTACCACTAAAACCGGTATTGACACAACAAAAGGCACTATGCTATTATATAAAAGCTGTTGCCGCAATGCGGTGATGCGTTCCCTGAAAACTGAACAATGTAAGTAATGCATCAAAAGCCAGATGTGCGGTTGAATTATCATTTGTGATAATTCAACGTCAATAAATAATTTTTTGATTTGAGAGCCAACAAATGGCTTCAATAATATGTAGTCAATTATGACTTTGAACTTTTGCCTGTCTCTTCTGATAAAGTGACTTGTTTACTCTATTATGAAAGTGGCGGTAAAAAGTTATATGTTATATAGACGGCATGCACTTTATTGGAGAGTTTGATCCTGGCTCAGGACGAACGCTGGCGGCGTGCCTAACACATGCAAGTCGAACGGAATTTCGCGGGTTCGAGGTTCGAGAATTCGAGGATCGAAGTATGATGAAGCAATTGATAGATCAATTGCTAACATTAAAATCGAACTTCGAGCAATCGAACCTCGAACTAGCGAATTCAGTGGCGAACGGGTGAGTAACGCGTAGACAACCTGCCTCTAAGCTGGGGACAACACCGCGAAAGTGGTGCTAATACCG
>NZ_FNAM01000006.1 GCF_900101845.1 Sporomusa acidovorans | reverse complement strand
AAGAGCACTGGGTACCGCGACATGTCAGGTTTTGAAGGGTGGTATCATTCACCTCGACGATGTCGGCGGTGCGATTGCATTTCAAAAGGTGCGAAACAAAAAAGGCGAGATAGTGGATACGCTGGTCTATTCGGATAAAGACGAAATCGCGCTGGACTACAAGTTAATTCAGGAAACGTTCGGCACGAATTTTTACAATGTTTATCCAAGGCAGGAGGTATTCAATAAATTTCTAAAAAATATTACTGTAGCATAACAGAATTTACACATGAATCAACTACAAAGAAGCCCATAGTTTCAACGGCTAGGGGCTTCTCGCGTTTTTTAAACTGTAAAAGTCGGGACAGGCAAGGTATGCCTGTTGAATGGCAAAAGACAATATGATATAATACTATCTAAATAAAATGATTGGAGTTGAAAAGATGATTATTCTTTCTTGCTAATTTTAAAAGCATAATAAAATTATGAAGCGGAAATGCCTCTTGTTTTGTTGTGCTTATGCAAGAAAGTTAACATTCTTTTCACTCATTTAATATATCCTCGTCCTGCCCTATCAGGGGCTTGACATTGCTGTATTTATGAGCTGCAAGAATTGACTTTCTTGCAGCTTTCAATTTTATACAGGAGGATACGATACATGTCTTTAATAAACGTGACCAATTTGACCTTTAGCTATGACGGCAGCTATGATAACATATTTGAAACCGTCAGTTTTCAAATAGATACAGACTGGAAATTAGGCTTCACCGGGAGAAATGGCAGAGGCAAAACTACCTTCCTCAATTTATTGCTTGGCAAATATGAATACCGCGGTACGATTTCAGCAACGGTAAACTTTGAATATTTTCCTTTCGAAGTAACGGATGAACAAAGCAACACCATAGAAGTAATTGAAAGCATTTATCCGGATTATCTTCATTGGCAGATGATGCGTGAGCTTTCGCTGCTGCGAGTCTTGGCGGACGTTTTGTATCGCCCTTTTGCTACCCTGTCTAAGGGAGAGCAAACCAAGGTGTTGCTTGCTGCCTTGTTTCTTAAAGAAAATAGCTTCTTGCTGATTGATGAACCGACGAACCACCTTGACATGAACGCCAGAAAAATTGTCAGTGATTATCTTCGTTCTAAGCGCGGCTTTATTTTGGTATCTCACGACCGGGCCTTTCTTGATAACTGTGTTGACCATATCCTTTCCATCAACAAAACGAATATTGAAATTCAAAAAGGGAACTTTTCCTCCTGGTGGGAAAACAAGAAAATGCAGGACCAGTTTGAACTTGCAGAAAACGAAAAACTCCGCAAAGATATTACCCGTCTGTCAACTGCCGCCAAACGTACAGCTAATTGGTCGGATAAAGTGGAAAAAACGAAGTTGGGCACAAAAAATTCCGGCTTGAGGCCGGATAGAGGTTATATCGGCCACAAGTCCGCCAAGATGATGAAACGCGCGAAGGCCGTCGAAGCAAGACAACAATCCGCTATGGAAGAAAAGTCGAAGCTGCTCAAGAATATTGAAAACTCGGAGCGGTTGAAAATCTCTCCCTTGAGTTTTCATGCAGACCGTCTCATAGAGCTGGAGAAGGTTTCCATATTCTATGGCGAAAAGACAGCTTGTGCGGGTGTGAGCTTTATCATTGAGCAGGGTGACAGAATCGCACTTTACGGGAAGAACGGCTCAGGCAAGTCGAGCATTATGAAGCTGATTGGCGGAGAAAACATCACCTATACAGGTACTTTCAGAAAGGCAAGTCAGCTTACGATCTCCTATGTTTCGCAGGATACCTCCCACCTTCGAGGCAATCTAACCGGCTATGCCAGAGAGAATGATATAGATGAAAGTCTCTTTAAGGCTATTTTAAGAAAACTCGATTTCTCCAGAATTCAATTTGACAAAGATCTGTCTGCTTTTAGCGGTGGCCAAAAGAAAAAAGTACTGATTGCCAAAAGTCTTTGTGAGCAAGCTCATTTATATATCTGGGATGAACCGCTTAACTTCATCGATGTGATCTCGCGCATGCAAATAGAAGAATTACTGCTTGCATACTCGCCAACGATTCTCTTTGTGGAACATGACAGGGAGTTTTGCAAAAATATCGCGACCAAGATTTTTGAGCTTTAAGCAGCGCATATCGAAAGCCTCCTGTTAATCTAAGCTGACAGGAGGCTTTCGGTTAACTGACATGATCATTATTTTCGTCTGCCGATAAGCAAACCTTGCAGGAATTTTGCATGATCATGCTAAATAGAGTATTAATACATAATCAAAGTATGAATTTAGTTCGAACAAAAGCCAGGATGGCAGTGACTAAATCACCAATGACTCATTACTGTGAGTCAAAGAACCGTCACCTGACTCACTGCTGTCGTCTGACTCGCTGAGGAGGTAGAATGTATGAAGCATAATAAGAAATCTTTAGTAAGTATCGTTTTGCTTATGGTTTTAACTGGATTTTTTACGGCCGGTTTGGTTCTTGGAGCCGGAGTTTCATCTGCTGAGGCAGCTCAAAATATGGGGATAGCCTCGCCCAGTGTATTTTTGGGGCCTGACACCATCCAGACTATTGTAAAACAAACAGGACCGGCTGTAGTTAAAATTGAGACTGAAATGCAAGTGCAAAATCAAGGAAATCCGTTTCTCAATGATCCCTTTTTTAGAGAATTCTTTGGCGAACAGTTTAAAAGACAACCGGGCGTAGCCAAATCATTGGGTTCAGGCTTTATTACCTCGAAAGATGGGTACATCATAACGAATAATCATGTAATTGCCAATGCTACCAAAATAGATGTTTATTTAACCAGCAGGAAGGAACCCTATGCTGCTAAATTAATTGGTTCCGATGAACAATTGGATTTGGCGGTATTAAAGATTGATGCCGGTGATAATCTTCCCTCTCTGGAGTTTGGGGATTCAAACAAACTGGAAGTAGGCAGCTGGGTCATAGCGATTGGTAACCCGTATGGACTTGATCATACAGTTACCGTTGGTGTTATCAGCGCAAAAGGCAGACCGCTTACCATTAATGGGAGTCAGTTTACCGATCTTTTGCAAACAGATGCCTCGATTAATCCGGGCAATAGCGGCGGTCCGTTGATAAACCTCCAAGGGGAAGTAATTGGTATTAATACGGCGATTAGTGCGCAGGCCCAGGGAATTGGATTTGCCATTCCGAGTTCAACCGTTACCCAGGTATTGGATCAGCTTATGAATAACGGTAAAGTGATTAGACCATGGTTGGGAATTTACATGCAGCCCATGACGAAGGAGCTTGCCAATTACTTTGGCTTACAAGAGCCGGAAGGAGTATTGGTAAGTGCGGTTGTAGACGGCTCTCCTGCCCAAAAGGCCGGCCTTAAGCGGGGCGATATTGTTCTTGAATATAATAAGAAAAAAGTGAAAGACCCGGATGCCTTAAAAAAAGAAGTAGCGAATGCCAAAATTGGAGAAGACGTGGTCGTATTAATTCATAGAGATGGTAAAACACTATTTGTTCCAGTAAAAATTGAAGAAAAGTAAACAAAAGGGTGAGTCAAGGGACGGTTCCGCGACTCATCCTTTTATAACGGAAGTTTACAAATGATACACAATTTAGATAAGGACTAAAATGGAATGAGAGAAAAAATAAGAAAAGTGCTGCAAGTAAAAACCAGTTAAGATGAGATGGAGAATCGTCACTTGACTCATTCAGAACGGTACAATTTGAGATTGTGCCGTTTTTTTATATGTAGAGGGGATAACCGGAAAGCGGCGAATGAAGTATAAACTGTAAGTTTTTTTAAATTACTGACGGAGTGGAAAAGTTTATGAAAATAGGCTTAGTGCGGCATTTTGAGGTGAACTGTCCTCATGAATTTCTGATGAATGCAGCAAAGTTCAGAGAGTGGGTTAACCAATATGACTGCTCACCCACAAAACCTATTGCTTTACCGGCAGGGACAGACAATTGGGATAAGTGCTATTGCAGTGATTTACCCAGAGCGGTTGAGACGGCGCAGCATATCTATCAAGGGGAAATTATAAAAACTGGATTACTACGGGAAGTGCCAATTGCACCAGTTATAGAAACGAATTTGAAATTGCCTTACCCATTCTGGCTTGCAGCAGGAAGGCTAGCCTGGTATTGCTCACATCAGTCTCAACCCGAAACGATGAGACAGACAAAGTGGAGGATACAACGATTTATTGCGGGCATCCTGGAAGCGGGCAACAGCGATATTCTAATAGTTACACATGGCTTCCTTATGATATATATCCAGCAGGAATTATTGAATAAGGGGTTTACTGGCGGAAGGATAAGGAAAGCTCGACATGGAAAAATACAAGTATTTACAAAAAAACTTACGAAAACTACCTAACGAAATAGCTTGTTTGGAATGTTCTTTACCAGCGCAAAGTAACAAATTTACAATGGGAGGATCGGCAAAATGGGACAATAAATTATTGGTCAGTAACGCTTTTCAGGTATTTATGAAAGAAGCTTCCCCCAAAAGAATTTTGCTGACTAAATAGAGGTGCTGGTTATGCTAGAAGATTCAGAGAAAATGCTTAAGATTGCGGTGCAAATCAGAAAGGCCCAGTCTTCTTATCAAGACAAATTGCCGAAAGAAGCTGTGCCGGTAGGACATTTTATTGACCGCACAGTAATAACGGATGCCGGAAGGACGCGTATTCTTATCTATACGCCGAAACAGCAGACCCAGGTGCGATACCCTGTTTTTGTCAGTCTGCACGGCGGCGGGTTTATCCTCGGGAGTGCGGAAGATGATGACGTATGGTGCAGAAAGATAGCCAATGCTGTTAACTGTGTCGTCGTCAACATCGACTACCCGCTTGCGCCGGAATGTAAGTTCCCGATACCATTAGAAGAAAGCTATGCCGTCGTTAAATGGGTACATGACCATGCGGAAGAACTGGGAATCGATTCCGGGCGGATTGCCGTGGGCGGGCACAGCGCCGGTGGTAATCTAGCCGCGGCGATCTGCTTATTGGCCCGGGACCGACGGGAATTTCCAATCATTTACCAAATATTAGATTATGCGGTACTGGACAATTCCATTGACGCTTACAATAAACATCTCCATCCGGAGGAAACGATGCTGACACCTAAATTGGTTAATCTTTTTACTGCCTGTTACATCCGCAGCGAAGAGGACACCAAAAATCCCTTTGTCTCGCCGCTTCTGGAGAAAAACCTTCAGGAACTGCCACCGGCCCTTATCATTGCGGCAGAATTTGACCCGCTGTACGAAGAAGACAGACTCTATGCCGAGCGTCTGGCGGATGCCGGGATAGAAGTGGTATTCAGGAAATTTTCCGGCTGCTGTCATGCTTTTACTCATTTTGGCCCGGAGGAAGCGGCAAATGCAGCGTGGGCACTAATTTATTCTCAACTGCGGCGTGCGTTTAAAAATGCATTGCCTAAAGGAGGTAAAGAAAATGGTTGAAATAAGGCAGGCAACGAATCAGGATTTTGCTGGAATCTGGCCTATCTTACACGAAACCTTCTCTAAGGGAGACACGTATTCTTTTTCACCTGACACTTCAAGGGAAGAGGGATTCCATATATGGATGGAGACGCCGTCGGCTTCCTACGTAGCCATACATAATGGGCAAATTGCGGGTACCTATTTTATAAAGCCCAATCAACCAGGTTTAGGATCGCATATTTGCAATGCCGGCTATGTAATTAGCGCAAAATTTCGCGGAGAAGGCATAGGCAGAGCCTTGTGTGAACATTCCCTTAAAGAAGCAGTACGATTGGGATTTAAGGGAATGCAATATAATTTTGTAGTATCAACGAATAAAGTGGCCGTTGAACTTTGGAAAAAGTGTGGTTTTACTATAGTAGGTACGTTGCCCAAGGCTTTCAATCACAAGGAAAAAGGGTTTGTAGACGCTTATGTAATGTACCAATGGCTTGTTCAATAAAAATAAGCTGCTAATGACATAAAGAGCCTTTGGGCTCTTTTTTGGTATCAGTCATTCGGGTTCCCTGCATAAAAGAAACAGTCCTATCAGAAGACGGAACAATTTCTGGTAGGACTGCTTGTTATAATGGGTAAGCTTAGTAACAATGAGTAGAGAATCGTTAATTGACTCAGGGTTTAAGTATTACGCGGGGTTCGCCCGTGAAGGAATAAACCGTGGCAGTGGCATCTTTCAGATATAGTACTTCGGTATTATCATCATCCGCTTTATATCTATCCTGTAAACTTGGATAGGCAGCCAGCATATGTTGTTTGGCTTCTAACCGATCATCTCGTACCGCGGTTGCGGAGAGCCGAATCCATTCGCCGCCATTAAAAGCACAAATTTCAATTTTGGGATTTGCCTGCATTTGCCGGGAAACATTTTTGACTTTGCCTGTTTGAATATAGAGCTTATTTTCAAAAATATCTACAGTTCCGAAAGGACGGACCCTGGCCTGGTCACCGTCAACTGTAGCAAGGTAATAGGTATTGCATTTTTTCAAAAAATCGTATACTTCTTGCATAAAAAAACCCCCTTGGTATTTATTTACTTGACCTTTGATGTTCTATCTAATATTATTCTAATGTGTACAACAAATATATTCAAGTACGATTTTGTACAATACTAAGTATACTAGAAGATACTATGGGAGGATAACATGAGAGAAGAGGACTTTGGTATATGCCCCTATGTTACGGTGCAGAAACTGCTTTCGGGGAAATGGACATTGATTATTTTATTTCTTTTAGCGAAAAAGACCATGAGATTTAGTGAATTGCAAAGGGAAATTCCAAGACTTACTCAGGCTACGCTGACTAAGCAGCTTAGGACGTTAGAAAAGGATGGATTGATAATAAGAACGGTATATAATCAAATACCGCCCAAAGTAGAATATTCGTTAAGCGATATGGGGGAAAAGTTTAAACCCGTTATAAAATCACTAAAGGATTGGGGCGATGAATATATTATGTTTTCAAAAAAAAGGGATTGTACGAAATTATAAATTTGCAGCATTATTTGCGTATAATGTGTGAGCTTTTATTTATGGTTATCATATGTGTCAAAAGTGCCATGCGCATAAAGGAAACATAGTGCAGGCGTTTGTGGCTTTAGTTCGCATGGAAGCCGGATTGAGTCCATCACGAACTGCTTTTTTCGGTGAGATAATATAATGATGCAACAACTCCCATGCTTAGCCCGAGATTGGAAGCCAACACCCAGCCCCCATAGGCATATGCCCAGCCGCCTAATGCAGACCCAATTGCTCCACCGATAAAGAATACAGCCATAAATACGCCGTTCACTCGCCCGCGGATTTTCCCGCCTAAAGAATATATCGCCCGTTGACTCAGAACTAGATTGCCGGAAACCGCCATATCTAAAATGATGGCGGCAATGACAAGGATTGCTAACGAGTAGTCTGATGAATCTTGAAATAAATGAGTAAGTAAAAAAGATAGGATTGCCACGCAAATGGCCAAACCCGTCAACCTTTTGGTCCAGCCTCTATCAGCCAATCTTCCTGCTATTGGAGCAGCTGCTGCACCGGCCACACCGGCAAGGGCGAATAAAGCAATACCCTGCTGTGATAAATGGAAATGGCTGGCCAGCCATAGTGGAATTACTGTCCAGAACAGACTGAATGCCCCAAACAGGCAAGCTTGATAGAACGCACGGCGGCGTAAAACAGCCGTTTTTGTAAAAAGAGACCACAAGGAGCTAATTAAATCAACATAACTCATAGAAGGCGAAGGATTGTGCTCGGGAAGTACACAAGCCAACAAAGCAGTCAGTATTGCCGTAATAATAGCTGAGAAAATGAAGATCATCTGCCACCCCCAAAGGTCAGTAACGAAACTGGCCATCGGCCGGGCAAGCATGATTCCCAGCAACAGGCCGCTCATTACATTGCCTACCATTTGGCCGCGTTTTTCCTCAGGTGCTAAATGAGCTGCGTAGGGCACAAGTATTTGGGTAGCTACGGAACCTAGGCCGATAAACATGGATGTTATCAGGAAAATTGTCGCGTTGTGTGTTAAGGCTGCCGCAATCAATGCGCAAACCCCAACTACTAATATACTGGAAACTAACCGTCGATTTTCGATGAGGTCGCAAAGGGGGACAATGAATAATAAGCCTATAACGTAGCCGATTTGTGTTAACGTCACAATTAACCCTGAGGATGCCAATGGAAGATGGGTGTCGCTACTGATAGGGCCTACTAAGGGCTGCGCATAATAAAGGTTAGCAACAAATACACCACATGCGACGGCTAACAGAGAAGGAATCCAGTTGGGAGCTTTCCTGGTTTTAATCTCTACAGTGTTCATATAATTACCTTCTTTCATTTTCGCGTTTAGCATCATAGTAATATAATACTAAACGTACAGTTTAGATATTGGTTAAATTATATACTAAACGTTTAGTACTGTAAAGAGGTAATTTTATTTTCTTTTACTAAAATTATTTAGTATAATGTACGTATAGTTTATTCTTACGGGAGGATTTTTTTTGGAAAAGAAAAAAGGGCGTCCACGTAACGCCGCAACGGAAAAAGCTATTCTGGAAGCTTCGTATGATTTGTTGCTGGAGCAGGGCTTCGGAAATGTAACGGTTGAGAAAATTGCCGAACGGGCCAGAGTGAGTAAAGCCACCATTTATAAATGGTGGCCAAACAAAGCTGCGGTTGTTATGGACGGATTTCTTTCTGCGGCTATGTCTAGGCTTCCTGTGCCTGATACCGGTTCCGTAATGGAAGATATCGCCATTCAGGTCAGCAACTTAGCCAATTTTTTATTGAGCCGGGAAGGTAAGGTAATTACTGAATTAATTGCCGAAGGACAATTTGATCTAAAGCTGGCGGAAGAATACCGTCTTAGATACTTTAATCCCCGCAGACTCGATTCACGGCGAATTCTAGAGCGAGGGGTGCAAAGAGGAGAGTTAAACAAGGACCTGGATCTTGAATTGTGCATTGACTTAATCTATGGTCCACTATTCTATCGTTTATTAGTAACCGGTGAGAGCATAGATGAAGCGTTTATAAGAGTTTTAATAAAATACGCGTTTGAAGGCATTCAGAAAGTACATAATTAAGCGGTAAGAGCTTAATTAAGCGTAATTCTTTGACGATTGCGGCCTGTCTCAAAAGCATGATGGGAGAGAGGCTTTTTTGTTTTTAAGCCCATCTAAGGAAATTCTAAATAATGGTGATTATGATTAAAGCATGGATTCAATCAAACTAGAGGGAGTGCTTGTATGAAAAAGTTAGCTAAAAAACTAATTATATTTTCCATGGTAGGGTTAATGCAAGTTGGTATGTTTGCTTCGGTAGCGGCAGCAGCCCCGCCTAGACCAAATGATCCTTCGGGGTTTGAGCAGCGGGATGAACACCATCATCGGGATCTGGAGAGAGAAAAACAGCGTAGAATTCGCGAGGAAAACGAGCGGCATGAAAAGGAAATGAAGCGGCGTCCGTTTGAGTCAAAGCAACATTGGCATGAGCGCCAAAAGCGTGAAATTCAGCGTCACGAAAGAGCAATTCATGAAATAATGGAAATGGGACGTAGATAGCATACATATTTTCTCAATTAATGAAATTGTCCCGAAGCTAACTAACTTCGGGACAATTTCAGAGATACCCAATTAGTATCAATCTAGCTTTTTATTTAGCGCAATATCACCAACATTAACACTTTCAGCGACTTCAAAACTCTTCATACTAAACGGGTAGAACCCTTCTTTTTCTAGCCTGAGAGCATAGGTGCCTGCATCTAGCCTCTTAAACCAAAAGTCACCAAAGCCATCAGTTGTTGCAATATAATTTTTACTCTGCCCTACAGCAGTAAGAGTTACTTTGACACCTTCCAAACATTCATCATCAATTGGATCAAATACGGCACCAGCTACGAAGTTTTTCGGTAGATTCAAGTAATAAACCTTCGGCATTAAGCCTAACTCCGGCTTCATGACCTCGGCTTTACCGATCAGCTCTTTAAGCTCAGCTTCTTCCCCAAACCGGATTGCGTCAGTCGGACATGCATCCACGCAGCGCGGAAGTTTTCCCTCGTCAACAAGGTGAGCGCAGCCGGTGCATTTTTGCGGCAATTGCAGCTTTTCATTCCAGTAGATTGCACCATAAGGACAAGCATCAACTAGTTGTTTCTGCCCCTTGGCTTTTTCCGGATCAATAATTACCAGGCCGTCTTCGCGTGTATAAACACTGCCATTTTTTGTTGCTTCTTTACAAGGTGCATTCTCGCAATGCATGCATGGCGTTGCTACATAGGACATTTTAACTTTCGGCACACTGCCCAATACTTTTTCGTTCATCTTCATCCAGAAATGGCCCGTCTCTGGCTGAGTTTTCGCATATGGGAGCCATTCATTATCACAATGCTCATCCTTACATGAAACCTGGCAGCCATAACAACCGTTGCACTTGGCAACATCAATGACAAATACTTTCATGTTATTTCCCCTCCTCAAGCCAAGCGTCGATGATTAGTCCTGATTTAGCGTCATATGCTCTATTAAAGGCATCAGGATACTGAGCACGTAATTCATTAACATCAACTTTTTCAATGCCAACCAGGAAGCCGCTGGTTACCTCACCGGCACAATTCTTGGATGTAATCATGCCCGGGCAAATCAGGTTATTATCACCGCCGCGGTCACTCTCACCAGCAACAATCGGATCTAATCTGGAGCCATGATCCTGATAAATAACCCCCGGCATGATCCGTTCGGTAACATATGCTCCGCCTAAAGTCCAGCCACGGTCATTGTGAATTCTTACAACATCGCCGTATTTAATGCCAAGGTTTTTGGCATCAATTGGATTGATCCATAATGGTTCGTACAGATAGCCATCAGGACCCTTAACCTTGCAGGTAGGAATTTCCCGCAACCAGGCGCAATCGTCCAGATTAGCATGAACTCGCCAACGGGGATGGTTGGAAACAATCAGGTACGGATATTTTTTTGCTCGGGGATGGAGCAGACTTTCGGAGTGAGATTCACCGAAAGGAATCCATTGGGGAACTGGTTTACGTTCTTTGTCATCAGGGAAATACTTGGCTAAATCTGTGGAGAAGAATTCCAATTTCCCTGTTGGTGTATCAAGCGGATGGACTACAGGATCTTCAGCGAAGGGACCGAATCCTCTGGGGTCATTTTCCCAGCCATCAGCGGTCGGGATTACATAATAATCTTTTTCTCTAAATTCTTCATAACTGATCATGTTCTCAATACCCGAATGGTCAAAGCCCTCTTTAACCCATTCTTCAATGGATTTACCCTTGGTATACTCTTCATAGAGGCCCAGTTTTTTGGCAACTTCACCGACGGCCTCATAGTCACTCTTGGATTCCCCCAGTGGCTCAATGCACTGGCCTTCATGATATACCAGGTTGAATTCGCCGGCATAAACATCGGTAGAGATATCTTCTTCTTCTAGCTTGGTGTTAATGGGAAGGACAATGTCGGCAAACAGGCAATCGTTCTCCATCCAGGGCTGCTGACAAACGATACACTCCATTTTCGGGCTTCTCAGCGCTTCGATCATTCTGTTTCCGCCGTTCCAGCACGTGGTCCAGCAGGGCTCGTCCGACCATATCATATGCAGGGTGCTGTTTTTATCGTCAATCGGAAATTTATACTGCACAAATTGATCCTCTTTGGGGAACCCGGCAATGGAAGACCCATACCAGGTAAACGGTTCTTCCGTGGTAATGGCCTGGGGAATCAAGGTTTTCGGGATCAGGCTTTCATTGCCGGTAAACGCCCAGCCATGATAGGCTCCGGCCACATTGGGGATAACCTCGCTGCGGGGACCGGGCATTTGTTCGTTAAGGGCAAAGAACTGCCATTCGATCATTTTTAACTGATTGCGGCCCGGTTTTCCCAAGCCTTGCATACCCAGCAGGCATACTTCCAAGCGTCCGGGTTCATGCGAATAGGTCGAGCGGATATAGGAACCGCCGTTGCAATGCGCTGTAGAAGTGGCCTGTTTATGCCATTTTCGCGCCAGCGCTTTGATTATTCTGGCCGGAACGCCACAGATATCTTCTGCCCATTTCGGGGTCTTGGGAATCTTATCGGTTTCACCCATGACCTCTTTTTTGAATTCTTCAAACCCATGAACATGGGTAGCGACATATTCTTTATCATAGAGGTCTTCCGTGATCCAAGTATAGGCAATAGCAAATTGCAGAGCTGAATCCGTATTCGGCCTTACCGGAATCCACTTGTCGGCATGGGCGGCAGCGCCGTAGTTAAAGTCGGGGCAGACATAAATTGTTTCAATGCCGATTTCATTAAACCAATAGCATAGGCGGCTAGCTGCCTGGCCTGACCAACCCCAGGGTGTTGTCTCCGGATCGCAGCCCCAGAACAGCATCATTTCAGTATTCTCTGAGCAATCCAGCCAGAGGTTGTTTTGAATTCCCTGGCCTACAGGGTCAGTTCCCCAAACATGTTTGGCGCCCCAGTACCAGCCTTCCCAGCTATCCGGATTACGTGCCTGTAAGGTATAGCCACCCAGCAGATCGAGAAGATGTGTTTGGCAGCCGTGAGGACCGTGAATGCATTTGCCTTCACCATGCCCATCGGCAGCAGCCAGCACCGAATAAGGACCATATTTCTTTTGCACCCTTTGGAGCTCTTCGGCTATCAATGTAGCCGCCTCATCCCAAGAAATGCGTGCATATTTACTTTTGCCACGATTTTGGGTGTTCCGTTCGCCGGCGGGATCCCAATCGACACGTTTAAGAGGATACAAAATACGGTTTTTAGAGTAAACTCTTTGCTTGTAAACTATGCTGAATGGAGGTATCAAAGACCTCATAGTAGGCTCAAAAGTCTTGCCGCGCGCCTTAATTTTCCATGGTTTCATATGTTCGCGTTTGTACTTATCCTCATAGTGAAAGGGACGGATTCTTATAATTTTGCCGTCTTTCACATCCACTGCTGCAGTATTAGCTCCTAGTCCAAAACCAAGCCAGCCAATACCCTTGAGGCAAGTCTTTTCCCCATTACTACCCTTGTTTTTTTGGTTCACCATGTTCACCTCTCCTTAAATTTAAAGTCTAAAAGTCTGCCGGTCAATCCAAAATACTTAGAGACTATACCGCTCCCTTCTTGTTTGTAAAATACATCATTCCCGCCCGCCACACGCCTATTTTCTAAAAATGTCTATATATAAAAACATTTAAGAAAATTTTCATTATTTGATAATAAATTGCCGCTAGAAATACTGTTAAAGCGTTTTAAAGACGATCAGCTTACCTTATTTATGTTTCGCCGGGTCACCGGAACCGGGTTTTCCATTAAATCCACAGTTTTTGCATACTTTGTTGGCGGCAGGCTGTTGAACGCCACAGTGCGGGCAGGGCAGCGTATCTCCAGGCAGTTCCGCACCGCATTTATTACATACCTTAATAGCTGCGGGGTTAAGCGTGCCGCATGCCGGACACTTCTTTGGTTTCTTTACTGTTGGTGGTCGAAAACACATGTAAAAATCCTCCTGTTTTTTTGAATAATTAACAGTATAGTGTAAAAAGGGAAGTATTCTATACTGTACTTTCTGCTCGCTTCTGACAAAATGCATATTTCATGCCAACTCCGATTTGCTAGAGAATAGCTATAAAACCGGATGCTTACACAAAAAAAAACTTCCGAAATGGGAAATTCAGTTCCAAAACAGAATAAGTAACAATTACTGGAGAATCAGCTCCTTCCCCAAATCACCATAGCCATCAACAAAAATGATTTAATGGTACAACATCTTCTTTTAAATTACGAAAATTTATTAACGATAAATACAGATACGCAGGATCAAGATACTACCTGATGGAAAAATATGATAATATATAATTAGATAAGTATTGTAGTTGCATAGGAGTGATGGCTATGGACCGGACTAAAGCAAATTATTCTAATGGCGTACAAATTTCAACTACAACAGATAATAATGATCCGCTTATTGAGATGAATTTAGAAACATGGAATAAAATAAAAAACTTTAAAACGCGATTTATAAGCAGCAATGAAGATCCGAAAAAAATGTCCTTTATGAATCTTGATGTAGCAAAATCCTGGAGCCGTTCTAAAAAATACGGGGTAGATCCCTATATGCAAGCACTAGGTTCCAACATGAACCCCCAAGAGTTTCGAGACCGAATAAATAACAAAAAAATGTTAATTGAGACAGCCGTACCTTTTATCAAAAAATATTATCATGTATTAGCCAATTCAGATTATTACATGATCCTAACCGACGAAACGGGGACTATATTGTTTACGCTGGGAGAGCAAGGTGAGGCGAATGCATTTTATGCAATAAATGCACGACCCGGAGCAATTTGGAGTGAGCAGACTATAGGTACCACTGCCCATGCTTTAAGCATTCAACTTTGCAAACCTGTGCAGTTGGCTGGCCCATATAATTATTGCATGGTTTTACAAGATAATATTAGTTCGTCAACACCAATAGTCGATGAAACCGGGGACATTATTGGAACATTAGTCGTAGTGCAAATGACAGCTAACAGAAACATTAATAAAACCCAAATACATTCTTTGGGCTGGGTAATATCTATGGGCTATGCAATTGAAAATGAATTACAGTTAAGGAACCGCAATCATGATTTAAATGAACTGAATGATACTTTACAAGCAATATTGTCAGCCGTTGATGAGGGTTTTATTACTCTAAACAATGAAGGTATAATTACGCATATCAACAAAGAAGCTGCAAAAATATTTGGGAAATTAACTCCGGATATAGAAAATAAACATTTCACTGAATTGATGTCAAAGCAAATTCCCGTAGACAAAGTGCTGGAGACAGGTAAACCTATACATGATTATGAAGCAACCATAGTTAACGATAAATCGGAGGTTCAGTATTTAATTACGATTGAACCTATCTTGAATGAAACCGGAGAATTTTTGGCAGGCGCCGTTATGCGTTTCTCACGCTCGGAAAAGATAAACCGGTTAGTTACTCATAGGGGAGGTACGGAAGCAACTTATACATTTAATAGCATAATCGGAGAAAGCACGGCAATTAAAAAGACGATAAAGGATGCGATAAAAGTTTCGCAGATCCCTGCATGTACACTTCTTATGGGAGAAAGTGGCACAGGAAAGGAATTATTTGCACAAGCAATTCATAATAACTCTCGCCCCGAAGGTCCTTTTGTTGCGCTAAATTGCGCTTCTATTCCCAGAAATCTAATAGAGAGTGAATTGTTTGGCTATGAGGCCGGTTCTTTTACCGGAGCGGAGAGGAGGGGGCGTCCGGGGAAAATTGAATTGGCTAACGGAGGAACGCTTTTTTTAGATGAAATTGGCGATATGCCGATTGAGATTCAACCTGTTTTACTACGCTGTTTACAAGATAAAAAGGTTCTAAGACTTGGCGGCAATCATTATATTCCGGTTGATTTCAGAGTGATTGCGGCCACCAATAAAGATCTCTATCATATGGTTCAGGAAAAACAATTCCGCGAGGACCTTTATTTCCGTTTAGCTGTTTTTAAGATAATGATTCCTCCGTTACGGTCTAGAGATGACGATATAATTTTATTAACCCAATATTTCATTGAGCAAATAAGCCAACGAATGGGCCTGATAGTTCCCAGGCTAAGTAAAGATGTGCTAACAAAGATCAAGAATTATAGCTGGCCGGGTAATATTAGACAATTGGAAAATGCTATGGTTTATGCTGTCAATATGGCCCAGGACGGGTTAATAACAATGAATAACTTACCAGATGAGATAATTAATGATTATCACGACAGCGATATGGATTCGATTTCTGACCATTTGCTATCTATGGTGGAAATAGAAAAGAGAGCAATAAAAAACACCCTGAAGCATACTGGCTATAACGTCGCAGATACCGCAGATATTTTAGAAATAGGTAAAACTACGTTATATAGAAAATTTAAGGAATATGATATCGTTCTTCCCAAATAACCCGGACACTACCCCGAAGCTACGTGACATTGTTATAAGGATAACTCAATAATCGAGCGTTCGGCTCTTTACCAAAACAATTTAGCGGGAGGTTCACATGAAGAAATTGGTCTTTGCACTGGTTGCTGCTATTGTATTTTTGGTCATTGCCCCATCAGCCGCTATGGCTTGAGACTGCAGTGATGGCCCTTTGTATAAGGGTTTTACAGCCTCATCCCCGGAAGGGTTTGTTGCGCAAGAATTCGACAAAATGGCTCCTGCTCCGGGGATTAATTGGAGTGGTTCGACTGAAACCTGGCTGGATCAGGCTCGCCGGAACGGTTGGGCGGTTAAAAATTCTGCCGCCGACGCCAAGCTGGGATCAATCGTTATTCTTTCTGACCAAGCAAACAAAATGATGGTCGGTATTGTCCGCGACGTCAAGGATACGGGTATCCGGTTTGATACGCTCGCACATAACAAGCAAGTACAGCAAAAAATGATTACGTACCAGTCAGATACTGAATATAAAATTATGGGTTATATTTGGCCGGAACGTACTGCGCCAAGGCCGAAGCTTATCATAGCGAAATAGCAACTCTAGCAGGAGATAGGCCTTGTTTATTACAGTAGGAGGTTAGACATGAAAGTTAAATATGATTTAGAAGAGCGGCCACCCCTGAAAGAGAATCTAATCTATGGTCTGCAGTGGTTAGCTATTACGATTCCGGCAGTAATCATTTTCGGAAAGCTTTTAGGGGGTATGCAAGGGACAATAGCAGCCGGATTGCTCTACATGCAAAAATCCTTTGCCGTTACGGCGGTTAGCATTTTACTGCAAATCTTCTGGGGACATCGGCTGCCGCTGGTCATTGGGCCGGCAACCGTACTGCTTATCGGCATTCTCGCTTCCCAGACCAACTCGTCAGGAGCGATCTACTCCAGTATCATGATCTGCGGGTTAGTGTTAACTCTTTTAGCTGCCAGCGGCCTGTTTGCATCCCTGCGCCGACTCTTCACGCCGCGGGTAGTCGCCGTTATCCTGCTATTGATTGCATTTACGATGATGCCTACGATCATGAAGCTAATCAGCAGCAGTTCAGGTGAGAGTGCTTCCAGCATGCATCTGGGTTTTGCTTTAGTACTGATTCTGCTGATGTTTACCGGCCAACGTCTACTTACGGGTTTATGGAAGGCAACCCTCATCTTATGGGCAATAATTTTCGGCAGTTTAGCCTATTTTTTACTAAACCCCACCTGGATCCAGGTAGCTAATGCAGCCGATCTGCCACTACTGGCGGGATTTTTCGATCAATTGACAACGAGTATGGTTATTGATCCCGGACTCATCATCGCGTTTTTACTTTGCTTCCTGGGGCTCTCTATTAATGACCTGGGCTCGATTCAGGCGGTAGGTTCCGTATTACAGGCTGATGAGATGCCAAAGCGGATTACACGCGGCATTACCTTTACCGGTCTGAGCAATGCTCTGGCAGGGTTTATGGGTGTCATCGGCCCGGTCAACTTTTCATTCAGTCCGGGTGTTATTGCGTCTACCGGTTGTGCAGCGCGTTCTACCTTTATACCCGCAGGGATAACCATGCTGGCCTTGGCCTTTTTGCCCAAAGTCTTATTCTATCTATCCTTTATACCGGAGGTCGTTATTGGTTGTATTTTATTGTTTATTATGTGTACTCAGGTAGCTGCCGGTCTGACGACGGCCTTCACAGCAATGGAACAACCCTATTTTGATTATGCACTCTTAATCGGGTTACCGATACTAATCGGAATCATGGTAGCTTTCCTGCCAGCGGAAGTGGTAGCTTCCTTCCCGGCCAGACTGCGTCCCATACTGGCGAATGGTTTCGTCATGGGGGTTATTGTGTCTTTATTGCTCGAGCATGTTATATTTCGGGGCAATAGAAAAACGCCTCAATAGGGCGTGAGAGACAGCAAGCACAGTTACAGGATATTTTGTTAGCTGCAGCAACCAAGCAAGAACTAAGGATATCATCTAGCTGCATAATACTCAACTTTCACGCTTCCCCTGCAAGCCAATAAAATCTTGCAGGATTTTTATATTTTTGTGGGAATAGGTACTTAAATAATAAATTGTAGACGGCGTTAAAGACGTCAAATGCGGGAAAGGATAATCCCACATTTGACTTAAAAGTCTTTGAGAAAAAACGAACTGGATTAAAAGAGAGGTGTTGGTATGAGCAAATTGACCACACTGCCCAACATAGGCAAGGTGCTAGAAGCAAATCTGGTGGCTGTCGGCATTGAGACGCCGGAGCAGCTTAGAGCTATTGGCGCGAAGGAGGCATTTCAACGTATCCGTCTCCAACGTGATCCCGGCGCCTGCCTGCACATGTTGTACGGAATACAGGGCGCTATTCTTGGCATCCCGGATAAGCATCTATCTCCTGATACTAAACAGGAATTAAAAACATTCTTTAATACACAGTACCATTCCTAGCAGTATCTTATGTATTGGAAAGGAAGGGTGAAAATGAATCAGATCGAACAGTTACAAAAAATTATTGCAAACACCGATAATATCGTATTTTTCGGTGGGGCGGGGGTATCGACTGAAAGTGGAATCCCTGATTTCCGGAGTGTTGATGGGCTATACAATCAACATTATCAGTATCCGCCGGAAGTGATGCTGAGCCATACATTTTATGTTGAGCACACAGCCGAATTTTTTGATTTTTACCGCGATAAGATGATTTTTTCTAAAGCCAAACCGAATAAGGCCCATTATAAGCTGGCCGAACTGGAACAGGCGGGTAAATTGAAAGCAGTGATAACGCAAAATATTGATGGATTACATCAAATGGCGGGAAGTAAGACCGTGTTAGAACTTCACGGTTCCGTAAAGAGAAATTATTGCAGACGCTGCCACGCTTTTTTTGATGAAAAATTTATATTGCAAAGCTCAGGAATTCCAACTTGTTCCTGCGGCGGCGAAGTAAAACCTGATGTGGTTTTATATGAAGAGG
The DNA here is from genome assembly GCF_900101845.1 of Sporomusa acidovorans. Classification (GTDB taxonomy): domain Bacteria; phylum Bacillota; class Negativicutes; order Sporomusales; family Sporomusaceae; genus Sporomusa; species Sporomusa acidovorans. The sequence continues at coordinate 138,849 of NZ_FNAM01000006.1, read as the reverse complement.
GGTTGGATTGGGACACCATGCAGCGGGCTAGATCATTTATAGCAAAAGCCGACGTACTGATTGTTGCAGGAACTTCCTTAGTAGTTTATCCTGCTGCCGGACTAATTGATTATTATCGCGGCAATAATTTAACTCTAATTAACCGGGCGTCAACCGCTACTGATGCGAGAGCTAATCTTTTAATTCAGGCCAGCGTCGGCGAGGTACTGGGGCAAATTTCTATAGAATGAAGGTATTGTGATGTCAGATGCGGATATAGGAAGCAAAAAATGTCCCTTTGCTTCCCTCTTTCCGCTGAGTCCTCCTAGAAGATATAATCAAGGAAGGTGCGTTTATGGGAAACAAGTACAATGTCATAGATTTAGAAACATGGAAAAGAGTATTGCCAGATATATAGGAATGCGGTACAGCCTCAATATTGTGTCAGCTTTGAACTTGACGTGACGCGCTTTAAAAAGCTGGTTAAGGAAAGAAATTGGTTCTTTACTATGGCGTTTATCTATGCAGTTACGAAATGCGCGAATGAAATTGAGGAATTCAGATATCGTTTCCTTGACGGCGCGGTTGTTTTATACGAATCAATTGACACCTCGTTTACTTATATGGAGAAAGAAACGGATGATCTATCGAACCTGTTGGGTAAAACTGACGTGGGGAAGCAACTTCATATTCATTTTCGGCAACCTATTTTTACACAAAATAAAAACATTGGACATTTTTACATAATACCGAAGCAGTGGTAGAAGCTAACCGAATCAGCGGCGAAGGCTGATATCTGCTAAAAGTCCAGGTCAAATCTCAAGAGGATTTGAATTATTTTTTAGATTCAGTTTTGGCATTCGGAAATTACCAGATAACTATTTCTATCAGCAAAATTAAATAGAAAAACGTCCCCTGCGGAACACGCTATGCGAAGCGATTAAACTAATTTGACGTACTAATTTTTGTAGTGATATAATGATCATTAATTTCATTTTCCAAAATATGAAAAAGGGGGGCGCTTCTTATGCCAAGAATATTCGGTTCCAGGATAATGCTGCGGGAATATAAAAAAGAGGATTTGGCTTGCATGCGTGAATGGGTTAATGATCCGGAAATCGTTGATAATTTGTCCGATATATTCTTGCATGCTCATTCTTTAAATGAGACAGAAAGATTTTTGCATACGGTTCTTGAAGGCGAGTCAGAAACGCAAAAGCATTTTGTTATTGCTGATAGACAGACAGAGAAATTTATCGGTCAGATAGATATTATTAGAATTGATTGGAAAAACCGTATTGCTGAAATGGGTATTGTTATTGGTAAAAAAGATTTGCTAGGGAAAGGGTTTGGAACCGAAGCCATTAAGCTGTTGCAAAATTTTGTATTTGATAGATTAAATTTAAACAAATTGGAATTACATTTGCACGATTATAATAAACGAGCATATAAGTGTTATTTGAATTGTGGTTTTGTAGAGGAAGGGCGTTCCAGGCAAGCCTTTTATATTAACGGTCATTATACAGATACTATTTTTATGGGTATCCTAAAAGACGAATATAATAAATTGAAAGCGTTATATTGCCCTTAATGCGCAGACAAAAAGTCAGTTATACAGCAAAGGCACATAATACCGATTGTTTTCATGCTTTATTGACATCCCTGCAAAATAATTCATTATTGCAGGATTTTTTATGTTGCAATGATAAATAAAATAATAACGGTAATTATGATGATACAAAGGAAAGATAACTATATGGGGAAAGAATTGTCGGACATGACATTGGTAGAGTTGTGGGAGCTATTTCCTATAATCTTAAAAGAGCATAATAAAGAATACAAAAATTGGTATGAAATTGAGAAACAGCGGCTGCTAAACTGTATTGATGAACAAGATATAATTCGCATTAACCATATAGGAAGTACTGCGGTTGAAGGATTAATTGCTAAGCCAACAGTGGATATTTTATTGGAAATAGATAATGCAACTAATATTGAAAAATTAACAGATATTCTATCACATAATGATTGGATATTGATGTCATCTACTGACAATCCATGTATGAAACGAATATTTAATAAAGGATATACCAAAGAGGGATTTGCAGAAAAGGTATATCATTTACATGTCCGTTATTATGATAACTGGGGTGAATTGTATTTCAGGGACTATCTTATGGAGCATAAAGAAGTTGCCGATCAATATGGTCAGCTAAAATTAAGATTGTTAGAAAAATATGAGCACGATCGGGATGGATATACAGCAGCTAAGTCGGATTTTATTTTGCAATATACCCAAATGGCAAAAGCAGAGTATGTTGATAAATGCTGCAAAGAATATTGTAGCGCTGGCGCATGTTACAGTTGGAAATTACGATTTTAAAGAGGCGGTTGTTACTTCATCGGAAACGCCCGTAGTGGGTCACGACTTTTTATCACAATTTACGGTAGTTCTTGATTATCCGGAGGAAAAATCATGGTTAGTTCCTAATGGAAAGATTGAATTACCTAAAGATGAATATAGTCTAGGTTTAGGAATGGAGCAAAATGAGCAGGGGATTTTTGTTGTTACTGGCGTGTGGGAGGGATCACCTGCCGATTGGGCACATATTCATGTGGGAGATAAAATTATCACAATTAATGGTATAAAAACTTCTGAAAAAACAGGAGTTTACTGGCGCAGCGTCATGCGTGACAATTCCGTTTCACGGCTGGAATTAACGCTGGAAAAGCCGCAAGGGGCACACGAGGTAGTAATATTGGAAAAGGCATATTTATTATCAGAATACAAAAGGGAGGAAAAAATTTTATAACAAAGGTAACTGAATTAAAGACTCGGAAGACTCGTATACATAATTATCGTTTATATAACACATTAAAATATTTTGCCGTTGAATGGGAAGAAGAATATTTGGATATTTATCTGAAATTTAATCTTTTTTCATTTTTAAATAATTACGTTTTTGTGCATGATAATGCGTATGCAATAGATGATGTGATTTTTCACCTAACGGTTTTCCTAACCAGGTAGCATACAGTTCCTGAACTGCCGGATTTTCGTGGGCTTTTCGAATAGCCGCGGACTTATCGCATTCATAAATAGCCTCCGCCCGTTGTTTGCGAATATCAGGTGATGTAGACAATGGCTGCCCTCCACCCCCAATGCAACCTCCAGGACAAGCCATAACCTCAATAAAATGATAATCGCTTTCTCGCTTACGTATATTTTCCATAATGATTCGTGCGTTAGCCAACGTATGAGCAACAGCAACTTTTATCTTATTCTCACCAATGGTAACTTCAGCTTCCTTCATACCTGTAAGCCCCCGTACATTGTGGAACTCAAGACAATCTAACGTTTTACCTGTCATTACCTCGGATACCGTCCTTAGAGCTGCCTCCATCACGCCACCAGTAGTACCAAATATTACAGCCGCACCGGTAGAAATACCTAAAGGAGCATCAAATTCTTCTGATTTTAAGTTACCAAAATCAACTCCAGCCTCTTTGATCATCCGGGCTATTTCACGCGTTGTAAGTACGTAATCAACATCCTGGTATCCGCTGGATTTCATTTCTTCCCGACGGGCCTCTACCTTTTTGGCGGTACATGGCATTACTGATACAGACACTATATCTTGAGGATCGATTTTAAATTTTTCAGCATAATAGGTTTTAACAAGCACACCAAATATCTGTTGTGGTGATTTTGTTGTCGATAAATGATCGAGTAAGTCTGGATACATAAGTTCGACGAAATTAATCCAGCCAGGGCTGCATGAAGTAATCATCGGTAGTGTTCCACCCTTAGTCAGCCGCTCAATAAATTCAGAACCCTCTTCCATAATGGTCACATCGGCTGTAAAACCAGTATCAAATATCTTATCAAAACCAATACGTCTTAAAGCCGCAACCATTTGGCCAGTTACAATACGACCACTTGGTAACCCAAAGTCTTCACCTAAAGCAACCCGAACTGCCGGCGCGGTCTGTACAACAACATGTTTCGTTGGATTGTGAAGCGCCTCCCACACCTCTTTAGTATCATCTTTCTCAACAATAGCAGCAGTCGGACACACATTAGCGCATTGTCCACAAAAGGTACAGGCTGCATTATGCAGACCAACATTAAAAGCGGGCGATACGGTAGTATTAAAGCCTCTATTGGCAAAGGTATATACGTTAACTCCCTGAAGTTCGCTACAAGCACGGATACATCTTCCGCAGAGAATGCACTTATTTTGATTTCGAACTAGCGCAGGATTATCGTTATCAACCGGATAATCCTTCTTTTCTCCTTCAAATCTAATTTTTCTGATACCACAATCAGCCGCAATTTTTTGTAGCTCGCAATGTAAGTTTCGTTGGCAAGAGAGGCAATCCTCCGGATGGTTAGCCAGCAACAACTCAACTACTGCTCTACGGGCTTCACGTACATCGGTTGTATTAGTATTAACAACCATCCCTTCGCTTACGGGAAAAACGCAAGAAGCTACCAGACTTCTTGCACCTACGACCTCAACTAAACATATTCGGCAAGAGCCTTCCGGTTTGTACTCGGGATGGTAGCATAAAGTAGGAATCTTTACACCAATACTTCTTGCGGCTTCTAAAACAGTTGTCCCTTGCGGCATTTGTACTTGTTGTCCGTCAATCGTTATATTCACATACTCCACTATACTACGCCCCCTTGATTATCCTTTATCTTTATCCAAGAAGTATCAACTATATATATTACTATTATTTTTCTGATAAAATTGATTAATACAAGGTAGAATCTGTATCTTTAACTTTATTAATGTTTATTCGCATTAAATCAACATTAAGAGTTCTTGCCTAACAATAAGTGAACATTCTCACTATATCAAGAATTCCCATGTATACATTTTAGTTACAATGATTACACTAGCCCTGGAAGGGGGTGCTTTAACATGCGTCCAAATACTTTTGCTCCTCATGAATTGCTGGATTTGCACGAATTACTCTCTGCAGAAGTCACCACTGCCGAAAAACTTCAAGCCAGAATAAGCATGGTTAACGATAATGAATTAAAGTCATTCATGCAAACTTGCTTAATTGCCAAGCAGAACAGAATTGCCCAAATGTCTCAAATAGTTGCTAATGCTACTGATACAGTAATGCAATAGGGGGAAATAAAAATGCCAAGCAGTCAAAAACAAAATATACAGGATCAGACGATAGCTTTTGATATGCTTAAGGATTCAAAATTTGGTATTATAAGCCATGCAAAACTATCTACTGAAGCAGCAAACACTGAACTTCGGACTATGCTTGCTACCAATCTTGATCAATGTGTTCAAGAACATTTCCAATTATCAGATTTACTGATAAGTAAAGGTTGGTACAATCCTACTAATATTTCTCAACAGCTTCAGGCTGATCTTTCTCGAGCTCAGCAGATTACTGCCACCACTGGTCAATCAAGATAGATCGAAGGAGGTTTCACAAAAATGAGTTTAGCACCGCATGAAGCCCTCGAACTCCATGAGTTAATTCGAAGCGAAGTAGTATGTGTAAAAAAAATTCAGGCAAGCATGAATATGGCCCAAGATGAAGAATTAAGAAATTTTATGCATGATTCTTTGAAAACTAAGACTACAGCTCTTACTGAACTTGAGCAGCTATACTTCAAAGGACAACACAATCGGCTTCAATAGGAAGGTGGTTATAAATGGGTTTATTAGACGAATTATTCGGTGATAACAATGTTACTAATGCTACCCTTGGAGACAAAGATATTGCCTCAGACATGCTTAAAGATTCAAAATTCGCGGTTACGTCACTTGCAATGATGGTAACTGAAATATCGAATCCAGAAGTGAGAACGACTTTAGCTAAACAACTCACATCTTCCGTTCAAATGCATCAAAGACTTTCAGATATGCTAATACATAAGGAATGGTATAAGCCTTACGCTTCGCCACAACAGCAACTATCTCAAGACGTTCATATGACCCAAAATGCAATCCGCTAAGCTAAATAGAAGATCTTGATTTCGAGTTTCAAACCTCAGCATCCCGGCGTCAAATCCAGGAACTTATGGATATGCGCTGGTTGGAAAAGTATTCAACTTACTGTTTCTCGGACCGCCAGGCATTGGCAAAAGCCATATTTACTTGTGAGGACGGTACTGATGATTCGACGCAAAAAAAATAAGGGAAATTGGGTACTACGCTAATCTAGCGTTGGGGATTGGCGAATACCTTCATTACCGGAATTCCCCTTGCTCTCAAAAAAATATCCCCGATTATCACTTTCAATTGATGAATCCTGCAAAATAAATCCATTATTGCAGGATTTTTATATTTTATTGGTAAATAAAGTATTAACTGGCAATTATGACTTTACAATGTAAGAGTAAAGAATCCGAGTCCCCTTGACACCCCTTGTCAGCGAGTTGCTAGGCACTTATTTTAATGAAACACTTAAAGTGATCATTGAGAAGCAAATAAATAGTGAATCATGGTAAGATGAAAGGAGGGGACCCTAAACAGGGAAACGGGAGAACCACTACTGCGTTTTTATAGGGGGAGAAAGCAATGAATTCGGGGCAGCAATACAAAACATGTTGCTCACAGCACATGAACTTGGTTTAGGAACTTGCTGGATTGGCGAGATATTAAAGAATGAAGATAAAGTCAAAAAATTAATAGGAATTCCCAATGAATTGCAACTTATGGCAGTTATATCTGTTGGATACCCAAATAAAGATAGTAAATCTAAAAGGAAGGATCTCGCCGAAAGTATTATAAATTGGTTGTAAAAATTGTGGATATTTTAAAATAATGACACAAAGAGGAGGTTCGAAATTACTGAAAAACTCAGTTCCCCAAAATTTATAAACAAAGCAAAGGCTTTTGAGTCATTTAAACGGCATATAACGGTCGTTTTTTGCTTCGATATACCTTTTAGACCCCAGAAAAATTAAAACTAGGTACTTTTTCAGTGGCTTCGAACGTCCCCTTGCTTCTTTTATGCTAAAAAAGTAAATAGATAGGTGGTATATTATGCTAAATGTCGGAATTTTTCTTTTCAATGGAATAGAACTTCTAGATTTTGCCGGACCTTATGAGGTATTTTCAGTTGCCACAGAGTTAAATAATTATCAATTATTTAATGTCTTTACTATTACCGAGAATGGAGCGGATATTCGATCAGTAAATGGATTGCGAGTTATACCAGATTACGATTTTAAAAATCATCCACATATTGATGTATTTATTGTTCCCGGTGGAAATGGAACTAAAGCAGAAATGAATAAAGATGAGATATTGCAATGGTTGAAAGAACAAAATAATCATTCTCAAATTACAATGTCAATTTGTTCTGGAACAAGATTGCTTGGAAAAATGGGACTGCTTGACAATTTAAATATAATTACTCATCATGAAGTGATCTCCGATATGCAAGAAATTGCTCCAACAGCAGTTATTAAAAAAAGAGCAAGATTTGTTGATAATGGAAAGATACTAACCTCTGCTGGGATTTCTGCGGGCATTGAATTGTCACTTTATGTAGTGGCAAAGTTGTATGGAAAAGAAGTTGCTGATAAAACGGCGAAATATATGGAGTATGGGAATTGGGAAGAATTGTGATGTAGTAACGAATGGGAAGTGATTATATGACAAAAGTAGCGGTAGTAAAAGCCGATTCCTACGATCCACAAGTCGTCGAGCAGGCAATGGCAGAAATAATGACTGAATTTGGCGGGATGTCGCAGTTTGTTCAGCCTGGCGATAGAGTATTAGTAAAGCCTAACCTGCTCGAAGGGGTGGACAAAGGTAAATGTGTAACCACCCATCCATGAGTAGTCACTATTTTTGTAAGTGGAGAACACAGGGAAAGGAAGACAATACCACCGTCCCCTGGCTTTTCCTGGCCGGCGGGATTTGCATTTAGCTGACCGGCAGAAGAGAGCACTGCTGGCGAGCTTAGCGCTAACGCCACCGGCGTCGATTGGTACCAGCAAAGTACTGTCTGTGCAATGTACCGATGGCTGTAAGCTGGAACTTGAAAGCGGCTGGTTGATTTTCCGGGCATCGGGGACAGAGCCCATTATCCGTATCTATGCAGAATTATCGACCAATACTGAGCTGGAGAGTGTACTCGCTGGTGCTATAGAATTTGCTCAGTCCATGTAATGCGTTAGCAGCATTTAGTCATAAAACGTGACAAATGGCTTCATTTTTCCTTACGATGCTCTGACGTGCAGGGAATGTTGAAGTCCTTTTTATGCAAGCCTAGGCTCAAACCGTTTGAAGCTGGCTTTCAAAGAATTGGCAATAAATTTATCAAGTATTGCTGTTGGATAGTACATTATTGGGAGGGATTTAAAATGGGGAAATTTGAGGATGCAGAAAAAATTGGCCTGAGAGACAAGGCTTCAAAAAAATTAATCGCGGTCTACCCTTTAAAAGCTACTGGGAGTGACACAGAAATCGAAAAAATGGTTCGCGATTGGTACTATAAACAGAGTTGCCAGGCAGAAGATGAGCTTTTAAAGAGCCGTCCCCACGAGTCTTAGACTAAAAAACAGGGACTCTTTGAGTCTGCGATTTGACTACTAGACAGATGATAAGCTCCCAAAAAAGGAGCTTTGTCACTAACCATTTTTGCACTTACAGTCCTTATGGTTGTGATCATTTTTCTCTTGATCTGGCGCAGTGACTGTCGTACTGTTAAACCGGTGTGCATGCTCAAGAGTAATCTTTGTTTCGCCGTAGAATTGATGGGTATGCTCATCGCCTTTCACTTCAATCGCTGGCCCTGTTACCACATCAACTACGTGCCAATGAATGGGTCCGTCTTTCGGATCAGAAGTAGTTAGAACGCAGATACTATGAATGTGGCTACAGCCTGAATAGATTGCCGGACTAGTTGTTCCCAGAATTCCGTGTTGGTGATTACGGGCTGCATCCGCGATCGTGATAAATGCATGATTGTGATCTGTGCTTTCGTAAGCAGGTACTACATAATAATTTTGCCTTTGATTTTCTTCACTCAATAGTACCCCTCCTTTATTAACATAATATTCATTACACTGAGAATAAGTGATTACATAATCCGTAATTTTGATAAAATATTCATTTTTAGCCCTATTGGTTTTTGCATACGTTGTTGAGGATGAAGGCTTTTCGATGGGCTTTGACCAAACTATCACATACCCACTACTACCGGCGGTATCATGCCCCTGATATCACCATGAGGGACTTTGAGTGACGACGGTGCAGAGCAGCATCTTTTTCGTTCGTAAAAAGCCATTCCCAAATTAATCATTGCTAAAATGTCAGTAACTTCGTCCCCTGTCCCTTCAGGTGTAAGTAAAGAGAAGCAAAAATAACGTCCGAAACCACTGAAAAAATCAGCCCCCAAAAATTTATAAGCAAAGCAAAGGCTTTTGAGCCATTTAAACGGCATATAACGGCTGTTTTTTGCTTCGATATAACCTTTTAGTACCCCAGAAAAATTAAAAATAGGTACTTTTTCAGTGGTTTCGAATCGTCCCCAAGAGTCTTCTAATTAGTATTGCAGGATAAAGAAAGTATTTAGCTAATTTTTGTAACAAGGGAAAAAGAAGGAGGACTGTGAATTGTTTACAACTTTCAGTTCGTTCAGAAAAAGAAAAAGGCAATACTATAGCGCTTTATTTTCACTATTTTTGGCAATTTTGTTCTTGGCAAATGCACATGCCAGCAATGTCTCGACAAATGCAACTGATTCCGATAAGCTTTACATTATCAAACAAGATGGCAAATACGGATATATTGATGGAAATGGTAATGTTGTCATAAAACCTATTTACCTGCAAGCAAAGCAATTTGCAGAAGGGGTGGCCCCTGTTAAGATTCAGGAGGGGATTTGGGGCATTATAAACACAAAAGGGAAAGTAATCGGTACATGGAAAAATGTTGATGAAATTAATGAATTCTCGGAGGGGCTGGCTGTCGTGAGGCAGAGAGCCAAATACGGTTATATTGACAAAAATCAACTGGTAATTCCGCTCAAGTTCGATGCCGCTGAAAATTTTTCCGAAGACTTGGCGGTTGTCGCAATACGTGAAGGCAACACATTCTTGGAAAAATTGCATAATGTCAAATACGGCTATATCGATAAAGCCGGAAATGTAGTTATTGATTGTCAATTCAAGTCAGCAGGGAACTTCAAGGAGGGGGTGGCTCCCGTATCTTCTGCGGCAACGGGCTCGCGCTGGGGATACATTGATAAAACAGGTCAATATGTGATTGCAGCAAAATATTTTACTGCTAGGGAATTTTCCGAAGGGCTGGCTCCGGTCACAATCGCTTTAGGGCAAAGCGGCTTTATTGACCATCAGGGTAATTTTGCCATTCCGCCCCAATATAGTTGGACATATAGCTTTTCGGAAGGTCTTGCCCGAGTAGAAGTCGGAGAAAAAATTCAACTTAATCCTTTCAAAGTGATTGAAAAGGGGAAATATGGATTTATCGACAAGGCGGGAAAAATGGTGATTGAGCCAGTATTTGATTATGCTGATGATTTTAGAAATGGTCTTGCGCGAATATGCGATCAGAGCCCAGGATTTAGCGAAGATAACTATCAAGGTATTAGTTTCGGGTATATTGATAAAAGTGGAAGTGTGAAGTGGCAATTGACGAAATAGAGATAAAACCAATGGCGCTAGCAGTAAAGACGTGACCGGGTCTAGCAGTATCTTCAAACCCTCTACTACCCTTGAGTCTCCCTGCTCTAAATGGTGCGCCCGGGAGACTCGAGCCATTTTTTGTGATAAAGTTCCAAATTAATTTTTAGTAGGTTTTACAAACAATAATACCGTACTTAATATAATAAAAGTTAGTCCGCACATCCAGCCAAAACTGTAACCAATTTTACTGTAAATTGAATTTCCTGTCCCCAGCGGTACTTCCCCCATGATATCTGCTTTGTCCTGCCCTATATCACAAGATACGCTCTTTAGAATACGCCCTCTACTATCGCTTAGAGTTAATAATCCCCACTGCCCGGCTCGGGCTACTGCAAAATCCCCCTCAACTCCACGCATTATTGCAACACGTGCATGACTCCAACTATCATCATGGAAATCCAGGGCAGGAATGAAAACAATATTTACACCCCGTTGACTATACTCTAATGTTGGTTGAATAAAATCCATATCTTTGCAAATTTCAATGCCCCATTTATTCATAACTCCTAATGAATTCCCCGGAGTATACCTACTTTCATAAGTAGGTTGAAGATGTTTTTTATTATATTGAAAAATCTCTTCTCCTTCATGAGAAAAAACGTAGGCAGAATTATATAGTTTATTACCGTCTTTACTAGTTACTCCCAAAATTAAACTAATTTTATTCTTCTGGACCATATCACTAAAGTATTGTAAATTTTTATCATGACCATCTAAATTAATAATTTTTTCCGGCAACAAAACAACTTCAGCTCCAGACTGCGCAAGCAAATTAACTTTTTGAATATACCGTTCAATAGTTTGGTTAACTTGCTGTTTATCCTTGTTTGCCGATACTGCCAAATATTGTTCTAAATTAGTTGATATCGCAGCAATCCCAATCTTTATTTTTTCCCCTTCCAATGGCATATTCAAACGGTAAAATCCAAATAAAACTGTTACTATCAATAGACTTATTGGAATCAAATTTGCTTTTATTCTGCGATTTTGCGGGTAACGATAAAATAAAGCTATATTTGCAGTAGTAATGGCCATCAAAAAAGTAATACCCCAAATACCTGTGATGGAAGCAATTTGGATAATTGGCAAGTTAGATACCTGCGTATAAGCAATACTGCTTACTGTTCCATGTGGAGAGAATAAGGAGAAAATAAATTCTTGTGCAGTTAAGCCACTTGCAAAAATGACACTCGTATCCCACCCTTTCCATTTATCCGCAATAAGGCGAAAAACAACAAGTACACTTGCAACTGCAATTGCGTTAAAAGTAATAAACGGCCAGTATATAAATATAGGCAGTACGGCATGAGGATTCGCCGCTCCCAACATATACGATGTAAATCCAACAATAAACGTAAGAAACACTGATTTTCTCAATGAATATATACAGAGTATAAATAATGCAATCCACGAAAAATACCAAGACTCTACGGATAGGAAGAAAGATAATCCACTCGTAACAGTCGCGAAAACACAGTCCAGTAACTTAGACCATTTAGCCCAATAGCGCTGCTTGCATATAGCATTCTTGTTAAAACCGAGTAATTGCATTAAATAATACCTTCTTCATATATTTTTTGATTAAACACTTTGAATTTTATACCATTATTTACCTGGAATCAATTAAAAAAGTTCTGAAACAGAGGGACGGTTCTTTTGTTTCCTGTAAATAAATGCTATTATATGAAAAAGACATAAAGCAGGTGAGAAAAATGCCACGAACTGCCCGGAAGAAAAGTAATAGCGGAATATACCATATAATGATAAGAGGAATAAATAGACAAACAATTTTTGAGGACGATGAAGATAGAATTAAATTTATAGATACTGTAAAGAATTATAAGCAAAAATGCGGATTTAACATTTTTGCCTATTGTCTAATGGATAATCATGTCCATCTAATTTTAAAAGAAAACGATGAGCCAATAGAAAAGCTAATGAAGCGAATCGGAGTAAGCTATGTTTATTGGTATAATCTGAAATACAAACGTACTGGCCATTTATTTCAAGATCGATATAAAAGTCAAGTTATTGAAGATGATAGTTATTTATTGTCGGTAATACGATACATACACCAAAATCCTATTAAAGCAAATATCACAACTTCCATGGGCAAGTACCCATGGAGCAGTTATGCTGAATATATAGGGCATCCTACTATAACAGATATAAACTTTGTTCTCGAGATATTCTCATCAAACCCTAAAAAAGCAAGAGAATTATTTGCAGAATATATGGATGAGAACGGAGAAGATATTCTTGAATTGAAAAGAAGATGCAGATTAACTGATGAAGAAGCAAAACAAATTGTGAAGCAAGTGTTGGGTAATTTATCAACTAATGAATTACTAACTATGGAAAAAGAAAAAAGAGACGATTATTTAAGGCAATTTAAAGAAAATGGCGGGATATCAGTTAGACAAATAGCAAGAATAACTGGGATCACTTTTAATGTAGTAGCTAAAGCGTAGGAAACAGTAGAACCGTCCCGTTGTATCTTCTATGCGATTTATTATTATCCAAAATAAACACCTCGCTTTCATTATAAAAGAAACTAAACGTTTCAAACAACAAAAGAGACAAATAGTTTCAAAAGACTATTGACGATTTATAACCTGTAACCGTTAGAGAAATTTTAGGAATACAGTCCCATCTACTTGGCTTAACAGGTTCGGATAATAAAAAACAGACGAAAAAAATCATTTAAGATATTTTTCGTCTGTTTTTTGTTTTGTATCCCAAAATATAATGTCAAGCGAAGCCTTTATTTTGGCTTTGTCTTCTTCAGTCAGTATTTTATTGCCGAACCGGACATTTTTTAGTTTAAGAAATTCCAGCAAATCGTTAGGTATAGTATCAAATTGAAGTATGGGAGAAGTGGAATCATATCCAATAACGAGATAGTCAATAGACACGTTAAAAAAACCTGCAAGTTGTTTTAATGTTTGTAAATCCGGTTCGCGTTTATCTGTTTCATATAGAGATAGGCGGGAGCGAGAGATTTTTGTGAGTTGTGCTAATTGTTTTTGTGTAAGGTCCTTGCTATCGCGCAGAGCGGCGAGCCGTTTACCAAGAGACATAAAATCAACTCCTACCTATAATTATATGCTACAGACAGTAGCAATAGAATAATTTGCTTCTAAATGTTGCAGATATGATTGACAGCTACAAAATGAAGCATTATAATTTAGATATGGATATGCTTCAAAGGGAAGCAAAGGAGGTGTTCAATTGAGAAAAGAATTAGCTATTGCGCGTGAGAATATTGGACTTACGCAAGTTGAAATTGCCAAGATATTAGGAATTTCCCGTAGTTTTTACGGGTTAATTGAAAATGGAGTAAGAAACCCTGACTACGGACTGGCTAAACGAATAGCTAAAGCCCTTAAGGTATCTCCGGAGAGCATTTTTTTGACCTTGACGGCTTCAAAATGAAGCAAGTGAAACAGCGCGATTCTCCTACGTATGAAGAACCTGATACCTAAATTATACCAATAATGATTTCCATAATCTTCAACTTTATTCCGACAAAATGTAAGAGAATACCCCATGCCCAACCCCCTTCACAAACGAACCTTAACAATTATACCCCATATTGAAAGGAGAGGACCCCTATGGATAATACCCTAAGAAAAAGCGAGACAGCCCCAAGCTGTCTTCACGTCACATCCGAAATCGGCCGCTTGCGATCGGTGCTGCTGCACCGGCCGGGGCAGGAAGTGGAGAATTTAACGCCGGACTTGCTGGAACGGCTGCTGTTTGACGATATTCCCTATCTGGAAGTGGCGAGACAGGAGCACGATACTTTTGCCCAGGTGTTAACCGACAACGGCGTGGAAGTGCTGTATCTGGAACAACTGGCCGCTGAGGCGCTGACTGATGCGCAGGTTAAAGAAGCGTTCATCCGTGAGTTTATTCGGGAAGCCGGGGTTGAAAATGAGAACCTCAGCTACGCGCTTACCGACTATCTTCTGGGACTGCCCGCTCAGGCCATGATTGACAAGATGATGGCCGGGGTCCGGCGGGAGGAACTGGCCTGTTACCAGGGGCAGTCGTTGTTTGAGCAGGTCAATGATTCCTATCCCTTTGTCTGCGACCCTATGCCCAACCTGTATTTTACCCGCGACCCGTTTGCCACCATTGGCGGCGGCATCACCCTTAACCATATGCGCACCCAGACGCGCAACCGGGAAACCCTCTTTGCCGAGTATATTTTTAAGCATCATCCGCACTTTGCGGCGGCCAACATTCCACTGTGGTTTGACCGGTACGAGACGACCGCCCTCGAAGGCGGCGACGAACTTATTTTAAGCGACAAGGTACTGGCGATCGGCATATCCCAGCGGACCGACTCGGCGTCGGTGGAAAAGGTCTGCCGCAAACTGTTCACGGCCCATACCTCTTTTGCGACTGTCCTGGCCTTTCACATCCCGGCTTCCCGGGCGTTTATGCACCTGGACACCGTGTTCACCATGGTGGATACCGACAAATTTACCATTCATTCCGAGATTGAGGGTCCATTAACCGTGTATGAAATGCGCCCATGCCCCGAACGGGGTGGGAATGTACGGATTAGGATTGAGAAACTTAACCTGAAGCTGGAAGACATCCTGGAAAAATATCTGGAGCGCCAGGTCACCCTTATCCGCTGCGGCAGCGGCGATCAGATTCACGCCGCCCGGGAGCAGTGGAATGACGGCGCCAATACTTTGGCGATTGCGCCGGGCGAAGTGGTCGTGTACGCCCGCAACCATGTCACCAACCGGATCTTAGAAGAGTATGGCATCAAGCTCCATGTCATTCCCTCGTCGGAACTGTCGCGGGGGCGGGGCGGCCCGCGCTGCATGAGCATGCCGCTGGTGCGGGCCGACTTATAAACACAAAAAAGATAGAGGAGAGAAAAAAATCGTGGCTTTTAACTTGCGCAACCGCAATTTTTTAACCTTGCAGGATTTTTCACCCAAAGAAATTACGTACTTATTGAACCTGGCCAAAGAACTCAAACGGGTCAAATACACCGGGACCGAACAGCCCCGTCTCAAGGGCAAAAACATCGTCATCCTGTTTGAAAAAGATTCCACCCGGACGCGCTGCTCGTTTGAAGTGGCGGCGCTGGACCAGGGGGCGCATGTCACCTACCTGGGGCCGACCGGCAGCCAGATGGGGAAAAAGGAGTCCATCGCCGACACTGCCCGGGTGCTGGGCCGAATGTATGACGGTATTGAATACCGGGGTTTTGACCAAGGCATTGTCGAGGAACTGGCCGCCTATTCGGGCGTGCCGGTATGGAACGGCCTCACTGACGCCGATCATCCGACCCAGGTGCTGGCCGACTTTCTGACGGCGCAGGAACATCTCAACAAGCCGTTTGGCAATATGGTGTTCGCCTACGTCGGCGATGGCCGCAACAATGTGGCTAATGCGCTGATGATCGGGGCGGCCAAGCTGGGCATGGATTTCCGTATCGTATCGCCCCAAGCGCTGTTCCCGGCGGCTGATCTGGTGGAAAGGTGCCGCGCAGTGGCGGCTGTCAGCGGTGCCAGGATTACCATTACTGACGATATCGCCGCCGGTGTGGCTCAGGCTGATGTGCTCTATACCGATGTCTGGGTGTCCATGGGCGAGCCGGAGGCCGCCTGGGCAGAACGGATCAAACTGCTTAAGCCCTATCAGGTAAATGCGGACATGCTGGCTCTGACCGGCAACGGCAGTGTGATCTTTGAACACTGCCTGCCCGCTTTTCATGACCTCAAGACCACGATTGGACAGGCCATCTATCAGAAATTCGGCTTAACCGCCATGGAAGTGACCGATGAAGTCTTCGAAGGCAGCCATTCCGTCGTCTTTGACGAAGCCGAAAACCGTCTGCATACCATTAAAGCCGTTATGGTCGCCACCTTAGGCGCCTAGCGGCCGGAACCCACAGAGCCATTGCGGCTAGTTACGGACTGCTAACTCCTTTTGCCCTACAAGCAATCCGCACTAAATCTTCGGATAAAGAGATAGGAGGGTTGGGTATGGAAAATGATAAAAAACTGGGCCTTATCGCGCTGATCGGTCTTGTCATCGGCTCCATGATCGGCGGCGGCGTCTTTTCGCTGCCGGCCGACATGGCTAAAGGGGCAGGGGCCGGCGCCATCCTCGTTGGCTGGCTGATTACCGGGATCGGCATGATTGCGCTGGCCTTCGTTTATCAGAATCTGGCGGTGCGCAAACCCGATTTGAACGGCGGCGTGTACAGTTATGCCAAAGCGGGTTTCGGCGATTACATCGGCTTTAACGCCGCCTGGGGCTACTGGCTGAGCGCCTTGCTCGGCAATGTGTCCTATGCCGTCATGCTATTCGGCGCCCTGGGCTATTTTTTCCCCGTCTTCGGCAAGGGGAATAACTTCGTAGCCATTGTCTGCGCTTCGGTTTTGGTCTGGACCATCCAGGTGCTGATCCTGCGCGGTGTGAAACAGGCCGCGTTCGTCAACATCCTCACAACCGTGGCCAAGCTGGTGCCGATATTCCTGTTTTTGATTATTGTGCTGGTATCCTTTAACGTCGATATCTTTACGCTGGATATCTGGGGACAGGCCGATATCTCACTCGGCAGTGTCGCCGACCAGGTAAAAAGCACCATGCTGGTTACCTTATGGGTCTTCATCGGCATTGAAGGCGCCGTAGTAATCTCCGGCCGGGCCAAAGAGCGGCGGGATGTGGGCAAAGCCACGGTGATCGGGCTTGGCGGCACGCTAATTATCTATGTCCTGGTGTCGGTCCTGTCGCTCGGCGTCATGAATCAGGCGGACCTTGCAGGACTGGATACGCCCTCGACGGCCTATGTCCTGGAGGCCCTTGTCGGCCCCTGGGGCGCGGTGGTTATTAACGCCGGTCTGGTTATTTCTCTGTTTGGCGCCCTATTGGGCTGGTCCATCCTGGCGGCGGAAATTCCGTTTGTCGCCGCTAAGGACGGGGTGATGCCTCAGTGTTTTGCTAAAGAGAATCAGCAGGGCTCGCCCGTCATTTCCCTTACCTTAACCAATGTGCTGGTGCAGACCGCGCTGATTATCACGCTGGTGTCCAGCAGCACCTACCAGATGCTGTACTCTATCGCCAGTTCGGCGATTTTGATTCCCTATTTGTTCAGCGGTCTGTATGCCTGGAAGCTGGCGGCTACCGGTGAGACCTATGACACCAATCCAGGCGGGAGGACGAAAGACTTCATTTGTGCGGCCCTGTCCAGTGTGTATGCGGCCTGGCTGATTTATGCCGCCGGGCTGACCTACGTCCTGCTGGTCACCATCCTATACGCGGTCGGTATCGGCGTCTACGCCAAGGTCCGGCAGGAAAAACAGGGACAAGTCTTCAATGGCTATGAGAAAATCATTGCCCTGGTCTTGTTCGCCGCCGGTATTGTGGCAGTAGGACTGCTGGCGACAGGGCAGTTGGGTTAATCATTCATAAATGCAAAAAAGCAAGAAGCAATGAGAAAAGAAAGCGAGGCGAATAAGCCATGAAATTGGTGGTTGCCCTTGGAGGCAATGCGCTGCAGGCTGCCAATAAGCCGGCCACGGCCCAGGCGCAGCTTGGCACCGTGAAAGCGACGGTAGTGCATCTGGCCGATTTGATCGCAAGCGGGCATCAGATTGTCATCGTGCATGGCAATGGCCCGCAGGTGGGGCGGCTGGTGCTGCAAAACGAGTACGCCAAACCCGTTACGCCGCCCATGCCGTTTGACGTGTGCGGCGCCATGAGTCAGGGCATGATTGGTTATCACATCCAGCAGGCTTTGCAGGAAGAACTGCATAAACGACACATTCATAAACCGGTGGTCACGCTGCTCACCCAGGTCGTTGTCGACCCGGAGGACGAAGGTTTCCGGAACCCCACCAAACCGATAGGTCCGTTTTACACGAAAGAGGAAGCCGAAATTCTCCAAAATGAACAGGGATATGTCCTGCGGGAGGATGCCGGGCGCGGCTACCGCCGGGTGGTGGCATCACCGGCGCCGAAACGGATTGTGGAATTGGAGACCGTTCAAAAGCTGGTCAGCCAGGACCATGTTGTCATCACCGTGGGCGGGGGCGGCATTCCGGTGATTGAAGCCGAAGACCAAATGCTAGAGGGAATCGCCGCCGTGATTGACAAAGATCTGGCCGCCGAACGGCTGGCCGAGGATCTGAGAGCCGACGGGCTCCTGATCCTGACGGCGGTGGAAAAGGTGGCCCTGGATTACGGCAAGCCGGAGCAAAGAAATCTGGACCGGCTGACGGTCGAAAACGCCCAACAGTATATCGAAGACGGGCAATTTGCCGACGGCAGTATGCTGCCCAAGGTACGGGCCGGGGTCAAGTTCGTAACCTCCCAGCCCGGGAGGCTGGCGATTATTACCTCGCTGGAAAAAGCCGGAGAAGCATTAACAGGAACAAGCGGTACCCGCATTGTGCCGTAAGGGAAACAGATAAAGATTAGTAGAGACAGGGGACCCGCCGGGAACAAGCACGCTTGTTGCCGACGGGTCCCTGCACTATCTGGTGTAACGAGAAAAACAAAGGGGGAAGGAGAACATGAAAAAGCGGCGGCAGGCCAAGCTGCGGCAGCTTGTAGAAAGCCAGTGCCTTATCACCCAGGCCGAGTTAGTGGCCGCGCTGCGGCAAGATGGTCTCACGGTGACCCAGGCCACGGTGTCGCGCGATGCCTGGGAACTGGAACTGCAGAAAGTGCCGACTACTAATGTCGGCGGCCGCAGGTATGCCGTACCGACGGCAGAACAGCGATTTGATCCCCAGACGCGGCAGCGTCTGCTTACGGATTTTATCCGTTCCTTTGACGTTAGCGAAGCAGTGATTGTCTGCAAGGTGCTGCCCGGCGCGGCCAAACTGGTGGCCAGGCTGCTGGCTGGCGTTCCCTGCCCGGATGTGACCGGTTTTCTCGCTGGGCAGGATACGGTGTTTGTGACAGTCCGCTCACCGGAAACGGCGGTGAGGGTGCTGGCGGCGTTTCACCGGCTATGGCGACGGTAAGTGAAAGCGAGAATAAAGGGGTAAAGCGAATGAGTTTAAAAAAGAAGCTGATGCTGATTTTTTCGATAGTG
Source organism: Sporomusa acidovorans (assembly GCF_900101845.1). Taxonomy (GTDB): domain Bacteria; phylum Bacillota; class Negativicutes; order Sporomusales; family Sporomusaceae; genus Sporomusa; species Sporomusa acidovorans. The sequence goes on along the minus strand of NZ_FNAM01000006.1, from coordinate 119,089 downwards.
TCGGTAGCGACTCTCCTGGTGTCGTCAATGGTCGGCTATCTATTTACGAAAGAGCAGGTACAGACGAAAATTCAGGCCGAAATGAAGGCGGTTGTTAGTGCGCATGTCAACCAACTGAATGGCTGGCTGGTTAGTAAGACAAAAATGTTGGCAGTCACTGCCGGCACGCTGCAAAGTTCAGTGGGTACTAGTGAAATCACGGTGCCCATGTTAGCCGGCTATAAAACCATGGATACCGAGATACTCAGTGTCTATTTTGGTTCGACAGCAGGGAAGATGGTGGACGGCAGCGGGGATGAGACGCCTGCGGGTTATGACCCGCGTACCCGCGATTGGTATAAAGCGGCCATGGAACAAGGAAAACTTGTTTTTACAGATCCCTATTTGGATGAAGTGACCAAACAAATGGTGGTGTCGGCAGCGATGCCTTACAGGAACCCGATAGGCGAAGTACGCGGCGTGCTGGCGCAGGATATCATGCTGCAAACGCTTGTTGATCAGGTGCAAAACATTAATTTGTACGGTGAAGGCTATGCGTATTTGCTTGACGCCAGAGGGGTTATCCTGGCTCATCCTGATGAGGCTATCATGTCTAAGAATATGTTTGAAGAGGAAAAACTGACAGACATGGCCACTTCCTTTCAAAAAGCAATGGATACAGACCAAGGCTTTAGCCGGAGCAAGGAAAATGGGAAGACCATGTTGACCGTTTATCAGAAACTGCCGGCAACGGGCTGGCTGTTGGCCATAACCGTACCGGAAGCAGTTGTTTTTAAGCCGTTGGCGCAATTGCAAGGGCTGTTGCTGCTGGTAGCCGGTATGGCGGTTATGATCGTCATTGCCATTACCTTGATCACCGTAAAGCGGCTAACCAGGCCGCTGGAAACGCTGGCAGGCCAGGTAAATTTGGTGGCAGGCGGGGACCTTACGATCCAGGCGCACGTTGCGGGCCGGGATGAGATCGCCACCCTGGCAGAAGACTTTAATAAAATGGTCCACAATTTACGCAACTTGATCTTGCAGGTGCATACCAGTGCCGAGCAGGTGGCGGCCTCGTCGAAAGAGCTTACCGCCGGTGTCCAGGAATCGGCGCAGGCGTCTAACCAAGTGGCCGCTGCGGCGGCGGCAATCGCCGGGGGAGCGGAGAAACAACTGGCGGCCGTAGGCCGGACTGCGGGGATCGTGCACAAAATGCTGGCAAGTATTCAGCAAGTGAGCGACGGTGTCCGGCAAACGATGGCGGCATCCTCGCAAGCTGCGAATAAAGCCAAGGAGAGCGGTGTTGACCTTGACAAGGCGGTTGCGCAGATGGGGCTTATTGAAAAAACGGTGACCACCTCAGCCGAGGTGATTCATACATTAGGAGAGCGTTCCCAGGAAATTGGACAAATTGTGGATGCCATAGCCGGGATAGCCGGACAGACCAATTTATTGGCGCTCAATGCGGCTATTGAGGCTGCGCGGGCCGGGGAACAAGGCCGGGGATTTGCGGTGGTAGCCGAAGAGGTTCGTAAGTTGGCGGAGCAGTCACAAGCGGCAGCCAAAAAAATTGCCGGTCTGATCAGCAAAATTCAGGGGGATACGGCAAAAGCCGTTGCGGCTATGGAGAATGGCACGCGGGAAGTTTGCAGGGGGACTGAGGTAATCAGTATGGCCGGCAGGTCATTTCGGGAGATTGAGACGCTGGTCGTGCAAGTGTCGGAGCAGGTAACGGAAATGTCTGTTGCCCTGCGGCAGATGGATACTGGCAGTCAGCAAATCGAATCTTCCGTGCGGGTTATCGATGAGCTTAGCAGAAGAACGGCAGGGGAAACGCAGTCTGTGTCGGCGGCAACCGAAGAACAGTCGGCGTCGATGCAGGCGATTGCCGCGGCGAGCCAAAGGCTGGCAGGGATGGCGGCAGAAATGAAAGCCGCTGTTCGGCAATTTAACGTTTAAACGATAGCGGGTGTCTTACCAGGTATGAGGACAGTGAAGGCTGGAAATGCTAAGGTAAAACGACGGGAGGCAGCTATGCGATCTGTGATCTGGATGAGTAACAATATGCTGGAGCAAATTCTTGACGACAACGGCGAATATGTGTTGCGAAAGGCCGGGACGTCACAGGAAACCCCGCTGGGACAGACAGTAACGGAAGCCAAGGATAAGCTTAGAAAACTTGGCAGGACGGATATTGTCAGTCAGCTATAGGGCCTTACTGCCGGTTGCTTGCCGCTCCGCTGTATTGGGCTCCGGCCCCGGCAATGCCGTCATTTGAATTCTCAGCGGCATAACTGAGAGATCCCCAAAGAATTAGAATGGGAATGAGGAACAGGGATAGTTTACGTTTCACGAGAATCAACCTTCTTTCTGTATTCCTGATTTTAACTAAGGTTAGCATGGTAGTGGTCACCTGTAAAATTGATAGTTTAAATGCAGATGATCGATAAAACCGATTAACAAAAAACCTTCCGGGAATGCCCAGAAGGTTTTTTGTCGGTATATAGAGTAGTTAGGCGAAACACTGGCAAGAAAATGTCGATAAGGATACTAGCGAGAAATAACATATAGTAAGAAGAATGTCAGTACGGTAAAAAATATAGGTTATTTTGTAAAAGAAGACAGGATTATCAGCAGTTGGCGCAAGCCGGCCAGGTGCAGCAGGAGATTTTGCAGGCTATACCGGACTTAATTTTGCGTATGGACAGCCAGGGAAGATTTTTGGGCTATAATCAGCCGGCTAACTTTGCTTTATATGCTTCTCCCGAACAATTTTTAGGAAAAAACGTTATGGATATCATGCCTGGGGAAATAGCCCAGCGGGCGATTGGCTGTATATACCAAACTATCCGTAATGAGAGTATTCAGCTGATGGAGTACGAACTAGTGATCCATAATCAGGCACATTACTATGAGGCCCGGTTTGTCAAAAGCGGTGATTTTGAGGTAATGGCTATCATCCGGGATATTACGTATAAAAAACAGATTGAGCAAAGACTGGAATTCCTGAGCTTAAAGGATTCCCTAACGGAAGTTTACAACCGCGCCTATTTTGAAGAGCAAATGCTTAAGCTGCGTGGTCAGGGCGGCAAAAATGCCGGTATTATTATTTGCGATGTTGACGGACTGAAATTGATCAATGATACGTTGGGCCATTTCGCCGGGGATGAGCTGCTGCGGGCGGCTGCTAAGATTCTGCGCGGCTGTGTGGCTTATCCGGATGTGATTGCCCGGATTGGCGGCGATGAGTTTGCTGTCTTGGTGTCGCAGCCTGAGACGAAAAAAATGAATGAGCTATCGAAAACCATTCGGCTGTTGGTGGAGGATTATAACAAGACCAATCCCAAGCTGCTGCTGAGTCTTTCGATCGGCTGGGCAATCGGTTATGGCGATATCGACGCCCTGTTTAGAGAAGCGGATAATAATATGTACCGGGAGAAAATGCATAAGGGCCAAAGTACGCGCAATACCATCGTACAAGCCATGATGCAGGCGTTGGAAGCCCGGGATTATATTACCGAAGGGCATGCCGAGCGGCTGGAAAGCCTGATTGAGAAGTTTGCGCAAAGAATACAGCTTTCCGCGCCGATGATTGCGGATTTGAAGCTGCTGGCGAAATTCCATGATATCGGGAAGGTGGGCATTCCTGACAATATCTTGTTTAAACCTGGTAAACTCACGCCTGAAGAAATTATTGTCATGCGCCGCCATTGCGAGATCGGCTTTCGGATAGCGAAATCAGTGCCGGACTTAGCGCCGATTGCCGACTGGATTTTGAAGCATCAGGAGTGGTGGAACGGAAAAGGGTATCCCCTTTATCTTGCCGGTGAGGAGATTCCCTTGGCCTGCCGCATCCTGGCGATCGCGGATGCCTATGATGCCATGACCAATGACCGTCCTTACCGCAAGGCCCTGGACGATCAGGCGGCAATCGCGGAATTGCGCCGCTGTGCGGGCACGCAGTTTGACCCGAAGCTTACCGAGGCTTTTATTGACATGCTGACTGCTTCGGATAAAGGATAAAGCGTTATTGGATTTTTTTTTATAAACAGGATTATGGATTTTGGTGTTTGTTCTGCTTATGATGCGGAGGCCCATGGTAAAAGCTGTGGGCCTCTTATTTTGAGAGTGGCTAAGGGAATGGGCCAGGCAATTTATTGAACAGGTGGTTATATGTGGCAGAAATACGTTGGGAAATTAGTATTTCTGCCTTTTATTATGGAAAAAAACGAAACCCTTTAGCTCATAAAACAGCCATTCTAGTTAAATAGCCAGTAAAAAAAGAAAAAAACGAATTTTTCGCATCTTGACATTTATGTGAAAAATAAATATAATTTAACCAACATAGCGAACAAGTGAACAAGCGAGTAAGTAACAAAATGATTTTGCAAATGGCGCAAGCCGATAACGAAGTTGGTTAGGGTTTTATTTCTTAGGGCATCTATCTCCTATATACGTGAAATGATAAAAATAGAGGAAGCGGGGTGATTGAAACAAGGATTTTGATGAAGTTCATATCATGGGAAAGTCCGGTGTGACATTACCGGGTTAAGGAGGTGAAGCAGGGTAACCCCAAGTTGCTGTTTTGGGTGAAGATTACAAAGGGATAAACGAAATGCTCGATGAGCCAATGCTCATGGGTGAAGGAGAGTTTAAATATGGCTTTAGCGGATACTGAAGAAGAACAATTTGGAACCCAGATTTTACAGAAAATTAAGTGGCGCATTATCCCATTTTGTTTTTTGCTCTATTTTTTCAATGGCATGGATCGAGTAAATATCGGTTTTGCAGCGCTGCAGATGAATCAGGAACTGGGTATCACCAGTTTGGATTTTGGCAGAATAGCATCTATTTTCTTCGTGTCTTATTTTTTGTTACAAGTGCCAAGCAACATTTTAGTAGAGAAAATTGGGGCGAGAAGGTGGATTGGCGCAATCGTAATTGGCTGGGGCCTGGCTACGGCAGCTATGTTCTACGCGCATACTATTACGCAGGTTATGTTATTACGCCTATTGCTCGGCGTGTTCGAAGCCGGTTTCTTTCCGGGGATGATCTATTATTTCACCATGTGGTTTCCTGCCAGAGAGCGGGCAAAGGTTACAGCCTTATTCATGCTGTCACTGCCGGTATCGTTTGCAATTGCATCACCGATTTCAGGCTGGATTGTTCAACATATGCATTGGTTAGACTTTGCCGGTTGGAGATGGCTATTTGCAGTAGAAGGCCTCCCAACAGTTCTTTTCGGTATGTTGGCCTTTGTGATACTGGCAGATAAGCCGAAAGATGCTAAATGGCTTTCTGAAAAAGAAAAGACCTGGCTGACCGGTGAGCTGCAAAAAGACCAGGCCGGCAAAACCTTTACAGAGTCTATAGGGTTAACTAGCATACTCAAAAATGGAATACTGTGGAGGCTAATTGCTATTTATACATTTGTGCAGGCAGCTTCACAAGCGGCTGGGTTCTGGATGCCGGGTCTTGTCAAGGGCTTTTCAAAATCATTTTCAGATACTCAGGTGGGCATCATTATGGCGGTGCCCTATGTGATCGCGGCGATTGCGATGCCGCTTTGGGCTGGCCACTCCGATAAAACAGGGGAAAGAAAGTATCATGCTTCCCTGCCTATGCTGGTTGAAGGTTTAGCGTTTTTGCTTATCATGGCAACTGATAATTTAACACTCAAAATACTAGGGGTAATACTATTTGGTGCGATAAGTATGTGCTATTATGGACCCTTTTGGGCTTGTGTCCCATCGCTCCTGGATCCGCGAATTATCGCTGTAGGCATTGCCATGATTAATGCGGGCTCCAGTATCGGTACGTTCGGATCTAACTATATCATCGGTTATATTGCGCAGTCGTCATGGGGGACAAGCGGTGTCTTTATCTTTGAAGCTGCCTTATGCATACTTTCGTTTTTGTTAATGGTAACTATGCGCTCGGAGAGAAAAATGGCTGCCGAGTCTAAGGACGAAGCTCTTAACTAACAATGATTGTTTTGCAAGGCTTAAGAGTTAAAAGAAGGGGGGAAGATGGAATTACTTTGCAATGCAACTCCAATATTGTAGAAAAGGATTGATAGATATGAAGATAACAAGTATAGAAATTTTTGATATTGATTTTAATAGAAAAATTGCTGGTGGACAATCTTGGAATCCGGTAGTAATGAAAATAAATACGGATGAAAACATCAGCGGCTTTGGAGAAGTAGGTCTTGCTTATGGGGATGCGAGCAAGGCTGGCGTGGGAATTTTGAGAGATTATGCAAGACACTTACTAGGGGCGGATCCAATGAAGTCGGAACTGATTTGGAATAAACTGTTGACGTCGACTTTCTGGGGGCAAGGTGGCGGTGGTGTAATTTTTGCCGGCATGAGTGCCATTGATATCGCACTATGGGATATTAAAGGAAAGGCGTTAGGGGTACCTGTTTACCAATTGCTAGGAGGAAAGTCGAATGAAAAATTAAGAGCATATGCGTCCCAGCTCCAGTTCAATTGGCATACAGAAGAAGAAGAAATCCTTTACAAAGCAAGTGAATATGCCGACGTGACTCGAAAGGCCATGGATGAAGGATATGATTGTATCAAGGTCGATCCAATTATGTTTGATGAAGAAGGCATCCCTCATGGCTGGAAAAACAAAGGTCCGTTATCCCAAAGACTACTTAAGAATGCCTGTGAAAGAATTGAAGCCATGCGTAAAGTTGGCGGAGATGGTTTGGATATTATTATTGAGGTTCATAGTTTTACTGATGCTATGGCAGCCATTCAGTTGGGCAAAGCGTTAGAGCCATACAATGTCTTTTACTATGAAGAACCGGTTGCGCCCCTTAATCCGAAGCTAATGAAAAAAGTAAAGGACAATGTCAACATCCCGATCGCAAGCGGAGAAAGAATCTATAGCAGATGGGGATATCGGCCTTTCTTTGAGGATCGGTCTTTAGATGTTATTCAACCGGACTTGTGTACTTGCGGCGGGATTGGTGAAGGCAAGAAAATATGTGATATGGCGCATGTATATGATATGCACGTACAAGTTCATGTTTGTGGCGGACCTATCTCGACAGCGGCTGCTCTGCAAGTGGAAGCGGCAATCCCTAATTTCCTGATTCACGAACAGCATTCTTTTGCCTTGCTGGATTATAATATCAAAACGTGTAAATATGATTATCAACCAGTCAATGGCTACTTTGACGTGCCTGACTTGCCTGGAATTGGACAAGAGCTTTCCGAAGAAACGATGAAGGCGTTCCCACCCATCATAATCAAATGATGGTAGTACCCCAAGTTTTTTGCTGGCTGGAGGCATTACCTATTGCCACTATATAGGGTTAGCCGATGCCGCAATGTGATTATTGCAACTATAAATAAAATAGGTTAGGTAGAGGACTTTTAGAACTGTAATAGGGGAGAGGTATTATGAAAAAGAGACACAAAATAAGCAAATGGTTAACAATTGTATCGGTAGCACTTATGACGATTACCGCGAGCGGAACTGCGATTATTCCCAGTACTGCTCAGGCTGCGGTTGCTCAGTCTTTTAGCGATGTTCCGGTTAACCACTGGGCCTATGACGCCGTGACGAAATTGACACAAGCCGGCATTGTTGATGGCTACAGCGACAGGTACTATAAAGGCGACAAAACTATAACCCGCTATGAAATGGCGATTATTGTGGCAAAAGCAATGGACAAGTATGACACAGCCAACGATACGAACAAGCAGCTAATTGATAAGCTGTCTGCTGAGTTTGCCAGCGAACTCAACAAGTTAGGCGCCCGGGTAGCTAAAGTAGAAACAAAGACCAATACCTGGATAAGCGGCGAAACAAGGTTTCGTTATATGGGGAATACTTCCAATGCTCCGGGCGTATCAAAACTTCATGGATCTGATAAGTTTGATTATCGTCAGCGCATTAAGATTAATGCCAATATCAATGATAATATGTCCGTGACCGCGCGGGTGAATGCTAGTGGCAAAATGGGCAACTATGATAATAGCAATGGTTCAACGGTAACCTTTGATATCTTTGCGGTGACAGCCAAAAATGCCCTTGGTTTCGATAGCATTCGCGCCGGCCGTTTCCCCTATGATGCCTTTTCGCATGGTATTTTGGGTAAATCCATAGGTGTTGATGGTGTTCGCTTTGATAAAACAATCGGGGCTGCTCAGTTTACCGGTTCGGTGAATAATGTCGTAGGCAACGGTACGGCAGCAAATGCTTATAAAGATAGTGTCACCGGGGATGCTAAAACCCTTACGACTGCACAAATTAACTTTAAGGCAAGCAAAAATGTTAATGTGATGGGCGGATATTATTGGTCTGACGTTTCTGGTTTCAGCAGTACTAACGGAGTCGGCGGAACGATGAATATCACTACCGGCGACAGTTTTGCGAACTCGAAAGGCTGGGCAGTGGGTTTTGATGCCAAGTTGGGTGATAAACTGCTGCTTATTGGCGACTATGTTTCTACTAAACTCAATAATGTTTCAGGAAGCCACCTGTCCGATAGTCCGAAAGGCTGGGCTATAGAACTGACTAGCGCCACTAAATTTCGGCCAGCCTTCTTTGAGGGTAAACCACTGACGGACTACACGAAAGTTAACGACTTTGGCTGGGCTGTTTCTTATCGCAGCATTGAAGCCGGTGCTACGCCGTATGGTGCCAGCGGCTTTGACGGTCAGGCACTCAGCTATATGTCAGGAGCCTATCCGGTATTTCTTAAAGGTACTGACAATATCAAAGGCGTATTCCTGGCGGTGGCAAAAACTATTGCCAAGAATGTAGTTTGGACCACTGAACTTCAAGACCTGAAGATCAAGGATAGCAAGCTTACCGGGGGCGTAAGTAATTTAGGTAAATATTACCACACAAAGATTGATTTCTTCTATTAAGATTGAGGAATTATAGATAGCCCGGGGCAGTGAAGCATGGTCCGGGATTGCAAACAATTTATCTATAAATAAAATCCCTTCTACAATATCATACGGGGATAGGACCTCTACCCCTGATTAATTTCCTATACTATATTTAAGATATCGCTCAACTTACTCAAGGCGGATGAGAGATGCAGATATGGAGGCAATCCATACCATTTCAAATCCGCCTCTTGTAGTTACGAATATGGGAGGTTGATATGATGCATCAAATTACCAGAAGAAATTTTTTAAAACTATCAGGCACAGTAGCCAGTGCTGCGATTTTAATGGGGCCAATAGGATATTTTTCCCTAAAGTCAACAGCTTTTGCCCAAGTGGACGATGGAACCCGTATTGTGCCAGTTGTCTGCAACCACAATTGCGGCGGTCGCTGTCAGCTAAAAGCCTATGTAAGAAACGGGAAAATCACAAGACTTATTACTGATGATTCGCCGGATACGGAAAAAATGCCACAGCTGCGGGCTTGTCTTAGGGGGCGCTCTACGACTAATCGGCTAACCCATCCTGATCGGCTCAAATACCCGATGAAACGTGTGGGTAAGCGAGGGGAAGGCAAGTTTCAGCGCATTTCCTGGGATGAAGCCACTAGTCTTATTGCGCAAAACCTAAAGGATGTACTTAATAAGTATGGAAATGACGCCGTATATATCCAATATGGCACCGGTGACCGGGGGGCTGTTTCCGGTCGGTTTAGTGCGTTTCGGTTGATGAATTTACTGGGTGGATACTTGAGTTATTATGGTAGCTATAGTTCTGCCTGCGCTGCCTATGCTGCTCCCTTTATACTGGGTAGTGCAGCTGATAATAATAGCTATGATACTTTAGTACACTCCAAGCTGATTATTTTAAACGGTTTTAACTCGGCCGAAACCATTTTTGAAACGAACTCCAACTATTGGCTGGCAAAGGCTAAAGCAGCCGGCGCAAAGATCGTTGTCATTGATCCCCGCTATTCGGAGACGGCCGCTACTTTTGCCGATCAATGGATTCCTTTAAAGCCTACCACCGATACAGCTCTTTTTGTAGCTATGGCTTATGTCATTATTCAGGAAAATCTTCAGGACCAAGTCTTCTTGGATAAATATTGCATAGGCTTTGATGAAGCTCATATGCCAGAAGGCGTCCCTGCAGGCAATTCTTTTAAAAGCTATGTTTTAGGAGAAGGGGATGGTCAGCCCAAAACCCCCGAATGGGCTGAAGCGATTACCGGAATAGATGCCTTAACTATCCGTCAACTGGCCATTGATTATGCTACAACCAAGCCGGCCCAATTGATGCAGGGGCTTGGACCGCAGCGTCATGCTCAGGGTGAGCTATCCGTACGGATGGGGGCGGTTTTGGCAGCTATGACCGGAAATATTGGTAAACTTGGCGGCGGTAGCGGCACTGGCGAGGGTTACAGAAATAATAGCTTGAAAATTAAACCGATCTTGCCGATTGGTACCAATGCCGTCAAAACATCTATTCCGGTGTTCTTGTGGACAGATGCTATTGTACGGGGCACGGAAATGACGGCGGCCGACGGGGTGAAAAATGGCCCCCTCAAAAGCAATATTAAATTTATCTGGAATTTGGCCAGCAATACGTTAATAAACCAGCATTCAGATATTAATAAAACAAAAAAGATCCTGCAGGATGAGAATTTGGTGCAGTTTATTGTGGCCTCCGACCATTTTATTACCCCCAGCCTCAAATTTGCCGATGTTATTTTGCCTTCTGACCATGCCTTTGAACGGGATGATCTTGGCTATCCCTGGTCTGGCGATCAGTATGTACTCCTGGGCAGTAAAGCTGTGGAAGCACCAGGCGAGTGCAAGCGTGATTATTGGTGGATCAGCCAGGTGGCTGAAAAACTAGGTATGGGAGCCAAGTTTACCGAAGGCAAAAGTGATGTAGACTGGCTAAAGGAAATTGTGGCTGATGCCCAGAAGAATGAGCCGGGTTTTCCCGCCTGGGAAGAATTGAAACAAACAGGTTGCTTCAAAAAAGAAGCTAACCTTCATGTCGCCTATGCTAAGGAGATCAGTGATCGGGAAAGATATCCCTTTAAAACTCCCTCAGGGAAAATTGAGATCTTTTCTAAAACTCTGCACGCTATGAATCATCCGGAAATTCCCGGTGTGCCTAAATATATTGCCGCGTGGGAGGGACCGTCAGATCCGCTGATAGAGAAATATCCGCTGCAGTGTATCGGGCCCCATATTAAACGGCGGACTCACTCTATCTTTGATGAAACGCCTTGGCTGGAAGAAGCCGAAGGTCAGACTATGTGGATGCATCCCGATGATGCTGCTGGCCGGGGTATTGGTGACGGATGCAAAGCTAAGGTCTTTAATGATCGCGGTGCCCTTGTTATACCTGTTCGGCTTACGCAACGTATTCGTCCTGGTGTTGTGGCTATTCCGCAAGGGGCTTGGTATACCCCGAATGCAGAAGGTGTTTGCCAGCGTGGCTGCATCAACATTCTGACTAGCCAGCGACCGACTCCGTTAGCCCATGGCAACGCCCAGCATACTATCTTGGTTCAAGTAGCCAAGCAATAAGGGAAGGAGATTTTGCAATGAATAGTAATCAATTGGCCTTTTACGTCGATACAACTAAGTGCATTAATTGTAAAACCTGCGAAATCGCCTGCAAGGATATTAACCAAGCAGAGCCCGGTCAAAGGCTAAGAAAAGTACGTTCCATTGAAGGCGGCGAGTTTCCCAAGGTTTATGTATATAATGTTTCCATGTCCTGCAATCACTGTGATGACCCGGTCTGCGCCAAGGTTTGTCCGGCCAAGGCCTATACGAAAAGAACGGAAGACGGCCTTGTGATTCATAACCCGGAGCGGTGCATTGGGTGTAAATACTGTACCTGGGCCTGCCCTTATGGCGCACCTCAATTTAGTGCCGCTAGCGGCAAGGTAAAAAAGTGCAATATGTGTCTGAAAAATGTAAAAGACGGTGAGCAGCCTGCCTGTGTAGCAGCTTGTCCCATGAGGGCCATCGAAGTTGGTAAACTCTCTGATTTTGCTAGTCTTCCAGGCGTTACTATTTCCATCCGCAATATTCCGTCTCCTGAGATTACGAAACCATCTTCCCGTTATAAGGTAAAACCGGAAGCCAGAAAAGGAGGGTATGCATAAATGGAATGGTCATTAGTTATCTTTACCGTTCTGCTGCAGCTAGCCTGCGGTTTAAGCCTGGCTACAACTTGGTTGCAGCGTAACACAGCCCACAAGCCCCAAGTTAGAATTGCTGCCATGACAATTTTTCCCGTGGTAGCCTGCGGCATGCTGGTAGCCATGCTTCATTTAGGCCAACCGATCAATGGTGCATATGCCCTGATGAATATTGGTAGTTCCTGGCTGAGCCGGGAAAATCTTTTGAGTGGGGCCTTTGCCGGTGCTGCTTGTTTATACAGTTTTACTTGGTGGAAGCACGAAGAGAGTTATCAGACTCCATTGGGTATCATCACCAGCTTGCTGGGCCTTTATGCTGTCGCGGCCAGTGCTATGGTGTACCTGATTCCCGCACAAATAATATGGAATTCTGGCTGGGTGCCGCTGTCCTTTTTTGCTACCACTTTATTATTTGGTTCTTTTACGGTATTTTTTCTTAACACCTCAACGGATACCCAACCTATGGCTAAGAGTGCGCTACTGATCATGGGAATGTGCGGACTTGTTCTGTTTATTTCCGTATTGTGGATGCTGTCCATGCTGGGGCAGGTTACCGGAGATCAATATGCAGTCGCCAAGCTTCAACACGTTTTTACAGTAGTAACCAGCGAGTATTTGCTATGGCTATTGGTCTATGTACTCTTTGCCTGCGTGTTGCCTATGGGCTTGGCTTTTACATATTGGTCAGGCAAGATCAATACTGTCAATTTTCGGGTTTGCCTTCTCAGCTTTATTTTTATCTTATTTGGTTCCTTTGTTGGACGATCCCTGTTGTATGTAGTGGGGCCAAACAATTTTTTGCCTTTTTAATTCTAAGCAACCCTAATGGTACTAAGGTCAGCTTGTGAATCGAATTGTGTAGCAGAGTTTTCCTATTCAACTAAAGTTTTTTGTGCTACAGGAGTGACTAGCTTGAGTTGTTTCAGGCTAGTTACTTTGATTTATATTTCAGCAAATCCCTTTAAGGATACTGTAAAGTAACGCTCATCGAGAGTGAACGAAGTGCAAGGGCATGTCTCATGCGCTGACTGATGATGCCCTCTTGGAAGTGCTATCGCAGAGTAGCTGGCAATATACATTGAAGCAAAGAATAGGCAGAAATAGTGAACAAAATGCATTGATAAACACGTATCAATACATTGCGGTTACAGTCAATTCCAGTTATAATATTAATTGGAATTTACCTTGTTGCAGATGAATTATAAAATGTCATAATAGATATGTCTCATATTTCGTGCGTCTATACTATATGATATTGCTAACTAGAGAAAACATTATATAATAGTATGGCTTGTTTTTGAAACAGATTCTAATAATAAAAAGTAATATTATAAAGGAGAATAGTGTGGCAAAGTTAGTCAAAGTCAGCCTTGTAGATCAAGTTTGTGATAAGATTAAAGAAAATATTACGTCAAAACAGTGGGAAGCTGGATTTAAAATTCCCTCTGAACAGGAGTTAGCAAACAATTTTGGAGTCAATAGGCTAACGATAAGAATGGCGCTGCAAAAGCTTAATACTTTGGGAATTGTTGAAACAAAAGCGGGAGAGGGTACTTTCGTAAAAAAGTTCAGTTTTCGCAAATATGTAAGCGAAGTTACTGAGTTGTTTATGAAACCGGAAATGTTGAATGATGTCTGCGAGTTCAGAAAATGTATTGAAATAGAGTGTGTCCGGTTAGCTATTGAGCGAGCAACTAGTGAATGCATTTTAGAGCTCGAGAAAGCTTTTGATGAATATGAACGGGTAACCAATGAGGTGAAAGAAGCAGACAATATCGACATTGATCGCCTTATAGAAGCGGATTTGGAATTTCATTACCAAATCTGTAAAGCATCCAAGAATTCGCTTTTTGTTTTGGCCTTTATTGCAGCAAGAGAGTCCATTTACCAATACTTAAAATCGATAAATGTACATCGCTGTCAAATTATTGAGAATGAAGGGCGGTCTATAATAGAATTCATGCAAAATAGTACCTATTATCATAAGCAAATTGTGGAAACTATCAAAAATGCCGATTTTCAAAAGTGTAAGAAGATTTATTTGGAAATGATTGACCTTGCTACACCGATCTGACACTGAGAGTGAGGCAGTGATGAAACATAACGAATGCCAACCACAAAAACGGCACTACGGCCGGAAAATAGAAATACCGTCTGCTATTTTGGCAGGCGGTTTTCTATTGTGCTAATCTCGTTGTGGTTGTCAGCTAGCCTATGGGTTTTTAACAGGTAGGGCTGCAGTCATTGTCGAAGCAGCATAACACCAGGATAATAATAATAATGATAATTATTATCCCAGAGCCATTCCGACCACCGCATCCTCCAAATCCAAAACTCATAAGTATGCCCTCCTTTACTAACAGGTTATTACATACTATGGTGATCAGACTGGATTTGCAGCTTGTATGGAAAATAAACTGTTGTCTACTCCGGGACAGGAAACGGTGCCGGTTTTTCCGGAAAATTTATTTTCGAAGAGCTATTGGCTGTGATTTATGGTAAAATTGATTTGGTTTAATTTAGCAGTGCCAGGGAGGCTTTTCTATGATGAAAAAGTTGTGGTATTTCTTTTTGGCGTTTTTAGTAGTATGTTTTGTCGCAAAACCGGGTTTTGCTATGCCGCTGCCAGGCGGGGATTTGGACAGGCAGCAGGCCATTGATACTTTTTTCAAGGACAAACCCGACGATCTGCTGGAGGGCATTTGGATCACCGATGATAATAAGTATGAAATCGCAATTGTTAAGAATGATTTTTCCGTATGTGAGGGCTATGATTATCTTGGATTTATTGTTCAATCTACAGATTCCGCCTGGGAAAAGGGTAAAATAAAACTGCAGTTGAAGGTAACCGCAGTACCCAAGGTGTTTACCGGCTTAGTCCACAAAAAGGCAAATGGCTATCTTACGGTTACCGACGGACAAGCGTTAGGGACTACGTTCCGGCTGGCAACGAATCAGATTATGGAATACTTCGGGGAAAGGAAAGAAAGGAAGCTGCTTTTTAGGATCTACCCGGGGAATGACGCTGCCGTTCAGGCTCCAAACCGGATCGGTACGGGTTTTTTTATCACCCAGGATTTAGTGGTAACCAGTAACCATGTCGTCGATAATGCGAAAACAATCGAAATTAAAAATACCAACGGCCTGAAAACGGCAGCGACGGTAGTGGCAAAAGATCCGGCTAATGATTTGGCACTGCTGAAGGTGAGTAAGCTTGCGGCACCGGTAAAACCGTTGCCGATGGCAAGTTACGGGACTCCCAAGGACGGGGATTCGGTCTATACGGTAGGGTTTCCTTTGCCTAATTTACTGGGTGCCAAACCCAAATTAAGCGAGGGAATCATTAACAGCATAACCGGCATTCAGGATGATGCCAGGGTATTGCAGATCAGCATTCCCATCCAACCCGGAAACAGCGGCGGTCCGCTGTTCAATACGAAAGGGCAGGTTGTGGGCGTTGTTACGGCGAGTGTAAATCCCTATAAAGCGCTGCTGCTGACGGGGACTTTTCCGCAGAATGTTAATTTCGCCATGAAAATTAATTATGTGGATAATCTTGTCTATACGCTTGCCGACCCGGTCCGTCTTCCCCGCAAAAGAGGTTCCGCTGATCTGACTCCTGCGCAAATTATGGCGCTGGCCAAAGAGGCGGTTGTGCAGGTTGAAGTGCAATAAGGCATTATAACAATGATGGTGTTAACAAAAAAGCTTCAAGAGCGGGCAGCTCTTGAAGCTTTTTTAGGTAACAGGTATTTTTTACTGGTTGCTCGTTTGTAAACTTTGGCTGGTGCTTGCTAGTTGTTTGTCTTTTCTTTTTCAGCGGCAAGCAGATATTCTTCGGGATAAATCATATCGTCAGGAGCCACGTTGTGGCTCTTGGCCCAAGGATAGTAGATGGCCGCTGTTACTACTAAGCCGACAATCCAGGAAATATCGGTACCGCCCAGCATCTTCGTAATGGGGCCGGTGTACAGGGCCTGTGCCATAAACGGAATTTGGGCAATTACGCCGGCAAAATAGGAGACAAGGGCAGGTATGTTCCACGCGCCGTAGCGGCCTTTGGGATCATATAAGCCGGGAACGTCAATATTTTCCTTGGAAATACAGTAAAAGTCGATAAGGTTGACCGAACTCCACGGGGTGAAGACCATGAGCAGCACCAGGATGAAGTTTTTAAACAGATTGAGGAAGTCTTTGCTGGCAAAGAGGGCGACACAGACGGAAGCGGCGATCATTCCCAGAATGAACAAAGTCCGTAAGGTTGTTGAAGCCGTTTTCTTGCCGCTCAGGGCCGTTGTGATGGTCAGCAGGGACATGAAGGACCCATAGGCATTCAGCGTATTAACGGTTAATTTACCGATAACGATGACAATATAGATAAGGATGGCAATGAGGCCCAAGCCTCCCAGTTCACCCAGATAGCCTACCTGATTTTTCAGGAAGCTGCCGCCGAAGCCCGCAGCGCTGGCTGCACTGATAATGACGCCAAGGGTCATTGCCCATTGGGTGCCGATAACGCTGCCGAGGAAGGTATTCCAGAATGTAGACGATTGAGGAGTACTGCGCGGCAGATACCGGCTGTAGTCCGCGACATAAGGGCCGAAGGTGAGCTGCCAGCCTGCCGACAGGGAAACAGCCAACAGGAAAGTGGTCAATTCAAACGGTTTTACCCCAAATAAGGAAGCAACGGGAAATTTAACAAAGGCCATAATCGTAAGATAGGTAAAGCCGAGGATGCCGGTAACGGTTGCCACTCGGCCCAGAGCATGGATATATTTGTAGCCAAGAAGTGCCAGGATGGCGGTGAGAGTACCGAATATTATGATACCAATAGCCGGGTTTTGGACGCCGAGAATGCCGTTGATGGCTTGTCCGGAAAGAACAGTACCTGTCGAGGCAAAGCCAAGGTACATAACAACAGCTAAAATTAAGGGTAGGATAGCACCAAGAACACCAAACTGGGCGCGGCTGGAAATCATCTGCGGCAAGCCTAAACGAGGGCCCTGCGCCGAGTGAAGGGCCATAACCGCGCCTCCCAGGATATTGCCGATCAACAGACCGATGAAAGCCCACAAGGCGTCAGCGCCAAATACTACGGCCAAAGCGCCGTCCACTACGGAAGTAATCTGCATGTTAGCGCCGAACCAGAGCGTGAACTGGTTGAATGGCTTACCATGCCTCTCGTGATCGGGAATCATGTCAATAGAACGTGTTTCAATCAAGCTGTCTTTTGCTTGGGTCACCATTTTCACTCCTTCTTCTTATTTTGTGGTTAAGCAAGATTTGATGCTCATTCCTTTGTATCTATATAATATTGCATGGCCGCACAATGGCACGGTAAGGCATGTCCGGGGGTTACGGTCCAATTACCCGTTCCATGTTTAGGGTTATAAGGTTACCGTGCATGTTGCGGCCTGCAATTTATGATTGCTTTAGCTTATTAAACAGACAGAGATTTATCAATTAAGGAATATGATAATCGCCAACTGTCAAAAAAACGTCGAATTTTACCTAATCGTCAAAAGATAACGTCAATTAAAAGATGATTCCCCTTTGTCTTTCTAAAAATGATATAATACTTAGTGATGCGTAAATTGATAATTGATAGGATAAATTGTTTTATTCCTCCGAAAATTAAGAGATTGGCGGGGGAAAACCGGGAGCTTTCTGTAAAAAGGGAAGATGTAATTTGGGAAAACGCAGGACGGTTGCTTGATAAATTACATTTATTGGAGTGGAACTTATGAGTACATTACGTGCGATTATGTTTGGAAACCCCGCGATTTACTGGAATGAACAGAAACTAAATTTCCCTTTTGCAAAAATGGAGGCCATGTTATATTTTCTATTGGTTGCCGGCGAAACCACACGGGAAAAGCTGGCGACAATGTTTTGGGGCGATATGGATGAAAATTCGGCCAAGAAAAATTTGCGCAATACGATTTATTTAATAAAAAAGATCATGTCGAATTCCCTGCTGATTACGCCGACCCGGACGACTATTGCCGTAAATCCGAAGCTAATTGACAGTACCGATGTGGCTCTTTTAGATATAATGGAAATCCATACTTTTTTAGATACCTACCAGGGGGTTTTCCTGGACGGATTTTACTGCAAAAATACGGATGCCTTTGATGAATGGGTTATGCTGGAGCGTGAGCGTTTCAAGGAGAAGGTTACGGTCCGGCTTACCGAGAGTATTGTTAAGCGGATGAACGACAAAGATTATATGGCTGCCAAACAATCGATTAAGCAGTTAATTAAGCTGGATGAATATAATGAAAGCGCTTACCGGTTGTTGATGAAGATCTATGAGCGGGAAGAAGCGTTTTATAAAGTCATCGAAATTTATCAGGAGCTGGAAAAGAGACTGGCCGAAGATTTGAAATTGCAGCCCAGTTCCAAGACGCGGGAAATCTATAACCGGGTACGCGAAAAAAGAATGATTACCGCTAAGGTGGCAGACGCTGCCAAGGAAGACGGCTTTTTCGGACGGGATAAGGAATTGCAGGTTTTACGCACGGCGGTGGCGCATTTTTGTTTAAAACGCCACAAGCATCCCATGATGTTTGTCCAGGGGGAGCAGGGTATTGGCAAAACCACAACGGTAGAACGGTTATTTACCAGTATACCGGCGGAAAACTGCAGTGTTCTGCGGACACAATGCTACCAGGCTGAAGCGGGATATGATTATAAATCGTGGAGTAATATTTTTATCCAGGTAAAGAATCTGTTGGTGCGTGATAAAATTGCGATTCCGCCATTATGGTATAAGGTGCTGTCTTATATTTTTCCCGCGCTTGAATGGAGCGATACCCTTACCGGCCAGGAATCTTTTATGGTCGCTTATGAATTTAATCCGACAATGGTCGAAGAAATTATGTGCGGTGTTCTGGGAAAACTGGCCAAACAACGGCGCCTTATTATTGTCATTGACGATATTCACTGGATGGACAGCCAAAGTCTGGCCGTACTGCACCAGGTTTTGCGTCTGCATGGCTCGGAAATTTTTTGTATCGCCTTATGCCATAGTGAATATTTCAGTCATATCGAAAAGTCGTTATGGGATTTCGAACGGGACGACATGCTGGAAAAGGTCATGCTGGAACGGTTCGACTTTGAGACGGTGGGCAGAATATTGGAATCGAAATTGCCGGCCGAAAAAATTAATGATGAGCTAAAGCATAAGCTTTATGAGTACACGGGCGGCAATGCCTTATTTTTAATGGAGTGTTTGCATTTACTTGCCGCCGGACGGGAACTCGGCAGCGGCTCTTTGCGTTTGCAAAGTGTTTTGAAGGAACGGCTGGGAAATTTATCGGCCAATGCCCGCAAAATTCTGGAGGTAGCCTCCGTATTTTTCAAGTATTCCAGTTATAATGAGTTATTGGCTATTTCGAAGGTGGACGAGTTTGCCCTGGTGGAGGCGATTGAGGAGCTGGAACGCAAACGGCTGATCACCAAAACTGATCATATTGTGCCCAAAGGGCTTGTCTACACGTTTTACAATTTGCAGATTCAAAGTTTTGTTTATCAGCAAATGTCGATACCCAGACGAAAGCTGCTGCATAAATTAGTCGGCCTGGAACTGGAACGCCAGGTCAACAACGGCCAGCAGGCTAAGGACATTTACGAAGCCATTTTATATCATTATACGCAGGCTGATGAAAAAATTAAGGTGATTGCCTACACGGTAAAGCTGGCGGAGAAGTATTTCTGCCCGCAGTATGAGCTGTTTCCGGAACTGAATGATTGCTATCCCGCCGGCTATAGCGGTTTTCGGGAAAGCCGCCATCAAACGGTTGTTTATCTGGAGAAGATCAGGGAACTCCTCGCCGTCATGGCTGCGGAACAGGCTGGCGATGGTCAGGTGGCTATCTATCAGAGTGCTTATTGGGAGATGATGGGGCGCTATTATATTTGGCGCGGCGAGCATGCCGCCGGGATCAAGATGATTCATCAGCTCTTGCGCTTGGCCTCCGACAAGGGGTTCCAGGATTATTTGGTCAAAGGATATCAGGAAATGATCTTTCTGGGTATTCAGGTCAGCCGGCCCAGTATTATCAAAAGGTTTGCCGAGAAACTGCTCGATATCGCCGAGCAGGCTGATTTGCCGGGGAAAAAAGCGGCTGCTTTGCGCTTTTTGGGTCTGGCCGCGGCGCTATGCGGCCAGACGGAACAGGCCGAGCAATATTACCGCCAGTCGATTGCCCTATTTAAAAAAATGGATATGCAAAATAATTGTTATATTTTAAATATTGCCGCCGCTTATAATTATATTGGCAACTTACGGCGCGAGGCGCTTAAGCTGGAGGAAGCGCTGCATTATTATGAGCAGGCGGTAAAGACGGCAGGCCATAAGCGAATTAGCGAAGGGGTGGCGGTGTTTTACATCAATGCCGGCTATACCGCCTTTAAACTGGGAATTATTGATAAAGCGCGCCAATATTTATCAGACGCCCAGGCGGTAGGCGACGGCTTTGGCGAGTACCGGGGGTATTGGTGTTCCCGCAGTTATTGTACCCTGTATTGTGTGTTGGCTATTATTGCCGTCAGGGAAAAACGCTATCATGAAGGCCGGATGTATTTGCACAAAGCCGATGAATTTTTAGACAGGTATCATGACAATTATCAAAATGGACTGGTATTGCAGACAAAAACGGAAATCAGACAGGCTATGGATCAGAATCCGGTGGCGGCAGATATTTTTGGGGACTATTTAACGTTGTCGGCCCGGGAGTATTATCAACAGGCAAAAATTATTTTGCATAAGGCGGGCGGGGCCCTGGAAAGGAAGTCACTGGATGAAGTGGCCGAATTTTTTTGACGATGTTTTGACATGGAAGATCCTATGATAGTGCTTACAGGCTGTTTAACGTGGGGATCAATCAAACCATGGCCGGCAGGCGCCGGTGGCGGGGATTGATTATAGCTGTTTATAAAGGAGGAAGGGTATGAACCAATTAGAAGCTGCTATTCAATCGGCAGAGGTGTACCAAAAGCTCAATGCATTTGATTGCAGCATTTTGATTGCCGATGCAGAGGGGACGATTGTTCATTTTCTTAATGCCGATAGTTTTACTTTGCAAACGCAAAAAGGCGACAAGATAGCAAGTGGCGGAGCGGTGGATCAATGTCTGAAAACGAAACAGGCTGTCCAGAAGATGCTCCCCAAGGAGTTATATGGATTCCTGGCCAAGGCATACTGTGTACCGATTTTTGACGGCGATCAACTGGTGGGGGCTATCTCAAGTGCCGTTAGCGTTGAAATTCAGCATACTCTTCATGAAGCCTCACAGTCGATAGCCGCTACCACCGAGCAACTATCCGCCAGTTCGGAGGAAGTTGCCGAAACGGCGGCCAAGCTGGCCGGTGATTTGAGCAACATCCGCAGTAATGGGGAAAATGTTTTGGCCGATATCCAAAAGACGGACGAGATTCTCCGATTTGTAAGCGATGTTGCGGCCAATTCAAATCTGCTTGGCCTTAATGCCGCCATTGAGGCTGCCCGTGCCGGTGAACAGGGGAGAGGATTTGCTGTCGTAGCCGAGGAAATTCGCAAAATGGCGGTAAACAGTGCGGAAGCGGTAACAACGATCAAGGGAATTTTGCAAAACATCCAGAAGGAAATCAATGTACTGGTCAATACTGTTGTTCATACCTCCGAAGCCGGTGAACGCCAGGCGGCCGCTACCGAGGAAATATCGGCATCCTTGCAGCAACTGGCGTCATCAGCCAATGAGGTTGAGCGGGTCGCCAAACTGCAGCGATAGGTTGCGGGCAGTACGTTTGGCTGATCAACAGTACTAATAAAAATAGTATAATATGTAATACCAGAACCCCGATCGGTTCCGGAAAACGAGAAATGCTGTTTGTCGTTATGACAAACAGCATTTCTATTTTCCTGGCGGCTGCAGAGAAAAGAAAAAGATTATCGAAAATTAAGTATTTTATTCGAAGGGATGAGGGAATTTCGTTAGAATATATCTATTATACAATTTTAACGTAACTTTATAACCGATCATTCATAACAGAACAAATCGTATGGTTTCATTTAGGGGTGTAATATTCAATGCAGTTTCCAATTCGCCATCAATTGACTATAATTATGTGTTCGCTCATATTACTTGCTATGGTTTCTACCCTAATGATTAGTCACTCTTTGGTCTCAGAAGACTATCAGCGGAAGATGCAGGATAGTCTTCAGGCCACGGCGGGAAGCTTGGCTTATACTATTCACCAGTTTATGCAAAACGCATACAATGTCAATCAGCAAATTGCCGAGTACCCTGACTTAGAAAACCTGGATGCCGATAAACAATTACAGCTATTGATCGAGACGAAGCGGCGGTATCCTTTTTATCAGGTTTTGGCGATTTATAATGTAAATGGTGATTCGATAGCCAAGACCAGCGGTGCTCCGGCCAACAGAGCGGAACGCTGGTGGTTCAGGAAATTTATTGCGGACAGGCAGCCGTTTATTTCCAGAAGCTATTATTCCATATCTTCCGACGTCCCGGTAACTTCGATCATTCAGGGACTGTATGCCAATGGGGAGTTAAGTGGAATATTTTTGGCAGATATTGAGGTAAGACAATTGCAGCAGATGGTGGAGAATTATAGTTCGGGCGGGGAAAGCTATGCCTATTTGTTGGATGGAGAAGGTGTAGTGGTCGCCCATCCCGACAGGCAGCAGGTTGCCGAACTATATAATTATAAAACCCTGAAGAAAACTGTATTGCTGCGGGATGCCAATGGCAAGACCCTGAAGGATGACAAAGGAAATCACTTCACCGAGGAAGTACCCTTTGCGCTTACGCCCTCTCTGCAAACGCTTGTCGCCAGGGTTACGGCAGGCGAGGCCGGTGTAGGGGAATATACAGGCATAAACGGCGAGAAGTACCTGTGTGCCTACAGGACGATCGCTTTACCGGGGACGACCAAACCCTGGAGCCTGATCGTCGTGCAAGAGAAGAAAACTGTGATGGCGTTTATGGACTATGTGACGGTAAAAACCACCCTTGTAGGAATGTTGGTGATTGTGTTTTCGATATTTTTATCGCTATGGTTTTCGCGCAGGCTGACCAGGCCTCTACAGGATATGGTGCAGGCAACCAACCAAATCAAGGAAGGCGATTTGGCCGTACGCCTGGCTGTTCAGTCTGCCAACGAATATAGTATCCTGGCGATAAATTTTAACCAAATGGTTGATGAACTGCGTCAGCACCGGAAACGTTTGCAAAGCCTGGTGGAAGCGCGGACCTCTCAACTGGAAGCCGCCAATCAGGAAATGCTGGCTCTGAACGAAGAATTGACTGCTATGAATGAAACCCTGGAGGATACGAATCAACGCCTGAATGATGAAAATTCAGCCAGACGCCAAACGGAGGAAAAGCTCCTATTCCGTGAACGGCAATACAGGGCGATCACCGGCCTGTTGACGCAGCCGCATGCCGCCGGCATGGAAGATATTCTGGAAACCATTCTCCATAATGCGGTTGCAATGCTGAACGCGGCAGCGGGTTATATCGGCTTGTTCAGTGAGGATGGGAAAAAGTTTTATATTCATCACAGTATCGGAATCGATAAGGTAACCATTAGGACACCTCAGGCAGGCGAGTCCGGGATACTGCGGCATGTGTATTCTACAGGCAAGATGTTTTATATTGCCGACTATCGGGTTTATGCCTATCGTGTTTTTGACAAACTGTTGGATGCTTCAACAAGCAGTGTGATTACCATTCCGCTGATACAAGCGGGTAAAGTCAGCGGCGTCCTTACCATTTGCTGGAGCGAGGTCACTACGCCGGTTAAGAAAGAGGACTTGGATAGTTTGCGCCAGTTTGGCGATTTGGCTTCTGTCGCTTTGGAAAGGGACACGGCCCAGAAGAAAATCAGTGAGATTGCATTTCATGACACGCTGACCGGGCTGCCTAACCGGGTGAGTTTAAATTTATATCTTAAGGAAGAAATGGAGCGCAGTCATCTTGGACAGGCAAGCGGCATTATTTTGTTTATTGATATTGACGAATTTAAGGAGATAAATGATAATTTCGGACATTCTTTCGGCGATCATGTTCTGGTCACCGTAAGCCGGTATTTGGTGGCGGCAGTGGATAAAACCGCTTTTGTCGCCCGCATTGGTGGCGACGAGTTTGTTGTGGTAATTCCGGGCGGAAAAACCCGCGGCCAAGCCGCCGGCATGGCTGATCACCTTATTGATGAACTCTGCCGGGAGTACCAAGTGGCTTTGGAGCAGGTACACTTATCGGCCAGTGTGGGGGTCGTCATGTATCCGGGAGACAGTGATATGGCGGAGGATCTCGTTAAGAAGGCCGATATTGCCATGTACGCCGCCAAGAAGGCAGGCAAGGCCTGCTGGCGTTTTTATGAACCGGTGCTGCTCCAGGAGACCAACGAAAAGATGGTACTGACAAATGGTCTGCGGCGTGGATTGGAGCGAGGAGAGTTTTTACTCAATTATCAGCCGCAATATGATGCTGCGGGGAAGCGGTTGATCGGCTTTGAGGCTTTGCTGCGGTGGAATAGTGCCGAACATGGCTTTATGCCGCCTGACCGCTTTATTCCGCTGGCTGAGCAAACCGGTCTGATCATTCCAATCGGCGAATGGGTATTCAAGGAGGCCTGCCTTTTTGCCAGGCGATTAGCGGATATGGGGAAAGCGGCTATTCATGTGGCGGTGAATATTTCGCCCCGGCAGTTGGTAGCCGACGGTTTTGTAGCGACAGTGCGCAGTTGTATTGAGGCTGCCGGTATCAGCCCTGGCCAGATTGAGATTGAAATTACGGAAAGTATTTTTATTGAGTCGGTAGAAGACGCAATTTTCAAGTTAAGTCAGTTGCGGGAGCTGGGAGTTGTTCTTTCGTTGGACGATTTCGGTACAGGGTATTCCTCGCTGACCTACTTGAAAAGTTTGCCGGTTGGGGTATTGAAGATTGATAAATCATTTATTGACGAGATTGTGAGTGATCAGGCACAATTGCATGTGGTCGGCGCCATGATTAATTTGGGTCATAATTTGGGGCTGTCTTTAGTCGCCGAAGGGGTGGAAACTGAGAAGCAGCTCAAAATATTGTCGGAATACAGATGCGACCGGATTCAAGGCTATGTTTTCAGTAAACCCCTTGCGGCAGAGGCAGCCATCAGGCTGGTAACCGATTCCGCTTCAGGTGATTGAGGCCTGCTTGCCGCCTTCCCCCAGCAACCGCACGATAGCCTGGGGGTTTATTTTTTGCCTGTAAAATCTTTAGGAACCTATATCAAAGGTGATGCGGAACGGATAAAGGAAAACAGAACAGTTGTATCGAATGATAATCTGCAGACCGGTGAGGATAAACAGAAATGGATTATTCATATTCATATAAAGGAGATGGAACCGATATGAAGTTGGTCAATTTTAAAGTTGACGACCAAATTCGCCTGGGGATTAAAAGTGACTGCGGGGTTATTGACGTGAAAGAGGCGGCTGCCGCTTATTCCGTTAAAGTCCCGGAAACGATCGAACAGGTTATTGCCACAGGCAAAAAGGGACAGGCGCAATTGGCTGAGTTATTGAAGAGAAATGTCCAATCCATTGCCGAAGAGCACATTACATTCGCTCCTTGCGTTACCCGTCCCGAAAAGATTATTTGTGTCGGCCTCAATTATATCAGTCACCGGGATGAGTGTGATATAGAGGTTCCGGAAGCACCTGTATTATTTAGTAAGTTTAACAACGCCTTGGCGGCTCATCAGGAGACGATTTCCCTTCCCCAAGCGGCGGTGAAATTTGACTATGAGGCAGAATTGGTTATTGTTATAGGTAAACAAGCTGTAAATGTGCCAGTGAAAGAAGCTTTGTCTTACGTATTTGGCTACACGGTTGGCAATGATCTTAGTGCCAGGGACCTCCAGTTCCGCACAGGGCAATGGCTGCTGGGCAAGACCTGTGATCAGTTTGCCCCTATCGGACCTTACCTTGCGACTGCCGATGAGCTGGATCCACAAAATCTGGACATCAGCTGCAAGGTTAACGGGACGGTTCGCCAATCGGCAAATACACGGGATATGATCTTTGATTGTGCGACAATCATCAGTTATTTATCGAAGCATATGACACTAAAACCGGGCGATCTTATCTTTTCCGGAACTCCGGGCGGAGTTATACTGGGTTATCCGGAAGATAAGCAGCACTGGCTCACGTCCGGGGATAAAATTTCGGTTACCATTGAAAAGATTGGTACCCTGGAAAACACGTTGGCCTAAAGTAACCGCAGTAAAGGGAGTGAGTTAATGGACAGAAAACCGACGGCTGTTGAGCCCGTTGAAAAGCTGGGGAAAATCTCACCTGTACGTCCCATTTATTACTTTAACCCCTTACCCGGGGAAAGGGAACTGCGCAAGAAAAATAGGCCGAATAACCGGCAAGCGGAGAAAGAAACTGTAAAAGGCAAGCGTCAGCAAGAAGGATTAATCGATATTGACGCGTAACGCGGGTAACCCTTGCAGGAATACTTAGGTTGGCTTACACTGCCGGCGTTCCTGCTACTTATATAAGTCTGAGGAGAGCTGTATGTACCGGGATTCTGAACTTAGAGCATTAAAGCGGCGGGCCTGGCGGCAGAACGGTGTCGTGATGCTGGCGGTTTTGGTGGTTCTTTTTGTTATCATTAATGCGGTGGGGCTTGTGGCCGGCAATGCATTTTATCAAGAGTTCTGTATCAGGCATACCCGGTTTGGCATAGAACGGTTACAGCCTTTGCAAAAGGTTCTGAATGAAGGAATCCATTCCGGGCGTTGGCAGGCTGTGAGTCTTGAATCACGTTTAGGCTACCGGCTGGAGGGAACTTATCTGCCGAATCCCAAGCCAACCAATAATACGGTTATTTTTGTGCATGGCATTGCCGGCACCCGTTTGGTCGGACTTTGGTATGTTCCTATGTATTGGAAAGCCGGCTATAACGTTTTAGTGTACGATTCGCGCGCCAGCGGCGACAGTGGCGGAAGCTCGGTAACATGGGGATTCTATGAACGGTATGATCTTGATCAGTGGGTCGACTGGGTAGAACAGCATAACCCGGGTGGCATTATCGGGGTGCACGGTATGTCCATGGGGGCGGCAACGGCGCTGCTGCATGCGGAAATGAATGAAGCCACGCATAGAGTCCGTTTTTATATCGCCGACAGCGCCTATGCCGATCTGGAGACATTGTTGATTCAGCAGATTGACGCCACAGTCAGGCTGCATAACCCGGCCTGGGTGAAACTGCTACTCTGGTATGCCAGTCTGGCGGCTAACTGGCAAGCAGGCTTCCGCTTTCAGGACGTTTCACCTGTCCATGCTGTCCAGACAGTGACTACCCCTGTTTTATATCTGCATGGCGGGGCGGACGCTTTGGTGCCGCCGGCCATGTGTGAACAACTGTATGCTGCCACCAAAGGGGATAAAGAAAAACGAATTTTTCCCAATGTTCCTCATGCGATGTCCTATTTTAACCATCAAGATGAATACCGGCAACGGGTGCTTAATTTTGTTGCTAACCATTCAGAAAGGTAAAGGAGAGCTGTAGATGAAGAAATTATTAACCGGAAATGAGGCTATTGCCCGCGGAGCCTATGAAGCAGGTGTAAAATTTGCCTCCGCCTATCCGGGAACGCCAAGTACGGAAATACTCGAGAATATTGCCACCTACAAAGAGGATATACTGGCGGAATGGGCACCAAATGAAAAGGTCGCTCTGGAAGCCGTTATTGGTGCATCGATTGCGGGAGCGCGCGCCATGGCTTCCATGAAGCATGTGGGGGTAAATGTGGCGGCGGACCCGTTGTTTACCTATGCCTATACCGGTGTAAACGGCGGGATGGTTCTGGTTACCGCCGACGAGCCAGGCCAGCATTCCTCGCAAAATGAGCAGGATAACCGTAATTACGCTAAATTTGCGAAAATAGCGATGCTGGAGCCAGCTGACAGCCAGGAAGCCAAGGATATGATCAAAACCGCTTTTACGATCAGTGAAGGATTCGATACTCCCGTACTCGTGCGCATGACCACAAGGGTATGCCACTCCAAGGGAATTGTCGAATGTAAAGACCGTGAGGAAGTCGGTATCAAAGAATATGTCAAAAATGTCAGGAAGTATGTAACCGTGCCGGCTAACGCCAGGGTGCTGCGGGTAAAAGTGGAGGAGCGCCTGAAAAAACTGCAGGAATTCTCCAATACCACCGAGCTCAACTATATAGAGTGGAATAGCACAAAAATCGGCGTAATTGCCTCCGGGGGCTGCTGCAATTATGCCAGGGAGGTATTCGGAGACAGTGCCTCCTACTTAAAATTAGGCTTTACCCACCCGCTGCCAACCGAGAAGATCAAGGAATTTTGCCATAAGGTCGAAAAGGTTTATGTGATTGAAGAAAATGATCCGTATATAGAAGAGCAGGTGCGGTTGTTAGGATTTGCGTGCAGCGGCAAGGATCTATTTCCTTTCTGTGGGGAATTGACGCCCGATGTGATCCGGAAAGCTGTCTACGGCAAGGAGAATCCGTCGATCGATTATGATGCGGATAAGGTTGTTCCGCGGCCGCCGACATTCTGCGCCGGCTGCCCGCACAGGGGGTTTTTCTATACGCTGGGTAAGCGGAAAAACATTTTGGTCTCCGGGGATATCGGTTGCTATACCTTGGGATTTGCCGAGCCCTACAATGCTATGGATTACAATATTTGCATGGGGGCCAGCATCAGCGCCGGCCATGGAGCGCAGCAAATCTTCAGCATGCAAAAGGATTCGCCGATGCGGGTTGTCGCTGTTCTTGGCGACTCTACCTTCTTCCACACCGGTGTCACCTCGCTCTTGGATGTGACCTATAATCAAAGCAATACCATTACGGTAATTCTGGATAACCGGATTACCGGTATGACCGGCCATCAGGAAAATCCGGGCTCAGGCTATACGTTACAGGGTAAAGAAACGATTCAGGTAGATATTGAAAAACTTGTACGGGCTTGTGGCATAAACCAGATTAGAGTCATCAATCCCAATGATCTGAAAGCTGTGGAAGAGGCTCTGGACTGGGCGTTAAGCCTGAATGAACCGTCGGTCATTATCACAAGATGGCCTTGTGTGTTAAAGAAATTCTCCCCGCAAGACAAGGAAGAGTTTAAAGGCAGCTTTACGCAGCGCTGTGCGGTTGATCCGGAGGTGTGTGTCGGCTGCAGAATGTGCTTAAAAACAGGCTGTCCGGCGGTATCTTTTGATAAAACCGGCAAAAAGGCAAATATTGGCTTAGATTGTGTGGGCTGTGAAGTATGCCTTCAGGTTTGTCCTAAAAACGCAATTCATAAGGAGGAAGCATGAGATGGTGAAGAGCATACTGTTAGTAGGCGTAGGCGGCCAGGGCACCATACTTGCCAGCAAGCTTCTGACTACCGGTCTTATGGAAGCCGGCTATGATGTAAAAATGAGCGAAATTCACGGAATGTCCCAAAGGGGCGGGTCCGTATCGTCGCAAGTTCGCTATGGTGACAAGGTGGAAGCGCCGGTTATTGAGGTAGGCGGTGCCGATATTTTGGTGTCTTTTGAAAAGATGGAGGCTTGGCGTTGGCTTAAGTATCTAAAGCCAACAGGTAAAGTTGTGGTAAATGATTATCAGATCAACTCCATGCCGATTCTTGCGGGAAAATTTGATTATCCGGACGGAATTCTGGAAGAATTGGCGAACAAGGTGCCAACTACCGTAGTGAATGCGGCTAAGCATGCCACCGAGCTTGGCAACCCCAAGGTGATGAATGTTATATTGCTGGGTACAATTATTAAATCCATGGGACTGGAAACTATTCATTGGGAAAAGATTATCCGCGATAATGTCAAGCCTAAATTTGCCGAACTTAATCTCAAGGCGCTTGCGGTTGGCATGAGCTTGGTGTAAAACATATCCGTTTCAATTCGGCTAAGCAGGCGGAATTGACTGACCGATGGGCACATATGTAGCACATTGAGGTCCGCGGCATAGGCTGTCAGGGCTATGCCGCGGATAATTTTTCGTATAGGGAGCGGGAGAATCATGCTATTTTCGATTCATCCGAGTAATTTGGTAAGTGCATTATCCATTGCCTTGGAATTGTCGACAAATGGTTTATCAAAGCATCACTGGCGAACAGCGCTAATTTCCGGCCGGATTGCGGAGCATATCGGCATGGCTGAAGGTGAGCAGCAGCTTGTCGTGTACGCCGCCTTGCTGCATGATATCGGAGCAGCGTCCAATTGGGCTGAAAAAAGAAAGTTGCAAAGGTTTAAGGTGTCAGAGGACGTCTATTGGCATGCCGAGGCCGGGTATGAATTGTTGAAAGACTCTCAGCAACTGGGTATGCTGGCAGACGTAATCCGTCATCATCATGATAAATGGGATGGATCGAATCCGACAGGCCTGGCGGGCCGGGATATCCCTATAGGCAGCCGGATTATCAATCTGGCCGACCGTCTGGAAATATTGCTGAGAGATAATGTTTACATATTTGAGCAGCGCCCCGAAGTATTATCGGCAATCAGAAAATTAAGCGGCATTACTTTTGATCCCGACCTGGTCCGGGAATTGCATGAGTTTGCCCGTCAGGAAAGTTTTTGGCTGGATCTGACGAATCCGCATTATTATCAAAACTTTTTCCGGCAGATTGATGCCTACGGGCGCATGGTATTTAACATTGATGATATTGTCAATATTGCTGAAATTTTTGCGACCATCATCGACCGGACCAGCCGTTTTACCGGCCTGCACTCCCGTGGGGTTGCTGAGGTTTCGGCATTTTTGGCGCAGGCCAGAGGCTATAGTCAGGATGAAATTAAGCTGATGAAAATTGCCGGGTTATTCCATGACTTAGGGAAGCTGTCCGTACCCAATGAAATACTGGAAAAACCCGAACGATTGACAGATCAGGAGTTTTCAACAATCAAACAGCACCCGTACTATACCTATCGGATTCTTGAACAAATTGACGGCTTTTCCCTTGTTGCCGAGTGGGCCGCTTTTCACCATGAAACGTTGGACGGTATGGGCTATCCGTTTCATATTGCTGAGCCTTCTTTAAAACTGGGATCACGCATTGTCAGTGTAGCTGATGTCTTTATGGCGTTAAGCGAAAACAGGCCCTATCGCCAGCCGCTGGCATTGAGTGAAGTCCAAAAGATTATGCAGGATATGGCGAATAACCGTAAGTTAGACAGCAGTGTGGTTGCTGATTTATTTCATGATAGCGATAAGCTCAATACTTTGGTTGGATGAATTTCCCAAATGAATTGGCACAAAGAAGAATCGTATTGATGTTGACTTTTTTGCCGACAGCGGGTAAAATAATAATGTCCAACACGCCGGTATAGCTCAGCTGGTAGAGCAACGCTTTCGTAAAGCGTGGGTCGTAGGTTCGAATCCTATTATCGGCTCCAGAAAATTCACGGGTTTGCAGATTTCTGCAGCCCGTTTTTTTATTGTTTTTCCGCCAACTCGTCCTCCACGGTAGCCAGAAAATAAAATGTTACGCAATAAAAGCACT
The DNA here is from genome assembly GCF_900101845.1 of Sporomusa acidovorans. GTDB lineage: Bacteria > Bacillota > Negativicutes > Sporomusales > Sporomusaceae > Sporomusa > Sporomusa acidovorans. The sequence continues at coordinate 87,465 of NZ_FNAM01000006.1, read as the reverse complement.
GTAACCCACCCAAAAACACTCCTCTTCACCATTACCAGCGGCCAATAAATGGCTTGCATGGGTATGACACTTTTGGGCAGCAGGATATTATGTAAGTACGGAAGACTGAATGAAGCTTTTTTTGCTTACATATCACCTATGCAATAATATCTGAATAATATATCATATAAAACCCCACCACCCCAATTTTTATAAGGAGTGAAAATTTTGAGAAACCATACTGATAATGACCATATTATTATAGGATCTGCCACTGTTTTAGTAAATGTTGGTGAAACACCTTTAGCTTTAATTGGAACAATAAAAAAAATTACAGTACTCGAACACTTAGAAAGAAAAGATGATACAGAAAAAGTAATTGTTCTAGGAACAGTTAATGTCCGTGAAAGAGAAGAATTTCTTATTATGGATGTTACGAATGCTATACTTCCAGAAGATTTCCCATTAACTATTGCGCAGCTTACAGCAGGGGATGTAGCAATTCAGCTAGACTTTGTTATACTGATTCTTCCAGTAGAAGTAGCTTGTTCATAATCCCAAATAAACTTTACTATGTAATAAAACCCAAGTATGTTGATTTTTCTGCATACCTGGGTTTTATTTATCATATATTTGAATCTTTTAGGATTTCATTATGTAACGAAATTAAAACTCCAATTATATGCGAATTTTGACATAAGATACATGCCGGTTTGCCGGGAAATATCTATTTTAACGCTGCAGATTAAAGCTGCTGAGCCTGGGGGATAAACTCTAAGATTTTTCTAATTGACTAATTCTCCGTTCCATATCTATTGCTCCATGGCTTTTTTACAGTTTATGCTGGAATTAATTTGTTGGTTCATATTTCAAGGCGATGGAAGATAAGCGAAACAGGATAGGGTATTATTCGATGCTTGTGCAATAATTCTTATCTGGATAATTTTCTAAGACCCAATACTTTATGAAACTTATAAAACAACCAGAATAGTATCCAATCAGCTATATAGGAATGCCATATACTCCAGCCGTTTAAATATTCCATATGGTCTGTAACTAAGTGAATATACTCAATAAGAATTGCGAGTCCTGTCCAACCAAAAAAGTAGAGGAACATATTTCTCAAAGTTTGATTTGCTGGAACCCACTGAATAAACAGATAGGTTACGACCGGGAAAATCTCAAATTCATCACCTAATTCCAAAAAAAGGGGATGCATGCTTTCTTCAACATACTCCCAACGCGGGTAATATTCAATAAGTGTGTCTGCTATTACACCGAGAAAAGACGCAAACACGCACACCGGAAGTATTTCCTTCCAGCGTCTTTTATCCGCATATACAAACCAAATGATCCAAACAATTATGAACCGTACAACATAAAACACTGTTAACCACCTAAAAATAGCGTAGCCTAAGAATGTAGTTTTAATACCTAACGAAAGGGGAGATAAGATAACATGAAAGCAACCTGTGCGGGGGACAATAAAAAAGACGACAAATGTCGCCAGGGTGAGGAATAGTTAGAAAAGTATAAGGAGGTTACGCCAGGGTAATTAATTCCGAACATTACCCTGGCATATAACAGGGAGATTGCCGCCTAAGTTACTATATGCAGAATTGGGGATTTTTATACAGGAAAAGAAATTTATGAAAGCCATAACATTTTAAAGATATTCCAAATTTAAGTATGACTGGTGTTGTTAATTTTAGCGTCCTTCGGGACGCTTTTGTTATGCCGTGCGTCCAGCGAAGCTGGGCCGCACACTAGTTGGCTGGGCTATTTTTTTATAAAGATATGGACAATTTCCTATCTGTAGCAAAAAACAATGGCGGTACATAGATTATAGTGTACCACTTACTCTATGCAATGAGGAGGCCAGTTAGCTTATGGGTTTTGGTGGATTCGGTGGCTGTGGAGGTCGAGGTGGTTTTAGTTGGATCATAATAATAATTATTATTATCTTATTGTTCTGTTGCTTTGAAGATGATTTTAGCCCGACCTGTTAAGTAATTTTAACTTAAAGTCAAACCACAAAGAATTATAAACGAAAGAATGAGGCATCACATGTCAAGGATGCCTCATTCTTTCTGCATAACCAAACATTTTTTTTATTAATATGCAGAGTAAAAATGTAACCATAATATGTTATGTAACATATTATGAAACATAAAAGGATAAAGGAGGTGTTTCTGTGGACGATGATGATAGAACTTGTTGCGGTCATTGTGGGAAACCAAAACAGACGCATGTACACGAATTTTTAGGGAGTACAAAACTAGCAGAATTAGAAGAGGATCCGCATAATCACCGTTTCGCTGGAATTTCCGGTGAAGCCATTCCAATGGGAAATAGTCATGTACACGACATAATTACAAGGACAGACTTTTATGAAGATCATCTTCATGCAATTTGTGTTAGATCATGTCCTGCCATATGCGTAGGTAATGGCAAACACGTGCATTTTGTAGCTGGTATGACTACTGTAGACGAAGATCATGCTCATGAATTTGTTTTTGCTACTTTAATCGAAAACCCAATTGGAGATTAACAATAATGTACAGTACTCGACATTCACCAAGCGGTATTCTTATTTTTGCCCACCCTCATTTTGATGGTGGGCTAGTTTCTTAATACATAGCGGTCGAAGGGGCGCTTTTTTAGTTTACCGCTGCATGGATCCAACTTTTTCAACTATGAGTCTGGCAATTATTCCAATTGCAATATAAATCGGAAAACCGTAGTAATACTTCCATGCAATAAGTTTATATATATCTAGCCATACTAAAAGCGGTTCAACCATGTCATTATTTTTTTGTTTCGTTATTCAGCCTTTCTATGTTTGGGCAGGGATTTTATGGCTTGGAGGCTGGACATACCTTTACTCTTTTATTGCCACGATGAGTATTACATTTTTTTCCAGAGCAGTGGTCATCTGGTTGACCAACATTGAACAAAAACATGCGATACAGTCCAGGCGGGAGAGCATGTTTCCTAATTTACAACCAGCACTGAAGCAATTCGATAAAGAGGATGATAACAAATAGGTAGCATCTGTCGCAAAATTGCTCAATGATTCATAGATTATAGTGTACCACTACTCTATACAATGAGGAGGCCAGCTAGCTTATGGGCTTTGGAGGATTCGGTGGCTGTGGGGGTCGAGGTGGTTTCAGTTGGATCATAATAATCATTATTATTATCTTACTGTTCTGTTGTTTTGAAGATGATTTTAGCCCGACCTGTTAAGTAATTTTACTTAAAGCCAAACCACAGCAAGATAGTAGGAAACACAGAATGAGGCATTACTGACAAGAATGCCTCATTCTGTATTACATCACTAAACAATTGGTCGTTTACTGTGAGCGGCTTTATTTTTAATACACTATTCCTCTTCCTATGTAAAAGTAGCCAGCAATGCATACTGCTGGATACTTTTATTTTAACGATATTATTCCATAGCTCAGGGAATGGGATTTTTTATTTGTGCCTGCGGGGTGCCTTTCTTTCTTTTTAACACTTATCACAATCGGGACAATTCTTACGATCGGAGATACCAAACGAGGTTAACCATGAAAGATTAACTGTAACAAAGTTTAACTCAAAGCATTCTGGTGATCCTGGAATAACGACGGAAACATCGGTTAACGTTGCTAGACAGTCATCAATATCCATTAAGCGTCCACAAGTAAATTGAAAACCACCCCACGTTCTAATATTTACTCCTTGTTGTCCTTGGAAAAAACATAGTTGTTCTATAAAGTTATTTCCTTGGCGAGCCTCGTCAGTCATATACATCCTCCTCCGGCAATATCTAAGTCTTCAAATGGGAAACTATTTGCATTTACTGATTTAGCTACAAGCGTGCATAAGTCAATGAGTGTAAAGTCTTCAAGGTAGACTACGCCGTTAGGTGGTATAACGACTACATGTCGCTGTCCGCCAGCAGGAGTTAATCTGGCAAACCGACCATCTTCTATACGCTGTAATAAACCAAAAAAAGTTGTACCGTCAGTTGTAAATAGAACTACGTTAACTCCTATTTCTTGGCATAACTCGCGAATAATGCTGCGTGTGCCACTAACAGACGATAGCCCAAATACATCCACAGATAAACCTCCTTTATATATAGTTTTAAATATCTATATTGCATAATATGTTTATATTTGCAAATAAGTGACACTAATTTCATCATTTCTAAATAAAAGCACCCAGCAATTGCCATACGCTGGGTGCTTTTATTTTTACTTACTTGCTATAGTACATCTTAAAAACGGCGGCGTCGGAAGAGGAAGAACGGAAAGAAAAACGGGAAGAATGGGAAGAATCTAAACCGCGGGAAAAATCTAAACCTCCGCCTTCCGAATCCATCAGGATTAAAGGGAGGATCGTCGTTAGGATTATCCATTGAACCCATATCGGATGGAGCACCGCACATTGGGCATTCATCTTGTTGATCGTCATATTCACCACCACAGTAAGCACATATTCTACGTATGTCGTAATCACAATCGCAGTTTTCGTAAACCCTATACTTCATCGAATAGGTTCCAAGGCACCTTTGCCCAGATTTTGGCATAGGCTCACATGAAGGCATGCACTCATGTGTTGGCATACACTCCTTCCGTGGTTTACAGCAATTCATTTTTATACCTCCAAAAATTTTTCTGGTTCCTATTTATTTTATGTACGATTATGTTGAAATGTTAAGTGAAGTTAAGGTAGGTGATAACAACAAAAATCATAACGATTCTACGGCATGAGCAAGCAGGCGATTACCTAAGAATGCCGTCACATTGATATCATATCAATCAGTGACGGCATTTTTTTACGCTTACGAACTATTCTATTCGAGAAAGTCTATTTTTTTTAACAATCATCACAATCGGGGCAATTCTTACGATCGGAAATACCAAAAGAAGTCAACCAGGAAAGATTAACGGTAACAAAATTGAACTTAAAGCATTCAGACGAACCTGGAATAACGACGGAAACATCGGTTAACGTTGCCAGACAATCGTCAATATCCATTAAGCGTCCACAAGTAAATTGAAAACCGCCCCACGTTCTAATATTTACACCTTGTTGTCCTTGGAAAAAACATAGTTGTTTTATAAAGTCATTTCCTTGGCGAGCCTCGTCAGTCATATTGATCCTCCTCCGGCAATTTCTAAGTCTTCAAATGGAAAGGTATTTGCATTTACTGATTTAGCTACAAGCGTGCATAAGTCAATAAGTGTAAAGTCTTCAAGGTAGACTACGCCATTAGGCGGTATAACGATTACATGTCGCTGTCCGCCAGCAGGGGTCAACCTGGCAAACCGACCATCTTCTATACGTTGTAATAAACCAAAAAAAGTTGTACCGTCAGCTGTAAACAGAACTACATTAAGCCCTATTTCCTGGCATAATTCACGAATAATGCTTCGTGTGCCACTAATAGACGATAGCCCAAAACCGTCCATAGATAAACCTCCTTTACAGAATTAGATATCTACATTGCATAATATGTCTATATCGGAAAATAAGTGACACTGATTCCATCATTTTTCCTTAAGCCAACTAACTAAGATAGTTAAACTTTCTAACCTTTTCTAATGAAAGTCAAAAAGTTGAAGAAAGGCACCCAGCAACGCATACTGCTGGGTGCCTTTCTTTTGGGACTCAGCCGCTGGCCCGGAGAGGAAAGCTTTATTTTAGAATTGTAATTTGTTTTATTTACTATATTTACCAAACGGTTTATTTTGTCCAGCAATCGATTTACAATTAAATTATCGGACATTTTTTTCGTTCTTCGACATTCCCCGGCTTAAGTCCGGGGATTTTTTTGCAAGAGAAAGGACGTTGTTTTAACAGGACGGCCATTTTTATTTAATCACTAACCGGGTATTCTAATCCTGAGGTGATGATGTGAATTATACTTTGGTTGGTGTTCTGCTTACCATTTATGTTATGCTGCTAATCCTTTGGTACAAGGAAAAACACTAATAATCATTTTTGGGCCCTATATTTTCACCTCCAGTTGGAAACAATATGGTTAGTTCCAACTAGGAGGAGTGAAATGGCGGATCTAATTGAGATTCAGAATATGATTGAACAGTTGCGTGAGAAGTTACACCAGGTTTCGGAAGGCAAGGCATTAACTGATGCGGAAGTTATACGTGCAAGTCAGATGCTTGACGTTTTATTAATCGAATATCAGCGAATGTTGAATGAAAAGCTTAACCAATAGAGCCTTGGAGCTCTTTTCTTTTTGCTAATATTTATCCATCAACGTTTGCCGAGAATACTATGAATGTAGCTGCACTTTGGGGTGCGGTTTTTTTTTATGCTTTCGTAAAATAACTGCCAGCAACAGCAGTTTAGTGTCCGGGTTTGCGAATATTCAAGTTGTGCCGTACATATAAATGGTCGATATAAGATCGCGAGAACGCTAATATAGAGGGAAAGGTGTTATGGTTATGCAAACAAATCAGATAATAAGGTATTTGATAGTATTGCTGGCAATAATAATAATATCTTACCTAATAGTAGTGGCTGCATTGATGTTGAAGATCTTTCTCCTGTAAGGTGCCGGGATATTTGCGTAATTGTCAAATTAAAAAAATGAGGGGCTTAAAGCCCCCCAGTGAGTTTTATTGTTATTGCCAGGGATAGGATACTAGTTTGAAGTAGGCTATAGATATAAGGCATACGCCCAATACAACTAAGGCCGCAATTAATAGTTGTATCATGCAAGCCCCCCCTTGACTACCTATTTTGGTGCGGATTGAAATCAGTCCGCTTTTTTATCCGGGTCAGCCAAATTTTTTGATGATAATTTTTTATTCCTATATTCTTTTAAAATCTGCTGCTGCTTTTGCCACTCGTCGGTTCGATCAGGATGTTTTCTATTCATAAAATCCACACCTCCCCGATTAGTATTTCCAAGTTAAGATTAAATACGGCAATGAATTTTTGAGAATTAAAGCCAGCAATGAAATGATAAGCCATACGCAGCTAAATTTTGCAGGAATTCAATGTGATAAAGCCGAATAACCTCTTATAAGAAAATGGGGGGAAAGAATTATGGCTAATACTAATTGCAATGAGGAAAACTGTATTTGTCCCAAAACTACTTGTGAGCGGCATGGTAAGTGTTGTGAATGTATCAATTTTCACCGGGGGCGCAAAGAAAAAGTTTTTTGTATGCGGGATCAGGAAAGTAAATAAGGTCACATTACCGTCCGCTAGGACGGTTTTTTATTGGGTAAGCATCAAAAAAAGGGTAGGCGGCTATACCGCTACCTTATGAAAAAAAACCAAAACGCGACAGCGACAATGATGAACGGTAGTAGTTTTGATACCAGATAAAGAATTATAATCGCGATAAGTAGCCAGAGAAGCATAATAGCCCTCCCCCTATTGTTATATTGTATTTTATGTTTAGTAGGTGCAAATGTTCAAATTAGCTGAGGAGGTGCAGGCTAACTTGCAAGGGTGTTCCCGCGATGAGAGACAATGCCCGGAAAAAAGAAAAGACAGGCGAATTCTTGAATTCGCTCTGTCTTTTTAATTTGTGCTAATTAAATCAGCGGATGTGTTTATGCCTTTGAAGATTAATGCCATCAATGATATCTATCATTGTAAAGTAAAAGAGAAAACCGCAAATAACTTTAACTACGAAAGTTAGGCTGTCTAGTATAGGAAATAAGTAGACGTTCCAGACCTTTATGAATGGAGAAATAAAGGTAAGAACTGCTAACACGGCTAATGTTAGTAGAAATAATTGAGTAGCAGGATAATTTTTAAGCATATTATCAGCCTCCCATTCCTATTTCTATTTTCATTATATTCTGTATTTTCCATTATGTCTATTATAAATTCCTCAGCAATACAGTAATGGCCAATTTTTTCTAAACAAATTCTAAAAATAGGAATATATAATGCAAACCATAGAAAAAATTATAGAGAGGAAAAAAACCTCTCTATTCAATATAGATGATCTCCATCTCTCTCCTTATAAAAGTACTCAGTGACTGGTCGGTTACTGAGTATTTTTATGTTGCTAGCAAAGCCTTTGCTGCTACCGCCAACTTAGATGGACAATTTTTGCCGGCAATATATTCTCCATGCCGAAGGCTGCAGGCAGTATGGTATTTGTTAAATCTGCTTGTTTTTTCTCTTACAATTGTAGTATAATCATAATTGGTGCAACGGAGTGGTGGGGGTCTGTTAGGTTAAGGGAAAGCCTAACGGATTGGGAGGAGCTCCGTTGCTCGGATAAAATTTTTGACCTTCGGCGAAACCGGAGGTTTTTTTATTTTTAAAGGAATCCGTTTTTTCCCCGCGAAGTAGTAATTAAAAGGGGGATTGTCCAATGTGCGGAATGAATTGGTATCGGGAGGCCATGGAAAGAGCCGATGATAATATAGACAGGCTGAATGAGTTGTTGACCATGATGGAACAGCGGTATAAGCTGTCGCCAAATGCCGACCCCAGCATTTTAGCGGGATTGCATGCCGATATTGTTGAGATTTATCGTGAACTTATGTGGCGCAAAAATGCGTTGCAAACGCAGAATCCCGGAAAATGAATAAGAGTTTCAAAGAATAATAGAGCGGCATGGTGCCGCTCTATTATAATAAAGGGGATTTATTTGGGAGATTGTGCGCTGGTAAGAGAATTCTGTTTTGACAGGGTATTACTAGCATTTGAGTTTTGTTGTGCTGTAATTTTGTCAGCAGCGGACTGGCCTTGTCGGGCGGCTGCCCCGCCTGGTAGATCTTTAAATCCCATTCCACTCACCTCCAAACTTAGTATTCCCTATTTTGGCTAAATATACCATAATAATTATTGCAATTTATAGGAAAAATAAATAAAGAGGGTGGAATTTTTTCCACCCTCCCGGATACTATTTGCAGCATTTTTCCTGTTTTTTGGCTTGTTTGTCAGCTGGGCAAATTTCTTTGCCAAACTCGACATTTTTTTGCTGTTTGCAATTTTTGCATTGCTCTTGTTTTTTGGCCATTGTTTCACCTCCTCTTTTTAGATGGAGGCGATTTTTAGTCGCTGGTCATTTCATTAATCATGAATTTGGCGGCCTGGTAAATAACCGCGCCGACTGCCACGACTTTTAGCATCGAAGTCATGTCAAAATCCATGTCCATGTCCATGCCCAGCATCGATTTACGTTTTTTTCTATGAAACATATTCACCACCTCCTCAATTGATAGTTTAACCGTGATCTACTAGGGCAACACGAAGTAAGTATTGGATGGAGAGCCAATAAAATTTAACGGCCACTTAATAACTGCCTTTGTTTTTTCGATAAATTAAGTAAATAGAAGTTTTAAAGCAAAGGGGGGCGGTCATAGATGATAACAAAAATAATGCCTGTTTATCGTATGGAGTTTGTCAGTCGTGACCAGCGCGACGCCACGACCGGTGCGAGAAGAAAGCCCCAGCAGAAGATAACTTTTAAAGAGGTCTTTTCCCAGGCGTTGTCCGGGGTTAAAAAACGATAATTAACGGAAAATCTAATTTTTTGAGTTAGTACATTGCTAATGGGGCATAATGTAAATACAGAATCTCTAAGCAATGGTGATGAGTAGCATGAACGTAAAAACGGGTATGGAAATTGTACGTAGCCACCAGGAGTATGTGGACAAAATCAATGAACTTAACGGAGCCTTGCATAAGCTTGATGAATTTGGTTATACCAAAACAGTACTTAAAGAGGAGCTTGCCAAGCTAACTACTGCCTTACAGACACTGGAAAATACACGTTTTCAGTCACTTGAACCGGTAGTTATTACAACTTCGCTGCTTGGCGGCCGGTAGGCAACTATCAAAAAATCCGCACAACTTGTGCGGATTTTTTGATGGTTACAGTTCATCGGCACAGATGGTTTCTGTGCCTTCAACACATTTGAACTCGTTTGGGTCACAGGTTTCGCTGCTGCTGTGGTAATCAAAAACCTGATTGTTTCCATTTAAATTTTTGCCGTTCCAAAAGCTATAAACCGGGCAATCTTCTTTACTGAACAAACTACCACCTCCCACTTATGTGATGGTGTTAGTCTGCCCCGAGATGTACGGCAAAATCCTCGAAGCCGCGCCGGCTGATCAGTTCTCCCAGCCGTTCATCCGGTTGTCCGTATTTTTTATAATAGTCAAGTATTTGGCCAATTAGGGACAAGACTTCGGCTGACGGTACTTTATTGGCAATCATACGTCCGGCCTGGGCGTTGCGTCCTGCGCTGCCGCCTACGACCAGGGTATAGCCGGCAGCAACTCCGTACAGACCAATGTCTTTAATAAATATTTCTGAACAGGCATTAGGGCAGCCACTGACCCCGATGCGCAATTTACCGGGAAGCTTTGTTCCGTAAAGCCTGTCTTCCAGAGCCAGCCCAAGCGCGGTGCTGTCCTGCAGGGCGCGGGGGCAAAAGGGTTTACCGGCACATATGGCCACACTGCGTATGGCCTTGGCAGACAGCGACTGATCGTTAAGGCCGAGTTCAGCCAAAGCCAGAGCGCGGTCCTCCGGACTTAGGCCGAGAATGACAATACTATTGCCGGCAAGCTTAATGGTGGCTCCATATTTTTCACCAATTTCGGCGATGCGATATAGCTGGGCCGGTGCAACAAGGCCGCCCGGCAGGTAGGGGGCGAGGGGTAATGTAGAGCGAAGCGTCATAATATCCTCCCTTAGCGTTTTCTTAAGTATAAAGGATTTGAGTCATTCTGGCCGTGATTTACCTCACGGCAGCGGGGGTACCTAGTGAGTGTATTATCTGTAAAAAGTCATACGCTTTGCAAAAATAATAGAGGAAAATAATACTATAAGCGAGAATATACGAGGAGAATGATTTCCAACAAAACACAATAATTTTTTATAATATTGGAGTGGATTCTTATGAAAGGGACAGTTGTTGGGACTTGGGTCAACACAGCCCGTAAAATATGGGGTGAATCATTAACAGCAGAGGCTATGCAGAACGCTGGCTGGGAACCCGATAAAATGTTTTTACCCACTGAGGAAATCGATGATAACAAGCCTAAGTTATTTGTGAAATCTTTAGCGGAACGAACCGGTAAAAACCAAGATGAAATTTGGTTAAATATTGGTAAGGATAATATTAAAACGTTCTCGCAGGCTTATCCGGCCTTTTTCCGTCAGGAGAGTTTGTATTCTTTTCTGCGCTCGATGTATAATGTCCATATTGTAATGGTAAAACGAATACCCGGGGCTAAGCCGCCTGAATTGCTGCTTGAGCCGGTAGCCGAATATGAAGCGGTATTGAGTTATCGTTCCAAGCGCGGTATGTTCGGTTATATGAAAGGTTTGCTCGCCGGGGCGGCCGAATTTTTTAAGGAAGATATAAAGACTGAGATTATCGAGTCTTCCGCAGAGCATCTTAAAATGCTGATTACTTTCCCCCAACCGATTAGTTATACCCGCGTTTACCGCCTGAATAAACTGCTGGCTTTCGGGGTACTAAAAAGCATTCCGGCTAAAATCGGCATAGGGGTTGCCGCTATTTCCCTAATCGTCAACGGTCTGTTGGCTGTCGTGGGTGTACCGGCCCCCTTATGGACCGCTCTGCTAAACGGTGCGGTTGCCGCCGGTGGTGCCGGGCTGTTATTACGGCCGTTTGCCGCCATTAAAGACGAACTAAATGAGATCATGGCCCGCAAATATTATACTGAGACCAAGCTGGAATCCAATGATGAGTTCGAGGATATTATGAATCGGCTGGCCGAATATAAACTCAGGGTAAAAAGCGAATTTATCGGTTTTAAAGGGATAACCGATGAGATGAATACATATGGCGATGACTTTAACGGACTGGCTGCGCGCATGCAGGACACTTCGGACGAAATCTCAGGGGTTGTGCATGATGTGGCTACTGCCGCCACCAATCAAGCCATGGAGACGGAATCAGCCGTCGGTATTTTAAACGGCAATCTGGAGACACTGCAAACGGTAGTGACGGAACAGAGCCGCAACAAGGAACGGCTGGAGGCCGCGGTGGATGAAATTAATAAAGGGTTTGCCGAGATAAAGGCGTCAAGCACTAAGCTGGAGCACAGCCTGGACAAGTTTGCCGAAGTTAAGAGTTCGGCCGAACATTTGCAGGAACAGGCTTCCAAGATCAATGAAATTACCGGGATGGTAGCCGCTATTGCCGGACAGACCAACCTCCTGGCGTTAAACGCCGCCATTGAAGCGGCCCGTGCAGGTGAACAGGGGAGAGGCTTTGCGGTGGTGGCTGAGGAAGTCCGGAAGTTGGCGGAGCAATCGCAGCAGCACTCGGAAAGTATCTCAAGTGACTTAAAGATACTGATTGATATTATTGGTAATGTTGTTCGGGCCATTGAAGTTGAGTTTGATGTTCTTGCCAGCGAGAGCCGGCAAATGAATGAAGTGGTAACCGGTAATACCCGGCATGTGGATAATATTCATCTGGTAGCCGATAACATTGTTGATATGGTTACCAAACTGGAACACGAAATGACCAGCCTCAACGAGGTATATGGCAAGATTGAATCACTCGCCGCCATTTCTGAGGAAAATTCAGCGGCCAGTGAGGAGGTAAGCGCGTCGGTGCATGTCTATAATGAAAAGCTGCATGATATGATGGGTAAGATTACCGAATTCAAGAAAGTGATTCAGCATTTTAGTGAGGATATTAATACCTATCGCACCTAAATAATAAGTCACAGCAAAGGCGGGGGGAAAACCCCGCCTTGTCTGTGTAAAATCAATGATAGCCAGAAGAATGAAATTCCCCGGTATTTGTGATATTATTCTTAGGAAACCAGTGGGAGGTACAGTATGATTCGTGAGCGTCGCAATAAAACAAAATTGAAGGTATATTATGATAAATTCGTCAAGGAGGGCGTGATTGACCCCAATGTTCATCCATGGGTCGCCGAGTCCTGGCAACGAAGTGAAAACCTGGGAGTAGGGAAAGAGACTTTTTGCCTGAAGGCGAAGTTATCTGAGCAAGAACTAGCCGGCCGACGGGAGAAATACGGCACAGCGATAAGCTTCCTGGACGGGTTATATGAGGAAATTAAGGAGCATTTCACTACGTATAATCTCAGTATGCTGCTTTTGGATCAGAATATTTATGTGCTGAAAAATTATGCCATGCCATTTTATCAAAAAACCGCCGGCGAGCTTGAAGGTGCGCGATTAGGGGAAGAGGATGTCGGGACTTCCAGTGTAAGCATTGCTTATAAGCACAGAGTTCCCTTTTTGATGTTCGGGCCGGAAATGTGGATTCGGGACTGCCAGAGCGGGGATGCCTGCACAGTTCCTATTATTGTGGATAATCAAGTGAAGTTTATGGTAACCGTAGTGTCTGTTCAACAGGATGAGCTGCCTTACAGCGCTATGGTGGCGATGGTGCTTAGTATTAAATATGCGATGGAGCAGCATCTGAAGGTAATGGCCAGCCTTACGGCCACACATACTATCCTTGATGCTGTGCCCCTGGCCGTTTATCATATTTTTCCGGGCGGCGAAGTGGCCTATGCCAATAAGCTGGGGCAAAGCCGTTTATCCGGTATTGTTCCGCCGGGGAATGAGGACCGGGAGGAAGGCCCAAATTTAAGCAATGTTTTGTTAAATTACCGTCATACTCCGCTTTATAGAGGTTTTCTGGGAGTACCGTCCTATAACCGCGAAGTAACGTGGATAACGCCCCGCAAAACGTATGAAGACATTACGACGGTGGTACCGCTGCGGGGTGATGATAATGATGTGGACAGTATTGTGGCCGTATCATTGCCGATAGAGGATTTGCGTACATTGGTAGCCCATACCGCAGGCTATACGGCCCGGTACAGTTTATCCAGCCTGGTGGGTGTCAGCAATACTTTTACTTCTATGTTGGATAAGGCCGGCCGGATGGCCAGGCATGACTATCATCTGTTATTGCAGGGAGAACCAGGAACAGGCAAACAGCGACTGGCTCACGGCATTCATCAGGCAAGTTCACGGGCGGCCGGTCCGCTGATTGCGGTTAGGATCGGGGATACGCCGTCAGATGTCCTGGAAATGGACTTGTTTGGACGGGGAGGCAGTGAAGCCGAGCGCCGGCCAGGTAAGCTGGAACTCGCCAATGGTGGTACTTTGTTTCTGGACGAAGTTGAAAAGTTGTCGGCCGCATTGCAGGAAAAACTGGCAGATGCCCTGGAGGCCAATGAAATGTCCCGTTCCGGCGAGACAGTAGCCCGCCCGATTGATGTCCGGGTTATTGCCGCTTGTGACAGCGATTTGAAGAAACTTGTGGAAAAAGGCGTATTCTCGGCCAGATTTTATGAAATTATTTCGCATGCGGTTGTTCGTGTTCCGCCGCTTAGGGCGAGAAGAGACGATGTACCCGGCCTGGCTAATCATATTATTGAAGAACTGGCCGCATTGCATAATTTACCCGCCAAATACCTGGAACCGGAGGCCGCAGAGCTTATTATGAGCTATGACTGGCCAGGGAATATTAAGCAGCTTCAGGGAGTTATGGAGCAGGCCTTTTTCCGTACGACGGGCACGACAATTACCCGTGCAGATATTGTCATGCCGGGCGAGCGTGGATTAAGTAAGGCCTGGAAAGAGGACAAGGCGGCGTTTATTGAAGTTTGGAAAGCTGCCGGCGGCAATATCAGTCGTCTGGCTAATATGCTTGACGTTAGCCGGGTAACACTGTACCGTTATTTAAAAAAATACGGCTTGGACAAAGACTAGAGGAGGAAGCCTGGTGCGACTGCGAAAAAAGCCATGGATTGCCAAGGCGATAACCGGCTTTAGTGATATCGTACTACAAAATCCCGGAGAAGAATTACAAGGAAAATGGAAAGGGTTGTTTGGCAACGATTTGCCTGTGCATGCTGAATTAGGTACCGGCAAAGGCAGATTTATTGCCGGCATGGCTGACGAGTACCGGCAGCAGGTTAACTTTGTCGGTATGGAGGCTCAGCGGGATGTTGTGTATTATGCTGCACAAAAGGTCTGCGAGCAGGAACTGATTAATGTCCGCCTGCTGGTTTTTGATGTGAATCATATTCTAACTATCTTTGCACCGGGAGAAGTGGACAGACTCTATATTAATTTTTGTGATCCCTGGCCTAAAAACCGGCATGCCAAACGGCGGCTTACTCATATTGAATTCTTAAAGAAATATCAATGCATCTTAAAACCAGGCGGGCAACTGTGGTTTAAAACAGATAACCGTCCGTTGTTTGAGTTTTCTTTAGATCAGTTTAACGAATTTGGCCTTACGGTGAACTCGGTTACCTACGATTTGCTGCATAGTGGGTTTGAAGGAAATGTTATGACAGAGTATGAGACGAAATTCAGTTCATTGGGACAGCCCATCTGCCGTTGCGAAGTAAATTTTTAATGTCACTCTCAGGCTCAGAGCGCATACAATACACTAAAATCCTTATTTGGATGGGAGTGTGTTGCTATGCCGCGTCATCCGCTTGGTACAGGCAATGTTCTACCCGTGCCGCCGTTTAACTTGGAGGAGGTCCGGTTTTGGCTGCATATAATGGAGGAACATGCACTGTTCATTAAGAACGGGTTACCTTTCGATAAACCAGATTTGATTGAAGAAGCTACTGCTTTTGAACGGGAATTCAAGGCCTTGCGTGTGCGGGCTGAGAAGATTTCAGGTGAGAAAAAGTTCACTGAACTTATTGCCGACAGTATCAATTCTGTTAAGGAATTCATACGTTATAAACAGCTTTTACTAGGTTTGTCAATGACCAATCAATTAGGAAGTGCATTACCGCCGCTGTTTTTTGATCATATTATCCGCGAAGCCGAATATTTTTTGGCTATTTTGGAGAAGTTTCGTGCCGGCAAGAAGCTAGCCGTGGTTAAAGCGCTGGAAGCTGATTTTTGGCTACGGATTATGGAAGAACATACTAATTTTATTGACAGCAGGCTGGATCCCTCTGAGCGCAGTTTGCTGGCGGTTGTTCGCGATTATGAGACGGAATTTGATAATTTATCACAGCAGAGCCGGGACTATGTTAGTTTCTTTGAGCATAAGCCGATGGACTTGCCGGCTTTTGACCGTTTTCTGCAAGATAGCCGGGCAGCTACCGTGCGTTTACGTGACTTTAAACAAGCAGCGTATGATATGATTGAAAAAGACAGAATGCTAAGTACGATTCCGGCGATGATGGCGGACCATTTTCGCCGGGAAGCCGATCACTTTTTACTGGTGCTGGCAATGATGGAAAAAGGCGTTGTTAAGGTGGAAAAGGATGTTGCCGCGTTTAAAAATAACCAGATTGCCGCATTGAGTACGATGGAAGAAGAACTTTGTGATGAATTGCCGGACAGCTTCGTTTTCCCCGAACGTGAACCTCAGGTTGATGAGCCGATTGACGATATGGAGCTTGACTATACTCCTAGCAGCCAACGGGAAGAATTACCGGACAGTGATGTTTCTCCTATTAGCCCGAAATGGGAGAATGTGGAGGACAATGAAGCAGAACTGGTCGCTATTGAAGATAATGTAAAAACACAGGAGCCGGATGAGGTAGCTATTACGGCTAATGTCGTAGAACCCGAAAAGGTAATGCTGCCTCCTAAGCCGTCTGCTAAGCCGGAAAAGAGGAAACAGGGCAAATATAAATGGGGCGGCAATTGGCCGCGGCAACTTGGAAAAATTAAATAATAATCAATGGATAAACCAAACCCCGCCCGCTTTTGCGGGAGGGGTTTGGTGCCTTTGCAGCGAATTTATTACGGTAGGATAGCAATGGTTGACAGTAATTGACGATTGGTATTAGTGACGGCCAGCAGGGGGCCGCTGGTTAAATCAATTAAGCATAAGTCGGCAAATAAATTGCTGGTGCCAATGGCTAATTGGCTGTCAGGAATTAAGTACAAGCGGGATAACGAGCGTCCGATTGTCAACCGGTCAACTATCTTTGCAGCTTCCAAGTCAATAATAAAGATTGACGCACCATCTTCATTGACAATATAGGCGGTACGGTTATCCGCCGCCAGTGCGGCATGGCATGGATAGGTAGCCAGCCCGTTGGGGCAACTGGGGCATTGGATGGTAACTACGACTGGAGAAGAGCATTTTTTATTTAAATTAAATAAAGCAATTCCTTCACCGGTAAAAGCTGTGTTGGTAAACGGCACAATCAGGCGTTTGCCGGCTAAGATAATATTGGTCGGGATACCGGCTATGTCATATTGCCAGGTGATCGTGCCATCTGTTTTTAGCTCCATGATGGTTCCGCCTGCTTTGTGTTCCCAAGCCGTATAAATAGACTCACTGTCGGCTGCCAGACCAACGCAGCTTGCTTTAACGGCAGGTGTACCCAATAGTTCCAGCGACATTGTCGTCAGGTTGACTCGGTGCAGATTGCCGCCCGGCTCGGCAAGATAGGCAAGTGCATGATCAGATTCCGACAGGACAAATTGAGCGGGATAGGGAATAGCCATTGGCAGGCTGTAGAGAGACAGATTGGTTAGATTGATTGCCAATATGCTGTTTTTACCGTTGGTAGCGGTACAGGGCAAATAGGCTTTGGTATAGTCCGGGGTAACGGCAAGTTCAGTCGGAGTTAATTCAGGTGGAAAGCTTAACTCATTAAGAATTTTACCGCTGGGTCCGTCTGCAAGGATTATGGCAGGGGTGGTAAGATCCACAGCAAGTATTTTGTACGTCTTTACCCCATGCGATCACCTCTTTTTTTTTACCCGAAGGTTATCATTTGTTTGCATGCTACTATATATTATTGGCTTTAATCCTTTTTGGTTAATGAGTTTTTTGGAGGGAGTGTCAGCCTGTGAGTGAGAGGAAGATCAGAACCTTCCCTAAATTGTGGGTCAGCCCGGCAGAAGCGGTATTTTCTATTGCCGGTATATTATTTTTGATTGGAACGGTAAATGTTTTTAGTGCCAGTTTTGTATTGGGGGGACAGTTGTTTCAAAATAGTTATTTCTTTGTCATTCGGCATTTGATTTCTTTTAGTATCGGCTTTTTTGTTATGCTGGTATTTGCTTTTACCGATTACCGCAAGCTGCAACGCGGCTGGTTGTTTCTGGCGATTATAATGACAGTTGGCTTGTTGGTAGCCGTTCATGTCGCCGGTGCAGATGCTAACGGGGCAAGGCGCTGGCTTAGTATTGCGGGGTTTAAGTTTCAGCCTTCCGAAATAGCCAAGCTTACGGCTATTATGGTAACGGCTGCTCATTTGGGGGCAAAACTGGACCGGGGGCGAATGATAACTTTGTATTCCCTGCCATTGTTTGTAACGCTGATATTCGGCGTTTTTGTACTGAAACAGCCGGATATGGGTACTGCTGCCGTCATTGTCGGCATAAGCCTGATGTTGTATGTGTTAGCCGGTATACCAAGGCGTGAATTATATGTGCTGGGTATGGCAGGCGTAGGGATGACAGTCTATTTAGTTTATGCGGCAGCCTACCGGGCGGAACGTATTTGGGCCTGGCTGGATCCCTGGTCCTATCAACAGACTACCGGGTATCAGACAGTCCAGTCGCTACTTGCAATTGGTTCAGGCGGTTTTTGGGGTTCAGGACTGGGAATGGGTGCCAGTAAATTTCATTATTTACCGGAGGCTCATACGGATTTTGCTTTTGCGGTATTATCCCAGGAGATGGGGTTTGTTGGGGCTGTGCTGGTCTTATTGCTGTTTGGTGCTTTGGCTTGGTACGGTATTCAAATTGCCAGCCGGGCGGCAGACGGTTACGGTTTTATGCTGGCGACCGGGATAACGGCTTTGATTGTCGGACAGGCCGTCGGCAATATTGCCATGGTATCCGGAGTTATTCCGGTCACGGGTGTGCCTTTGCCGTTTATTAGTTTTGGCGGTACTTCGCTGATTGTTAATTGTGCGGCAATCGGTCTTTTAATTAGTGTCGGACGTCGAATGACGGCAAAGGTCTTTAGGCCGGGCGAAAGACGTTTCGGCTCCGATCGGCCAAGGCTTAAGCTGGTCAAAAGGGGGCCACGTCCAGCCAGCGTATAAAAGGCGATGTTTAAAGGTCTCTCTTAAGGGTAATAATTACTAATGAAATTGTATTTAGTAATTCATTATCAGGAAATTAGGCTACTAGCTAATTTCTAAGGGAGGCCTTCTCTTATGATTTGGCTTATTCGGGCAGGCGCCTATCTATTTAGCGGTTTGGCAATCTGGCAGTTTGTTCAGGGAGCCAACCCGGCCGATATGGCTATGTTTCACCGGCATCTAGCCCTTGATCAGGCTCATGGCATGATTTTCGGTGTCTGTGCAGGTTTTAGCACCTATACCGGACTGGATGTTACTTTAATCAGATTGGCGTGGGCGTTGGCGGTATTGTACCGTGGCGCAGGGCTGGCCTTATATATTCTTGCCTTTTTAATTATGCCTGTATCGTAACAGACTTATATAGTATGTATATGCTTCCTTCGGTAGGTTTTCACCTATCGAATTTTTTTTATGCGGGTAAGGTGGCATTTGCATTAGGATTCACATAAAATACAGTAAGTCAATGAGAGGAGGCTTTGTTGTGGGTAAAAAGACCAGACATGCGATGTATACTAAATCAGACAAAAGTAAAGTCATGAAAATGCAAGAGGATTCTCACGACATGGAAGATATGTGTGACATAGACGATATGGAAGAAGACATGGAGGAGGATATGGAATCTTCAAAATCGTGCTGTATGGGGACTATGAATGATATGGAGAACGATATGGAAGATATGTGTGACGCTTTTCCGGAATGTATTCAATTAGCCCATTCTTATGTGCCATGGCAAACTTATGAGAAAGCATTTACACCGCCGGAAGCACTGATGAAGGGTACCTTATTCCCGGAACTTTGGGGTGTCTATAGAATTCCTAAATAGATTAGGTTAGGAGGTGTACAGCAGTGAAATGTGAAAAACAGCTAGCCTTACTTAGAAAGATTCAAGAGATGGAATTTGTCGCCATTGAACTTAATTTATATCTTGACACGCATCCTTGTGATCAGGATGCCCTTAATGACTTTAATTGTGCAGCCGATATGCTGAGAAAATTAAAAGAAAAGTATGAATGTGAATATGGCCCACTCTTAAACTTTGGTTTTGGCGGTACATCCGGGGAACCCTGGCAATGGGTGCAGGGGCCTTGGCCGTGGGAGCTTTAATTTTTTGATAAAGGGGAGCAGAGAATATGTGGATTTATGAGAAGAAGCTTGAACATCCCGTACGTGTCACCTGCCCGGACGTGAAATTCGCCAAAATGGTTATTACGCAATACGGCGGTCCTGACGGGGAATTATCCGCGTCTTTGCGCTATTTGAATCAACGGTACGGCATGCCGACAGACAAGGCTAAAGCTGTGCTTACAGATATTGGAACTGAAGAACTTGCCCATATGGAAATCATTGCTGCTATCGTGCATAAGCTCACGGAAGGCGCTAACTGCGAAGATTTTAAAGCGGCAGGCTGGGAAGGACAGTTTGTTCAGCATGATTGTTCCTTATTTTATACCGATGCCAACGGGATACCTTGGTCGGCCAAATATATTGCGGCTCTTGGTGACCCGATAACAGACCTTACTGAAGATATGGCCGCCGAGCAAAAGGCACGGAGTACGTATGAGCATTTGATTGCCTGTACCGATGACCCGTGTGTGAAAGATACCCTTCGTTTCCTGTGGCAACGGGAAGTGGTTCATTTCCAACGTTTTGGCGAGACGTTGAATGATGTGCAGGAATGGATGTGCAAGGCCAAACATGTTTGGCACGGACATAAATGCGGGTGTGAGTAAATGTAAAAATACCCTCCTGTTCACAGCGGGGGGGTATCCTATTGTGAGTAAAGGAATGGTTAATGGTTTCCTGACTCATTTACAAGGTTGTATAATACTTTAGCCTGTTACGGATGTTATCAAAATTGGGAAATTATCATAATTTTATTAGTGCTGAGCTCGTGAATTTGATAAATGCAAAGGAATTTTCTTTTGCAAGAAAAAGTAAACAGTTAGTGAGTCCCCGGTAGGGCTCTTTTTTTATGTCCCCAATTATGCCTGCCGGGGCAAATGGTACCTATTTCGGTTGATGTTTACAATACATCAGGACATGACAAAGCTGCTAGCATTCAAGCGGCTGTAAGTCCTTAATTTTATTGCAGAAATAAATTATTATTTCAGAGGTTTTTGTTATCCGTATACCGAATAAACGAAGATGTATACTACAAGCATCCCTAGGAGATGAAACGTTGAAAAAATTTATACTGCTGGTTTGTGGTTTCCTTTTTTTATGTATACTTCTTCTAAATGATTTGAACACAGCAAATGCTTCTAGTCTGTCATCAAGTAAAGCCGAGAGTGAATTATCAGAGAATAATCAGCTAAATTTTAGAAAGCTTTGTAAAGATACTGGTTATGTATTGTCGGGACCTATGCACTGGGATAATTCCGAATGGAAAAGTTTTTTCCTATATGGTGGAGGAACATATCTTATCTATAAAAACGACAATCATATTCGTAACTGGTTTCAAGATAGGCATAGTAATGATGGCAATAGAATAGCAAGATTGGGCAACGCATTACCCTTAACAGGAGTAATTTATATGGGTGGAACGTATTTCTGGGGTAATGAAAAACAAAAACAAGTTTCTAAAGTCGGGTTGGAAAGTGCATTCAGTACTTTAATTATAACTGAAACATTAAAAAATGCTGTATCGCGTAAAAGACCGTCTGGCACGGGACATGATTCATTTCCATCTACACATACGGCTGTAGCGTTTTCGTTAGCCACTGTTATCGCCAATGAGTATAAGGACGACAAGCATGCCGGATCTGTCGCTTACGGACTTGCGACGGTTACCGGACTTTCACGAATATATGATAATCGCCACTGGTCATCAGACGTAGTTGCAGGAGGATTAATTGGATACTACACGGCTAAAACAATAATTAAGTTGAACACAAGCCCGAAATCTAATACAAAAATACAGCCATTCATAGATAAAGATAAGGCCGGAATGTTAGTGAGAAAGAATTTTTAGGGGTATGCGTCGCGATATTGCTAGCTCTTGGTTGGTTCAGAGAGGTCTCTGTTTGAAAAATCATGTATTAAGACAATATTATTAAAGAAGGCTGTCATTGCGCGAGAAAGCCTTTTTTTTTTGTTTCTCTCAAAGACTGCGGTTGTAATAATCCTAGGAGCCGCCGAGATCTTTTATTATCAAATGTTAAATTTTTGTAAACTAAAATTTAAATTGACAATATACGCGTTACCAAGATAAAATACAGATAAACAAGCCAATACATGTGGCATACCCGCTGAAAGGCGGGGACGCAAAGCCGTGGGTCTAACGGGACTTTTACCTATGACTGCCTGGTTGCTCTTACAAATGATTTTGGGAGTAAACCGACAGTTTTTTTATTTTTCACCTATTTGGGTATTAGTTAATTTAACATATATCTTGATAAGATAGCTATTCTGCAATTCAGACCAATACTTACATCGTTACATGGGAGATGAGGGGTAACAAATGAAGGATAGACGGTTTTGGCTGGCGGTGGTTTCGGCGTTAATCGCTACACAGCATCATCCGGGTGAAGCCGCAGTAGCTGCCGGGACGGACACAGACCGCGCCAATCCTGTTCGCGGTCATGCTACTGTGGTAGAGGAAGAGGCTGTTGTTGCGCTGTTTGATGATTGCAGATATGAAGAAGTTATCGAGACGGCCAGTGCGGCATGGCCACGATTAGACGCTATGCCGGAGAGAGTATTGTATTGCGTGTCGGAGAGTTCTATCCGGGCAGGCCGGGTGCAGGCGGCAAAAAAGGGATTTGAATTGCTTATTGCCAGAAATTCACAAAAACAAAGTTATCGTGCCGGGTTGGCATACACCCTGCTGTATGGTGGTGAGTTGGAGAGAGGCTTAAGCCTGTATCACCAGGTATTGGCGGAGAACAGGGGATTGCTGGCAGGAGCGGCGGAAGATGCTGTGGCCCTTTTGTCTCAGGGCAATATTGGCGGCGGCAAGGCGTTGTTTAAAATGGTCATGGATTTTAGTCCTGATCAGCAATATTATCGCCAGTTGTATCAGAAAAGCTTGCGGCTGTATCGGATAGCAGATGATAGCGCAGTGTCGCCGGGCACAGATTCACCCGCACCCGGTACGCAACAGACTTCTGTTATGACTAAAGACGAGCGGGAATCATTACATACCCAAGCTGTAGCAATGGCCCAAAATGGTCAATTTGAGCAGTATACGGGTATAACCATGCCCTTCCCGGTAATAAAAAGTGTGAGTACGGCTTATTTTGAGCTTAAGGAATATGATAAAGCCATGGATGTGCTGCAGCCGGCTGTGCTGCGCGGTGAACGGGATGCGCTGTTATGGGCGGGGGAGATGTATCTTCGCCGCGGTGACTCCCGAAACGCTCAATTATACTATGAATGGCTGCTGTCCGGAAATCCTAATGATTATGAAGTATATCTCAGCCGCGGTATGCTGAGTATGGAGATAAAAGATTACCGGCAGGCGGTCTGGGATTTGGAACGGGCGCGCAGGCTGCTGCCTGACAGTCCGGACAGAGCCGCAAGGCTGCTTAACGTGGAACATAAGCTGGCCACTGCCTACATGCAGTTAGGACAAGACCAAAAAGCTGCGTCACTGCTGGGCAGCTATACGAAAACCATCCCGATTGAGGATTCACTGGCCAGTGACTATGTCACAGCACTGGTCAACAGCGCTCAGTACGAATTGGCGGTACGCGAGGGGGAGCGGTTGTGGCCGGCATATAAGGGACCGCTGCCGGGCCTGCGGTCCCTTGCCGAAAGTTATATTCGCCTTGGCGAACAGGATAAGGCAGCGGCTGTTTATCGGCAGCTTGCTAAGCAGCAGCCCGGCGACGATATCAGCCTGCGGACGCCGGCGTTTCAAGCTATGCTAAACGGGCGGACTATGGAAGGCCTGGGTCTTTATGATAAATATATCAGCCAAGCGGCAGTCCATGCGGACGAAGTGGCTGGTGATGCGGAAACTTTTATTAATACAGATCAGTATGTTGCCGGAAAAACGCTATTTGAATTACTCCTGAAAAAATATCCCAAGCCTATTTACCGTCAGCAGTATGCCGAAGTTTTAGCCAAGAAAAAGCTTAATCGCGCAGCCTATAAACAATATCAAGCACTGGCTGACCAAGCAGAGGGGGAATTAGCCGGGTTATCCGGCATGGCCCGCACAGCCCTGGCGCTGGGTGATTATCCGAATTCCCGCAAGGCATTGGATGCGATTACCGGTAAGTATGGACGCAGTAAAGCCGTTGCGGCGCTTGCATTAGACTCTAATGATAAAAATGTAGATAATGGAACGAAAAACGATATGGTGCAGGATAATTTTTCGCGAATGGAACCCAAGGTGTTAAGTACAGCGAAGCCGCAAGAGCCTTCTCTCCTTGCGGTAAACAATCAATCGCTAGCTGCGGATGATCCGGAGAAATCTAGCCGAATGGCAACCACAGTAAACGGTAAGGAAGAATTCGCCTATGAAATGGCGCAGATTGCAACGACGTTTTTAGCTGCGCCGATTACTAATCCCGAAACTTTCAAAATTGATTTTGCCTATGCCATATCTACGATTACGGCAAAAGTCATGCCGCTTTTGCCTAGTGAACAAAGAAATGAATTTTCCTATGAAATGGCGCAGATTACGTCAGCCGTAATCAACGAGCAAAACTTAGATATAAAAAAAGCCAAGGCTGAATTTGCCCAGCTTACAACAAAAATAATCAATCATGTTGATAGCGTTATCAGCGGCGAAAAACCAGCAGTCTTACAGAAAAATGATAGTACGGAACCAAAAGTACATGACGCTGCGCAACTTGATATGGACACCTACACAGGCCTTATTGATGATCTGATGGAGGTTGGCCACAGTAGCAGCAAGTTTATCAATAACAAGATCAACATCGATGGTGAAATACGTTATCACTATGCGGCCAATAGTGGTGCGGCAAGACTTAATAAAGACGTAACAGGACTGCGGCTTTATCTTGATGCCTACAGCAGGATCAGTAAGGATTGGCATGCCTATGCAATGCTGGAAGGTCAAAAGAATATAACCAATTACAATAATAAATTGGAACTTTCCCGCCTATATGTAGCCGGTAAAGTAGGAGCATCCACGGTGAAAGCGGGATCGTTTGGTTATCTAATGGCGGAAGGCAATATTTATGATAGCCGGTTTGACGGGATCAGAGTGGATTTTGGCGGCCCGGTAAAGTACACGCTTAGTTATGGAGAAACCAAGGATACAAAAGCTACTTTTATAATAGCGGCACGATACAATGATTTTGACTATAATCTGGAAAGCGGATTTTATCATTATCAACCGGACGATGGAACTTACAAGCAAAACATCATCTGGAATATTAGCGGAAATTATAATTTTAGTAACTTTAGCTTGGGCGCCATGTATTTACGGTCTAGCCTGCAGGACAGCAACGGGGATAACAACGGCTATGTACTGAGCTTTAATTATGGCGATCAACGTGACAGTAGGCCGAGAACCTATAATTTGTTTGCAAAATATTACAATCAGGCCCGGGGAACTTATATTGACCATGGTATGAATGGTCAAGGCAGCTCTATGGAGGGCATGAAAGGCTATGGAGTAGGAGTGAATTATACGTTGGCCCAAAATCTCGTCCTGGGTGTTGAATATTATGATTTAACTGATAAAGTTTCCGGGGAAAAGGGGAAAACACTGTGGGGCCAGGTAACTCATTATTTTTAAATCTAGTAGCAGGTGAGTTGGAATGGAGTTAGCAATATCTTATTATTACTGGTACCTGTAGTCAGAGGAGGTGGTACTGTGAAAGGCTGGACGAAAGCAATGATACTGGTTTGTCTTACAGCCGCTGTCCTGATTGTTGCGTTTTTCTTTTTTAAACCACAGTTAGCCCAGGAGCATCGCGGTGCGATAACCGTAGCTAATCCTTATAATGCCGATGAAGAAGTATCGCAAGCCTTAGAACAACTGAAAAACAACCCAGAAACGGCCATGATTCTTACCGGCAGTAAGAGTAGCTCCCGGCAGATAGCCTTGACTTTTGACGGACTGACAGACCGGAATACCATACAACAGATTATTGCATTATTACAAAGGTATAATGGCAGGGCGACTTTTTTTGCCGATGGAATACTGGCGGTCGAGTATCCGGAGACGTTGACAGATATTCAAAATGCCGGACAAAAAATTGAAAGCTATACACTTGTGGGACAGTCTAAAATGGAAGCTATGCCCATCGAGAAATTAGTTTATGATTTTTGCCGTACAAAAAAGATTATCAGGGAAAATACACGGCAAGAGCCGGCCCTGCTCAAGTGCAATGACACCAAGTATACCGCTCAGGTGCTGCAGGCCGCAAAAGCCGCTGGCTTTACTTATGTTGTTCAGAGTGACGTTTTAGTTAATGTCAAACAGTTTTCCACCCCTGCAAGTGCAGCTGCCGTTGTTGCGTCTCTGAGGCCGGGCAGTATTGTGTCTGTCAGACTAAAAAACAAGATTGAGCTGTTTGCCAATGAGCAAAAGAAAAAAGATGTTCAGCCGGCCGTTGACAAACAACCGGGCTTAAAGGAAATATCCCAACCGAGCGTAGGGGAAAAAGAAGTTGTTAGGGCTGTGGAAAACCTGCTGATTGCGCTGCAAAAAGCGAAATATAGTACGGTTTATGTGGAGGATATTGCAAACCATAATCAGACAACGGCCAAGAGGTTGGAGAATAGGACTGCCTTTGCCAGTTTGAGCAAAGCCACTTCTTTCCTGCAGGAACAAGTTCTGGGCT
This sequence comes from Sporomusa acidovorans, assembly GCF_900101845.1. GTDB lineage: Bacteria > Bacillota > Negativicutes > Sporomusales > Sporomusaceae > Sporomusa > Sporomusa acidovorans. The sequence continues at coordinate 60,664 of NZ_FNAM01000006.1, read as the reverse complement.
TATTGAGCTGCCGGACAGCCTATGCGGCGGAATTGGTGGATCATAAGTCCCAAGAAATTAAGATGATTTCAACCACAGAACCGGCGCTTTCCTATACATTCGGAGGATTAGCCAAAAGGGCGGTCGTAGACGATGTACTAAATAAGTTGAATGATCTTGGTATTAAAGCGACGTTTTTTGTTGCAGAATCAGAAATGAGAAAGTATCCCGAAACAGTCCGGAAGATCATTGCCAACGGACATGAAATTGGTATTGCCATTGTACCGAAAAACGGGGAAACTTTTGATGAAATCTGTAAGAGTATTATTCTGAGCCGTCAGCAACTGCAAGAACAGTTTGGTGTGACAACCAGTCTTGTAAAACAGCCATGGGGTGTTGTGACAGATACAACCAGGGAAGCTGTTGCGGCGGTGGGATGCCAATTAATTGGACAATCGTTAAATATTATCCAAAGCAAGCATAAAGATTATACTTCTGCCGAGCAAGTGATCAATGAAATCTTTGGTAAATCGAAAATTTCCTTAGCGCGCGGACAGATTGTGCACTTTAGAATGGATTTTTATACCAATGACAAATTAGTTGCTGACTTGCTGGAAATGGTCAAACAACGCAAGGTGGATAATATTGCCTATGCAACATCCTTTGATAGTCCTGCGCTAAACCATGCCAATGATTCCTCATATAGGCTTAAACCTGTAGGCGAAATCCTTACTAATAAAAAATATATTTATCAATATCCTGTCGATCCGTCAAATGTATCGGAACGCGTACGCAATAATGGGCGTGGTTTTCCTATTGATCAGCATAATTTTCTTAGCGAAGTCGAAAAGCGTTATATCGGCAATGAAGATGTTACTTACGAAACAAGTATACTTGGATTTTCCAAAATGGATGTCCGCCGTCTTGATAAGCAAGGTTTCATCCATACTGAAGACAATGTTATTTTCCTCACTTTTGACGATTGGGGGACAGACGCAGCCATTAATAAAATATTATACGTGTTGCGTAAACATCAGGTAGCGGGCACATTTTTTATCATTACGCATAATGTAGCCCAAAACCCCAATCTACTCAGGACAATTGCTATGCAAGGGCATGACATTGGCTGTCATTCGGACCTGCATAAACCAATGGTAGTTCATGATCCGCGTACAGGCAAATTAACGGCAACGCAGGATAAAGAAGAATATACCCAAGAACTAGCCGAGGCTTATCAAAAATTGCTGGCTGTGGTTGGCGATGCAACCGTTAACGGCAGGCCTGCCTTGACCAAGTTCTTCCGTCCGCCGGCGCTGGCAATTAGCAAGACAGGATTGGAATCGTTGTTTGCAGACGGTTATGAATATAGTGTTTCCGGTTCCTGCAGCACCAATGATTATAAGGCCGAAAGTGTCCCCCAGCTTGTGAAAATAATGAAAGACGGTGTATATACAGAAAACGGTGAAGTTAAAAAGGGGGCCGTTTTGGTCATGCATATGACGGATAGGGCCGCTTATACGGCAATGTCTTTAGATATTTTATTAACAGCCAATGAAGCCAAACCGGATTCTGATCCGTCGAAATTTAAAGTGGGCAGATTGTCTGATTATTTAATAGCGGGCTATTCGCAAATAGATCGTAAGAAAACATTACAGCTTGTACATAGCTCCGGGAATCTTCAGAAGTAGCTGCCGCACTATCATCAACTTGCAGGGAGGTGGGCTATGGAGACAATAGCGGAACAAGTCAATAAAACGGAAGAAGATATCCTGCTTGCCGCCAAGCCTGACCGCAGACTGCTCTCAAAAGTACCGGACAAAGAGGAACTGCGTACCAATGTGGACAGGCGCCGGCTTACAGGACGCCAGGAAGAGAAGAATGATTTTACAAGCCGGATAAAAGCAGAAAATTTAGGCCGGCGATATTTGGTTAATTATGAGGTTGCTATTATTTATGTTTTAGGAAGAAAAAAAATCAAACGCTCCGGGAAAGGAGTGGATATTTCGACAAGCGGGATGCTGCTGGAGGTTTCTCACGCAGTGGCGCAGGATTTGAGTCAAGCCAAACATATTCGTCTGCAGTTTGCGATTGCGCCCGGCACAATGCCGGAAGGGTATGAAATGAACGTTGACATTGGGGCAAAATATATCCGGCTTGAAAAAACTGCCGAGGGAACGATTCGCTGCGGGGTTGCTTTTTCAGAATCGCTGGCGCAGTTTGCAACCAAGAAAAAAAATTGGTATTTGCTGTCGATAGCCTCATTCTTCCTGTTTATCATTTGTGCCTGTGTCATCCTCATGCGGGCGGAAAGCGTACTATACTTTAAGTTTAATAGAATCTTATACCTGTATAGTATGATTGCAGCCACCTTTCTATTAAGCCGCTATTTATTTGCGACCTTTTACCGGCCCGTCACTATTGATAATGACTTTACTCCCGGTGTCAGCATTGTTATTCCCTGTTTTAATGAAGAAAAATGGATACAGCGAACGGTTATCAGTTGCATCAATCAGGATTATCCTATTGATAAACTGGAAGTTATCGTTGTCGACGATTGTTCGAATGACAAGTCTTTTGCCAAAATTAAAGAAATAGTGGAAGAGTTAAGGGTTAAAGAAAAACGCTATGAGGTGGAAATGCGGCTTCATTATTTCCGGCAGCCGCAGAACGCAGGCAAACGGGAAGCCATGGCTACAGGTGCAAAGCTGGCACAGCATGAACTGGTGGTATTTGTTGATTCTGACAGCTTTTTGGATCCTTTTGCCATTAGAAATATCGTCCAACCTTTTAGAGATACAAAAATGGGAGGCGTTTCCGGCAGAACCGATGTGGCCAATACCTACACCAATTCACTTACAAAAATGCAGGCTGTCCGCTATTATATTGCTTTTCGGATTATGAAGGCGGCTGAAAGCTATTTTGATGCTGTCACCTGCTTGTCAGGACCGCTTTCCTGTTATCGGCGGGAATTAGTTCTCAAATACATGGATGCGTGGCTTAACCAGAAGTTTTTGGGGGAGAAGGCTACGTTTGGCGATGACCGGAGCATGACGAATTTCATCTTAAGGCACAACCGGACCGGTTATCAGGATACAGCAATCTGTACGACCATTGTGCCCAATAAGTATAAGGTTTTTTTGAAACAGCAAATGCGTTGGAAACGGTCCTGGCTGAGAGAATCGCTGATTGCGGCTAGGTTTATGTGGAAGAAAGAACCTTTTATGTCATTGTCCTTTTACATGGGAATGCTCGTACCTTTATTCGCGCCTATTATTGTTGTTTACAATTTGGTCTACATTCCGCTTATTCACAAGGTATTTCCCCTTACCTTTATTCTTGGCCTGTTGTTAATGGCTCTGCTCATGAGTATGGCCCAGTTATTTCTTAGAAAAAGTTCAACCTGGATCTACGGATTATGGTTTTGTTTATATTATGAAGCCGTACTTTTATGGCAAATGCCCATTGCCTGGGTTACCTTTTGGAAAACCACCTGGGGTACCCGCATGACGCCGGCCGATCTTTTGGAAGTAGCAAAAAAAAACCACAGAACAATGTAGAGGATTGACACTATGACAATGCCACCGCAGAAGTTTATAGCGCGCAGAGACAGAAAACAAGCGCAATATGCACGCTTTACCGAGCGCAAGGACAGAAGAAAAATAGTGAGTGTCGTGCTGCAGCTTATGGTCATTGCTGTCGTTGCCGTTATTGCGGTGTTCACGTTGACTACCGTAAAAACGTATCAACCTTATACGGAACAGACTGCAAAATTTTCAGGCGACAGAGGTTTTATCGCACTTTCCTATTTTGGGGTGGAGCGGGTAGGTCAGCAGGATATCATCGGTGCAGGGCGCTTGCAGGAGCATTTACAGGCTCTTAAAAATCTAGGTTATGTAACGATTACCCAGCAAGATCTTATGGACTACTATCAAGCGGGAAAAGAACTGCCGGAAAAATCATTGTTTTTAATGTTTGAGGACGGTAGAAGAGATACAGCCGCTTTCTCCCAAAAGATTTTGGAAAACTTAAATTTTAAAGCCACAATTCTCACCTATCCTGAAAAATTTGCCAGTAAAGATCCCAAATTCTTAATACCGGAAGAGCTAAAGGACATGGAGAGAACAACGTACTGGGAAACGGGTACTAATGGCTACAGACTGGCATTTATTAATGTCTTTGACCGTTATGACAATTATCTCGGGGAATTGGATCAACTCGAGCAGGCCGGTGTCGCGCCATTTTTAGGACGCAGATACAATCACTATGTAATGGACTATATCCGTGATGAATATGGGATTCCCAAAGAAAGCCACGCCCGGATGAAAGAACGGATCTCACATGATTACGAAACGCTGCACGATAGCTATATTAAGGCTATTGGCTATGTTCCCGCCACCTATATTCTGATGCACGCCAATACCGGTGCGTTTGGCAACAATGACAAGGTAAGTGCTGTAAACGAGTATTGGATTAAAAATTTGTTCAAAATGAATTTTAACCGGGAAGGATTTGCCCTCAACCAGAGAAATAGCAGTATCTATGATTTAACGCGCATGCAACCTCAGCCCTATTGGTATACCAATCATTTGTTAATGCGGATACAATATGATAGTAATCAAGACCTGGATTTTGTTCAGGGTAATTTACGCCAGCAAGAAAATTGGGACACGCTTACTGGTGCATTGGAAATTCAAAATGACACCATAGTTTTAACGTCTTTACCTCAAAAAACGGGCTTGGCGCGTTTAAAAAACAGAAATGACTTTGGCGATATACAAGTTTCTGTAAGACTAAGGGGTAATAAAGTTGGCTTGCAAAGAATGTATTTCCGGGCAGATGAGAATTTAAGCAGGTTTTTATCCGTTTATGTTCTCAACAATGTTTTATATGTTACCGAAAAAAATAGCGGTGCCGAGAAAAAATTATTTACCTTAGATTTAAATCAGCATGCCGGTAAGAAACGATTATCTGTTCCCGAGGATAGGAAAGCGGCTGAGGTGTCAGAATTAGAAACCTTCCGCCAGTATGCCGCATCGCCGGAAAAAGCGAAACTGTACGAAGAGCAGTTGCGGGCAAAAGAGCAGGAAACGGCGCCCACGGTGGCGGACGGGGCTGTGGAATATATACCGGAAATTAGCCTTCACACCCCGGGCGACCACAAACTGATCATATCTCTTAAAGGCGACCGGTTACGTATTGTTGTAGATGATAAGGAAGCAGTCAGTGATTTGCCGGTAGCAGATACCGCGGCAGGCGCTGTTTTTTTAGAAAGTGCCTGGGGTGGCTATGGTCAGAATCAGCCTAATTTGGTCGATGATGTATATGACGGTGTATTTGAGAAACTGGTTATTACCGAAAATACCGGAGAGGCTCAAGAAAGAATTTTGTTTGACAGCAGCCTGGAAGGTCTGGATGCCGTAAAGTTTAAGTTAAACCGGATGTGGGAAGCCATTCTTAGCTTTTTTGTTCGATAGCTTGTAAGCAATGTAATGGGGTGCAGTATGATGATTAGCTTAGCATGTAAGTTTGGCAAAGTGGTGTTATTAGCGGCTGTGTTTGTTCTTTTGACGGGCTGCAACTACGGTAATCAGTTGGCCGGCAGAGCAGACGCGCAGGAACCGATCAGCAGGTCGGCCTGGCTCGCTTATTGGGATTTGGATGCCGGTGAAAAGGATCTGCAGAGAATGGGGGAAAAACTCGATAAACTTTCTTACTTTGCAGCTTATTTTGACGCGGATGACCATCCTGTCATTCCCCGGGAACTGAGTGAGCGGCACCGGGAATTAGCAGCGAAAAAGGGAAATTATGAATCATATCTTACCTTTGTTAATGATAGGCAAAACCCGGACGGGTCGTCGGAACTAAAGGATCTGGAAGTTCTGCGCAGGTTATTAGCCGATGAAACAGCCAGAAGAAAGCATATTGATGAAATTATTGCCCTAACTTTGCGAGGTGGATATGACGGCATTGAGCTTGATTATGAGCGAATCTGGAGAGACAAGGAAATCGCGCGGTGTTTTCCTAAATTTACTGATGAACTCTATGAACAAGCCCGGAAAAATAACCTCAAAGTAAGGATTGTATTAGAACCGGGTACACCGTTTTCCACAGTTGCCTTCACCCCCGGACCGGAGTATATAGTCATGCTGTATAACCTTTATGGAACTCATAGCGGACCGGGACCAAAGGCTAATAAGGAGTTCATTCAAAAAACGCTGACCCGCATGAAATCCTTACCCGGGAAGAAGTCAGTTGCCTTGGCAACAGGGGGAGGCCAATGGGGTGATAACGGCGAACGCCGGTTTTTAACAGAGAACGAAGCCAAAGATCTCGCGGTGCAGCATGGCGTTACTACCAGGAGAGATGAAAGCAGTCAATGCCTGGTGTTTGCGTATAACGATCAGGGTGCCGCCTATGAAGTGTGGTATGCTGACGGGAAGACAATAAATTATTGGATAGCTATCGCTAAAGAACAGGGCGTTCAGAATATCAGTTTGTGGCGGCTGGGCGAATAATTTCCTTAGCGAAGGCCTAGCGCACATTCATTGTTTCCGGCATACAATAAGATAAGTGATGGATTCAAAGGAGGAAATTGTCATGGATAATCGACAATTTTGTACTGGTGAATTTTTTTTTAGAGATAGCTTTATTTGGATTATTATTATCATTCTTAGTCTGGTCTTCTTATTTATTGGCAATGCTTTCTGGTCAGAGTAAAGCCTAGGTTTCAACAAGCGGGAATACACTCACCCTATACCTCCTAAAGGGGTACAGGCGGCTTTGGCACAAGCCAAGTCTTTTCTTATGCGAAAGCTAGTAATTTTGGCGATGGTAACACGATTATTGATTTTCGAATAGTATACAGTAGATTAACTATCTTTATCGACAAAGGAGGAATTGGGGTGTTTTGGTGGGGTGCTAACAGGGAACTTTGGTTTGTCCTCTTAGTTATTAGTTTATTTGTTTTGCTATTCCCGGCTTTTGGAGATGATGGTACCAGTACTTGTTAAACCGCCTGGAAAATGCAAATCACAACAACAGTGGTGTTGCATGGAAGCCGCGCTGGAGTCAGCGCGGTTATTTCTTTTTCTGTTAACCATTGATTACGAGAATGTGTTGTTTAACATAGCGAGAAATTGGGAATAGTATAAACTAGCTTAGCAAAAAGTGAGGTGAAAGCTGGTTTGCTACGGTTCCGCAATAATCCTATTGTAATTTTTACAGCTTTGCTAACAATTTACACAGTGTGTAATTCCCTTTCGGCTATTTTTAAGTAAGGGAAAAAATGTGTGTTGTTAAGAAACAGAAAAACAGCTATTCCACGGGGAATGCTGTTTTTCTGTTTAAAGCAGTTACCGTACCATAAAAGTTTAATGTTCGGAAGTACGTATGCTGTTACGCAAGTAATTGAGGATTTTTTTCCCGGCTTCGTTTAAAACCGTTCCCGTACCCTGGCAGTTTTGACAAGGCTTAGTGCCAATTTTGCCTAAGCCTTTACAGGCAGTACAAGTCTCTTCCAATGTTAGGTTAGTGCCCATGGATAAACTCCTTAGTTTTTTAATTAAAATTTCTCATAATCTGGTGATCCTGTCAATATGTTGTTGCTGAAATCCATATTATTTTCCACCCAAAACAATATACAGCATGATCAAAAAGCCGGCAATAATAACCCAATTCATGGCCCAGGAAGATTGGGACCGGTTTTTTAACACAACCTTAATACGTTCGCGGGCCTTCATACGCTCGAGCTCTTCCTCATAAATCCTTCGTTTTTCTTTTCGAGTCAAAGGCATAAGAATCACCTTTCTACTATGTAAGCTGCCAGGTGGATAAGAAAACTATGTTAATAAAAAATACTGATGTTAAAGCCACTTGCAATTCTTTAGAGGCATGGTCGGCTATTTCCCAGATATATTAGCTGAAAATAAAAACACGGCCATTCATGTGCCGTGTTTTTTTGCTGCGACGGAGAGCGAGTTAGTTAACAAAATATATTTGGTTAAATTTGTAAATTATAGTAATTTCATTATATAAGGTATACTTGTAAAAAACAAGCCCTTACGAACAATTTTTAATAGTTGCTATCTATTCTCTTAGATCAGTTTCGACGACTACAACGGGCGCAGGAGTATTTTCTTCGCATGGTTCACTGCCGTTTTGCCTGCCGGTATTTAGTTGTGTCAGTAAATCAATGATTTGTTTATTTTGCGCTATAATAATTTCCTGGGACTTGGCTATTTGCTCAAGTGGCAGGAGTGCGGACTGAATTTTTTCTACAATGTATTTTATAATTTTGTCATAAGATGCCAACATAAAACCCCCCTTATATTTTCTGATATATTATATTGCTGTGATCCTGAAAGGTGAGTACGATAAAGGATTTTTTCGAAGGCAAAGAGAATTTGATAGAGTATTTGCCGATAAATGCGAATGAGAAGGGGTATTGGAGGAGAACATAGAGTGAAACTTGGGGAATTGGTTAAGAATCCAAAAGGATTTAAAATAACAGGGATATACCGGATTTCACGGTTTGAGGTTAAAACCGCGAGAAACGGTAAAGCATATGGCGATTGCCTGATAAGCGATCATAGCTTTGAGGTGCCGGCTAAGTACTGGGATATACCCACTGAACGAGTCGCATTATTTCAGAAGAATGGTGTACTGCGAATTGACGCTACGCTGGATTATTTTAAAGACAGCCCGCAATTGACAATTGAGAGTGTTTTTCTGCCGTTGCCGGCGGAAGTCGACCAGTCTTTGAGCAGCCTGGGGATGATGGCACCGAGGCCGATAGACGATATGTATGTTGAACTCAAAAGCATAATTGCCAATGTCGGGCATGAAGGCCTGAGAAAGCTGTTAACAGGTATTTTTGTTGATGACCGGCAATTTGCTGAAAAGTTTAAGCGTCATCCGGGTGCCGTCAAAAATCATCATGCCTATATTGGCGGCTTGCTTGAGCATACACTTGAGGTTGCGGTGGGAGCTCTCGATTACTGCAAGCGCAATGATAAGATAAAAAGGGACATTCTTTTGGCAGCGGCTTTGGTTCATGATATCGGCAAGGTACGGGAAATCGAAGTAGATATGCTGGGTATGGGTATAGGTTTCACCCGGGAGGGGAAATTGCTGCGGCATATTTCGCTTGGCTTGGAAATGCTGGAGAGTGCCTGTCAGTCGGTAGGACTGGAGGCAGAAATCAGTTTAATGCTCAAGCATTGTATTCTCTCTCATCACGGGCAAGCTGAGTGGGGAAGTCCGGTAGAACCCATGTTTTTAGAGGCAGAACTGCTGCATTATCTGGATAATCTCAGTGCTAAGACAGAACAATTTTACCGTGAAGCCGAGCGGGCGGAGCCCGGAGGTTTTAACAAAAGCGCAACACTGCGGCGGGAGATATATCGTCCGGGTTGGGAGTAAACGGGAAATAACCGGGTAAAAATTGTATTTGAAGGCAATTAGCGGTAATATATAATATAGGCAAAAATAAGTATGGTGGTGTTATATTGACAAGTCCAAGTATTTATCAGCAGGCTGTCCGCGAGATCTATGAGGCCATTGCTGATGTGGATACGGTAAAAACGCTGCAAGAAAAGTACCATGCTGTGATTGAAGGCCGGACAACGACCCATGAAGCCGATGTGTACTGGGAATTTACTGATGGCGATATTACTTATAAAACAGTTATTCAAGCCACAGAACGGACAACGCTGGAAGAGTTATCCAAATTCCTGCGTATTGTCAGGGATGTACCCGGTCAGGTTATGGGAATCATTGTAACTTCACCGGTGTACCAGAAAGATATCAAAGAGATGGCGGCTACTGCGGGTATTCTCCTCTGCGAACTGGCAGCACCGGCCGCCGGCGAGGTATGGGAACCGGTTGTCAGCAATATCCGGGTTAATGTAGATAAGGCATGGGTCAAAGAGGCCAAGGAAAAAGCCGGATTGGGTAACGAGCCGGTGGCTGTAAGTGCCGATCCCAGATATAGTTTTATTTATGATGAAAATGGCAATTGCGTGACTACTGTGCAACGAATTTTCGACCAATATGGCAAACAATTGCAAGCCACTGCCGGCGGGCCGCAAACCATTGTACATACTTTTAACGATTCTGCTTTTTTACAGACAAACCATGAACTGGTGCCGTTTATTAAACTGGATAATATAACGTTTGATGTTGAATTAGCGAATATGAATCAAATTCATGGCAAAGAGATGCTAGCTGATATTTTAGACAGCATATTGCATTATTTCCGCCGCTAGAAAAGACTCGGCGCTGGCTCAGACTTCAGTTATAAGTTTTTTTGTAAAAATAAAAGTCCTGGCAGTTCATCCCAATGAACTGTCAGGACTTTTTATTTTAATTAAATGAATGTTGGCCAAAGGGAATACTTTTTCCGACAGCTCAATGCTGAACAGAAATGTTTTTTTATCAAAATAAGAGCTATCCGTATTATCCGGGCGCAGGACAATCGTTTTTATTCGATTTTTAAAGTAACTTTGGTCCTGAATTTGTAAATGGTCCCCAGATTGATTATTTTTAGAAATGGGTATATAATTAAATAGAACACATGTTCTTAAAATAAGAACACTGAGGTGAGTCAATGCAACGCTGGATTATTCACGTGGATATGGATGCTTTTTTTGCCGCTGTTGAACAGCGGGATAATCCCCAATTGCGGGGTTGCCCGGTAATTATTGGAGGAACGGGGACACGCGGCGTTGTATCTACTGCCTCCTATGAAGCTCGTAAATACGGGGTTCATTCGGCTATGTCAACGCTAGAAGCCCGGCGGCGATGCCCGCAGGGAATTTTTTTAGCGACTGATCACGCAAAATACAGTAAAGTTTCCAGCGAGCTTCTAAGGATATTTAGCGAATATTCGCCCTTGGTGGAACCTTTGTCTTTGGATGAGGCTTTCCTTGATGTGACCGGTATGGAGGGGCTATTTACCAGTCCTGTCGATATTGCCGTTACAATAAAAAAACGCATCCAAACCGAACTTGCCCTTACCGCTTCGGCAGGGGTAGCTCCCAATAAATTTCTGGCAAAGCTTGCTTCTGATATGAATAAGCCGGATGGATTAATGGTCATCCGTCCTGATGAAATCGACAGGATATTGGCCGATATACCGGTCAGCCGGTTATGGGGTGTAGGCAAAAACACAACGGAAATACTGCTTAAAATAGGGCTGAAAACAATTGGCCAGGTGGCTGCGGCTGATCCTAGCTTGCTTGTCAAATATTGCGGCCAGTTCGGGCATACGTTGCATCAGCTGGCCAACGGACAGGATGACCGTCAGGTTGAATCTGACTGCCAGCCAAAATCGATTGGTAAGGAAACTACTTTCTCGACGGATTTGTTTGGCATTGAAGAGCTTAAGACCGAATTATGGGCTCAGGTAGAAAAGGTAGGCTGGCGGCTTAGAAGGCAGGGGCTAAGCGGGCGGACAGTAACCGTCAAAGTACGCTTTGCCTCATTTCGCACGACTACCCGCAGTCACACGCTGGGGGTTGCTGTTAATCTCGATGAATCAATTTATCATGTTGCCGAAGAATTGTTAGGCAGGGTTTCGTTAAATGAGGGCGTTAGGCTGCTGGGGGTTGCCGTCAGTGGTTTGGTGACAAGCGGCAGTCAGCTATCCCTTTTTGAGCAGGAAGATAAAAAGGCGGAGGCTGTCGCCAAGGCCGTTGATAAACTCAAGGAGCGTTTTGGAGAAGGGACCGTTATGCGCGGGCCGACAATGATAGCCCGGAAGCGGTAAACAGGCCTACGGTCTGGCGCTGCGGGCCAATTCCCGGTGCAGCCTGTCAGCTATCTGGTCGGTTGTTAGGCCGGTTATATTGAGATAAATAGTGGCAGGATGGTCAATTATGGTATAATGATAATTGCCAAGACAAATATCGGCAGGTTCGTGCCGGCATAGGCAACCATCATCGGTGTCCGGACGGTAACTGGTATACAGGTAGGCATCCGCCGTTTGGCCTGGGCGGGAAGAATAAGTGCCGTCTACAACCAGGAACCCCTGGTGGGTAAGTTCATTAGCCAGTTTTTGATTATAGTGGGCTAATGCAATTGTTTTTGGCATGATGAGCACCCTTTCTACAAATGCTAAATAAAATACTCCAAATACCCTTAAGGAACCGGCTGTATTTCTTACCTGTCCGCAAGGGGATGGCATAGGCCAGGCCGCTTTTTATGTCAGCAGGCCAGCTACTGTTTTTAATATGACAGGGTGCGGCATTAAATATGTAGGAGGGAATCAAATGATTAACAGAAAGCGGATACTTGACGAATTTTATGAACTGGTACAGATTAAATGCTCTACCCGTGCAGAACGGCAGGTGGCTGATGTTATTAAACAGAAACTGGTCAACTTACATACAGAAGTAACGGAAGATGACACCGGTGGTAAAATTGGCGGCAATTGCGGCAATGTGATAGCCTTTTTACCCGGTACGGCAGCCGGGGCTCCCGGAATACTTTTTACGGCCCATCTTGATTGTGTGGAACCCTGCGGCAACATTCAGCCTGTTCTAAAAGATGGCATCATTACGTCAGCCGGGGATACGATCCTTGGTTCTGATGACAAATCCGGTGTAGTAGCGATCCTGGAAGTTCTACGTGTGATCAAAGAGCAAAATATTCCTCATGGCAATATCCAGGTCGTTTTCACGGTAGCCGAGGAAGGCGGTCTCAATGGCTCTAAAAATATCGATCCGTCTTTACTCAAGGCTGATTTCGGGTATGCGTTGGATTCCAGCGGTTCACCGGGGGAAATTGTCAATATGGCGCCTGGCCAGAATCAATTGGAAATTATCGTTCACGGGAAGAAAGCCCACGCGGGTGTTGCGCCTGAGGAGGGTATCAATGCCATAGTCTTGGCCGGCAAGGCGCTGGCCGGCATCCGTGACGGCCGGATAGACCAGGAGACCACGGCCAATATCGGTATCATTGAAGGGGGAACAGCGACTAACATTGTGCCCGACAAAGTTAAGATTGTGGCTGAAGCCCGCAGCCGCAATATGGAAAAACTGACTGCCCAGACAGAGCATATGCGGCAAGTATTTGAAGAAACGGTTAAAGCCAGTGGTGGCAGAGCCGAAGTCAGCATCTCGAAAAAATATGATGCCTATGTACTGCCAGAAACAGCACCTGTTGTGCAGCTTGCCCGCCAAGCTGCGGAAAGTATCGGACTCACACCGGTAATTAAGGCGACCGGCGGTGGCAGCGACGCCAACTTCTTTAATAGCTATGGTGTTCCCACGGTCGTACTCGGCACGGGTATGTCCAAAGTGCATACTACTGATGAATTTATCAAAGAAGAGGATCTCTATAATATTTGTGCGTTTACGCTGGCAATCGTCAAGGCTGCCGGACAGGCTAACAAGTAGAGAATCCTGGATATTGATAATACTTTTTCGCAGAATATGAAAAAGCGAGTTTGCTGCGTACTGCTTGCCGGCGGATCTATTCCGCATCACAAGCAGGTTACCAAGCAAGCTCGCTTTTATTTTTATAATATATGTTTCTTTCGCAGCAGCCGGCAGAGTAAGTACATCAACCGGGTAAAGCCGCCGACCGTTTGCAGCAGGCTTTGCCGGATGGTCTGTTCCGCCGGCTGCTCGGTTTTTGGATCAGACAGATACATGGCCAGTAATCCGTCCACTACCGTGCGGGCAAAGGTTGTTTCCGGCAGTTGTCCGGCCTGAGCGTAGGCCTGTTTAATAAAAAACGTGAGACGTGCAAGGGTAAGCTGGCTATTTTCATAATACGCTACAAAGTTTAGGTCGCCGCCCTGGCGGTCTTCCGCTTCGTCTATAAAGTAGTCAAGCAGAATATGCAGGCCGTTAATCCAGGGGAAATAGGCATCAGCAGTTTTTTCGGCTTCCTCGGCGGTCAGTTCGGGATTATGGGCGATTGCACACAGCATAAACATTCCGAGGGTGGATCCGGTAGCTGCGGCGAATTCCCAGGCGGTAATTCCCGGATAGTCGGGCAGATGGCCATGAATCCAGGAAAGCAGTTTTTGTTCGCGCACTTTGGGATGCAGATGTTTTAATGTTTGGAGCTCGCTATACAACCCGGCTTGCCGCAAGGCTTCCGTTTTAACCAAGTGGTAAGCAGGAAGTTTGTTAATCTCCTGACGGCAGACAGCAACAAGGTTATGTAAATAGCCGCCGTCATCTTTATAAGGATAGGCGGCATAGTAATCGTTCATTGGTCTATCCGGATCAAGAGCATCGGTGACGGCAAGATGGAGTTGACGAAAGGCATCCTCATCAACAACACCGGCCCGGTCACAAAGGTTGTCAAGATAATCACTGATGGTCTGCAGAGCTACTACCAGCCGGACAAAATCAGCGGTAGGCACATTTTTATACAGGCTGTATATGCTGCCGCCCTTGCAGTGAAAACTTTTGCTCGTAATGCTGGCAAGTGCCTGATCGGCTAGTTCACGCATACCGTGCGCAGCCGCATAAGCCTGCCAGTGGGAAAGCTCCTTGTTAACAAGCGGGAATACGGTATAGACAAACTTAATTAACAGGGTAAGGCGTGTGGTAGTAGTAGCCAAGGATAATCCCATAGTGCCCTCCTTGTTTGTGCCTTTAGCTAATTATTCGATAATCAATTCAAAGCCAAGTTCTTTTTTAAACCATTTGCGGTGCTGTACAGCCGCCTGACGTTCAATACTTACAGGATCCCTGGTGATTAGTTTAAGAGTGGCCTGATTGCCGGTAATGGTTGGCTCAACATCTTGTACTAAGCCAAGTTCAGTTGTTTCCAGACTCTCAGCCAAGGCCAGCAAGAGAGACAGCTTACGGGCTGTTTGCCAGTTGTTTTGATCAAGAAACTCGCTGTATATTTTGTTGCGGACATACTTGGCGGCCGGGCCGTTATGCCAGCCGGCCACTACGGCTGCCAGCATTTGTTCACGGTGAGTAAGACCGAATAGCCGGGCGTTTTCAACAAGATAGGCGCTGTGGCGGGCATGATCATAGTAGTTGATGGTAATGCCGATGTCATGCAGTAAAGCGGCTACCCGGAGAAGGCGCCGGTCCCTAACGGATAAGCGTAATATGGACTGCCATTTGTCAAACATGGTTTCCGCCAGTTTGGCCACATGTTCGGCATGGGCTTCATTCCCTTTATAAAATAGCAGCATGTTGCGGGTGGAGTGCAACAGAATATCGGGGATAATGACTGACGATTGTTGCTTGGAAAGATAGTATTCCAAAAACATCCCTTCCCTGACACCGCAGCCACTGACAATGATCTGAGAAGCCTGCGACAGCTCCAGCAGCGATTTGACGATCGTAGTTCCGGCGATAATAATATCAGCACGTTCACTACTGAGTCCCGGATACTTACGGCGTTGGCTCAAATTCGTCCTATTTAATTCCCGCCACAACTCCTCAAAGGCCATTGCCCCGAAACGGTAATTATGTACCTTGGGAAAGGGATAATGTTTGTACTTTTGATCCATCTTAGCAATATTGCGCGCCGTACCGCCCACGCCGACAAGAGGCAGCCCTAATCGCTTAAGCCAGGGTAGCCGTTCCAGGCGTTTCATTATATAATCACGCATGGCAGTTAGCTGACAATCACTGATTTTATCCTGTGAGTCAAATTTTTCCGTAAGATTGACTGCTCCGAACGGGAGACTAAAAACCTCAACCGGCCGCCTGTTTTTCACTAAGGTGATCTCGGTACTGCCGCCACCTAAGTCAAAAAGCAGTGCATTCTCTACATCAATCGTGTTGATAATACCGGTATAGCCGAGCCGAGCCTCAGCCTCTCCGCTAATAACGCGTAAGGGAATACCGGTATGCTGATGGACCAGGTCAATAAATTCAGCACCATTTTTGGCATTGCGTACAGCGGCGGTGGCTACCGCCAGAATTTTATCCACTTTGATCAGTTCACACATATGGGCAAAGACCTTGAGCGTGCCGATAGCCCGCCACATCGCATCGCGGGTGAGTACTCCCGATTCCAGCATACCTTCACTCATACGCACGGATTCTTTCTGGTTATATACTAAATTGTAGGCTCCGTTGTGATAAATAGTCATAACAATAAGGCGGGCTGAGTTCGATCCAAGATCAATGATTGCTACCCGTTCGGTCAAAACGTTCAACTCCTAACTGCGTTTATGCAATAAGACTACTAGTGGAGCGTCTACGCTGAAATCATAATTACTTCGCGGGCCTTTTTCCGCAATGCTTCGTTGTCGTCGGTTTACATATTCCCGATATGTGCACCTCCTCCGCCTCGCCTTGCGAAAAAATTCCCGCGAATTCTTTTACGCTTTCAACGTAGACGCTCCACTAGTAATTATTCGCTATTCTTGCTAAAATCCTTCTCGCCTGGCTGATATCCATGATATTTTAATCATAGTGGACCAAATTTAAAATTGCGTTAATTTGCTGTTAATTTAGTATTAAGTCCTAATAATAAACACAGGACTTTTGGTTCTAACCGTAGAACTAAATGAATAAGTAATAAATCATGCCACTATTTTAGGGGGATCTAAATGGCCAAACATGCGCCTGACAGGTTTGCCGCCATTCATGTCGGCTCAGAACAGATTGGGGTACAAATAGTAGAATATACGAAACTTGATGATGTGAAGGTTATTGAACAGAGCTACTGCCAGGTAATGTTGGGTGAAGAGACATTTAAAACCGGACGGATTAGTTTTGGGGCCGTAAGCGAAATCTGCGAACTGTTAAAGGGATACCGCCGGATGCTTTCCGAATACGGTGTGCGGGACTATCGGCTGGTGGCTACGACGGCGATTCGGGAAGCGGAGAATCAACCGTACATTATTGACCAGATTAAGGTAAAAACCGGCTTAAATGTGGAAGTAGTCGATATGCCGCAGGAGATTTTTTACAAATATGTATCCCTGGTGAAAACCGTAAATGACCACGGTCTGCTGAATTCCCAGGAAGGTATGCTGTTTGTTGATATCTCTTCCGGTGCTCTTGGTTTTACTCTCTATAAGGAAGGCAATCTTCGCTATCAGCAAAATATCCATATCGGCGCACTGCGCATCAAAGAAAGTTTCGAAAAGAATCAGCGGGATTCGGTTCATTTTCAGCAGGCTTTGTCGGAATATATAAGCAGTACCATTGAGCCTGTGGAAAAAGAAATGCGGCAGCATGATATCAAGCGGCTGGTACTATCTGGCGCTGAAACCAGACTGCTGCTAAAAATGCTTGGCAAAGAGCAAGAGCGAATTACTTTTGTCAGTTTATCCGAATTTGACAGCCTTTATAAAACAGTACGTTCCTTGAATTTGCCGCAGATCATAACGACATATAAATTAACCGAACATAAGGCTGAGATTGTCTTGCCGACTATCGTACTCTACAAGCAGATATTGTCACTGACAAATCCTAAGGAAATTGTTATTTTGAGTGACCAATTTTCCGATGGTATTGTGATTAAACATATTGCTGAAAAGACCGCAGATAAGCATAATGAGCTTATCGAGGACCAGATGATCAGTCTGTGTTGGGAGATTAGTAAAAAATACTATTATGATCCTAAGCATGCAGCCGCCGTAAAGCATTGGGCGATGCTGTTATTTGATAAGCTGGGGCGTATTCACGGTTTGGGTGAGCGTCACCGGCTGCTGTTAAAAGTAGCCGCCATTCTGCATGATATTGGTAAGCATGTTAATTTGCGGCGGCACTATTTCTATTCTTACCGGTTAATCATTTCTTCAGACATGTTGGGCTTTTCTAAAGCAGAAAGAGATGTAATCGCCAACATTGCCTTTTATCATTCCAAAGGAACACCCTCTGACAATGATGCCAATTTTGCCTATTTGACACCAAACCAAAAGGTTACCGTCTCAAAGCTTTCGGCGATTATCCGGCTGGCTGATGCTATCGACCGCAGCCATCGCCAAAAGGTCAGTCAGGCAGAAGTTGTTTTGCGCGGTGATGAATTAATCATTACCGTTACCAGCAGGGAAGATCTTTCGTTGGAAGGCTGGACCTTTGCTGATAAGGCTGATTTTTTTGAAGATGTTTTCGGAATAAAGGCGATACTAATCAGACGGGTGGGGTGAACATCATGGCAAACGCCAAAAACAACCATAGATTTGATGATCCAGACTACTTTTTTAACCGGGAACTGAGCTGGCTTAAGTTTAACCGGCGTGTATTGGGAGAGGCCGATGTCAAGCATAAGCCCCTCCTGGAACGGTTAAAATTTATTGCCATTAGCAGTTCCAATCTGGATGAGTTTTTTATGATCCGGGTAGCCGGTCTTAAACACCAATTGGAGAGCGGTGTAAATAAAGTGGATGCCGCCGGTTTGTCGGTACGGCAGCAGCTTGTGTGCATTGCCGAGGATACACACGAATTAGTGAAACTCGAATACCGGTTTTTAAAAAATATCCAGGCTGAACTGGAAGAGGCCGATATTTGTTTTTGTGATAGTAACAGCCTGGATGAGTGGGCGCAGGAGTGGATAGAAAACTTTTTTGACAATACGATCTTTCCGGTTATTACGCCGATGGCAGTGGATGCCGGCCACCCGTTTCCCTTTTTGACCAATCGCAGTTTGAATCTTGCCGTACTTTTGTGTCAGGACCGGAGCGACGACCATGCGGCGGTTATTCAGGTGCCAGCCGTACTGCCGCGTATTATTGAAGCGCCGTCCAATGGCACTAAGCGCCAGTTTGTTTTTCTGGAGGATATTATTAAACGCTATTGTGGAAAACTTTTTCATGGCTATACGATAAAGGATGTTGTGCCGTTTCGTATTACCCGCAACGCCGACTTGTCCATTGATGAGGAAGATGCCGAAGATTTGCTGGCAGAGATTGAAAAATCCCTGCGTCAGCGGAAACACGGTCAGGCGGTAAGGCTGGAAATCGGTAAAACCAACAACCGGCCGCTACGGGAGTTGTTAGTTCATAATCTCAACATTGAAGAGCAGGATATTTACGAGATAAACGGACCGCTGGATACTACCTGCTTTTTTAAGTTCAGCGACATACCTGGTCTTGAATACTTACTGCATTGTCCGGTGGCTGCTCAAATACCCCGGGAGCTAATCGGCGTGACCAATCTGTTTGACACTATCCGGGAGCGGGATATCCTCCTGCACCACCCTTATGAATCATTTCAGCCGGTGGTGGAATTTGTGCGGCAGGCGGCCTGTGATCCTGATGTTTTGGCTATCAAGCAGACGTTATACCGGGTCAGTGGCAATTCGCCGATTGTGAAATCGCTGGCACAGGCTGCGGAAAATGGCAAGCAGGTTACCGTGCTTGTGGAATTAAAGGCCCGTTTTGATGAGGAAAATAATATCCTTTGGGCCAAACAGCTGGAAGAAGCAGGCTGCCATGTCATCTATGGCCTGGTAGGCCTCAAAACTCACGCGAAAATGATATTGGTGGTCCGGCAGGAGCAGGACGGCATCAAACGGTATATCCACATGGGAACCGGCAATTATAATGACGCTACCGCCAAGATTTACACCGATATGGGCCTGTTTACGGCCAACGATCAGTTCGGAGCGGATGCATCAGCTTTCTTTAATGTACTGTCAGGTTACTCGGACCCGCCGGTCTGGAATAAAATTGTTGTGGCGCCGCTGGGGCTGAGGGAAAAAATAAAAGAACTGATCGACCGGGAAATGGAGTTTGTCAAAGCCGGTAAAAAAGGGCGCATCATCGCCAAAATGAACTCCCTTGTGGATCGGGATATCGTGCTTAAACTGTATGAGGCTTCTTGCCAAGGAGTTAAAATAGACCTGATTATTCGCGGAATCTGTGTACTTAGGCCAGGAGTGCCCGGCGTCAGTGAGAACATCTCTGTGCGTAGTATTGTTGGCCGTTTTTTGGAACATCACCGTATCTTTTATTTTAGCAACGGTGGTGATGAGCGGGTATTTTTATCCAGTGCCGATTGGATGCCGCGCAATCTCAACGAACGAGTGGAACTCTTTTTCCCGATTGAGGACACGAGACAGATTGCACGCATCAAGGATATTTTGGATATTACGCTGGAAGATAACCAAAAAGCTTATATAATGAAAAAGGATGGTACATATCGCCGGGTGGATAAACGTGGCAAAGCGGTCAATTCACAAATGGAATTTTATGCTGAGGCCCAAACAGCGGCTCGGGAACCGGACATCTCTATCGAGCAGCGTCTTAAGCCTCTCTATCGGCGGGCAGAGTAAAAAAACAACCCTGGCAGGATTTTGACAATGGCCGTATAATATTCACGGTAGTGGTAATAATTTGTTTCTAGGAAAAGAGGCGACAGGATGCAAGAAAACTACAAAGTAGCGGTGCAGCATAATAATAAGTGCGGGTATATCGAATATGATCAGGCAAATAAAACGATAAAGGTCGTTTTTGATGATCCGGCAACTCGCCAAATTATCGAAAACTATATGGCGTCTGAACACGTCATACGGATACCTGGTGAGGGGTTGCTGGATTTCAAAGAAGTAACGATTCGGCCAAGTGAAAGTGTAGAGAACTTTAAGACAGCACTTACCCGCATCTGGGAAAAAACAGGTGTACATGTCGACTGGAGTCGACCGGTAGCGTGACAATTTGTCACGCTTTTTCTTTTTTTAGGTACTACCCCGCAAAGTTATCCACAAAGTTATCCCCAAAACACCTTAAAATGTGGATAAACTAGTGGATTGCTGTGGGGAAAACGGAAAACGGGGGTAAAAAATACCCTAAATATCAGCATTATAACTGTGGATAACTGTTCATGTTAACTATGTGGATAAAATATTTGACAGAACAGTATAAAATGTAGCATTATATATATATAACGTTATTTTATTTTGCTATTATGCTAAAATGGAGAATTATATTATGATTGTATTAGATAATTATGATAAAGCTATCCTTAAGGCATTACAAGAGGATTCTTCAATATCTAATTTAGATTTATCGAAATTAATTGGTTTATCTCCTTCGGCTTGTCTGGCAAGAACGAGGAATCTAAAGGAGCTTGGTGTTATCAAGCAATTTACCACAGTTGTTGACGAAAAAAAACTGGGGATAGAAACACTGGCGTTTATTCTAGTAAATTTGTCACCGCTTAATCGGGAAACCGCGAATTTTTTTGTTGCGCAGATTAATCGCTTGCCCCAGGTACTGGAGTGCTATACGGTTACAGGCAATCACGACTATCTTTTAAAAATTGTCGCTAAAGATATGAAGACTTACCGGGACTTTGTTATCGATTCGCTGATGGCGATACCGGGAGTCAACCGGGTAGAGACCAGTATTGTCATGAGTACGGAAAAAAGGACGATATCCATACCAGTTGAACAGGAATAACGGAGGGCTACAATGGGGATAAAACGGGCAGCTTTACAGGCGGCATTTCCACATACCCTGCCGGTGTTGACGGGGTATATTTTTTTAGGCACGGCTTTTGGGGTATTGTTGAGCAGTAAAGGATATTCACTCGGCTGGGCTATTTTAATGAGTACGATCATTTACGCAGGGGCGGGGCAGTTCGTAGCCATCAGCCTGCTGACTTCTGCTTTTAATCCGCTGTATGCGTTTATCATTACCCTGGTGGTAAATGCCAGACATTTATTCTACGGTATTTCTTTGCTAAACCGGCTGAACGGAATCGGCCGGAAAAAGTCTTATGTGGCTTTTGGACTGACGGACGAAACCTTTTCTATTCTTTGTTCGGCAGAACCGCCTAAGGGGGTGGACCGAAGCTGGTTTGCCTTTTTTATTGCATTGCTTGATCATGTATACTGGGTAGCCGGTTCAGTCTTAGGAGTTTTGTTGGGTACGCTGGTGGATTTTAATGCCAAGGGAATTGACTTTGTTATGACGGCTTTATTTGTGGTGATATTCATCGAGCAATGGAAATCTCAACAATACCACGGTCCGGCAATCATCGGCATAGCTTCTTCAGCGGTTTGTTTACTGGTTTTCGGAGCCAATAATTTTATTATTCCGGCAATGCTTGCCATTGTCTTGGTTTTGAGTGTATGTAAAAAATCGCTGGAAAGGAGAGCCGTGCAATGACGTTAACGATACAGCAGTCTTTAATTATCATTGCGGTAGTTGCTCTGGGAACCGTTTTAACTAGATTTTTACCGTTTATCTTGTTTCCGGACAATAAAAAAACGCCCAAATATATACTCTATTTGGGCAAAGTGCTGCCTTTTGCAGCGATTGGTTTGCTTATTGTCTACTGCTTAAAAAATGTCTCGGCGCAGGCGGCTCCTTATGGTATTCCCGAATTAATTGCCATCGGCTGTATTGTATTGCTGCATTTGCGAAAAGGCAGCGTACTCCTTAGTATTGGCGGCGGTACAATACTCTATATGGCCTTAGTTCAATTCGTATTTGTATGAAAAGTTGTTATTCTTCATAAAAAAGATCATTCAGCCAGCGACCTGTTTGCCGGTTGCCTTGGGCACTGACAAACTCCCCTCTTCCTGTGCGCATGTCTTTTAGCCAATGGCCGCGGTAACAGTCACCGTTGGCCCAGGTCATAACCCCTTCGCCCTGCCGCAGACCTTTACGGAAAGCACCTTCATATTTTCCACCGTCAGGATAAAGCATTACGCCCTGGCCGTCAGGCAGTCCGTCTGCTAATGTGCCTGTGTAGAGAGAACCGTTTTTCAGCGCAAAATCTTTTACACGCTCAGCCACTGGTGCCGAGGAGCGTGTCGCAGGTGGCTTGCCGGGTTCATACGGCCTATGTTTTCCGATTGCGATATTTTCGAGCTCGGCATTTAAGCTGGCAATATCGTCGGTATTAATTCTGCAGGCCAGCTTAACGCGGTAGACAACCAGGTTATTTTCAAAGGACCTGGTTTCTGATAATAACTTGGTTTCCACTTTGGCCATGGTCACACTCTGAATCCAATCATCAACCAATTCATGATTAGTAACCGTTGTACTGCCGGCAATGACAACTCCGGCTTCTTCCAGTGCCTGCCGTTGTGCATCCAGCCAAGCACGTTGCTTTGCCTGAACCTCGGTTTCAGTTTCGCCGACGCGCGCTATTCCCTCCGCAAAGATGGTCTTGATTTCGGCGTGGGCAATATTGCCTGCAGAGAATAGAAACGATAGGAGTAATACAATAATTCCCGGAGACAGTATAACTTTTTTTCGCATAGATCGCAGCTCCTTTAGTAGCATATAGTAGAATTATTATACGATGGCTGTTAAAAATCCTTTCCGGTCGACTCACCACGGTTACGGCAACAAGAAACTCCTTTTTTTAGCCAAGGCCGCAGCTTTTTTTAGTAGCTGCTGCCTTGGCTGATTTGAAACCGAGTTAACAATGTCTGAACACCGTGGCAATTTATTCGTCAGACTGAGCCAGGGGAAAGTGAACTTCAAAAGTTGTTCCCTGCGGGCTTGTGGTTACGTTAATTTTAGCTCTGTGGCGATGGGCTATTCCATAACATACGGCCAACCCTAAGCCTGTCCCATAGTCCTTGGTCGTTAGAAAGGGAGTGCCGAGCTTTTGTAAGATCGCTTTGTCAATGCCTTTGCCCTGATCCTGAATGGCTAAAACAACATGATTTTCCTGAAGAAAGGTTTTTATGATAAGCGTGCCGCCAACCGGCATGGAGTCAAAGCCGTTGCGAACAAGATTAAGGATTATTTGTTGAATTTCTTTTTCATTAATCATTATTTTGGGTGTGTTCGCAAGACAATAGAGCATTCGATTGCGTTTTTCCAATGCATTGGCTTCGATTATTGGTCTTAATTGTTCTAATAATTCTTGCAAATCTTGCAATGTATAGGCCGAATTTAACGGGTCACTTGTTGTTATTGATAAAAAATCCGAAATAATGGCATTTACTCGATCTAATTCGCTGATCATTAACTCAAAATAATTTCTGTGATACGCATAGGCCGGTTTTTGCATAAAAAACTGTAAAAAGCCTCTCACGGTTGTCATTGGGTTTCTAATTTCATGGCTTATTCCTGCCGACATCTGACTGATTAAATTTAGTTTTTCCAGGTAGATGAAATCCTGTTCAAGCTGTTTTTTGACTGTAATATCGGTCATTACGGATAACAGATAGGGTTGACCCTGAATGGTGATGAACTCCGCGTTGAAGATGCCATGAATGGGCTTGTTGTTTTTGCACCTAATCAGAATTTCGAAATCTCGCAAGCGACCCTGGCTTTTCATTAGCCGGATCGCTTTTTTTCGATCGCTATTATCCATAATACCTAATTCCAGCGATGTTTTTCCGATGACATCCTCTTTATTGTAACCAAGTATGTATAGTAAAGCATCATTTACTGCGATATATTTACCATCATCTATATTACTAATTGCCATAGGACATGGGTTGAACATAAAAACTTTTAAGAATAATTCATCCAAAGTCTCTATTGAGCGCATAACAAAATCCTCGCATAAAATATATGGAGTATGTTCTACGAGGAACAGAACAATCCCTTTAAAATTATTCCATTAATGTAAAAAATAAGTTATTATACTAAATATAGTAATAAAATGTTTGGAAAACCATACTGCCTACTCGGTTGCTTCCACTACCTTACAATTGACACGCTACATCCGAAATGCTATACTATTTATCGTTATCTCAAGCAATAGTGTTAGTTTTCTGCCTATCCGATCTGTCATTAATATTGCAAATTAATAAGATGATTTTCTAACGGCAGACATGATATAATATGTAGGTAGGAAATTGGACCAAGATACAGATATTTTATAGTGTACAATATATGCGCCCGTAGCTCAGGTGGATAGAGCGGTGGTTTCCTAAACCGCGTCTTGCGGGGGTTCGAGTCCCTCCGGGCGCACCATAAAATTAGGATCGACGGGTTGGAGCAATCACAACCGCGTCTAAGGGGTGGGACAACCCCGGAGCAACATGCGAAATTTTGTTAGCAGGTTCGATAAATTCGAGCCTGCTATTTTTTTTCTGGATCATCATTATCCTTTTTACTAACGGCGTTGAAAGAAGGATGGACAGTGTATATTGAGATCAAGACGCTGACTGGCAGACTGTCGGAGGATCAGGAGAAGTTTAGGGAACGATGTAATTCGCACATGGAAACCGACAAATAATTGAGATATGAAACAAAAAGAGAACAGCCTCATGCTGCTCTCAGGTTACTGATGTTTGGATATATCGAATTCTTTTTTCGCCATTGCTTTGAACCAGTCTAGATGAAATATGAGATGAAGAATGACTAAAACCGTTAAGGAATAGCTTGCCCATTCATGTAAGAGCTTGATGTGCATGGCCAATAAAAATGGCAGGAAGTATGATAGATTGATCGACATTGCAATTCCTGTAAGGACACTTACTGCTCCAAGTAATAGTAATGTGATATTTAAATAATAGTTTCTTTCAGGTTTTGAAAGCATAAGAATTCCTCCATATTAATTTTTGACATAACTATACTTGATAAATATGTCAAAAATGTGACAAAAAACAAATTTAGGAAAACTTGCAGTGACAATAACGAAATGAACGTTTTTTTGTAGCAAAATTGCTCAACTATTCATAGATTATAATATACCCCTTACTTTATGGATGGGAGGCACACATATGGGATTTAGCAGATTCGGCGGCTTTGGAGGTCGAGGCGGCTTTGGTTGCTTTATAATAATTATCATTATTCTTTTGCTGTTCTGCTGTTGTGAAGATGAGTGTAGCCCGACCTGTTAAGTAGTTTTCCTTAAAGCCAAACCACATCGAGATATTAAGAAACACAGAATGAGGCATTACATAACAAGGATGCCTCATTCTGTGTTACACCGCTAAGTAAATGGTCGTTCGCTGTGGGCATTTTTTTCTTTAATAATATTTTTACAAATCTTTAACAATGGAATTAGCGTTTAGTTGTATTATTTAGTTAAACCTATCTCTCTTACATGAAATATTCTTCACAATATTCCTCTTCCTATGAAAAGCACCCAGCAACCGCCATACTGCTGGGTGCTTTTATTTTGACGATATTAGCCTATCTCTCAGCCAGCGACTGGGGGTAGCGATTTATTTAGTACTGAAACAGGAGCATACCCGTTCTCACTATTAATATTTTTCCAGAACAGAATCAATAGACACACATGAATCGTAGTTCGGTAAATAGTTATTAGTTAGGGGGCAGAATTTGATATGAGCCTTTTTTTGTGTTATTAGAATAATTATTATTAAAAAATAAACAAGGTACATATTAGTGCTTTAGTCCTATCTAATTAGGTTGAAAGTCTTGACTGATTATGACGGTTGCTGTAATATGATAGAAAAAGTTAACATTTTTGAAAGAGACGTTGCGGTATAACGTGAGATACATGCCATTTTTGGGGGTATTTATAGCCACCAGTATTTGATTAAAAGGATGGAAACCAATGAAGAGTACTGATAATTTTAATTTCAATATGACGGAAGAAGAATTAAAAGAACTACTAGATCAATTGCCAAGTATTTTATTACAGCTTGAACAAGAAAATGATGAAAGATTGGTAAGTCATAGATCTTCTAAGCATTACTTATAAGTAGGTGATAATAAATTCGGTCCTTGGCGTATGATGGTGCTTGTTACTGCTTTCTGTTAGATAGTTAATGGAGAATAATTATAGCAATATTAATTGTAAATAATTAGCTAATTTATTGAAAAATAAGGACGCAAAGCCGTGGGTCTAAGGAAAGAAAATCTATGACTGCCTGGTTGCTTTCACAAATAGTTTTGTGATGCAGCCAGGCATTTTTTTGAAAATTGGATTTTATATTTTGACAATCATTTAGGATACTTGGAGGAATAATTATGTCAATAAAGGCCAAAATTGTCAGTTTACTCGTTGTATATCTAGTTGTTTCGGGAATAATTATTGGCGGCGCTGGAATTTTTATACTATATCAACAAACTTTGCACAGTACGGAATTGACTATGCATAATCAGAAATTACAGTTAGTTGGTCAGGTTAGAGATCTCTTGGATTCTTTCGAGAAAAGCGGAAAAGTATATAACATGGACAATGATTTTCAATCTGGTGATCCATCTCGTATACAGTCAAAAATTGCTTCTTATTTTGGGACATCATGGGGGATAGATCGATTAAATTTTATTGACACGGCAGGGAAAAGAATTGCGATTGTACCTTATGAGGAAAAATTTATTGGTGATAATTTAGCAGACAGGAAGTTTTTTCTGGATACAATCAAGGACCGGAAATCGCATATTAGTGATGCCATTTAAGTCGCGCCACAGGACAACCTTCGATCATTATTACGCAATCAGTACAAATGGAAACTGGACCAAAAAAATACGCTAAGCCAAAGGTTGCGTTGACTTAGCGTATTTTTCTGCGTGTGCCCAGCATGGACGCATCTATAGGAAGAAAGCCCGAACGGGCTAGGACCTACTGTTAGCCAAGAGAAAGGGTGTGAAGCGTGCGCGTCTCTTTTTCTTACTTCTTTATTTTTGCTTCTTATCGTCATAAAGCAACGGCTTGGCCGCAGAGGGTTGTAAGTTCATATTTTTTATAGTTTTGGAATTCAGTAGAGCGTCGTCTTGCCAGACTTGATAGATATAGAGAATAACGGCGTGCCCGAGAGTAATGGGCAGTGAGTATAAAGGGTGAATATAAAATTCGAATATCCCTCTAATTGGCAGGAAATAATTGAGTAAGAAGAAGTTAAAGCCTATATCCAGAACTAGATTTGCCAGCATATATATCCAAAATCGCTCATATGTAAATTTGAAAACCCACATGGTTAGTACCGGCATTGTACCGTAATAATATGGCAGCATTTCGTTGAACGGAAAAATCGCTTGGATTGTCGCCCATAACCCCAAAGCTGTCCCGGCGTCATGAATTATTGTTGTTGTTACTACGGCGGCCAAAGCAACCGGAAACCATCGTTTAATTTCTTCCTTTTTCATAAAAAAGAGAGTTAGCCAGGCAGCAATAAACATTAACCATAGTAATACGGTATTACTCAAAGTATTCACTCCTTACTATACGATTTATTTTTAGGTTGAACTTTAAATCTGAAAGATATACGAAATTAAGACTATGAAGTTGTTACTATGCGGCAAAATCTCATTTGTGTGAAGCGAAGAAAAGAAGCGGAATTAGATTATGAAATGCCGGGGCAATTAGTAAATGAAAAAGCCAGCCGTCCCGGCTGACTTTTTCTGAATACCATAATTATTGTAGCATGTCAAACATTGGAGTGCATAAGTAAGGTTTTTTTGCGGGGCTTTATTTATTTGCAGGATATGGTTTGGGTGTGGAGAATACTGGTAATAAAGTCAGCTAAGGAGGGCATGAAGTTATGAGAAAAATTTTATTAGGATTATTATTGGTGGCTTTAGTCGGCATTTTGCCTGTTTCTGCTCATGATCCTGTTGATGTTGGGACGTATAATACGATTATTTCGGTTGAGGGTTATTCCAATATTGTTGCCAAAGTGAAAGTTCAGGACCATGAGGGGCATCCCTATAATATAAAAACTTATAAGATAGCCCGGCACCAAAAAACGATTACTCTGGTGGAAAATAATTTATATGATGCAGCCGGAAAGTTGCAAATGACGGATAATACTCGCTGGGTATGGACGTATAGTCAAAAGAAAATAAGTGAACAGTATCTGCATGACTGTATTTATGAAGCCGCTATTAAATGGGCAGATGAAGAGAAAAAGAAGAAGTAATTTAGAAAGTAAAAAACACCAAACAGTCAGTTTGGTGTAAAATGGGGATTTTCTAAAAAATCAACAATATCTTTGGCGGCAGGCGGGCAGCCTTTCACAAATTGGCGGCATTTACTTGTACATTGGCCAATACCCAGGCCGTTCCGTGCTTTTCCCCGAAAGCCCTGGCCGATATATATTGGCTGTTTGACTGCCGGCAGTGTCTTGTTCTCCGACATACGCTGCAAGGCATGAATTAAACTGCCGTAACAAGCAGAGCAAGCTGCCTGCGCGGTTACTCTTCCTGCTGCCAGCTGCCTGGCCCGGTTGGATGGCCGAAACGTGTGATTATTTTTAGCTTCCACATGATGTTCATAGATTTTGGCCTGAGAAAGATCGCCGGAGCCTACACCTATGTTTTCGGCAATAGCAATATAATCAATTTCTTCTTTCGCGTAGCCTAGCAGCGACGCGGCGTAAGTATCCATTAACACAGGATCCATAGCGAGAAAAATGCGGTCCATTTGTACGGGGCTGCCGCCTTCTTCGAAAGTAAGGTCGCCGCACATTCCGTCGACAACAATGAGATCCGGGGCAAGGGCTTTATTTATATAGGCAATCGGCTTATGTAAGCCCAAGCTATGGAAACGCCGTTTTTCACTGTCAGGGATGCAGCCCTTCATATTTTTTAGGGCACAGGTGATTAAGGTTTGGCAATGCGCTTTTAACACAGGCATACTGATAAGAAAATCGACTGAAAGTGCCTGATTGCATATTTTTAGCTCCAAGTCGCCCACTGTTTTTTTGCTAAACTGATCATCTTTTAGATCAACTAAATGAACGTTATATTTTTTGGCAATCGCAGCGTAGCCGCACACTTTGTAGGCTTGTTTGGTGCTATCGCCTACCCAGGAACCTTCCATAATCGTAATGTTTTCTATCCCATTATCCTGAAGGTATTGAATTACGCCTTCGACGGCCTGGGGGGAAGTGGTAGCGCCAGAATCGGCCGGTTTGGCTACTACAAGATTAGGCTTAATGCCAATATGCATACCTGGCCTGAGTTTAGCCGCTATGTGAGCTTGGGTAAGGACGTCATAGACCATGTTACGGGGGTTAGTACCATAAATAATATGAATTTCATTTTTTTCCACAGTATGATTGCTCCTGTTGACACGAGTATAGTAATTAAGCTTAATAATGGATAGTATTTGCTTATTACTATACCATAAATAGAGCCAAGCGAACAGATAGAATCCGGGCATAGTAAAGCGGCGGCATGACTGTTTTTTGTCCAATTCTTTGACAAGCAGGCGAATAGTTGTTATGATAATAATATTATACAATAATGCCAACAGGCTTCGTAGACGTTAGTTTACGGGCCTTATTGCTTTTAAAGAATAGGTGACAGTATGCAAAAACAACCACTTTGGACTCAGGAATTCCTGGGAATGAGCTTCAGCAGTTTTTTTCAGTATATGACGCACTATGCCCTTATTGCCGTTCTGCCGGTCTTTGTTTTCGACAACTTGCAGGGTAATGCCTGGCAAGCAGGCTTGGCGATGACCTTTTTTCAGATCGGCGCTGTCCTTTGCCGTCCCCTTGCCGGCAGGTGGATCGACCAATTTAATAAAAGGAAAATGCTGTTAGTGTCGTCAGGATTATTTTTATTGGTTAGTGTCATGTATTTAGCGGTACGAGACCTGAAATTTTTATTAGCGATACGTTTACTCCACGGGGCTGTATTTGCAACCGGCACCACAACAGTAGCGGCGATAGCGGCGCTTGTGCTTCCGCAGCAACGTAAAGGAGAAGGTATTGGGTATTTTGCCGTATTTTCTAATTTAGCGATGGTAGTGGGGCCTTTTTTTGGATTAATTATCATTGGTCACTATTCATTTAACGCAGTTTTTGCAGGCTGTGTTATTCTGGCAATATTATCATTCTGGTGCGGGACTAAGAACAAATTGTCAGCTGAAATTAGCAAGGTAGCAGAAACAAAAAAAGAACCTCCCGCGGGCAATAGTTTCGTAGAACCCCAGGCTATACCGATGGCCTTAATGGGGGGGCTTGTATTTTTTGCCTATGCGGGGGTGCTGGTATTTAGTCCTTTA
The DNA here is from genome assembly GCF_900101845.1 of Sporomusa acidovorans. Classification (GTDB taxonomy): domain Bacteria; phylum Bacillota; class Negativicutes; order Sporomusales; family Sporomusaceae; genus Sporomusa; species Sporomusa acidovorans. The sequence continues at coordinate 29,900 of NZ_FNAM01000006.1, read as the reverse complement.
TATGCCAAACAACTTGGCTTCGCAGAATACACCAGTGCCTTTTTTGCTGTGTTTGCGTTAGCGATTGTGGTGACCCGGCCAATTGTGGGGAGGGTATTTGACCAAATTGGCGCAAGTGCTGTCATTTACCCGGGTTTTGGCTTGTTTCTGTTTGGCTTATTTAGCTTAAGCCATATTCAGGGACTGCCGGGCTTTTTAACAGCGGGGATTATTGTCGGCATGGGTTTTGGGGCGCTCAGTCCCGCTTTTCAAACGCTCGCTATCCAGAATTCGCCCGGACAGCGGGCAGGGGTAGCTACGGCCACTTATTTTTTAGCTTTGGATATTAGTGTGGGGCTTGGCTCTTTTTTGCTTAGTGTAGTGGCTGCCCACGCCGGCTACCGTGGCATGTATATGTTTGCTGCTGCGGTTCTCTGTGTTGCCACTGGGCTTTACTATGTTATATGCCGGCAGAAAACCGTGCTGGCCGAATAAATTGGCTTGAAAAGGATCATGGTAAGGACAGCCGTTCCCGGCTGTAAGCTGTTGGCCAGCTATCGGTAGGTAGTAATTCGAGAATCTTTATCTACCTGGAAGGTATGACCTTGCTGGTCGCTTTGCATCAATGCCGTTCTGGCAGTGCCTGTTGACGCCGATTCCGGTGTTCCGTTTAAATTAATAATCGCGTCAGCTTTATGATCCAGACTGGCATCTGATGAACTTTTGTTATTCTGGGCTGAGTTTTCTTGGGCATTGTCAAAGGATTGTGTAAGGTTGCTTTGCGTAAGCGATGCTTCCATACCGTCGGTATCAAAAACCTTATCCGAATTTTCCACATTTGGATGACCGGTATTTTTATTCACCATAAAAACATCTCCTGGATTATTAGTTTATATCAATGAACTTCATTGATATATTGTTTAACTAAAAAAGACCGGCTGATGCCGACTTAAAAATGCTGCGTTGAATTTTTAGGCGGTTCGATGGTGTGGTTTTCTTTTTTTTCCGGTGGTGCGTCAGGGTTTTCCTGAACGCCAACATTACCGGTAATAAATTTAGCTTCTGCGCGGGGTAACGTTTTACCATACTTTTCACCATAGCTGCCGGAACTTTTCACAAAATCACCTCCTAAAGCTAGTATGACCACACCGGGCGATTAAAACACTACATTTTACTTTGGCTTTTTTTGTCCGGAACAGAGAATATGAATAGCAAACCGGTTCGCTTACAGAGGTTTTACCCACCGGGAATATTGGCGGCAGTGAAGATTATACTTGCTTATGGAGCGCACTGCGGTGGACAAGCCGCCGTCTAAAAGCATGGTTACTAAAAGACCTTTATTTTGACTAGCCGTATTCTGATTGGCAATAGGGTCCGGATGACAGGTCGCGCGCCGAAATCGTGGCAGGGGAATGCAACGCGTATGTCGAACTGCAGCGTACTCTGAATTGGTAAGTAATATTCAGGCAGGTGTTTTTAGTGGGAATTGAGTTCTATAAGTTCATTGGTGCTAAAAAAGAATTTTCAATGGAACATAGATTGCTTAACATTGCCCTGATTTTTGGATTTATTATCGCTCTATGGAGTGCTGTTACCAATTATTTTCTTGGTCTGGACTGCTTTCTGGTGCTAACTTGTGTCATCAGTGCGGTTGTAATGGCAGGTCTTTACTATTTGTCTGTTGTGAGGCAACAATACGCCATGACAACATGGCTTTTGATTGGTGCGGTCTTTCTCATTATTCCGGCATCCTGGATTTTTAATGGTGGGATTTCGGGGAGCATTCCTTTCTATATCATACTGTTTTCTACGGTGGGAGCAACCGTATTTTGGGGATTGCGCAGATTGCTGCTAATAGCGTATTTTATTGTAATAGCCAGTACTCTTATATTTCTTGAGTTTAACAACCCCGGCCTTATTACCGGCTATTCCGGCATCGCCGAGAGATATATTGACATCTTTGTCGGGCTGATAACTACCATTATGGCTAATACCATCATCATCGTCCTTATTCTGAAACATTACAATCAAGAACATGAAAAAGCCAAATGTTATCTGGCTGAAAGCCGGCAGGCACAGGAAAATCTGGTGTACTTTAGTTATCATGACGCTTTGACAGGGGTTTATAACCGGGCTTATTTCGAGCGGGAAGTCACTTGTATTGAACAGAAGGAAGAAGGCATCGGCATATTTGTGGTAGATATTGACCGGTTAAAATTCATAAATGACACATTGGGCCATGAACAGGGAGATGCGACGCTGATTCATGCCACCAGAGTTCTGCAGGCATCGTTTGGCGAAAATAGCATAATTGCCAGAATTGGCGGCGATGAATTTGCCGTAATCGTGCGCGGAGTTGCCAGAAATGATATGGAGGTCATCTACCGGCGTATTCGTAAAAATATCCGCGTGGAGAACGAAAAAACGGCGGAAGTAATCATCCCCTTGGAAATGTCGGTTGGTTACGCGTATTCCTTAGATGCCAACAGGCCGCAACGTGATCTTCTGCGGGAAGCTGACAATAAAATGTACCGGGAAAAACTTTATCGCCAGTCTGCCACAGAAGGATCGATTATCCAGACTCTTAAAAAGATGTTGCTGGCGCGCGATTACGATACCGGTATTCATGGTGAACGGCTGCATAATATGATAGCTAATTTTGCACGTAAAGCAGGCATACCCGGATCGGCGATTGCCGATATTCAGTTATTTGCCGAGTTTCATGATGTTGGAAAAGTTGGCATTCCCGATCACATACTGCATAAGCCCGGACCGTTGACCCGGGAAGAACGGGAACAGATACAAAGACACTGTGAAATCGGTTACCGGATTGCGCAGACATCGACTGATCTTTTGCCGATTGCGGATTGGATTTTAAAACATCATGAATGGTGGGACGGCAGGGGCTATCCGCTGGGAATTAAGGGTGAAGCAATACCTTTGGAATGCCGTATTGTGGCTATCGCCGACGCCTATGATGCCATGATCAGTGACCGTCCTTACCGGCAGGCAGTGGGCCATGCGGAGGCAATCGAAGAATTGAAAAGGTATGCCGGTACTCAATTTGATCCTGCGCTGGTCCATATTTTTACTACAATTAAGTGGAATAGTCATTAATCTAGAGACCGCGTCCAAAAGGTGCAATGGAAATCCTTTTGGACGCGGTTCTCTAGATTGTGGTGGTTATTGTCCCTGCGTCAGGGTATCAAGATAGGTGAACTTGCCATTGCGGATAACGTTTAAGTAAATTGGCCGCACCACATCGCCGTATTGATTAAAAGAGAAGTTGTTGGTTAAGCCTTTAAAATCCCGGATTTCCAGCAGGGCTTGCCTTAATCCCTTGGTTTTGCCGCCCGTCTTGTGCAGGGCGGCAGCTAATACCATGGTGGCTTCATAGCCGTAGGCCGCACCAAAACTGGGAAAGCGTCCAAAACGGTCCTGATAGCGCTGCTTGAAATCCAGGTAGTCGGGGTCTTGACTGGTCAGGGTATAAGCTTGCTCGATTTCCATTCCTTCCACAGCCTGACCGCCATGATAGATAAGGGTCTCTGTTTGCGCCCAGGCTGCGGCAAACAGGGGTATTTTCCAGCCCATTAGCCGGGCGTGTTGGGCAATCATCGCTGTGTCGATATCAGCCGCAATGATTAACAGGGCGTCGGCATTTTTTTCGTGCAATTTTACGAGCAGCGGGTTAAAGTCTGGTTTAACTGTTGATGAAAAAGCGGCTTCACCCGCGATAGTACCACCCAACTGCTGATACTTATCAGTAAAGGCGGTACGATAGGTTTCCGTATAAGCGGCATTATTCATGTCATATAGAATAGCTATTTTCGTCAATTGGCGATTGTAAATGTGTTGGGCAAATCCTTGCATGCCATCAAGAAAAGAGGGATGTACTCTGAAAAAATACTCGGATTTGCCGGTAAAAATGGGACTGGAGATGGACGGTCCCAGCATTATGATGTGGGCCGGACCGGTTATTGTAAGACCAGTCAGGGTTTGGGCACTTGTACTATGTCCGATAATGGCAGCTACTCCGGCAGTGATTAATTTTTCATCAGCGGCTAAAGCACCCTCGCGCGTACCAAGATCATCACAGATGACCAGTTCAACAGGCCGTACGGCTATGCCGCCGGTTTCATTAATTTTTTCTACCGCCAGTTGGGCTCCATTGCGGATTTGTACTCCCAGTTCGGCATGGGTACCTGATAAGGTAGCCACAAGTCCCAGACGGACAGGTTCTTTTTTTATATAGCCTGCCAAATAAAAAACCCATGTACCAAGTAGTAAAAGTACAAAGCCAATTCGCAGCCATGACAATACGGTTTGGTGGCTGAACTTGATCGCTATCCCCTCCTTTTGCGCTATTTTGTTGTACTATTCGATTTTTCACAGATAATTCCTTTGCGAGGAGGCCTTATATTGTCATAAAAGCAGGATTTTTCTGGATTAAAAGGAATATAAATGAAGGTGCATTTAATTGCTTATGCATTGAGGGATGTTCAGTGAAAAAGAAAGAATTGCCCACCCTTAACCATATGTTATTGAAGCTTGTCAGAAGGAGACTATTTTTTCCGCTCCTAATCGCGTGGATTGTTGCAATTGGTGGGGTGGGTTATTTTTTAATGCAAACTCTTATTTATCAGCAACAGCAAGTAGTGAAGGCTATGGCAAGAATGGTTGACCGGCATTTGGAACAAGGTACCCAAATACTGGATGCCGTAGCCCGGGTAGCCGAGCCTGCCGGGCCGCTGGGAGTGAGTAGTTTATTGAAGAGTTCCTGGGAAGCATACAAGCATTTTGATACCATTTACTATTTAGATGAAAAACACAAGGTTGTGCTGATGGTACCTTCCGACCCCATGTATATAGATTTAGATATGTCCAGTTTACCGGAATTTCAGGAAACCAGTCTGAATGGAGTTGTAATTTCCCGACCGTTTATTTCGCTGCGCACCGGGAACCCAACCGTCTACCTCATCAGGCATCTTTCCCGGAACAGGTGCGTTGTTGGCGAATTGAGCCTTGGAGCGATTCAACAGGAAATAGCGGGTGAAAAGGGGACCTATGGCGAGGCTTCTTTTTTTGTCCTGGATCAATCAGGAACACTACTGGCTCACCCTGACACAGAATTAGTTAAGCAGCAAACTAACATGGGGTATCTGGAAATATTTCGCCGTGGTCTGGAACGGGACACAACACTGGTTTATGACGATATGGGAACTAAGTTTATGAGCAGTGCCACCAGGGTAAAACGGGTCGGCTGGGCGATTATTGATCAAATTTCGTTAGCTGCCCTGCTGAGACCGTATATGATTACTTTTTTTCTGACTATTCTGGTAACTCTTGGTATATGGCTGACTCTGGTCTGGAATTTGCGCAAGCAACTGCGGCGGCATGTCGTTGTTCCGTTGGTTCAGTTGAGTCAAAGCACACATGATTTGGCAATCGGTGACTATAACAGGGCTAAGAGCGTCACGGCTATGACGAACGCTTTTGCGGAAGTGGACAAGCTGGCCAATGACTTTCAGCGCATGAGCGGCGCATTGCAGGCGCGGCAAGCTGCTTTGCAGGAAAGTGAAGAACGCTACCGGAGTTTGTTTGAGCGTGTGCCCACAGGACTCTTTCGTGTTGGTATAGACGGGGAAATACTGGATGCCAATCTGACCTGTACCCGAATGCTGCGCTTTCCTGACCAGAAAACGCTGTTGAGAGCCAACTCCCGTTCTTTTTATTTGTCACCCGAACAATGGCAGTCTGCCGCAGCGCAGGTGGGGCAGGAGTATTTTGAGATCCAGTTGCGGTGCTATGACGGTACGGTCCTTTGGGTGAGAGTGAGTTGCCGGCCGGTTTTGAATGGCGATGCCCAGATTTTGTTTTATGATGGCAGTATGCAGGATATTACGAAACGCAAACAAACGGAAGAAGCTCTTAATAAGGCTTACGACGAACTGGAACTGCGAGTAGAGGAGCGCACCGCAGCCTTGGCTGAAACCAATCAGGCCTTGCAGCGGGAGATTGCAGAACGAAAGCATATAGAAGAGACTTTGCGGGCGGAACGCAGTCTCTTTATAGGGGGGCCTACCATTGTCCTGCTATGGAAGAATGTCGGGGACTGGCCTGTTGAATACATATCTCCCAATGTCGTTCAGATTCTAGGATATTCGACAGCTAGCTTTCTTTCAGGAAAAATTAGTTATAAATCAATCATTCATTCCGACGATCTTGAACAGACCGAGACGGAAATTTTAATGCATGTTAAAAAGAAAGACACCTGTTTCGAACAGGAATATCGCCTCATTACCGCCAAAGGCGAACCCCGCTGGTTTCTGGATTTTACAGTTATAAAGCGCAATGAAGCAGGCACGGTGACGCATTATCATGGCTATTTGAACGATATTACGGAACGTAAAGTTATTGAAAGCAAAATGGCACATTTGGACCGCCTGAACGCAATTGGGGAGGTAGCAGCCGGCATCGCCCATGAAGTACGGAATCCCATGACGACAGTACGGGGGTATCTGCAGTTTTTTCAGAAAAAGGAAGCATTTTCCCGGTATTATGACCATTTCAATACAATGATTGAGGAACTTGACCGGGCAAACTCGATCATTACGGAATTTCTATCGCTTGCCAAAAATAAATCAATGGAAAAGCAACAGGGTAATTTAAACGATGTAGTACAAATTCTGTTCCCCATATTGCAGGCAGAAGCATTTCGTAAGGGACATCAGCTTGAGATAAAGTTAGGTGAAATACCGAATAGTGTGTTTGATGAGAAGGAAATACGGCAGCTAGTTTTAAACATGGTAGGAAATGGTTTGGATGCAATGGAGCGAAATGGGGTATTGACTATCGGAACTTATTTTGCCAAAGATACGATAATGTTGACGATTAGCGATACTGGTTCGGGTATACCCGCAGAAGTTCTGGGCAAACTTGGTACTCCCTTTGTGACGACAAAGGAGTGTGGCACCGGTTTAGGTTTGTCAATCTGTTATCAAATTGCCGCGAGACATGGAGCCGGTATCGAGGCTAAAACAAGCTCAAAGGGAACGACGTTCATCATAAGCTTTCCTTGCTGATAGCTGCAAGCAAGGTTATATACTGCCTTGACGGCAACATGTTGGTATTAATCGCACATAAAAAACTGTCGACAAATTTTTTGTCGGCAGTTTTCTTATTTCGATCTCTGTTAGACGGGATAACTAAGCGGGCGGCATTCCGAATTGCTGTTTTGCCTGTAACGACCTAGAAATCACTTTCGGAAAGCAAGGCTTGTTGTCAACGTGCTATAATAGGGGGGACAGCTTGCTGACTACCATAACTACCTCCGGTAAATTAGTGTTGGAAAGGAAGAAGTGAGGGAATCTATGTTCATAGTGGAAAATCTGAGATATAAGAGAATACTGGAGATTGTCTCTTTGACAATTAGTAGACCTATAAGTTGTATTATGGGTCCGTCAGGCAGCGGCAAAACCACTTTGCTGAGGATGCTGAACCGTCTGAATGCGCCGGATGAGGGGCGGATTTTATATAATGGGCAGGATATTGCCTTAATGGATACGATAAAATTACGTCGTAATGTTGTTATGCTGGGACAAATGCCGGTGATTTACAGTGGGACCGTTGCCGACAATCTGCAAATTGGTTTGCAGTTTTCGCAAAGACCGCCGGCGAGTGATGAAGACCTGAGAAAAAGTCTGGCATGGGTGGAATTGGATAAAGAGTTAGCCGATAGTTGCCATAATTTTTCCGGCGGCGAAAAACAACGCTTATGCCTTGCACGCATTATGCTTATGGATGCTGACACGTATCTTTTGGATGAGCCCTCCGCCGCCTTGGATAAAAATACAGAACGTTTTATTATTGAACATTTAACAGAATTTGTCTTACGTAAAAATAAGCAAATGGTCATGGTTACTCATTCCGAGCAAATTGCCCAAAGCTTTCCGCAGACGATTATTCGCATGGAAGGCGGGCGGGTTACGGAGGCTTACCATGAATAATTCTATTATGGATTTGTCCATTATACAACTTTTAATTGCTTATATCTTTATTCTTGTTATCCTGGTGATATTTAAAACAAGGGGAATTAAACGCGAAAGGCAAATCATAATTGCTGCTGTGCGCATGACGCTGCAACTTACGATCATGGGCTATGTTCTGATGTTTGTGTTTGAGAATGCCAGTTGGTGGTTCACATTCATCATGATTGCCATCATGGTTGCTTTTGCGATTTATAACGTAGTCAAGCGTGTAAAGATTACCATGTCGACAGAACTGCAAAGAATGATTGCGGTATCAATGGTGTGTGGCTCCCTGGCCACGGCCGCTTTTTTTATTATCGTTGTATTGCAAGTGCAGCCATGGTTTAATCCTCAGTATGTTATCCCCATTTCCGGCATGATTGTGGGTAATTGTATGACAGGTGTTGCGTTGGGAGCTAATAAATTGTGTAGCGCTATAGAGGAAAAACGGGTCGTGATTGAAAGCTCGCTTATGCTTGGGGCAGCACCGGCTCAGGCGGTAAGAGAAATTCTTAATGATGCTTTTGACAGCGCTCTTCTGCCGACGATGAATAATATGCTCACTATGGGAATCGTATCCATTCCGGGGATGATGACCGGTCAGATTCTTTCAGGAACTTTCCCGCTTACAGCTATTAAGTATCAGATTGGGATTATGCTGGCAATCTTAGGTGGCACGGCATTAACGACGATTTTGTTTGTTATGCTGGGATACAAGACATTTTTTACGAAGGATAACCGGCTAAAAGCCTAACACCCTGCAAGGAAAGCTGTAGTTGGATACGCTATAGATTATCTTTGTGTTTATTATTAGTATAAATTTTGCAGGAGTTTTCGGATTGCACACATAATAGTGAGATAGTATTGGGCAAACCAGGGAAAGAATAAAATGGCAAAACTGTTTAACACTACTTGTATGTGAAAAGGGGGAAAGGTATGAATACTCGTAATCCGGATCAGCACATCCAGCGCGGCCTTAAAAATCGCCATATCCAAATGATTGCGCTGGGAGGCGCCATTGGTACAGGCTTGTTTTATGGGTCTGCCAGTGTGGTAAAAATGGCCGGGCCGGCCATTACACTGTCTTATTTAATTGGTGGTATTGTCATCTTCTTTATTATGCGGGCACTGGGAGAGATGGCTGTTGCTCATCCGGTATCAGGCTCGTTTAGCCAGTATGCGTATCAGTACTGGGGAGATCTTCCGGGATTTATTGCCGGCTGGAATTACTGGTTTAACTATGTGGTAGTTGGTATGGCGGAACTATCGGTAATTGGTACTTATATTAATTATTGGCTTCCGGATATTCCTACTTGGGTTTCGGCACTGGTCTGCCTGATTGTTGTTACTTTAATTAATGTGATTAATGTAAAAGCCTACGGCGAATTTGAATTTTGGTTTGCTATTATCAAGGTGCTGGCCATTATCGGCATGATTCTATTTGGAATTGCTATGATTGTGTTTGGTGTCGGCAATGGGGGTCAGCCTGTTGGCATCAGCAATTTATGGACACATGGCGGCTTTTTTCCCGTCGGTTTGCATGGGGTGGTCCTGTCACTGGTTTTGGTTATGTTTTCTTTTGGTGGTGTGGAACTTGTAGGGATTACCGCCGGCGAAGCCGAAGAGCCCAATAAATCCATTCCGCAAGCGATTAACCAGGTGGTTTGGCGAATTTTACTTTTTTATGTTGGGGCGATGACGGTTATTCTGTCGATATTCCCCTGGGATGAAATCGGGACCGCAGGCAGTCCGTTTGTACAGATATTTTCGTATGTGGGTATTCCGGCTGCCGCCAACTTGCTGAATTTTGTAGTTCTTACGGCCGCTTTGTCAGCATACAACAGCGCCTTATATAGCAACGGCAGAATGTTGTACGGTTTGGCTAAACAGGGAAATGCGCCTAAATTTTTAGGTAAGCTGAATGGAGCGGGTGCGCCTGTCAATGCAGTCCTGGTTTCAACGGTTATTACCCTGCTTACGGTGTTAATCAGTTACCTCGATCCGGAAAAGGTTTTTCTGTATTTTATGGCCCTGGCAACGATTTCTATTGTGATCAACTGGGCAACTATTTTAATTGTGCAGCTTAAGTTTCGGCAGTATCAGGAGCGGGTAAAGGAGCCGGTATTGTTCAAAATGCCGTTATACCCGCTTGCATCTTACCTGAGTTTGGCCTTTTTAGTCTTAGTTGTCATTATCATGGCATTTATGCCTGATATGCGCTACTCGTTGTATGTTGCGCCGGTATGGCTGTTGATTTTATATATTGGCTATAAGATAAAGCATTAGTGGTGAAGCAGGCAGGTCCAATTGGTTGTTTGTGAATGTGTACAAAGAACAAATTGAGTATAATTAAAGCAAGTCAATTCTCTGAGCCAGAGTGATCCCCTAGGTGGAGCTCTGGCTCTTTTCTATTATAAATACAGCATACATTAAACAAAAAAATGCATTAATTCAAGATTTTATATATATGAAAAATACGGTCGTTATATAAAATAAAATTGCTAAAAATGGCAATTTTTGTTCATGGTTATAAAATTGATAGTTGACCAACCTAATATTTCCATGTTAATATTAGGTAATAACTGGATAAATATGGAATACTTGGTAGTTCAAGGGGGAAACTTCTTTTACTAAATTTAATATGAAAAGGTGGAGAGATTTGATGGTGAAAAAGGGTTTCTTACTACTTTTCACAATGCTGCTGCTTGTTGTGTTTACGGGATGTGGTAAGTCAACGACAGCGGGAGACGCTGCCAAAGCAGATGCTCCCCAAAAGATTAAAATTGGTATTATGACAACTACTGTTGCTCAAAATGAGGAGGAGTACCGTGCCGCAGAAAAAATGGTTAAGAAGTATGGAAAGGATGTAATCTTATTTAAGACTACGCCTGACAACTTTATGAAAGAGCAAGAGACGACCATTGCCAATATGCTGGCTTTTGCTGCCGATCCTGATTGTAAAGCCATCATCATGTGTCCGGCTGTTCCGGGTTGTGCGGCCGCCTTTGAAAAAGTAAGAGAAGTTAGGCCGGACATGCTTTTGATTGCCGGTGCCCCCAATGAAGATCCGGATATGGTTGCGAAAAAAGCGGACGTTATTCTCAATGTTGATGAACTGGCTATGGGCAAAACCATACCGGCTCAAGCTAAAAAGCTGGGGGCAACGACATTAGTGCATTATTCTTTCCCGCGGCATATGTCATATCCGTTGCTTGCACAAAGAAGAGATATCATGAGAGTTGAATCTGAAAAATTAGGGTTAAAGTTTATTGACGCAACCGCTCCTGATCCTTTAGGTGATGCCGGTGTGCCGGGAGCGCAGCAATTTATCTTGGAAGATGTTCCGAGAAAGGTTAACGAATTTGGTAAAAATACTAACTTCTTTAATACCAATTGCGCCATGCAGGAGCCGTTGATTAAAGCTACGCTGGATGCCGGCGGCCTTGACGCGCAGCAGTGCTGTCCCAGCCCGTTCCACGGCTATCCGGGAGCTCTTGGCATTCAAATTCCTCCAGAAAAGGCCGGCGATGTTTCCTATGTTTTAGAACAAATCAAAGCAAAGATTGCTGAGAAAAACGGAACAGGCAGATTCTCCACTTGGCCGGTACCTGTTAATATGTCTTTCATTGAAGCCGGTGTAGAATATTCGAAAGACTGGGCTGAAGGTAAATTCAAAGAGAAAAACAACAAGGAAGTTCTCATGAAGAAGTTATCGGAAGCCGCTGGCACCAAGATTGAAGCACAACTTCTTAAGACTACTGATAAATCAGGCAAAGAGACTACCCTGGACAACTTCTACCTCATTCTTATTGATTATGTAACGTTATAAGCGGTACTTAAGATTCAGCGGGAATAGTGGCGGCCGCTGATTCGTGGAAAAATTGAATGTTTTGTGTATGGTAAGGTTGCTGTTCAATAAGCAACCTTGCTATGCATAAGACGGATTTGAATGTATAGCCGCAGGGGGATGACAAATGGCTGCAGAGTATTTGCTTGAGATGAATAATATTGTCAAAGACTATTTTGGCAATAAGGTGTTGAAAGGGGTAACAATCAAGGTAAGAGCAGGCGAAATTCATGCGCTGGTAGGGGAAAATGGGGCAGGAAAATCCACACTGATGAATATTCTGTTTGGCATGCCTGTTATCTATAGTACTGGCGGGATTAAAGGCGAGGTCGTTTTGGAGGGAAAACCGGTGACAATCGAATCTCCCAAAACGGCGATGAACTTAGGAATTGGCATGGTGCATCAAGAATTTATGTTGCTGCCTGGATTTACTATTACGGAGAATATCAAATTAAACAGGGAAACGACCAAGCATAATCCGGTTAGCAAAGTCTTGGGAAACAGTCTCAAATCTTTGGACATACTTTCGATGCGAAAAGATGCGCAGAAGGCACTCAAGACATTAGGGATGAACGTGGATGACTGGCTGCCAATCGCCGGGCTGCCGGTAGGGTATATGCAATTTGTTGAAATCGCCAGAGAAATAGACAAAGAGAATATCAGATTGCTGGTGTTTGACGAACCGACAGCCGTGCTTGCTGAAAGTGAAGCTGACAAGTTGCTTGAGACAATGAAAATACTCGCCGCCCAAGGTATAGCCATTCTCTTTATAACCCACCGCTTGGATGAAGTTTTAGCGGTTGCTGATGCCATTACCGTTTTGCGTGATGGGACAAATGTTGGCTGTATGACCCATGAAGAGGCAAATCTCGAAAATATCGCGGAAATGATGATTGGTAAAAATGTTGAAAGGCTAGTGCCAACCGCCAAGGACGTACAAAGTCAGGAAGTAGCCCTTTCTATTAGAAATCTGAGTGTGACTATGCCGGGGGAAATGGTAAAAAACATAGATTTGGATGTGAAAAAGGGTGAAGTTTTAGGACTGGCCGGATTGGCCGGGCAGGGCAAGATTGGCGTGGCTAACGGCGTGATGGGGTTGTATCCTGCCACCGGGGAAGTTTTCAAGGGGGAAAGTCGACTGGAACTCAACAATCCTAAAAAAGCCATTCAAAACAAACTTGCTTTTGTTTCGGAAGATAGAAGAGGCGTAGGCTTACTTTTGGATACTTCGATTGAATTAAATATTATGATGACAAGCATGCAGATTCAGGGGAAGTTTCTTAAAGCATTCTTAGGAATTAAAGCCATTCAGATGGCCGATAACAAAAAAATTCGCGAACATGCTCTCAAGATGATTAAGGAGCTGGATATTCGCTGCACCGATCCGACGCAAATCACTAGAAGGCTTAGTGGCGGAAATCAACAAAAGGTATGCGTAGCACGGGCCTTGACACTGGAACCCAATATTTTATTTGTTTCTGAGCCAACAAGAGGGATTGATATTGGTGCCAAAAAGTTATTGCTGGATTTACTGGTCAAATTGAACCGGGAGTGGGGGATGACGATTGTCGTTACTTCCAGCGAACTTGGTGAACTCAGATCAATCTGTGATCGGATTGCAGTTGTTTATGGCGGAAAAATTGAAACTATATTGAGTCCGACGGCACCCGATGTTGATTACGGTTTAGCCATGGCCGGTAAATACAGTGACCGAGAGGAGACTGTATAATGGTACTTTGGCAAAAGATGACTGATAAATATGGCTATCCTAAAGTTTGTATTTCAATTTTCTTAGTAATTCTGGTTATTGCAGCGTTTCTGCAAAAACAGAATGTGGCGGCTATGCTTGGCGATTCGCTGGTAAGAACAGCGATGAACGGTATCCTGGTATTGGCCATGGTGCCAAGTATTATGTCGGGGACAGGACTAAACTTTGGCTTGTCTTTAGGTATTATTACCGGACTGCTGGCTGGCTGTATCAGCATTGAGATGGACATGCGCGGGATGGCGGCGTTTATCTGGGCTGTCGTTATATCGATTCCGCTTTCGGCGGTTATGGGCTATGGCTATGGCTGGATACTGAATAAGGTAAAAGGTGATGAAATGACGGTAGGCACCTATATGGGCTTTGCGATGGTATCGCTTATGTCTATTGGCTGGCTGCTTATTCCGTTTAAAAGTCCGGAGATGATCTGGGCAATTGGCGGCCATGGTTTGAGGACTACCATTGCTCTCAGCGGCAGATATGCTAAAGTATTGGATGATTTGCTGGCTATTCCGTTTTTTGGCTCGAAGATTCCAACTGGTGCGATCCTGTTTTTTGCTGTTTTCTGTCTGCTCATGTGGTTGTTTATGAGATCAAAGACCGGTATTGCCATGATGGCAGCAGGCGATAATCCTAATTTTGCCGTGGCCTCGGGGATCGATGTCGACCGGCAGAGGATGCTTGGAACGGTAATCTCTACAATACTCGGTGGAATCGGCATGCTGGTATATGCCCAAAGCTTTGGCTTTTTGCAGCTATACCAAGCGCCGCTGATGATGCCGTTTGCAGCGACGGCAGCCATCTTAATCGGTGGAGCGTCAGATAAAAAAGCAACTATTTCCCATGTTGTTGCCGGTACAATCCTGTTTCAGACACTTTTGACCATATCCCTGCCGGTTATAAATTCAGCGGTAAATGTAGGAAATCTGTCCGAGGTAACCCGCATCATTGTCAGCAACGGAGTTATCCTCTACGCTTTGACAAAAGTGGGAGGTAATCACTCATGAATACTGGATTAGTCACTAACGTTAAACAAGTATTTTCGCTTGACTGGTTGAAAAATTTTCTCAGGGCCAATACTGTGCCGCTGATTTTCCTGGCGCTGTGTATTGCCACAACGATTGCGTCACAATTATCATTGCAATTTGTTATTAATGAATTGGTAGTTCGCTTGTCAAGAAATCTGTTTTTAGTTATCTCCCTAATTATTCCGGTACTTGCAGGTATGGGACTTAACTTTGCTTTGGTTATCGGTGCGATGGCCGGCCAAATTGGCTTGATTGCGGTAAAAATCTGGGACGTTGGCGGACTAGCGGGGTTTGCCACAGCGGTATTGGTAGCTACGCCTTTTGCAGTTTTGTTTGGTTATCTGACTGGTGTTACCTTAAACAAGACAAAAGGGCGTGAAATGATTACCAGCATGATACTGGGTTTTTTTTCTAACGGTCTTTGGCAGCTGGTGTTTCTGCTGTTTATTGGCACGCTCATCCCGGTTTATAACCCGGAAATCGTTTTGAAAGGCGGGGTGGGACTCAAGAACGCGATTGACCTCAAGTTTATCCAGTATTCTTTGGATAAATTGATTTATTTTAAAATAAGCGGCATTACCATACCGGTAATGACTTTTGTAACCGTCATTGCCGTATGCTGGTTTACCCGGTTTATTGTCACGACAAAAATAGGACAAGAATTTAGAGCATTGGGTCAGGGCTTGCACATCGCAGAAGTCGCAGGAATTCCAACAGATAAAGTCCGCCTGATTGCCATAGTGATTTCCACAGTTTTGGCAGCATGGGGGCAGATCATATTTTTACAGAATATCGGTACCTTAAATACCTATAACAGTCATGAGCAAGTAGGCATGTTCGCTATTGCCGCGTTGTTAATTGGTGGCGCCACTGTTGCAAAAGCAACAATTACTGATGCTGTCATCGGGACGCTGCTCTTTCATACGTTGTTTATTGTGTCTCCTCAGGCTGGCAACAATTTGTTTGGCGATGCGCAGATCGGCGAATTTTTCCGGGTTTTTATTGCCTATGGCATTATCGGTATTTCCTTGCTGCTACATGCCTGGCATAAATATATGGAAAATAAAAGGAAGACTATGCAGGAATAAGTGAATAGGAGGACAGTAGCTATGAAGCAGGAACGAGTGAATAAAATCTTAGAAGTACTGGCTGAGAGAGGTATTCCTCAATTGGTGATTGCCGATCCGGCCGCTATCTTTTATCTGACAGGGAAATGGATTCAGCCGGGAGAACGGATGCTGGTGTTATACCTTTCTGTAAAAGGAAATCACAAACTATTTATTAATGAGCTCTTTCCGGTATATGACGATCTGGGCGTAGATAAAGTTTGGTTCAATGATACACAGGATGCGGTGGCTATACTTTCTCAGTATATTAATAAGGAAAGTCCTGTTGGCATTGATAAAAACTGGCCGGCTCACTTTTTATTAAGGCTGATGGAGCAAGCTGGCGGCAGTCGGTTTGTAAACGGCTCAGTCATTTTAGATCAGGTCAGGATGTGTAAAGATGGGCAGGAGAGAGCTTTGATGCGGGATGCTTCACGGGTTAATGATGTGGCGATGGGACAACTGGTGCGGCTTATACCGGGTGGCTATTCTGAACAAAGGCTTGCTCAGCGATTGACCGTTATTTATGACGAGTTAGGAGTTGGCTGCTCGTTTGCCCCGATTATTGCCTATGGTGCCAATGCGACAGATCCCCACCATGAACCGGATGCTTCCATGCTGCAGGAAGGTGAAAGTGTTATCCTTGATATCGGCTGCAAAATGAATGGCTATTGCGCGGATATGACCCGGACGGTCTTTTATAAATATGCGCCTGATTTTGCAAAAAAAATATATGATATAGTTTTTGAGGCTAATAAACGAGCGATTGATATGGTAAAACCTGGTGTCAGATTTTGTGATATTGATGCCGCGGCCAGAAATCATATTGAAGCTGCTGGTTACGGTAAGTATTTTACCCATCGTACAGGGCACTCTATTGGTCTTGAGGTACATGAATTTGGTGATGTTTCTTCGGTGAATACCGCTCAAGTTGAACCGGGGATGACATTTTCCATTGAACCGGGGATCTATTTGCCGGGAGAAGTCGGAGTGCGGGTTGAAGACTTGGTGCTGGTGACAGAACATGGATGTGAAATATTAAACAGTTTCGAGAAAAATCTTACGATTGTAGGTTAAACTGAATTTGCTATACCTCGTGGTCTGTAAACCCTAATTCTATAGTGTTCTTACGAGCTCTTTTCCGCCCTGCTTTGTTGTCGTCGGCTTACATATTTCCGATATGCGCACCTCCTCCGCCTCGCAGGACGAAAAACCTCTCGTAATTCATCCTATAGCCTTAGAGTTTACAGACCACTAGTAGGCCTATTAGCCGGAGTGCTGATAGGCCTTTTAATTACGACATACCTATAAATTTATAAAAATGAAAAAATGTTCATGATGGTGAAAATAATACTGGATTTTTTAGGGTATATAGATTATTATTAAATTAATATTTAATAATATGATGAGACATGAGGGATTTTTGTGAACAAAGATATTGGCAGCAAAGTTAAAAACTTAAGAACCAGGAAAAAAATGACGCTAAAGGATTTAAGCGAAAAAACCGGTTTATCAACTGGCTTTTTATCACAATTGGAAAGAGGCTTAACGTCAATTGCGACCGATTCTCTGGAAAAAGTCGCTGAGACATTAGATGTCGATTCGTCCTTTTTTTTCGCGGGGTGTACGAAAAACCGGAACTCGATTATTCGTAGTTATGAAAAAGAAGTGTTTCAGATTATTAGCGGACGCTTTATCCATTACCACCTGACAGATAATTCAGGGGATAAGGCGATGTTGCCGAGATTGATTGAACTGTTGCCCATTAACAGTGATGAGGATATTTCCCCGTACGCTCATGAAGGGGAAGAGTTCGTTTATGTGTTGGAAGGCACATTAACACTTTTTCTCAATAATGAACAATTTGAGCTGTTTCCCGGTGACTCAGCCCATTACAGTTCTTCGCAGACCCACAACTGGGCTAACTATACCAACAAGATGGTTCGCTTAATTGTAACAAGTGTTCCGAATCCGTTTCAGAACCGAGGGGATAACGGTGAAGACCGCACTGATATTTAATATCCAGAAATTTTGTGTGCATGACGGGCCGGGGATCCGGACCACACTGTTTTTTAAAGGCTGCCCGCTGCATTGCTTATGGTGCCATAATCCCGAAAGCCAGGCTTTTGCCAAACAAATCTTATGGACACAGGAAAAGTGCACTGGCTGCGGCCTGTGCGCAAGAGCGTGTCCGCAACAGGCCGTTCATGTTGGACGCCGGGGTGTTACTACCGACTGTGAACAGTGTGTGTTATGTGAAGCGTGTATTGACGCCTGCATCAACAATGCGCGGGAGATTGCCGGCACGGAGTACACGGTCAGCCAGTTATTGGCTGAAATTGAAAAAGACCGGCCGTTCTATGATCAGTCTCGCGGCGGGGTTACGTTGTCAGGCGGGGAAGTGATGAGCCAGATCGATTTTGTGGCAGAGCTTGCCCAGGCCTGTAAGAACAGGGGAATTTCGGTTGCCGTTGACACGTGCGGGTATGCGCCTTTTAGCAGTTTCGAAAAAATTATGGATCATGTGGATCTGTTTCTGTATGACCTTAAAATCATGGATACTGGCTTGCACCTGCGGTATACAGGCAAGGATAATGCCGTCATTCTGGATAATTTGCAGAAACTTGCGCAAAACAACGCCCGGATTAATCTGCGGGTACCCTTGATTGAAGGGGTTAATGCCGATGACCGCAATATCCGGGACATGATTGATTTTGTTAAAACTATTCATTTGGAGGCCGTGAACCTTTTGCCCTATCACGATATTGGCAAGGGAAAATATGCGAAGCTGGGCATGAGGTATGACGAGGGGCAGATGCTGCCGCCGTTAGAGCAGCGCATGAACGAAATCAAAACGATGTTTGAAAAGGCTAATTTTAATGTGAAAATAGGGGGGTAGCAGTATGGAAGCAAGAGGAATGAATGAAAGGATTAAAAAACTAAGAAAACAAAGTGTGACAGCCGAGCCGCACTTATCGATGGAAAGAGCGGTGCTGGTTACGGAGGCTTATCAAAAATATGCCGGTACAGTAGAAACGCCCATTTTACGGGCGTTGACCTTTAAGCATCTTATGGAGAACAAAACGCTGTGTATTGATGAAGGGGAACTCATTGTCGGCGAAAAAGGCGAATTGCCGCAATACTCGCCAAGTTTTCCTGAATTATGCTGCCATACAATGGAAGATTTGGATGTCATGGACCGTCGTGACAAAATTTATTTTAAAGTAAGCGACAATGACAAAAAAATTCAAGCGGAAAAAATTATACCCTATTGGCAAAACCGGTCGATCCGTAAACTGATTTTGGACCGAATGACGCCGGAGTGGCTGGCTTGTTATGAAAGCGGCATCTTTACCGAATTTATGGAGCAAAGAGGCCCTGGCCATACGGTGGCAGGCGGAAAATTCTATAAGAAGGGGTTTCTTGATTTTAAGGCTGACATTGAACAAGCGATTGCTGCTTTGAATTTTTTGAGTGATCCACAGGCCTACGAGAAAAAGACCCAATTGACAGCGATGCAAATTTGCTGTGATGCCATTATTGCCTATGGCCGGCGGTATGCCGAGTATGCCAGAAAATTGGCTGGACAGCAGCCGGATCCCGTCAGAAAACAGGACCTGCTTGGCATTGCCGCTAACTGTGAGGTTGTGCCGGCACACAAACCGGAGACTTTTGCCCAGGCCATTCAGATGTACTGGTTTATCCATATTGGTGTAACCAGTGAAATCAATCCCTGGGATTCTTTGAGCCCCGGACGGCTGGACCAGCATCTGTACCCGTTCTATCAGCAAGGGATTGAGGACGGTACGCTTACCCGCGACAAGGCGAAAGAATTGCTGCAGTGCCTATGGATTAAGTTTAACAACCAGCCCGCGCCTCCCAAAGTAGGTATTACCCTGAAGGAGAGCGGCACATATACCGATTTTGCCAATATCAACACCGGCGGGGTTAAACCTGACGGGTCGGATGGAGTCAATGATGTTTCTTATCTCATTTTAGAAACAATGGATGAGTTAAAGCTGCTTCAGCCAAGTTCCAATGTGCAAATCAGCAAGAAAACGCCCCATTTCTTCGTGAAGAAGGCCTGCGAAATTTCCCGTAAAGGGTGGGGGCAGCCGGCGTTTTATAATACGGATGCCATTATTCAGGAATTATTAAGAGCTGGTAAGGATATCACCGACGCGCGTGAAGGCGGCGCCAGCGGCTGTGTAGAGACAGGCGCCTTTGGCAATGAAGCTTATATTCTGACCGGTTATTTAAATCTGCCGAAGATTTTCGAACTTACGCTTGGTAACGGCTTTGATAAAAATACCGGCAGGCAATTGGGTTTGAAAACCGGTGACGCCACTCAGTTTGCAACCTATGAGGAGTTATTTGCAGCATTTAGAGAACAGCTTCATTATTTTGTTAATGTTAAAGTGCAAGGGAATAACGTCATCGAGAAGATCTATGCCACGCAAATGCCAGTCCCCTTTTTGTCGGTGGTAACCAATGACTGCATTAAAAAAGGTATGGATTACAATGCCGGTGGCGCAAGATACAACACCAATTATATTCAGGGTGTGGGCATTGGCACGCTGACTGACTGCCTTGCCGCCGTTAAATATAATGTCTATGACCATAAAAAATTTACTATGGCCGCGCTGTTACAAGCCCTTGACGATAACTTTGACGGACATGAACAGATCGCCAATCTGGTGAGAAACAAAACTCCCAAATATGGCAATGACGATGAGTATGCCGACCGCCTTATGGTTGACGCCTTTGAGGCTTTCCATGATGAAGTTACGGGGAGAAAAACCATGAAAGGCGGCCAATACCGCATTGATATGCTGCCGACTACCTGCCATGTGTACTTTGGTTCGGTGATGGGAGCCAGTGCCAACGGTAGACTGGCGGAAAAACCGGTATCGGAAGGCATTTCCCCGGAGAAGGGAGCTGACCGGAAAGGACCGACAGCGGTTGTAAAATCGGCCGCTAAAATGGACCACCTACGTACCGGGGGAACGCTGTTGAATCAGAAGTTCACGCCGTCAGTCGTAGCCGGTGAACAGGGCCTGGAAAATATGGCGGCTTTAATTCGGACGTATTTCAGTTTGGATGGTCATCACATTCAATTTAATGTTATTGAAAAGAAAACGCTGCTGCAAGCACAACAGCATCCTGAGGATTATAAAGATTTAATTGTACGGGTCGCCGGCTATAGCGACCATTTCCATAATTTGTCCAAAGAGCTTCAGGATGAAATTATTGCGAGGACGGAACAAACGGTTTTCTAGGTGTATTTTTACAATGGACATTTACGATAGTCTAATGTATACAGACATACATTGTAAAACATGCATGTTTATGCTTGTTATTTAACCCATAATGTAATAGAATCTAGTTGCAAAATACAAATTTACTATTATGGGGGGGAAGGGAATTGCGTAAATATGTAAAAACAGTAAGCGTTTTTGTTGCTGTCCTTATGCTGAGTATTTTACTTGCCGGCTGTGGCGGCAGCAGTACCAGCAGCAACTCCAATGCGAGCCAGAAGCTTAAGATCGGTGTGGTTTATGAATTGACAGGGAACACGGCTTCTTATGGTAAGACTTCCATGAATGGAGCCGAATTAGCCTTTAAGGAAATTAACGCTAACGGCGGTGTGCTTGGCAAGCAGATTGAACTGGTTGTAGCCGATAATAAAGGCGAGCCGTCGGAGGCGGCCAATGCCATGACAAAACTGATTACTCAGGATAAGGTTGTTGCCGTTACCGGCTTTAGTGTCAGCTCCTGTGGTATTGCCGGCGGTGCCGTAGCGGAAGCCAATAAGATTCCGTTAGTGGCTGCTTCTACGACCAACCCCAGAGTTACTCTTAATGAAAGCACAGGCAAGGCCAAGGATTGGGTGTTTCGCGCCTGTTTTATCGATCCCCTCCAAGGGAAGGTAGCCGCAAACTTTGCCCTGAACACACTGAAGGCGAAGAACGTTGTTATTTTGACCGACTCAAGTGCCGACTACAGCAAAGGCCTGACGCAAGTGTTTGAAGAGTCATTTACCCAAGGCGGCGGCGCCATTATTGCTAAAGAAGCATTTTTGCAAAAAGACCAAGATTTTAAAAGCATTTTGACTAAGGTAAAAGCAGCCAATCCTGATATGGTTTACCTACCGGCCTATTATGAAGAAGTGGGCAAACTGATTAAACAAGCCCGCGAACTCGGTATTACCGCACCATTCCTGGGCGGAGACGGCTGGGATTCACCTAAACTGATTGAACTGGCCGGTCCGGAAGCGTTAAATCATACCTACATTACAAATAGCTTTACGGTTGAGGACACCAGCCCCAGATGCAAGTCCTTTGTAGAGGCATACCAAAAGGCTTATGGCATATTGCCGGATTCAACCGCTGTGCTTGCTTATGATGCCGCCTATATCCTTGTTGACGCCATCAAGCGGGCCAACAGTACGGACCCGGAGAAAATCCGCCAGGCTCTTGCCGCGACTAAAGACATTGAGCTTGCCACCGGCAAGCTGTCGATTGACGAAAACCATAACGCCGTCAAAAGTGTTGTCATTCTTGAATATGTAAACGGCAAGCAAACGTTTAAAGAAAGAATAAATCCTTAAATAACAGACAGCTGGCAATGAAATAGCGATAATAAAGGGATCTGTAGGCGGTGGCTTACAGATCTCTTTGTTATGTCTGCCGCACGCTGCCTTTTCGGGAAAAGGTATTTTTGGTAAAATTTAAATAGGGAACAATTCATGATTAAGGGGCTAACATGAAAGATTCACCCAAATGTATAAAATGCGAACATTACTATGTTACCTGGGATAAGGTCTTTCCTTATGGCTGCAGAGCTATGGGTTTTAAGACGTATAAAATCCCATCGGCAGTTGTGCGGGAATCCTCCGGCCGGGATTGCCTGGCTTTTGCCGAGAGGCAGAAGCGGGAATAAAAACCAATGCTCTGAGTAGGCAAATAAAGATTTTTAGAAACGACAAAGGAAGCTGGAAAGTGGGGATTGATATCATGAAAAACAATGACTGCGCCGGAGTTTGGTTTGATCAACTGGTTTGCGCTGGCCGGAAGCCTGAGAAATTTGAACAGGGAGAACCTTTGTTTTGGGATGATCCGCACATTTCCCAGAGCATGCTTGCCGCTCATTTAGCCTGCGATGCCGACGGTGCCAGCCGACGCCGGGAGACCATCGAGCGGACGGTGGTTCATCTTATCCGGCCTTCGCTGTTGCAAGCAGGCGGCTGCGTGCTTGATCTGGGCTGTGGTCCCGGTTTATACAGCAACCGGCTGTGCCGCCAGGGTATGAAGATGACCGGTATCGATATATCGGACAGGTCAATTGCCTATGCCCGGCAGACAGCCCGGGAACAGGAGTTGTCATCTACTTATATTTGCGGCAATTTCTTTGATCTGGCGTATGATCGTGAGTATGACCGGGTGTTGCAGGTCTACGGAGAATTGTGCACTTTTTTCGATCAGGCGAGGAACCGGTTATTGCGCATCATTCATAAAGCTTTGAAGGATAACGGATTATTTATTTTTGATGTTTCCACCCGTAAGCTGAGGATGCGGGAGGGCTTGACAGGGGAACCCTATACCAAAGATAGCGACTGGATCGCTCTGGCGGCAAGAAAGGTATAAAACAGTTTTTTGTCGAATTTTAATTAGTGGGGTAAGGCTGTAAACCTGCCTCACTGATTTTGTTTTGGAAACCGAAATACAATTACAATACCAATCAAAAGAGAAGAGGATCAACCCATGGTAATAACAATCAATAGAGCGATCTTACATATACTGGACTTTAATTCCGGCGTTACGGTTTTTTCCGAGCAGGAACTTGACAGAGAAAGCAACAGTGTTATAACTTTTTTAACCAAACATATTGAGAAGTCTTATAGCGGCCAAAATGCCAAAACAGGCGCATTCTATCCTCACAGCAAATTTAAAAGCCAGATCGAAGAGTACCTTGCGGGAACACTGGATTTCATCAGTTTTTCGGTCTATGTGGCGGAAGCAATGTATACAGCCATTTCGCAATCTGATGCCTTAGACCCTACCGATGTGGTGGTATGCGACTTTACGGTTGACGGTGAGCGGGTGATTGGCATCTTAAAATGTGCCAACCGGGTGGGCTTTATTCATCAAGTGGTGCAGGAAAATGAGAAGATTAAAAATGATATTATTAACCACTATGCCATTCTGCCCGGCGTTTCGCAAAAAATTGATGAATATGCCTTCATCGATGCGGTCTCGCTGGCCATTAAGTTTATTGATAAAAAACGGTCGGTGAATGGGCAGGAAACCTATATGATCGCCGAGCATATTCTGGAATGCAGCTCTGTCATTTCTCCCAAGAGTACCCTTGAGTTAGTTAATTCCATAACCCGTACAGTAGCCGAAAATCACGGAAAAAGTGCGCTAGAAGCTGTTTCCAAAAGCAAAAGCTTTATTGTTGATAACACGGAAGTGTCAGAATACCTCGATCCGGTCGAATTGGGCAAGGCGGTGTTTCAAGCTTCGCCAATCATGCAGCAGGAATATATCCAGGAAGTACAAAAAGCCGGTATACCGGAAACGGTAAAAATTGATAAGGCATTAGCTATTAAAACAGGAAAAAGCCATAAAATCAAAACCGATACCGGCATTGAAATTACATTTCCGGTAGATTACTTCCAAAATAAAGATTATATTGAGTTTATTAATAATCAGGATGGTACGTTGTCCATACAACTAAAAAACATCGGCAGCATTGTTAATAAATAAGGTATGCAGGTTAAGCCTCAAGGCTTATAGCCGAAGTTGATATAGAGCAAGCTGTTCGGGGAACACGCGGATGAACAATAATTGGTAGTATATACGGAGGGATATCTTGCGAGAAGGCTGGCCTGACGGATAGGAGCCTTTTTCCTTACAATCATGAGAAAAAGAAAAAATCATCGCTCACAAACCGACGAAAGGACATTGACCGAACTAATGTCTCAGTTTAAATCCTACATGACAACCATTCCGTTTGGGGTATTGCTGGCAGCGGGGTTGGCCTATACGCAGTTGCCGACAACTCTTTCGATAACTGCCGTAATAATCGGGTACTTATCCTTTGCTGTCTATGGCTTAGGCATGATATTGAGCTGGTGGTTTAACCGCAGCCGGGTCTTTTTTATTATGGTGATACTGGCCTGTTCCCAGTTTGCATTAAGTGAAGCGGCAGGCGCTATCTTTGGTGTTCCGGCCTTTTCTGAAACTCTATACCCCGTTATTTGTACGTTGTTTCCGGTCAATTTATTTATTTTTTCGCGTCTCAAGGAACGCGGCATTTTTACCGTCTGGGGTATAGGCCGTTTTAGTATTATTGCCGGTCAAATGTTTTATCTTGCGCTTGCGATTGCAGCCAACGACTATTCATTGCTTGCTTTTTTTTATAATGAAAATGGGGCAGCCGGCACGGCATTCTCCGTACAGGCTGTTTTGTTCTATGGAATTACCGGCCTGTTATTGGCAAGACGGCGAAAAAGCAATCAGCCACACCTTGAAAACGCCATACCCGTCTTATTACTCGCATCTCTGTTTGCCTTCTATCTGAAGCCGCAGCTAACTGCTGTGCCGCTTTTTCTGGGGACCGGCGGGATTATGCTCATCATAGCAGTCATGCAGGATTCCTATTCTATGGCCTATCTGGATGAATTGACAGGTTTGCCCGCCCGGCGTGCGCTTAAAGAAGATTTAATGAAATTAAGCGGCGATTATACGATTGCAATGATTGATATTGACTTTTTCAAAAAGTTTAACGATACCTATGGACATGACACCGGTGATGAGGTGCTGCGCCTGGTGGCATCTGTGCTTAAAACCGTGACGGGAGGCGGCAAGGCGTTTCGTTATGGCGGGGAGGAGTTTACCGTATTATTTCCCCACACTGCAATGGAAGAGGCCATTCCCTGCCTGGAACAGTTACGGCAGGCCGTGGAACAAACACCCTACGCCTATCGCGGAAAAAACGGGGGAAGAACTAAGAAAACGTCAGGCGGTAAAAAGCTCTTTGTCACAATTAGCGTGGGGGTAGCCGAACGCAGCGAGAAAAATAAGCAAACCGATGAGGTTATCAAAGCTGCCGACACAGCGCTCTATCGTGCGAAGAAGAAAGGACGGAACTGTGTCAGTAAATAAAGTTCGAAGATGGTAAAAAGGGCCTGTGGGAAACAACGCTATGTTTCCACAGACCCTTTTATATTGCGGCATGCTGCAATGTTTTAACAGCTATGTCAATGAAAGCCCGTAAAGCGGGTGAAAGCCACTTTTCCTTATGATAGATCAATTGCGCCTTAATTACGAAAGGCGGGCCGCCCCAGGGCAATGCCGCTAATTGACCGCCGGCCAGTTCATTGCTGATTGTAATATGAGGCAGAAAGCCGATTCCCCAGCCGTCGCTGACAAATTTTTTGATCACCTCATTACTGCTTACGCCTAACACTGATGACGGTTTGACACCGGCTTGGGTAAGAATGCTTTCGAAAAGCCGGCGATAGCTGCAGCCTGTTTCGGTGAGTATAAGGGCCTGGCCGCTCAAGTCTGCGGGCATAATGAACTGTTTTTGCGACAAAGGATGGTTGGGTGCTGCAATAACGGCCATTGGTTCATCATTGAGGATATGAGTAATGAGGTCGGCCTCATTGCAGGGAACATCAAGGAAAAAAACAATATCGACAGTATTTTTCCGGAGATGGGTGCGATAATCGTTGCAGATATCAAACCGAATGTTGAGTTCAACGTTTGGATATTGGGAACGGAAGGCTTTAAACACGTCAGGCAGGCGGTAGGTACAAAGGGACTCCGCTGTGCCGATGGTAAGGGTTCCTTTGGGAGTAAGGGAACTGGAGATTACGTCTTTGGCTTCAGCGGCCAGTTTAAGAATTTGTGTGGCGTAGATAGCTAAATTCTCACCATCTTTAGTTAGCTTTATTTGTTTGCCTAACCGTTCAAACAGCATGGTCCCCAATTCGCTTTCAAGTCCCTGGATCTGGCTGGTTACGGTAGACTGCGCATAGCCAAGATGATGGGCGGCCTTGGTGAAGTTGAGAAATTGTGCAGTTGTGGCAAAGGTTTTTAATTGACGGAGTTCCATAATTTCCCTCTAATCCATCGAATTTGGTGAAAGATATCATCGTTATTATCAATTTTACCTATTAATAATCCTATGATAATATAATTTTTGACAGAGGTCCAGAAAAATATGGATAGGGTAGGGGGAGAAGAATGATTAATGCTGTTAATGCCATGGAAATAAAACGGCGGGTACGGGAACTGGGGGCCGATTTATGTGGAATCGCGCCTGCGGCACGCTTTGAAGATGCGCCGCAAGGCTTTCAGCCAACTGATGTTCTGAAGGAGTGCAAAAGTATTATTGTAGTTGCTTTGCGTTTTCCGTTAAGTACCCTTTCAAGTTCGTCCCCGGCGGCCTACACTTTTGTTCGCAATCAATTATGCGGAAAAATTGATACTCTCACTTTTCAAATATCTTCAGAGCTGGAGCAACTTGGCTGTTGTGCCGTTCCCGTGCCCTCATCAGAGCCTTATGAGTTCTGGGATGAAAGCAGGCGGCACGGACAAGGCATAGTATCGCTAAAACATGCTGCCGTGCGGGCCGGACTGGGGAAAATGGGAAAAAATACGCTGTTAATCAATGACCAGTTGGGTAACATGCTGTGGCTGGGAGCGGTTCTTGCCGACGCCGACCTGGAGCCTGACCAGGTCGCCGACTATCAGGCATGCTTGCCAAATTGTAACATTTGTCTTGAGGCTTGTCCGGCCAAGGCGCTGGACGGTATCACTATTGAGCAGCGCCAATGCCGTGCGGTTTCCGCAAAGTATAGCGAAGGCGGCGGTGGAGTCTATACCTGCAATCTATGCCGGAAAATTTGCCCGCAATATAGAGGAATAAAGGTCGAAGCAGGATAAGGTTATAAAATGTTGCTCTTGGCATTTTACAAAATTTTACTTGACAAAAATAGGTAAAGGAGTATTCTATAACTAGACTTATTCTCAGGGCGGGGTGCAAGTCCCCACCGGCGGTAACCCGGAACATTCGGGAAGCCCGCGAGCGCTCCTTTTAACAGGAGGTCAGCAGATCTGGTGAAATGCCAGAGCCGACGGTATAGTCCGGACGAGAGAGGATAATACAGTTGATCAGAAGCTTTCTTGGACTCATTGTTGTCAATCGCTGTCTATCCGAACGCCCTGATTCTTGTAAGTCGACTATTATGAGGAGGCGACTACTTTGAATCAGAATTTACTCACTCAGTTTGGCAATTCGCGGGAAAGAGTGGAACAGGCTTTAGCCGCACTTAGAAAGGGACAAGGGGTTTTGGTGACAGATGATGAGCAGCGAGAAAATGAAGGCGATATTTTCTTTGCGGCAGAATCGTTGACCGAACAGCAAATGGCCATGTTAATTCGCGAAGGAAGCGGGATTGTCTGCTTGTGTTTACCGGAAGAAAAAGTGGCTATGTTAGGGTTGCCCATGATGGTGGAGAACAATACCAGTCATTTTCAGACGGCATTTACAGTATCGATTGAGGCTGCCTGCGGAGTTACGACCGGTGTTTCGGCTGCCGACCGGGTGACTACTGTTAAAGCCGCCACTGCGGATGGAGCTTGTCCGGAGCATCTTTGTTATCCCGGACATGTATTTCCTTTGCGTGCGCGTTCCGGCGGTGTTTTAGAGCGCGGGGGACATACGGAAGCCAATGTGGATTTAATGCGACTGGCTGGCTTGAAACCTTACGGGGTTTTGTGCGAACTCACAAATCCTGATGGGACAATGGCCCGGCTTGCGGAAATCGTGGATTTTGCCTGTAAGAATCATATGCCGGTAGTGACTGTGGAAGACATCATTAATTATCGGCGTGACACTGGGTTATAACAGTTGTTATTCATGAACATTATCCGTAGACGGTCTTTTGTCTGCGGATTTTTACTTTTGTTTCGGGTTTAACAACTCCAGCCGCGACAGCAGTTGCGGCGGCTCCAATAGGATAGTCAGCCGGTTCTCGTTTTGCAGATGTCTTTTACCAATAATCTCCGCCTGATAAAATGTTGATTTTTTTTCGTTGGCGGGATATAATATCAAAGTAACTTTTAAGGCCCTTGTGACGGTGAGATGAATGGATGATAACTACTATATGGGTCTGGCGCTGGCTGAGGCGCAAAAAGCCTTTGCATTGGGGGAAGTCCCGATTGGGGCTGTACTGATCATGGACAACCAGGTCGTTGCCCGAGGCCATAATAGGCGCGAAACCTGGCACGACTCCACAGCGCACGCGGAAGTCATCGCCATTCGGGAAGCCTGCCAAAAGCTGAATCGCTGGCGGTTGACGGGAGCTACACTTTATGTTACGATAGAACCGTGTCCCATGTGCGCGGGTGCGCTGGTTATGAGCCGTGTTGACAGGCTGGTATACGGCAGCCCGGATTATAAAGCAGGGGCAGTCGAATCGCTCTTTAATATTGTTCAGAACCCGGCGCTTAATCATCGTCTGGCAGTGACTGCCGGTGTACGTGCCGATGAATGTACCACATTAATGAAAGACTTTTTTCGATCTCGAAGAAAATAAACCACGGAGAGGTGTCCGAGTGGTCGAAGGTGCTTGACTCGAAATCAAGTGTCCTGTCAAAGGGACCGTGGGTTCGAATCCCACCCTCTCCGCCAGAGAAACCGCGGCTCTAAAGCATATCTAGAGCCGCTTTAATTTTCTTAATTATGGTTAACTTGTATCCAAAGTTGTATCCAAAACAAGGTAAAATTAAAGTTTTTACATATTTTACACACGTAAAAACACGGGGTTTATACAGGAAAACAAAATTATTTTTTAAGACGCTTCTCGAACTCTTCGAGGGCTTTTCTTTTTTCTTGTGGTATTAAGTGGAAGTAGGTGTTGTAAGTGATAGCGATATCCTATGGCCTAATCGCCGCGATACAAAGCTAATGTCTTCACCACTAGCTAATAAATGGCTGGCGTGCGTATGCCTCTTATGGGGAGCTCAACATAAACGGCATTATGTGGAGTCCTAGATTATGGGGAGTATCGCCTGAAAATGCCTTTTCTAGGACTTTTTTTATGAAAACACTCCCCATAATACTTTTTAC
>NZ_FNAM01000030.1 GCF_900101845.1 Sporomusa acidovorans | reverse complement strand
TTGCCGGCCATCATCATGCCCAAGCCAAATTCGGCATTATCTTCAAATAAGGAGTTCCCCCAGGCCGGTCCATGACCACGATGGTTGGTGGTATAGGGCATGGCGGGGACACTGCCGGACCAAACGGAGGAGCAGCCGGTGGCATTGGCTACCATCATCCGGTCGCCGAATAGCTGGGTCACTAGTTTGGCATAGGGTGTTTCGCCGCAACCGGCACAGGCACCGGAGAATTCTAAGAGCGGCTGTTCAAACTGGCTGCCTTTTACGGTGAACGGATTCAGTGGATTGGCTTTCGGCGCCATGGTCAGTGCATAATCCCACAGCGGAGCTTGCGGCAGCTGGGTTGCCAGCGGTTTCATGGTAAGCGCCTTTTCTTTTGCCGGACACACTTGGGCACAGTTGCCGCAGCCGGTGCAATCGTAAGGAGAAACGGACAGCGCAAAGTACAACTCTTTCTGGCCATTGCAGGGTTTTGCCTGAAAACCGGCGGGAGCCTGCTGCTTTTCTTTCTCGCTCAGCAATACCGGCCTGATCGCTGCATGCGGGCAGATATAGGCGCATTGGTTACATTGGATGCATTGGTCAGCCTGCCACTCCGGCACATCAATCGCAACGCCGCGCTTTTCATAGGCTGCGGTTCCCAGGGGGTATGAGCCGTCTTCCAAACCAAGGAAGGCACTGACCGGCAGTTTATCGCCTTCTTGCCTGTTCATCGGAATCAAGACATTTTTGATAAAGGGTGGGACTTCTTTACTGCTGGTGGCAGTATCCTGCGCTGTTTGCCAAGAGGCGGGAATATTGACTTTTACAATGGCGTTGATCCCCTGGTCTACGGCGGCATTGTTCATGACAACGACTTTTTCGCCTTTTTTGCCATAGGATTTTTGAATCGCGTCTTTTAGGTACTGTACGGCCTCTTCTTCCGGAATGATCCCGGCAATCTTGAAAAAAGCCGCTTGCATAATCATGTTGATTCTGCCGCCAAGACCAATTTCCTGAGCGATTTTTACAGCATCAACCATGTACATCTGAATCTGGTTGCCGGCAAGATACTTTTTCATGGCTGATGGCAGATTTTGTTCCAGCTCAGCTTCACTCCAGCGGCAGTTCAGCAGGAAACTGCCGCCTGGCTTCAAGCCTTCCAGCACATTGTAGTTATGAACATAGGACTGATTATGGCAGGCAATAAAATCGGCTTTATGAATGAGATACGGCGATTTGATCGGTTTTTTCCCAAACCGCAAATGGGAAATGGTTACACCGCCGGACTTTTTGGCATCATAGGCAAAATAGGCCTGGGCATACATGTCGGTGTGATCGCCAATGATCTTAACAGCATTTTTGTTGGCGCCTACGGTTCCATCTGAGCCAATTCCCCAGAATTTGCAGGCTTTGGTGCCGGCGGCCGTGGTATCAATATCTTCGCCGAAGGGCAGCGAGGTATGGTTTACATCGTCGATTATGCCGACCGTAAAGTTGTCTTGGGGCTTGTCGGCTTTCAGATTTTCAAAAACACCGTGAATATGGCTGGGAATGACATCTTTACCGCCAACACCGCAGCGTCCGCCGACAATAACCGGCTGCCACTCTTTGCCGTAGAAGGCGTTTTTGACGTCCAGGTACAGGGGTTCCGCCAGCGATCCCATTTCTTTGGTTCTGTCCAGGACGGCAATTTTTTGTACTGTAGTGGGGATGTATGTAAAGAAGTGTTCCAAGGAGAATGGCCGATAGAGATGTACGGTCAGCAAGCCTACTTTTTCGCCCCTGGCATTGAGGTAATCGACTACTTCTTCAATGGTCTCACACATCGAGCCCATGGCAATAATCATGCGCGTTGCATCCGGGGCGCCATGATAGTTGAACAGATGGTATTCCCGGCCGGTCAGTTTGCTGATTTCAGCCATATAGCCTTCGACGATTGCCGGCAGTTCCTGATGAAAACGGTTCGCTACTTCCCGTTGCTGAAAATGGACGTCTATGCCCTGCACAGTGCCTTTGGTCAACGGATGGTCGGGGTTAAGCGCCCGTTTTCTAAAGACATCGACAGCTTCCCGGTCCAGCAGTTTATCCAATTCTTCATATTCCAGCACTTCAATTTTTTGCACTTCGTGCGAGGTTCTAAACCCGTCAAAGAAATTGAGAAACGGCACCCGGCCTTTAATGGCTGACAAATGCGCTACCGCCGTCAAGTCCATGACCTGCTGGACACTGCTTTCCGCCAGCAAGGCAAAACCGGTTTGTCTTGTTGCCATAACGTCGGAATGATCGCCAAAAATACTGATGGCATTGGCGCCCACGATTCTCGCGCTGACATGGAATACCCCCGGTAACAGTTCACCGGCAATTTTATACATATTGGGAATCATCAGCAACAGCCCCTGTGAGGCTGTATAGGTAGTAGTTAGCGCTCCGGCCAGCAAGGAACCGTGAACCGCTCCGGCGGCGCCGCCCTCTGACTGCATTTCTACAACTTCCACCGTTTGCCCAAATAGATTTTTTTTGCCTTGCGACGCCCATTCATCCACACTTTCCGCCATATTAGAGGACGGTGTAATCGGAAAAATTGCTGCCACATCGGTAAAGGCGTATGATATATAGGCCGCGGCTGTGTTTCCGTCCATGGTTTTCATTTTTCTGGTCATAATAAATTCCTCTCTCTCATTTCAAGTATACTAACATAACCTGTCTTTGTCTTAAAATATAGTATCAAGGCGGTTTCTCCCAAATCAAATTACCTGCTCCTAATTCCACTTAAACTGCTTGTTCTTGTCAACAGAGATATTTCGATTCTCAATATCTTTCTTTAAAATCTTGTAAAATGACAAAAGAAGTAATGCTATAACGAACAGCATTGGAATGGCAAAAACCGACGTAACAGATTGTATTGTTTTTAAAACATTTAACCCCGGCACCATATGTTCCAAAAATAAGATACTGACTGGCAGCAGTAAAACAAGAAATGCCCAAAATACTTTATACCATTTATGGGGTTCTTCGTCATTTTTCAGATTTTTAGATGTAAGAATCGATACGACCGTAGATGCTGCCGTAGCTCCACACGCTAAGGTAATAAACACCACTGCCATGTACACAGCAATGGCTGCGCCAGAAAAAGGTAATGTTTTCAAAATAGCCAATACCGCTGCATTATTGCCGCTATCAATTACTAATTGCGATAAATTGAGCGTTCCGGTGAGCTCTAAGCTCATTCCATAGTTTCCAAGCACAGCAAACGCCAACCAGCAAGCCAGCGATGTCCAAATACACCGTACAACAGCAATTTCGCGGAAAGTACGCCCGTAAGAAACACGAGCCAGCCACAAGCCATCAGAAATGGTACAACCCACATACCAAGCCCAATAAAAAACCGTCCACTCTTGAATGAATCCGGTTTGCGCAATCGAATCGGTATTAAAGCTCATATGAACAAACTCACGAATGTTGGTTCCAATCGCCATCACAAAATTGTTTAAAATAAAGGATTTGGGTCCTGCCAAGAAAACGAACAGGAAAAAGGCAATCGCCAGTTTAACATTAAAGTCACTAATAATGCCAATTCCTTTAGCAATACTTTTGGAGGTAGATAGGATAAAGAACAGGCAAAATACAAGAATAACGGTTATGCGCAGCTCAAAAGTAACCGGCATATTTAGCAAATACCCGGCTAATTCGGCCAGAATAGAGGTGCCCAAACCTACCGTACAAACCAGGCCCCCAATATAACCGAAAGCAACGATCCCGTCGATGCAGGTTCGTACAATCCGGACCGGCAGGCTGTCCCCTTTCAAAACAGTTTTACAAAGATCCGATAAGTTCAAAGAATCTACCTGTTTGTTCCAAAAAATATAACCCAACGCCAGCGACGCAGGCAAATAAATAGCCCAAGCGGAAAATCCCCAATGGAACATTCCATAAGCGGAAGCGTATTCATAAGCTTGCACCGACATAGGAACAACGCCAAAAGGTGGAGTTTTAACATAATACATCCACTCGACCATGCCAAAAATCAGAATTCCCGCTCCTGCTGCCGAACACATATTCATAGCTGCCCAGGTAAAGAATTTGTAATGAGGTTTGGCATCAGAACCGCCCAGTCGAATGTCTCCGTATTTGGAGAACATAATAAACACGGCAAACACCGCACTAAGAAAGGCAATCAGCAAGAAAAGCCACGGCAAATTCAAGGTCATGACAGAGTAAAAGATATTAATAACCGCAGCACTTCCATCCGGACATAGCACCATGGGAATAACCATAGCAATCAATAAACCTACAGCAAGCAATGCTATTGGCACATTAATATTTTTTAGCATAAATAAGCCCCCTCCCAAATTACACGTTCTCAAATACCGTTAACGCTTGTTTAAAATCAGCAATTAAATCTTCAACCGCCTCTGCGCCGGCAGAAATGCGAATAAGTCCTTCTTCCATTCCCATCTCTTTAAGCTTTTGCGGAGTAAACTCGTTCCGAAACGCGGTAGCCGGATGGGCGATAGTCGTACGATAACCGCCTAAGGTGCCAAGATATTTTACTAATTTCAACTTGTGCATAAATGCATTCACTTTATTTCTATCATCTTCTACACGAAAACTAAGCATGGCTCCACAGCCGTTCGGCATAAGCTTTGCTGCCAGTTCACGCTGCGGATGATTGGGTAAAGTCGGGTAATTTACATACCGCACATGCGGATCTGCTTGCAAGGCTTCAGCAATCTTTCTTGCGTTCTCAAACTGTTTCGTGACCCGCATCTCCATGGTTCGAATGCTGCGCAGCATCAGCCAGGCACTATTGGGATCAAGGCAGCCGCCTAAAAGCAAAAAGTCTGAATATATTTTTTTCATTAATTTTTTTGAACCAGTAATTGAACCAGCCGTGATATCACTATGGCCGCCAAAATATTTCGTCAAACTATGGATAACAATATCTGCCCCATGCTCTAGTGGGCGAATTGCCAATGGCGTAGTAAAGGTACTATCAACCAGCACAAGCGCTCCTATGCCGTGAGCTAATTCAGATAAAGCGTCGATATCTACGACTTCAATGAGTGGATTGGCGATAATTTCCGTATACAATATCTTTGTATTAGGTTTTAAAGACTCGCGAACACTATCAATATTTGTAAAATCACTATAAGTGACTTCCACATTAAGTTTTTTTAAAATATTATCAAACAGCTCTATTGTTTCTCCATAAATCGAGCGGCTGGCAACAATGTGATCGCCTGCCTTGATTAGCGATAAGACGGCAGTAGAAATGGCTGCCATCCCCGAAGAGCAAACAAGCGATTGTTCGCCTTTTTCTAAATAGGATACAGCTTCAGCCACCCCATCCCGATTCGGATTCGCGGTTCGGCAATAGTAATATTTACCGCCGTTACTGGCAAAATCATAATCATCCATATCCCGGATAATGTTCGCTGTTGAATGATAAATAGGCGGAGTTTCCGGCCGTTCAATCGGCAGCTTAGACTCACCTCCCGTATATAAAATATGCGTTGCTCTGGTTAACTCATTGGACATCATTAATATCTCCTCCCAATAGGTTTAAGTGGACTATGTGCCCATGGTAAACCTTATCCTTAGATACATGTCAAGAAAATTTATCTGACAAAGCAGAATAATCAACCATGAAACTCCATAAAAAAAAAGATGTGTATTCTGTCATTTCTCAGAATACACATCTTTTCTTATTTTTCAGCAGCGTTTCACAAAACAAATTACTTACTGCAGCAGCATTTGCACTTCATAATCCGCATTCATATATTCAACCAGATTATCCTCAAACTCTAACGCAACAATAGTAGACGGCTTAGGAAGAGAATCAAAATATTTCTTTAAAATTGTCGTATCCCACTTTTCCTGCAGCAATTTGGTACGAAAACACAAATACTCTCCGGCAGGAAGCTCTTTATAGTAGGGTGTAAAGAACTGGGGTCTATTTTTGATGTAAATAAAATATGTTTTAGGTTCAAATTTACTCTGAAACAGGCCCGCTGTAGTTAATTCATACCCATATTGACGCCGATAAGACAACGGTTGCAATTCAGCCCGGCTACGCGTTTTAGCCAGTCGGATTTCCATATCCGCCAGCTCATCATGCTCGTAACAGGGAACATAAATCAAATGCCTTGTTTCCATATGCATGCGATAGAGCACTTTTGCTACATCCATTTTGCTCAAATAAGTAAAGTAGTCAATATACCATTCAATATCTTTAATTCTCGCCCGAATGGCTTCTAACGCCTGATTGGCCTGCTGCCACTGCTGTTCCAGCGCCGGCAGCAGGCCGTCAACCGTTCCCTTTTTCATGATAACGCCAATTTCGGATAGCGATAACCCTAAATATTGCAAATATTTTATGCGGTCAATGATATGAAACTGATTAAATTCGTAATACCGGTATCCGGTTTCAACCGATGTATGCGTAGGTTCAAGAATGCCGATTTTTTCATAATGACGTAGCGTTTGCGTAGTCACACCGAGCAATTTCGCTGTTTCCCCAATAGTATAGTACTTTTTCATGCGAATAACTCCTCGTAATAAATCATAACGTACACTACTAGTTTATCTTACAATAGGGTATTTACTTCAATTTAAAAATTTTAAACATTATTGTTACAATAATGTTTATTCTGATAAATTAATTAACAGAGTAAATCACTCCAACTAGAAAATAATTTCCATTCTTCAAAAACGAACAATTTTTACATATTTCTACCAAATGCTACTAAGCATACTAAATATATTTACCGTAAAAATACAAAGTTCCTGCAAAGTTTTGGAATATTTTGCAGGAACTTGACATATTAGAATTTTAGAGGTACGTTGTTATATACAACGTACTAAAGAAGTTTGCAGGCGGATGGGTTGTTGGCATAAACGGAAATCAAACGCCAGACTGCCTGCACCTGCAAACTTCTTTTATGCAAAAATCAGATAAAAATTTGACCCGCATACACGATGTACAGCCGTAACAGCGCGCTGCCTAACAATACTAACGTGCAGTTGATCAGCAGTGTCCCTTGGGGTATCGCTGTCCGTACTTCCGAAAAACCGGCGCCTCCTGCTGTCAAACCGGCCGAATGGCTCACTGCCATTCTCTTCCCATGCAGGGAAGTAAGCGAAACAATAATGGGTAAAATTAACCCGATTCCAACAACACCAACCCAGAAGACGCTGGCCCAAACTCCGGTGCTGATAGCCTGCCTGGCAACCACGGCATACTGGCCGCCCATATTGAGAAGCCCGCTAAACATAATAAACAAGACAAACAATTCTACCGGCAGCAATTTAGTATCCAGCGATAGCAGATAATGCAAATTGACTTCTGCCACCGATTCATCGAATAAGGTCACCCCAAGGGCAATACTCGCCCCCACACCGGCCGACAAGCCGGAAATGAGGAATAACAGCGGCAATAAAGGAACATTAAGCAATGGTTTGGCCCCCAACGCCGAAAGTAAAAATCCGGTATAAACAGCGATCGCAATCGCCATCAGGCCCATTAGCCATTCTAACCATGCCCCACGGTTTTCAAACCATTCAATCAGCGGCATTAGCGGCTTACACAACCATTCTGTCCATTCGCAATCAGCCAGCCAATCCTTATAAACAATAACGGCAAACAGCGTGGATAAACCCGAATAAATCATCAGCAAGATGACACCAATGGACATAATCGAGTGTAATTGATAGTGCAGCATCAGCAGCCAGAAAGACAGAGGCTTGCTTAAGTCGACAATGAGCAGGCCCTGCCCGATCATAATCGTAATCGGAGCCAACAACGCACCGGCTTTTACCAGACCGTCATGGCTGCCACCCATGCCGTCTTTCCACTTGACTAGTAAAGCCGCTATCAAGGCACCGGCACTCAGCCCGGCTAAAAAGAGATAGAGCGCAACCGGCCATTCCCACTGTACCGTATGATATTGAGCCATCGATCCCCACAATTGATCCATTATCTTTCACCTCCGCGTTTATTAGGAACAATGTATAGCTTCGGGTTTGTTCCTAAATGCTCTTTGGGCTTTACTGTGTTTTGCCGCAAAGCCTGCCGGATTTCACTGTTCGGATCATTAAGATCGCCAAAAATCAGCGCGCCGGTCGGACAAATAGAGGCACAGGCCGGCTTCTCCCCTTTTTGAACCCTATTTTCATAACAAAATGTACATTTATCGGCAGCGCCGGTCACCGGGTTAATAAACCTGGCTTGATAAGGGCAGGCATTAATACAATATTTGCAGCCAACACATTTTTGCGAATCAACCATGTTAACGCCATCTTGGTTTACATATGACGCACCAGTCGGACAAACCGACACACACGGGGCATTTTCGCACATAACACAAGAATGACGTTCAAAATCCATGACAAGCTGAGGATATTCACCCTTTGGCCCTTCAATACGAACCTGCAGCCGGTATACATCGTCCGGAACTTTATTTTCAGCCCGGCAGGCTACCGAGCAGGACTGACAACCAATGCACCGATTACTGTCAAAAAGCATACCATAACGTTTATCTGCCATAACGAGACTCCCTCCCTATATCTTTCTGATTGCCACTCCGGCCGTATGCAGCGCCGCGCCGCAAACGGGCGCCATCCCCGTCGGCAGCAGCATGTTGGCATTAGTGCCTTGCTTGTAGGCCCGTTTTAAGCCTGGTGACAACCGGCCAAAACCGAAATAGGTAAATACCGTGTCCGGCCTTATGCCTTTACTGATAAGCACAGTCGCTGGTTGTTTGCCGGACTGGGCGGTAACTTCCACCGCGTCGCCTGCCTGTAGATTCATTTGCTTGGCTGTGTCCGGATGAATCCACAACCGGTTTAGCGGCATTAACGCGTGCAGCCAGGGAACGTCATGCGTATGCGCATTGGTATGAATAGCCGCCTTGCCCTGGATAAAGTATAATTCATTATCTTCTTTCAACTTAACCGGACGGTAAACAGGGACCCCTCTGCCAAACAATTCCTCCGCTTCATGGGAAAACAGTTCCATCTTTTTGCTGGGGGTCTTTAAATTAACCAGCGGTCCGTCAATGATGCCCTGCTCATTGACCTTGCTCATAGCTTCCGGATACTTGGCTACAAATTGGGCAACCGAATTTTTATCCCGCAGAAAGAGCGGCTTAAGGCCAAAATTAACAAACCCTTTTTCTTTTGCCGTTTTGAGTAAATCCTGGCGTCCCCCCAGTTGGATGGCCCGCATCTCCTCTATATCCCTCCAGGGGAAGTACTGCCCCAAGCCCAGCCGCTCTCCTAAGTCTTTGAAGATTTGCCAGTGGGGTTTGGTGTCATATACCGGGTTCACCACCTGCTGCCGGAGAGTATAGGCCGGCGTGCTGCCACCGGCATTGTTAAAACCTTCATCGCGTTCCAAAAAACTGCTTTCCGGCAGAACCACATCCGCAAACCAGGCGGTATCTGACAGATAAATATCACAGACAACCAGCAAATCCAGTTTTTTCAAAGCCTCAATCACCCGGTTGGTATTGGACTGACTGATAACCGGATTATAGCGTAAGACAAACCAGCCTTTGATCGGGTAAGGCTGCCCGGTAAGAACGGCTTCCGGAATTGCCTGCACAACCCCGTCACTGGCGGGAACCATATAATGGGGCTGACCTTTTACCTGTGCCCCATCCACTCTGGGCCTGGACGGTTTGGGATAAGGCGGAAGTTTCGGCGCACCTAGCACGGGGACTACATTTTTACCGGCAAGACCGTTGATCAGGGACGCGGATTTGTCAAAATACATCCCGCCCGGCACTTCAAAGCTTCCCAACAATAGTGTGACAATAATCGAAGCGCGCCGGAGTTCAAATTCTTCCGGTGAAAAGGCGGTACGCCAGCCCCAGTCAATCATGGCCCGGGGCTTAGCCGCCGCCATATCTTTGGCAATGTGTTCGATGTCTTTTTCCGCGATACCGGTTTCCTGAGCAGCCCAGGCCGGCGTGGCTGCGGCAACAGAATCCCTGACCGCCGCAAACCCTTCGGTATATTTTTCGACAAACTCTTGATCATACAGATTATCGCGAATCAGTACATGGATAAGCGCCAGCACCAGTGCCAGATCTGTTCCCGGCTTAATCGCATACCATTCATCGGCTTTTGCGGCCGTGACAGAAAACCGGGGGTCCACGGAAACCAGCTTGCCGCCATTGGCCATAGCTTTGGCCACACCCCGCACCTGGGAGACATTAATCCCTTCGAAGAAGCTTCGGCCCAGTGACAGTATGTACTTGGCATTGCCGTAATCAAGCGACAGCGCCCCTGTGCCAAAAGTGGCTTCCTTGGCTACCGTCCGGGCAATCGGGCAGGTAGACTCGTGGGTAAAGGTGTTCGGCGAGCCGTAGGCTTTGGCCAGGGTATCCATATAAGCTTTATGCGTGCCCCCCCGCGCGGCGAAGGCCATACTTTCAGCGCCATACTTATTCTTAATATCCTGCATTTTTTCAGCTATATAAGCATACGCTTCATCCCAGGATACCTCTTTCCACTTGCCTTCCCCGCGTTCGCCGGAACGGATAAGCGGTTTTTTTACCCGTTCCGGATCATATAGTTGGGAGACCGCAGCTCCGCCACGGGCGCATACTGTCCCTCCCGTAGCGGCCCAGTCAGGATTCCCCGCAATATACGTAAGTTTTCCATTTTCCACTTTTGCCTGTATCGGGCAACGTGATGTACACATCTCACAAAAACTGCGGACCAATTCACTGCTTCCCGCCTGCGATTCAGTTGAAGCTTCAGAAACCAGCCTGCTCACTGAACCGGAAACGGCAAATGCTGCCGCGGTAGCCCCAGATAGCTTCAAAAAAGTTCGCCTTGTAAATTTTCTGCCCATTTGCAACCTTCCTCCCTTTTGTTACTCTTCAACCTTATTATCTTCTGGCTTGCGGGCTAATTGTGACTGGATACCCAAACAAGCGCCCAAGCCAGTCGCATCAGCCATTTGACTGGGGACAACCACCAGGCCGCCTTGCTTTTTCAGGCTTTCATACAAAACATTCAACGACCTAAGTTGCAGAGCGATTGCGCTGTCCCCGTAAATGTTGGCAGCCTCAACAAAACTGGCGGCAATTTCCTGCTCGGCGGACCCGAGAATGATTCGCGCTTTGCGTTCCCG
This sequence comes from Sporomusa acidovorans, assembly GCF_900101845.1. GTDB lineage: Bacteria > Bacillota > Negativicutes > Sporomusales > Sporomusaceae > Sporomusa > Sporomusa acidovorans. The sequence continues at coordinate 57,751 of NZ_FNAM01000030.1, read as the reverse complement.
GTCAGCTTGCGCTTCCCTTGACATTGCATCTTGCAGTCCTTCCGGAATAATTACATCCCTAATTTCCACTGATTGAACAGCAACGCCCCAGGGCACTGTCCGTTTATCAATCATTTCCTGGAGCTCGCTGTCGATATTTTCTCTGCCTGCCAGCATTTCCGACAGCATTGTTCTGCCAATTACATCCCTAAGGGCAGTCTGTGCCGCCCAGGATACAGCTTCCCGGTAGTCCTCAACTTCCAGTGCCGCCTTTTCCGCATCCCAAACCATCCAAAACAGCACCGCATCGACATCAACAGGTACATTGTCTTTCGTTAAGGTTTGTTCGGCATTGAAGGATGTAGCGATAATCCGCTGATCAATCCAGAACGGCGTGGTGTCAATAATAGGAATGATAAAGAATAATCCGGGTCCCGCCAGGCTATGAAATTTTCCCAGCCTTAACACAACTGCTTTTTCCCATTGCTGAGCAACTTTGACGGATTGTGATACCAGGAAGGCCAGAATAAAACCACTGGCAATTATCCAATTGTTCTCCTGCATCAAGCCATACGTTGCCGCAATGAGTACAATGACTAAAAAAAGAGTTAAGGGCAAGGCGTTACGTCCGGGTTTCCGCTCTCTTCTAACGGCTTTAATCATTTGCGACCGTTCAGTATCCTTTTTCATGCAATTCCTCCTATCTTTATTCACTAATCCGCTTAATTTTTTGTTCCAAGCGGCTAAGCACTTCCTGGGCTTGGTATCCCAATACATAGGCGTCTGCGAGCAGCCGTTCCAACAGCCCGTCAAGCTGTTGTTCTTTCACCTCCGATTTAACAATTTCCGGCAAGCCACAGACAAAGGTTCCTCTGCCTTGATGTGTGGAAATAATCCCTTCTCTTTCTAGTTCCGAATAAGCACGGGCAACCGTATTACTATTAATGCGAAGGTCAACCGCCAACTGCCTCACTGTTGGCAATTGCTCCCCTGGTGGATAAGCGCCTTTAACAATTAATGCTTTGATTTCTTCTTGCAACTGTATGTATAAGGGTACGCCGCTCTTAGGATCTATTGCCGGCAACATGACTTCCCCCCCTTTAACAATTAGTAAGATGGTAGAACAGCGTATTGTCTCTTCTATAAAGTATGCAAAAGCAATTTTGCTTTAAATTATCCTATTGTATTAATTCATTAATACAATTATTGGCCAGACAATTGAAAAATTCCTGCCAGATTGGAAAAATATCTTAAAATTTTGCAAAAAAAAAACTACCCACTAGGTAGGTAGAAATTTTGCCTTATCGCAAATTCGCGGGCCAGGTTACTGTTTTTGTTGTTTTACCAGGGGAAGATATACCTGTCCGCGATAGCCGGCAAATAGGTATTTTTGAGCAAAATACGCAATCAAACAACCGCTCAAAAGTATACAGGCGCCGATAGCAACTGCCCAAACATTATGATAACTGATTTTTTCCATGAAAACACATCCTTCTCATTTTGGGCGGGTGACCCCGTTTTTTCAGTACTAGCGCCGCTATAAACAAAAATATTTCCACTCCCCCTTCTACAAATAGGCCAAAAATGGGAAAAGTATATTCCGCAAAACGTAGTTGCTCCATTGTACTTTTAAATGAAGTAATTGCCAATACCCCGACAAGTAAGGCGGCAGGGTATACCAGCGGTTTATACGTGCTTAAACCCACTATCTGTGCCATGCCCAAACTAAAAGCCCAGAGCAAATTCGCGGAAACAATAATGCCAGCGCCGGTAACAAGCAGCATCCAAATGATTTCCAAGCGATCTAAATAGTTGCCATAAGAAATCATCCTGGTTAATTCCAGGCCGGGAGAACGGATATTAGCGGCTTGCTCATAACCAAAAATAGCGACAGCTAAGATGACAATAACCGCAACAAAAAAAGCCCCCAGACTGACAGCAATAAATTTGGCCAGAAATCCGTTTTGCGGACGGTTGCAATGAGGAATGAACATAGCCATCATGATGCACAGTCCATAAAATGACAAAATGAAAGGCGAACCAATAAGAAAAGGGTAAACGCCCTCATCAAACTGCGGTGTAAGCCGTTCAAATTCCACAAAGGGACTAACTAACAACCCGATAACAATAATACTCAGCAGGTAGGAAGGCCCCAGGATTTCAGCAACCCGCCCGATTACCTCAATTCCCTGGCGGGCTGCGTAAGCGGCAACAAATAATGCGGGAAATAAGATTGCCATTAAAGAAGCTGCGGGGAAAAAGAAGGTACTAACAAGTTGACTGAACCCGCGCATCAAAAACATACAAGCCACCAAAAAAAAGATAGGGAAAACAAATCCCACCATTCTCCCTGCGTGCTTTCCCAAAATAGCAATACTATACTGCACAAAATTCTGTCCGGGAAACCGCAGCCCCATATACGCATACACGATGGCCAGCAAAATATCCAGAACCCAGCCGCCAATTACGGCTAACCAGGCATCGCGTCCAGCCTGCACAATTAGCAATGCAGGTATCTCAACTGCAGTAAATGAGGTAATAATCGTGAACAGCATCCACACGAACTGGTTGGTATTGATCACGCCTTTTTCCTGCATACCTTTCCCTTCTTTACCGATATTACTTAAAAATTGTCTGCCCAAGCGGACCAACCAGTTGCTCTAACCAGGGAATTGGCGTCGTCACTCCCAGCATTTCCGCAATTCCCAGAAAAACAGCAGATGCGATCAGTATACCTACAGTAACCAATTCCCGCCAGAGCCTATTTTTCAGTAACGGTATCCCTTCATAGAGCATGATTAGGATACCGGAAGCCACCAATAGAATGATCATACCCCATATTCCTCATGGTTTCTTAGATGTTGCCGATCCTTTAATAATTCCCGCTTTATTTATTGTTATGCGAAAAGTTACCGTATAATTTATTTCAGGAAAATATTGATCCCAGTAAGCTTTGATTTGATGCCATTCGTTGGGATTCGCATTATGGATTTGGTTGCCAAAACCGATAAAATCGGTTTTTAAATCGCTTTGTGCCTTGGCAATTGTTTGCTCTACCTTCGCTTGCAATAGTTTTTCGGCCTCTTGCTCAAGTTGCTTATATAACCGCAAGTCCTTTATTTGATCGCTAAGATAATCGGCTTCGCGCAGTTCGGCCTCGCCTGTACAAATGATTTCCAATGTTATCGTTTTATCTGTTATATGCGGAATGATTTTGCTGTCGCCTTTAGAAATAATCAGGGAAAACTGTGTGTTACCTTCCGGATAAGGAATAATTACTGTATCTTTTTTTAGTTTATTAATTAACCAGAGCAATCCTTTTGCTTCCTGATCGTTCAATGTCCCCACAAGACGGTTATCTTTAAAAATCGCCATTTCATGCAAATTAATTTTGGGAGAGTCTTTCATTTCTAATTTTGCTTTGTTTTCTCCGGTTAGATCCTGTAAACGAACTATTGGTGCATAACTTACCCCAATGTCTGTTTTTAAATTTAGTAGAAAATCGTTGATATTAACCGGATAAATAAAAGTCTGATCTTTGGAAACAAGCATAGCATGTAATCCCAGCGCCGGCAGCTTGGCGATATCCAACCTGGTTTCCAAAATTTCTTTAGCTGTCCGTTCCGCTACTAGGATTAAGTTGGTTAAGCGGAACTCCCGGCTGCGTTGCAGGAAGTCCATTGCTTCCGATATATCCGACTCGGCAAAATCTTTACCTAACACCACTATTTTATTATGAGAAAAAAGTAATTTACGGGGAGATATTTTGGCAAGATTTTGTACCGCATCCAGCATGGTTTTGCCTTGGCTTGTCAACGTGATAAACTGTACTTCTTGACCGCCGCCTTCAGCGCCAGGTCCTTTGGCAGCAGCAGTATTAACGACTTGAACTGTCAGGAGAATGGGTTCGTCTCCCTCTATCCTGTCAATCCCGGTACCAAGAACAATTGCCAGTTCGTCTACGTTGTGCATATCCCCGCACCCGCCGATAAAGCCAGGTAATAACAATAAAACAATGAATATCATAACAAATTTATTTTTCATGGACTTGTTTCTACTGATTGCCATTGTCAGGTATCCGCGGTTTCAGTAAGAACTTCTGTCTTTGCCGGTTATTAGTTGGAATGGACGCAGGCCGCTCTGTCATTGCCCACCAGGGCAGCCTAATCATTGTATCTTTCATGTCTTGCAGTTTAAAGGGAGCGAACGGCGAAAAATATGGCACTCCAAAAGAGCGTAAAGAAATAATATGAATAAGTAATACCAGCATCCCCAGCATCATTCCATATAATCCGGAAATAAAACCCAGAAAACCAAAAATAAAGCGAAGGATACGCAGACTCCAGGAAAAATTATAAGACGGGAGAGCAAAAGAAGAGATGCCGGTAAGAGAAACAACAATAATGGTCGCCGGTGAAACGATTCCGGCCCGTACAGCGGCCTCACCAATAACCAAACCACCAACAATACTGACAGCTTGGCCTACTGGTTGCGGTAGTCGTACCCCTGCCTCCCGCAAGGTCTCAAAAGTAAGTTCCATCAATAAGGCTTCCACATAGATAGGAAAAGGTACTCCTTCGTGAGCTCCGGCAATACTAATAAGCAAAGCAGTGGGAAACATCTCCTGATGATAAGTGGCAACCGCCACATAAATTCCCGGCAGCAACAAAGCAATGGTACTAAATCCAAACCGGACTAAACGAACCAGCCAGGTCACAGGATAACGCTCGTAGTAGTCTTCGCTGGACTGCCAGAACTGAGCCATAATGGTTGGTACAATTAATACAAAAGGAGTGCCATCAATAAAAATTCCTATCCGGCCCTCCAAAATGGCGGCCGCTACTTTATCAGGCCTTTCACTATGCTCTATTTGCGGAAAAAATGTATAGGGCGTATCTTCAATTAATTCTTCAATGTAAGCACTCTCAAGAATCGAATCAACATCAATTCTTGCGATCCTTTTACGCACTTCTGCCAAAACCCCGGTATCAACTGTTCCTGACAAATAGGCAAGGTTTATTTCGGTTTGCGTAATACGGCCAACATGATACTTTTCCAAACGAAGCTGCGGGGATTTGATTCTCCGCCTAAGCAGAGCCGTGTTGGTCCGAATGGTTTCCGTAAACCCTTCCCGGGGGCCTCTGACAACACTTTCCGTAATCGGTTCGGTAACATCCCGCCCCTTCCAGCCTTTAGTGACAATGCGAATACCTTTAACGGCTTCATCTATCAGTAAAACCGTATCGCCGGCCAATACTGCGCTGACAATTTCCCCCATAGTTGTAACTTCACTAACCTCGACGGCCTCGAGGTAAGCCTTTTTTATTAATTCAATAGGCGAATCAGTGTTTGCGCTAATCACGGGGGAATATTGAACCTTAATCAGCGATTTCATAATTTGCCCGTTTATGATGTCTTTATTAACAAGCCCGTCAATAAAAATGAGCATCGCCGGTGTTTGCCCTTTGCCAATAACAAATTCTCGAAAACTTATATCAATACAATTACCCAGTAAAAGCTTCAGTACTTGACGATTGATATAAACAGACTGATTGATCATTAGTCCTGCCGACTTTTCAAGCGGTTTTGCTTCCATAAGTTTTTGCGTAACTTGGTTCAAATCTTCCATAATCGTATTGCTTGCGGAGGTTAGTCGCTTAAGTTCGGCTAACTTCCTCTGAACATTGCCAAGGGACGTCTTCGGCAAATGAACCGAAAGTTTTTTTAATGTTTGTGTACAAGGATAAAAATTCCTTTTCACCGCTATCTTCCCATCTTTGGGTTATTTTGTTATATAGTATTGTAAGAGACAACAGCAATTATGTGTCATTTAGAAAATTTTGGTTTACGGATAAAGGACATAACCTGCGTGTACCGCCATTGGCATTGCTTATTACAATTAAAAATCTTATTATATACCTTCTTGAGAGCGAGCTGCTGACAAAAATAGTCATACCGGTAACTGAGTCGTGTTGATTGAACTGTCATAAAAAGATTTAGCAACCAAAAAATTACCCTGAGCATGGATGTGCTCGGGGTAATTCATATTTTCAGTATGGCGTTTTTTCTTTTCTATTGTTTTTGGATGAAGCATAGTAACGGTATTAGAAACAAAGTATCTCTAGCAGCCTTCTTTGACTTCCACTCCGGCTAGTTTTTCGTAGAATTGAATCATTCCGGCATGATCATCTCCCAGATGACCGTCGGCTTTCAGGGCATGCATAATTTCCAAAAGCTGGGCAGTAAGCGGCAAGGGTACCCCGATAGTATGGGCGGTGTCAAGCACATTGGTAATATCCTTCAGATTAATGTCCAGCCGGCCACCGGCCTTAAAATTTCGTTTCACTACCATGGGGGCTTTTGCTTCCAGCACGGCACTACCGGCCAAACCGTCACGAACGGCTTGAAAAACCTTAGCCGGATCAACGCCTGCTTTTTGCGCCAAAACCAATGCTTCCGACATGGCGGCAATATTGAGATTGACCATAATCTGGTTTGCCAGTTTCGCCACCGACCCACTACCATGACAGCCGACTAAGGTCACGCTCTTGCCCATTGTCAAAAGTATTTTTTCTATTTTATTCAAATATTCTGCCGGTCCGCCAACCATGAAAGCAAGTGTAGCATTAATCGCACCAGGTTCGCCGCCGCTTACCGGCGCATCAAACATGATGCAATTATTTTTTGCTGCCACTTCAGCAATTTTTCTAGAATCAACCGGTGATATCGAACTCATATCAATAATAATCGTGCCGGCCGCCGCCCCTTGTAAAATGCCTGTTTCACCTGCAACGACATCCCAAACATGCTCAGCTTTAGGAACAATCGTAAAGATAATATCACTTTTTTGGGCAAGTTCCCTAGGGGAAGCAGCCCCGCCCGCGCCAGCCTTGACAAAAGCGGCGACAGCCTGCGGATTAATATCATACACGGTTAACTCATAACCGGCCTTTAGAAGATGCATAGCCATCGGTTTCCCCATAATTCCCAAGCCGATAAATCCAATTTTCTCCATGCGTTTTACCCTCCTGTACTGCGTTTACTATTTAGCGAGCAGTATTTCCACAACTTCTTTCAGTGTATTTTGCTCCCCGACATTTCCAGGAAATATTACATAGGGTATCTGCGGAAATTTACTTTCTTCACCGGTTTGCCAGACTGGTACGCCTGGCCTTATCTGACCGAGCACATTGGCCCGTTTTACTTGTAAGGCCTTGGTGCCAATATCGCTTGACGTGATGCCGCCTTTGGCGACAACAAATGCCGGTGTAACGGTTAACCGGCCAACCAATGACTGCACGGCATCGGATATTTTTACAGAACGCGCCAGCGCTTCTGCCGGTGAATCATGCTCAAGTGTCAGTAATTTTCGCTTAGTATAGACAACAACCGTGCTGCCCTGGTTTATCAGTTCTTCCTCCTGTTTCACTACTGAGGCTATTTCTGCTTGAAAGCGTCCTTCTTCAAGCACCAAATCCGAATTAAACTCGATAAACCGTAATCCTGGGAGACTTTTTAATTGCTCAACCTGGCTTGTTGTCTTTTGGGTATGAGAGCCCACTACAACAATGCCGCCGGCAATGCTATCAGTTGTTATCATTTCCTGCCTCGTCAGCAGCGGTTTATCGGGCGAATATGACTGTAATATATCAGCGCATAGCTTTTGTAGTGGTCTCATATTGCAACATCCTATCATTTACTGGCTATATTAAATAGCTGCCTTGCTTCAGCCGGGCTCATCGGTTCTTTATCCATGGCCCTAAGCAGCCGAACAGTCTTTTCTACTAAAGGAGCATTGGTATCGACGACTGTCTTCGCGTCCAAATAGTTGCTGTCTTCAAAACCAATACGAACGGTACTGGCTCCCATACCCACTGCAGCGGCAATAATCGAAAAATCACGTCTGTTGGCATGGGTGATGCCCCAGAGAGCCCCCGCGGGAATCATTTGAATCATAGCGGCCAAGGCTTGCGGTGTGGCCGGCGCTTCTCCCTTGTGCCCCAAAACAATACTAAACAGAACCGGATTAATAAAGTTATATTGGCTCATCAGTTCCTGCATGGTAAAGGTATGGCCGATCTCAAAGACTTCCACTTCCGGCGTCTTTTTCATCTTCAACAACTCACGGACACAGTATTCCACATCGTCAATGGGATTGCAGTAAACAGCTTTACCCAAATTAGTGGAACCGACATTTAAGGAGCAAGCTTCCACAAGCTCCGAATATACAGGAACACAGCGTTCCTTGATCGTCAGATTGGAAACACCGCCTGTTGATACTTCAATGATCATATCGGAATCCTTGCGAATCAGCCGTAAGGTTTCTTCCAGCAGACTCATATCGGTAGTCAGGTTTCCTTGGGCGTCACGAACATGCAAATGCACCATGGCGGCCCCTGCCTGATAGCAATGCAAAACATCTTCAGCAATTTTTTCCGGAATAATGCTTTTATCCGTGCTCGCTACGGGAGCAACGGAAATCATTACTTTATCCATCTTTTTCCCTCCTATAAACCACTATACACTCTGCGGCTATATACAACATGCTAAAGATTTTTGCAATATTCTTTAATGCGCGATATATAAATTACCGCTGAGTAAAAAATGTTATATATTTCTTTACAATGTCTTTCGCATAACCGACCTGCTTTAAGGACAGTTCCGAGAAATGCGGCTGTTTATCGGCTAAAAGTCTGGTTGTCTTATCGATCGTATATACAGAGATTTCGGTATTCACATTTATTTTGGCGATACCGTTAGCCAGGCAGCCTAAAATGTCTTTTCCTGTTAGCCCTGACCGAAGCCAAACAACCGAGTTCGGCTTCCACCGTTATGCCGCAGGCATGCGCAATCTTACAAACCAGTCTGGTATTTTTTATATTTTCTGCGAATGGCAGCGCCGAACCGTCATACATAACGGAACCAAACCCGGTGCGTATGGCGCGAAATACGGTAGCTAGGTCACTGCAGTGATCCAGATGCAGGCAAACCGGTGTTTCCAGCTCTTCTCCCAGGCTTTTAGCCAGGGCATAGGCTGTTGCCAACGACATGTTTGGCAGATATTTGGCGCCAAAAGCCAGAATAACCGGTGTCCGCGTCTCCCAGCCCGCATCGATGATGCCTTTAAAGGTTTCAAAATTATAGCCGTTGAATGAGCCTACGGCATAATGCTTGCTATAAGCTTCATTCAGGATATCCTTAAAATTAACCAGCACTGTGAATGCCCCTTAATGGTTATTTGCAAATACTAAACAAAGCAAATCCGAACAGATTATAGATACTAATACTGACAGAGCTAGTAAGCTGCTGTGTTATAATTTTACCTGTTCCCAATACTGATAATGTTTTTCAACTACTTCATTAATCTGATCTCTGTTTTGTTCTTTTAAAACACGCAACATATCTTTGTGCATAAGCAGAAACCGTTCTGTTGCCTTTTCGTCGATAAATTTTTCGGTCGCTTTCATCCTGGACTTTTTGGTAATCTGATCAACATAAAAACAGATTCCCTTTAGCAAAGCATTTTGCGTAATCTCGACTAATGCCATATGAAATGCGATATCGGCCTCAAAAATATCTTTTGCTGCGATATTTTCCGCCGTAATCTTCTTTTCAAGCTCCTTCATTGCCTGTTCCGCTATATGCAAAGATTCCAAATCCAGTTTATCGATTGCCAGTTGGAGTATCCCCACATCAATAATTTTCCGCAGTTCCACAATTTGATTGGCAGAGTCCTTTTGCAAGATAATTCCGTATAAAACCGGGTACAGCATTTTACTGTCATAATCTTGTTGTACAAAAGTTCCTTCTGCCCGCTTGATCGTAAGAACACCGTAGGCCACTAAAATTTTAATGGCCTCCCGCACGGAGTTTCTGCCAACTCCCATCGACATGCAAAGTTCGTTTTCTGTGGGAATTTTATCGCCTGGTTTCAACTCGCCATTGATAATCGCATTGGTAATATTATCAACAATCTGCTCAACAACAGATTTGCCGCCTATTTCTTTTAGAAAGGTTTCTTTTGCCATCCTGGGCCTCCTAATGATATTTTGCTTTTATCAGTATACATCATACGTTGGCCCAAGACAATTAAAACATCAACTGTCAGCTAAAACGCTTATAAATCTGCCGCCATAGCCGCTACTTTGGCAGCCACTTCGCCATCTTCTTTCAGTCCGCCGATACCAACCGCCCCAATAATCTGTTGTTGTTTGTTATAGATTGGCACACCACCCGGCATTCCCACAAATTTATCATCGGCAAAATACGCGATATTTAAGTTTTCCCGCTGCAGCCGTGCCAAAAAATCAGCCGTACTTACGCCCATGCGCACAGCCGTATAAGCTTTATTCGGTGTTAGCTTAATAGTCAGTAATTTGGCACCGTCCTGCTTGTTGAACAGAATTAAAAATCCGTCCTTATCACAAACCGCTACACTAAACGGTTTTGCGCCATATTCTTTCGCAACAAGCTCTTCCGCGTAATTTCCCATTTTCTTTGCTAATGCTAACGTAATATTCTCCACACAAATCAGCCCCTTCATTGTTATCAGTTATCAAAATTTTCACTTCACAATTTACACATTTACGAACAGTTAGGGCTGCACCGTATTTTCCTCTGCTTGGGCAGCGGCTTTCTTTTCTTCTTTTTCACGCCAGTAGCTAGCCAAAGTTGGCCCGGTAAGATTGTGCACCAAATTAAATATGGCAGCCGGTATGAAAGCTAAGGGAGCAAGATGAGCGATAGCCAGTGCCATTGCCAACCCGCCATTTTCCATGCCAATTTCAAAACAAATCGCTTTAGCTTTGAAATGAGACATTCCTACACCCCGGGCAGCCCAATAGCCGGTAGTAAGACCAAGAAGATTATGCAAAACTACGGCAACAACGGCAATGATTGCAACATTAGCCAGCGAGCCGGCACTAAGAGCAAAGCCTGAACTTGTTGTAACAAAAATAGCAATAACCGAAACGATAGGAATAATTGGCATAATCTTATCAACAAAGTCAGAGGCATAGGCCCGGATAACCGCACCTAAAAATACAGGGATCAAAACAATTTTCAGTATATCCAGCAAAATTGCCGAGGCGTTAACCGGAACTATGGAGCCGACCAAAAAGGTGAACATAAACGGCGTAATAAAGGGAGCAATAACCGTATTGATGGTAGAAACTGTAATCGAAAGAGCCGTATCCCCTTTAGACAAAAATGTCATAACATTGCTGGCCACCCCACTTGGGCAACAGCCTACCAGAATAAGTCCCGCTGCCAGAACCGGCGGCAAATCAAGCACCTTTGTTAATCCCAGGGCAATAAACGGCATAATCATATAACGCAAAACAATACCCCAGAATACATCTTTAGGCCGCGAAAAAATCAGTTTAAAATCATTCACCGATACAGTCAGTCCCATACTCAGCATGACCGCCATAATACAATAGCCGACATATTTGGCTAATGGCTTAAACGGTTCGGGATTGACATAAGCGGCAATAACGCCCAGAATAATCCATAAAGAGAAAAACCTTGTAATAAATTTTACGACTTTTCCTAATTTTTCAATCATTTGTCCCGCTCCTTTTTGATTTTATACAAACTTTTACCCTATAACCGGAGGCCCGAACCGTCCCCGCCTGTTGGCTGGAGACGGCACCTCTTTTTTATTGATAAAATTTATTGTAAGGAATTTCCTCGGGAACGCAAGAATTATTTCATCAAGCCTTTTTTCACTAGTGCTTCTTTAAGTGCTACCGCGCCAAACCGCGGACTTGACAAAACCGGTTTGCCGCATTTTTGCTGGATATATTCTTCACAATAGGCCATAGAACCTTGAGCAAACAAAATCACATCCACTTTATCGCAAATTTCGCTGGCATATTTCGTCATCAGTTGTTTGAACTGTTCCTGATCAAGTCCGAAACCACCGTCAACCAACACATCCACTAATTCTACATGCTTGTTCATTTCCCGTGCTACCCGCATGATTGTGTTTTTAGTCGGAACCAGGGTCGTTGGCAGTGTAGCCATTACGCCAATACGTGTACCTAATTTTACCGCTTCGCGGCACATGTCTTCGTCGATACGCACAATGGGAATGCCGGTATATTTACCAATATCCTGAGCCGCATCAGCTACCTCGCCAACCGACGAACAAATATTGAGAATAGCATCTGCACCGTCACAGACAGCCTTCATGTACATGCCGACAAGTCTGGCTGCCGGCGGCGGCGTAACAAACCCGTTGTCTCTAACCTCCGCAATAATCGACGGATCCTGGTTGCTGATAATCTCAGTATCCGGGGGAAGTACTTGCCGCACCTCTTTTTCTACCAGTTCAATAAGTTCCGGTGTAGTACCCGTATAAACCAAAGCTACTTTCATGAAAAACTCCTCCTTATACTATAGGACGTACTACATACTACATCCTATGTTATTAATCACATTATCTCATATTTCTGTTTACATGTAAATAGCAATAATTTAGAATTTTATATTATTGGCTAATCAGACAAAGTGCTATTTTCTCACTTCGTTCTGTAAAGCAATTTTTACCCTTTCCACAACTTCCTGCCAATCACCAAGCTTATGTTGGCGAAAAAGTCTCACTGTCGGATACCAGGGAGTATCCTCCCGTTCTAATAGCCAGCGCCAGTCAGGGTTAAAGGGTAACAACACCCATGTCTTCTTGCCCATAGAGCCGGCCAAATGCGCTACCGCCGTATCAACAGTAATCACTAAATCAAGGTTATCCAGTAATTCTGCCGTATCCATGAAATCAGTAATTTTTCCTGACAAATCGACGATATTGACTGCTGTTTCAGCTAGATCAGCCGCTCTTTCGCCAACTTGCAGGCTTACCCAGCAAACACCGGCAACATGAAATAAGCTGCGAAAAACGTGAAATGGTATGGAACGATTTGCGTCATTATTATGTTTAGGATGTCCGGCCCAGACCACCCCAACCCTGTATTCCTTCGCTTTATCTATTTTTGTTAGAGCTTCGCGCCAAACCGCAGACCCTGAAACCGCCCCGCAGGGAACCGGTCGAGGAACGGTCTTGGTACAGGTATTAAAAACTACCGGCAGGCTAATAAGGGAACAGGCATAATCATATTGTCCCCGCGGTGGACAGTCTCCCGCATAAACAGGCAAGTCGGGATATGCCGCTGCCAGTAAGCGCTTCAATGGTTTTTGCACCCATAAAGTCGTTTTCGCTGCAAGTTTTGCTACTGTCGGCGCGTATCTGGCAAACTGAATCGTATCACCGAAGCCATATTCCCAGCAAAGTAAAATACTGCAGCCGCTTACATCCTCGCCGTGCCAATGTGGTATGGCAAGCCGCCGATAGCTTACACTCTTTCGCCGCGATTCGTCATATTTCCCCCAGCCTTTTTCAAACTTTCCCTGTAATAAATACAATGTTGCCAAGGAATAGTTTGCCTCAAAATAATCGGGCCGCAGCAGAAGAGCCCGGCCCAGCCGTTCTTCTGCTTCTTCAAAATTCTGAGTAGCTTTTAAAAATGTGCCTAAATTGTAATGAGCCTCCGGATAATCCGGATTCAATTGAATTGCCTGACGATAAGCGGCTTCCGCTTCAACAAGCTTACATTCCTCCTCCAATACGGTTCCTAAATTACTGAAGATTGCAGGCTGGCCAGGCTCCAGGGCGACGGCTCTACGAAAACAATCCTCTGCTTTTTGCCAGTCACAATACTCCATTAAGACTAAACCAAGATTATTATAGGAATACGCATCATTCGGATTCAGCTCAATTGCCCGGCAAAAACAAGCCTCCGCCTCTTGCAGGCGATTCATGCTTTTTAAAGCCAGTCCTAAATTGTTATAGGCCGGCGCATAGCTGCGGTCTAATTGAAGGGCTGCGCAGAAAGCTGTAATGGCTTGCTCTGCGTCTCCTTCCATCAATAAATTTATTCCCATATCGAGATACATTTTTGGCGTCATCGGCCACTCTCCCCACTGCCTTTTATCCATTACAACGATAGTTGATTAGACCTTATGCCGTAGTGATGATTTTATTTAGGAGCGCACTAAGGCCAAAATAAAATCTCCACCTTAGATGATATTATCTTACTACTATCTCTAAGATGGAGGAAGTGTTTATCGCGACTAAATTTACTCTTTTTTCTGCAGCAACTTTTTGTAGTAGGAATGAGCCGTATACAAAGCCGCTACCGGATTGTGCCCGGTCACTCGGTCTTTGGTAACAAGGGTGGTGATAGGGGCCTCGGAATATTTGACAAAGAGTGAATCATGGCCTACGCACAAACCAATGGTCACATTCAAATCTGTTTGCTGGTAATTCAACACTTTTGCCTGCAGAATTGGGTTGCACATTGATTCATGGCTTCCCGGCTGTACTTTTTCTGCTTCCGCGATGCCAATTTCCGTTTTGTCGACTGCGCCCACTTTGCAAATTGCACTATAATACTCAAACCCCTGGGCCGATAAAATATCGGCAAAAATTTTAGCTTCTTCAATCAAGCCGGCACAGGTGGCAATACCTATTTTTTTAGCACCTATCCGCTTAGCAAACTCGATAATTTCCCCTACCCGGGTCAGTTTTCCGTAAAAAAGCCCTTCCACCTGGGCTGATGCCCTGGCAAGAATTGCGTCCTGATTGTCGCCCTGTAACTGTTGCTTAATTTCCTCAATATCGTCAGCAATCGGATGGCCGTCAACATCTTTCATCGTCAAACAAAAAGCCGGAAACTGTTTACTTTTCGTTTTGCATTTATACACACTGCAATCTGTGCAACTTAAACTTTCGATATCTTTGCAGTTACTTGTCATGATATATCCTCTTCTCTTCATTTGTTATTGATAATTAGCTACTTTTATTTTAAATTAATTATGTAAATGGTATATGCTGCGATTTCTTAGAGAGTTTGTGCTGCGTATAATTGTTATTTTTCTTTGTAAAAATACCCTTATCAGTATTTTGAATATTTTGATTAGCTAGGAGAGTGACACTATGGCTTACTGGCTTGCAAAAACCGAACCGGAGAGTTTTAGCTATGCGGACCTGCAACGATTGGGGAGAGACCGTTGGAACGGTGTAAAAAACTTTGTTGCCCTAAAACATATGAAAAGTATGAAACCCGGCGATTTCATTTTTATTTACCACACCGGCAGGGAAAAGGCCATCGTCGGCGTAGCGGAAATTGTCTCTGTCCCCTACCCCGACCCGGCTGCCACAGACAGGCGTTTTATTGTTGTAGACGTTGAACCCCGCTATCTGTTGGGCAGACCCGTAACCTTAAAAGAAATAAAAGCAACAGCTGCTTTCTACCATTGGGAACTTGTACGACAGCCACGGCTTTCCGTTATGCCTGTATCACACGAACACTGGGAGCTGATTCATGCTATGGCGCAATAAAGCAATAAAAAGGAAATTTGCCTTCAGGGGAATTCATACTAAAATGGCAAAAAATTGTCCGGCCCCACTATATACAACAAGGATCGTCCGGCAAGCGACCCCAGCAAGATAAAAACAAAGCTGACAAGACCAAACCGGAAATTCACGTTATTTGCCTTCTCTCCTGACCAATACGTAAGCATCAGGCCGATAGGCAGTAAACAGGCAAAGAGCATATAAACCAAAAGCCATGGTAAATATTCGCCGGTCACTATTTTATAAACATACTGAAGTTTTGCTGTTAAATACGGATCTCCAGTTGCCTGACCCAGTATTGACATCATCCACAATACGGAAATAAGCAGAGCAATCCCGCATATTCCCATAATAAACAATGAACTTTTAGCTACAGGTTGTTTACCGGTTGAGGCACTGAGAAAAAATACCGCAAAAGAGCTAAATAATAGAGTAGTAGCAAAAAAGGACAGCAGCACCCAACCAGAATTCCATATTATTTGCGTGGGAATCTGGTACACCATGGCACTGGCGGCAACAGCACAAACACCAAGAAGGCTGGTGAGTACCCCCAACAGCGTCTGATAACTCTCCTTGTGCTTCCACCAGGTAAAACTGTATAAGCAAGCAGCACCGGCAAAGGCACTGCTTAATAGATTTTCCCTACTCAGCCAGGACGTGCCGATATTCATCAATGCATAGACGCCATTAGCCGGTTTACCTAAATGAAACATAGCAACTAACATGCCACAGACTGCTATAGGAAAAACGGCCATAGCGGCAATTCTAGTATAGGAATTAGAGATGGTTTTATATTTTAGCCATATTGTAGCCAGACTTAAACCACAAGCCAGTTGCAACGCAGTAGTAAATAGTATCAAGGACCACTCCATTATAGGTTTCCTCCCTTCATGGCTTCCGGTTTTACCTTATAACGGGAAGATGGTTTAGTAAGATCCGGCGAGGGAATATGACGGATGGCAATCGTAGCACCAGGGCGACTAACAAAATCAGAGAGTTTTCCCATTTCAATAGCCCGCATAGGGCAGGCTGCTACACAGGCGGGCTGTTCACCGTCTTTTACGTTTTCCAAACACATATTACATTTTTTCACTTTACCGCTAACGGCACTAAACTGCGGTGCGCCATAAGGACAAGCCCATGTACAATATTTACAGCCAATGCACCGCTCAGGATTATGAATTACGAGACCGTCTTCCGCTCTTTTCGTATAGGCCTTGGCCGGACAAACTTTGACGCAGGCCGGGTCTTCACAATGGTTGCAGGACATGGAAATATTATATACATAAACTTTGGGGAAATCGCCGCCTTCGATGGTGCGGACTTTTCTTAACCGCTGACCTTGAGCTGCTTGATTAATATCCTTGCAGGCAATTTCACAGGTTTTGCAATTAATGCATTTGGTGGTATCGACGAAAAATGCCAATTGATTACTATTCATCACAAATTCTCCTTTCCTTACAGCTTGGTTACCTGAACCAATAAAGTATGCTGGGCGTTGCCATGGGCTAAGGGAGTGGGCCGCTGGCTGGTCAGAATATTGATACATCCACGTTGGCAAACGCCTGCTGCGTCCGGGGTGTACCAAGCACCTTGCGGAATGGCAACAACTCCCGGACGAATGCGTTGCGTAAGCTGGACAGGAATAATAAGGGCACCACGATCATTAAAGACCTTGACTTTGCTTCCATTACTGATGCCCCTGACAGCGGCGTCATCGGGATGCATCCACATAGTCTGGCCCTCGGCTTCTTCCAGCCAGGGCGTTTCGTCAAAAATAGAATGCGTCCGCCGTTTAATATGAGGGCCAATGCATTGCAGCGGAAATTTTTCAATCAATGGATCGGAAGGCCCTTCCCAGGCGGCAATATATTTAGGCACACCGGGAATTTCCGGATGATTCATAGCAAACAGAGTCTTAGAGAAGATCTCAATCTTTCCTGAAGGAGTTTTAAAGGGATATTTTTCCGAATCACTGATTTGTTTGGCATAAGCTACATGGAGGTTGGCTTCTTTTTTAAAACAGCCGGCTTGTTTTAGTTCTTCCCAACTAGGAAAACCCGGCTCACTCTTCTGGGCGTCAGCCACAATTTGCTTTAACCAGTCTACATCACTTTTTCCTTCGGTAAAGCGAACTCCTATCCCCATCTTATCCGCTACCTGACTAATCCACCAATAATCACGCTTACACTCACCCGGTGCTTCTACGGCTTTGCTGCCCAAGACTACATACTGGTCGCCAGACCAGGGATAGCCAAGATCATCCCGTTCAAAGGCGTGATCGGAGGGCAAAATGACATCTGCAAACTTGAGGCTGGGGGTAATAAAATGGTCGGAGGCTACAATAAACTGTATTAAATTCTCATCTTGCAGGATTTTAATTGTTTTATTAATATCTGAATGCTGGTTTATTAATGTATTGCTGGCCATATTCCAGATAAATTTTATATTGCTTGTGAGGGGACCATTTTTTACCCCGTCAGCCGCCGTCATTTCTGTACCCCGCACAACAGCATCCGTCCACAGGAACACCGGAATAGATGCTTTGACAGGATTGGTGCCAACAGGTAAGGTCGTTTTAATTTTTAAACTGTTCTTTCTGCCGCCTTCGCCGGTGCCGCTGCCACCGCCCAACTTGCCGATATTTCCGGTCATAGCTGCCAAAACCGCACCCATCCGTACTGATAGCTCCCCCTGAGCATGACGCTGCGGCCCAAGCCCCTGCATCAGTTGGGCGGGCTTGATTGTGGCATAATCACGTGCCAGTTGACGAATAGTTAAGGCGCCTATGCCGGTAATTGCCTCAGCCCATTCAGGGGTTTTCGGCTGACCGTCCCCCACACCCAAAACATAACTGTTAAAAGAATTGCCTGCAGGAACCCCTTCCGGCATATGAGCTTCATCAAAGCCCAGGCAATAGTTATCCAAGAAAGCTTGATCCTGGAGATTTTCCTGAATGATAACGTAGGCCATCGCCACAAAAAGAGCTGTGTCGGTGGTGGGCTTTATGGGAATCCATTGATCGGCAAAAGTTGCGGCTGTCTCCGAATAGCGCGGATCAATGACAATGATCTTTGCACCCGCTGCTTTGGCCTTTGCCAGCCAATAGTTGGAGTTCGTTTCAAAAACAGTTTCGGCCGGGTTAAAACCGTTTAAAATAATCAACTTGGAGTACACTAAGGTATCGTAGCCGTTGTTATCAAGCTCTTTGCCCAGTATATAAGGAGCAGCATAGTTAGCACAGGCAGAACTGTAGCTATTATAATAACTTAAATAGCCTCCCAGCAAATTCATCAACCGGAAGGCACTAAACCGGCCGGAAACAGCTCCCCGGTCACCTGTGCCATATTGTATATACACGGCATGATTTCCATATTTATCGAGTACCTCCCTCAGGTTTTGAGCAATAAGGCTGGTAGCCTCATCCCAGGAAATACGCTCGAATTTGCCTTCCCCCCGCTTACCTACACGCTTCATTGGGTATTTGAGCCGGTTAGGATGGTATAATCGGTTGGCAGTAGAACGCCCCCTAAGACAAGCCCGTAGTTGGGGCATCTTTTCCGTATCCGGTGAATCATCGGTAATAAGTCTGATGATTTTGCCATTCCGTACATAAGCTTTGAGTTGACAGCGACCGCCGCAATTATGGTTGCAAACAACCGGCACAATATGGGTTTCATCGTCCACCGGGGCAGCCGCAGCCCTTGACTTAAAGGAAAAATATCCGGTTGGGCTCGCTATAAACGCAGTACCGGCTAATGCGCCTGATAGTTTTAAAAAATTTCTCCTGGTAATCTGATACATGTTCTACGACCTCCAAAATACAAAACTAGGAAGCGGATGAGAGATGTTTATGAATCACTTCTTTCTACATCTCTCATCCGCCATGAGCAAGTTAGATGACATTTAAAAAAGGAATGAAATTAATTAGTAAGCGGATAACCTGTCTCCCAAAAACTAAAAATAGTAGACTGAATTTTATTTATAGGTAAAATGGTTCACAAGTCTGGATAACTCTTCGGCCATACGGGCAAGTTCCTGGCTGGAGGCGGCAATTTCTTCCACCGATGCCGACTGTTGCTGGGTAGAAGCGGAAATTGTTTCGCTCTGAGCGGCAGTCGTCTTGGTTATATCCTCAACTTTTTGATTTGCTTCCATGAGTTTGCTGCTACCGGCAGCAATGCCTTCCAAAAGCTGACAGCTTTGCGTCACTTGTTCTGATACTTTGTTTACAAGGACAACAATATCGTGGAAGGCTTCCCCCGTAGTCTTGATAACCGCTACACCGCTTTGCACCTCGCCGGACCCGGATTCCATAGTTTTAACAGCTTTATCTGTTTCAATCTGAATGGTTGAAATGATTTCACTGACTTGTTTGGCGGCATCTCCCGATTGCTCAGCTAATTTCCGTACTTCCTCCGCCACAACCGCAAAGCCTTTGCCTGCTTCGCCGGCACGTGCAGCCTCGATTGCCGCATTTAGAGCCAAAAGATTGGTCTGGTTCGCCAATGTTGTAATCGTACTTACAATCTGGCCGATCGCCTGAGACTGCTTACCTAACTCGGCAACTGCAGTAGCGGAACAGGCGACGGTTTTTTCAATATTTTCCATTTGATTTACGGCCAAATTAATTTGTTTTTCCCCTTGCGCCGCTGTTTCCGCCGACTGCTCTGCCGCTTCGGCCGCCTGGCGTGCGTTGGCTGCTGCCGTGTCAATGTCTCCGGAAATTTCTTTGACCAATGTATTCATTCCATCGACAATATCGCTTTGTTTTGTAGTTTCTTCCGCAATATGGGTAACGGCATCGGCGATACTGCCTGCTGCTTGAGCCGACTGCTCTGAAGTAGCCGTCAGCTGTTGGCTGGATGCTGTAACCTGCTCCGAGGAAACAGACACTTTCTGAACTAATAAACGCAAGCTTTCCAGCATAGCGCCAAAGTTTTCTGCCAACAATCCGATCTCATCATTGGAGTTTTTGTTAACTTTTATAATAAGATTGCCATTCTTCACTTCATTGGTAACCTCAACTAAACTCAAAATAGGCTTCACCGTTTTCCTGGCAAAGAAATAGCCAACAGCGACCACAATAATAATTGTCATAATCAGTATGATTGTGTCTGTTATGATCAACTTACGTACCTCTGCCCGATATCGGTCGTAAGACTGTTCAATGCAAATTCCCCAACCGGTATAGGGATCCCGGGCATAACTAACCAATCGCTTTTCACCGTTACTGCCTGTTATATCCATGGTCCCTTCCTGACCGTTTAAAACCTGTTGTACATAACTAAGCTGATTTACATCTTTGCGTTCGTCGACAACCGCGCTATCAGGATGGGCGAGAATTTTTCCTTCTCTGTCCACAATATAGGCCGTATCTCCCTCTTTTGATCGCTCAGCAATAAACCCGCTCAAAGTGGTCAAATCCAATGATCCCTGGATAGCGCCGATTACCGAACCTGATTGATTCTTTACAGGTGTCGCCAAAATCACCATCGGATGTCCGTTGGTTTGTCCGATTAAAACATCGGAAACCACATCGTCAGCCCCTTGCATAACTTCCTTAAAATAGGGCCTTTTGGATACATCCGGCAACCGGTTGTTATCATTTCTGACAATATGCATTCCTTGCCCGTTAACGATGGCAATGGGCGAAATGTCCGTATAGACTGCTGCCGCATTAACCAAAACTTCCTTGCCGGCAACGATATCCATATTTTTTGCGCTGCCGGAGTTAGCAATAGTTTTAAGCCCGTACATATTCCGCTGGAGCAAGGAATCCACTTCCAGCCGCAGGCCGCCAACCTTAGAAATCCCGGCACTCTTATATTCGTCTTGCATCGCAGTGCTAATTTGCCAATAAGCGAAGAATGACAAAAAGCATAGTGGAACAATACCGATTAAAACCAATAATGTCATTAATTTACGTTTCAAAATTTCACCCGTCCCTTCAGAAAACAAAGCATCTTATTACTAATATCATTCTTTATTGCTGATTTCCTTTAGTCCTCACAACCATGAAGGAAAGGCGGGAATAATTTCGTCCCGCCTGTGGCATTACACAGACTAATCGGTACACTGTCGACTACTATTCTTACTTTCATTAATGACTACTACTTTTGCAACGTTAAGATCAGCATACAAAATCCGCCGCCAATCCAGCAACTGACTAGAGCATCCCTGATAGCAATCACCAAATCCAGGGTAATGAAAACTCCGGAGATTTAGCCCACTTATGCAGTATCTCATTAGAATTCTTCAGCCTTCGCATCAAGCAAATGTGCCATTGCCCGCAATTCCTGCATCGCACCTGCCATATGAGCAATCGCATCAGTAACCTGGGAGATGCCTTCTTCCACATGGATGATTTGGCTATAGGTAGACGTACTACCGGATTGAATTCCGCTTAAGATAGCAGTAATTTTCGCAATGGATTCCGTACTGTTGGTTGCCAATTTACGTATTTCTTCAGCTACAACACCAAAGCCACGTCCCTGCTCACCAACTCTGGCGGCTTCAATAGCAGCGTTAAGTCCCAGCAAATTTGTCTGATTAGCAATATCTTTGATAAAACCAAGCACGTTATTAGTCTCTAAAACCTGTTGTTGCGATTCTTTCGCTGCCTCAGCCAGTACCCGGGTAATACCGGCTATCTCCTCGGATTGTGCGGTAATCTCTTCCGATGTACTAGCTAATGTGCTTATATGATTTAGCAAGTCGCCCGCCATATTTTTTAAGGTTGCCTGCTGATCCAGCGACTGAGAAATGACTATCGCCCCAATTGTTTCTTCATGATCGTTATGAATAGCCACCACCATTACTCTGTAGGGAAACCCGTGTAATTGGCTATCCATATTCATTTTTAGGTAAGGAATTTTTTTACGCATGAGTATAGCTACTGCAGAACCGTCACGGAACGGAGGAGTGTTGAGCTTAGTTGGAAAAACAAGATCTTTCGCCGGATGATACATAAGAAATTTTTCGGTATCTGTAAGAGCAATCCCTATTTCACCGTCAAAAGCTCTGTGAATCAACGGCAATACTGCCGCAAATTTATCTAACATCTCTTGATTATCGCTCATATTTCTCCCTTTCATAAAAAAATTCTCAAGTTGTAATGCCATTTTCCATTCAGATGCACTAAATCAGTGCCGGAAAAAACACGTCATGAATCAACAATTCTTCCTTAACGTCATAAATTTTGTGCCGTACTCCTTTGGGTACTCTAACCGCCACACCAGGAATTAATGGAAAATCGCCTACACCGTCAATCCACATGACAGCTTTTCCCGACAAGGGGAAAAGAATGTCGTCTTGCTGCGGATGAATATGTTCCGCCACTTCCATCCCCACTGGCACCTTGACCAACATGCAGGTAACATCTAGATCATGCTCTTTTTGAGAAATATAAGGTTTAATTTTTACCCCGGCGGCAGTTAAATGATCTTTCCAGGGAATCTGATCCAAATAGCGCCAATCCCCTGATGAATTTTCCAACTTTGTCATAAAAATCCCCCTTTTTATCTTTTGCCACTAGCCATGCGCCAGGCTTCCGGCTGACCACGCAGCAGCAGCATACAAATAATGCCTAAAAAAGGCCCTATCGCCAAAAAAGAAAACGCCCACCCCCAGCTGTAATTATCTACGATCATTCCAAATAAGCGCGGCGTAATTACCGTAATGCCAAAACCTAATACAGACTGCACCCCTAAGGCTGAGCCCATAGCATGGGCTGGCACTAGCTCAGTAAGGCCCGCTTTGAATATAGCCGAATCAGCTACAATAAAGAACCCATAGACCAAACCTACTATAATCAACAGCCACAGGGAAAGGTCGGCTAACCATCCGAAAAGCAATGCACAGCAGCCGCTTATGAGCATAAGTGTTGTGGCGGAAAGACAACGTCCGTATTTATCGGATACCCAGCCTCCCAGTCCGGGAGAAATCCCTCCCATTGCCGTACAAACAGCTGCGATCGTCCCGCCGTAACGTAAAGCAACAGATGTATCATAGCCATGAGACGTGAAGGCGTAGGTAACGTAGGCCCCAAGCCAGCCCCAGAAAGCATACAATTCCCACATATGACCCACATAGCCCACTATAATTAACCAAAAAGCCTTGCTGGCTAGTGTAAAAGAAGGTTTTTTTTCTGCTGTAGCCAATGGCGTCGCAGCGGAAATTGTCTTTTTTTCGTGTACTAGAAAGAATACCGCTAAGGCTGCCGGAAAAGCCCATATCGTTGTCCAGAACAGCCCTGTTTGCCACGAATACGCTACCGATAAGGCGGAAGCCAGATAGTAGGCACCCGCATAGGCAAATACATTGGCGCAGGTAAAAATTCCAATAATTCGTCCCCGCTCCTGCCTTGAATACCATGAGCTAAGAATTCGTATTCCCGGTATATAGAGCCCGCCTTGCCCCAATCCGGCTAATGCCCGCCACCAAAGCGCCGATTGGTAATTATCGGCAAATAAGATAAATCCAAGTCCCGCTAACCCGGTCTCAATCGCACTGAGGGCAAAAATCAAACGACCGCCATATTTGTCTGCCAGCCAGCCGGTAAATATGGCAGCGATGACATAGCCTAATTGGAAAACGGATAATAGCGCTCCGGCCTGATCGTTGGATATTGACCATTCTGTACGCAAGATAGGAATTACAGCTGCCAGGTTATAGCAGATCAGCATCGCGCCAATTTCACAAAGGCACAGGATCCACAGTATCCGCTTTTTCTTACTGTCTTCAGTCAAATTTTCTTCCCCTCAATCACATTGCTTATAGATATTACTTAATCAGCCGTTATCGCAAACACAAGAAATGCAGTCAATTTGCCTAGCAAATCAACTACATTTCTTACAGTTTACTCCGCCCGCTGCCAGTTCCGTAGCGAGCCCATACACTAATACTGAAAAATGGTTGCTATATTTTCTTTAAGTACAAGATAATTGCCATAATGCATCCCACAACACTACAACCAATAATATAAGACAATCCGCCTGCATACGTGCCGGTAAAAGCAATCAAGCCGCCGATAGCCACCGGCGCTAACGCCGAAACCCCATTCGATAGTCCATTCATTAAACCGGCCGCAGAGGCAACCCCCTTACTGGGAACGACGCTTTGCATCACCGTCCAGGCAGCAGGACCTCCCAGGCCAACAGCCCCTACGCCTAGAACCATAAACGCGGCGGCGATATTGTTGTCGGCGACATAGGCCGCGAAAAAGACACCCACGCCGACTCCGACCATTTCAAAGATTAGGATCAATGATCTGCGTGGCAGTTTATCGGCAAGATAGCCGGATAAAATTTTTGTCCCGACCGCGAGGACAAAAGGCAGCGACGACAAAATCCCCATAGCCGCCCACGAGAATCCTCTGGCCTCTTTCAAATAGCTTGGCAGCCAGGTCAGTGTGCCGAAGTAGATGGAAACATGCATCATATAGAAAAAAGTCAACAGCCAAAAATTACGATTATCAGCGAATGATTTGAAGGCGGCAACAATGCCCTGCTTTTCTTCGCCCGTATTTTTTTCTGCTGCGTCAGCTTCCCTGGCTTGACCAGCCTCGATGTAGTCTTTTTCTAGTTGATTCGCGCGTTTACTTTGGCGCGGATAGTCGGCCGTATACCACCATACCATCATTAAGGGAATAAGACTTAGCGCAGCAAGAACAAAAAAACTCATACGCCAGCCGGAAAAATGAATAATCCAGGTAAAGAACGGCATTGCAATAGCCGGTGCTACGGCCATGCCGGTCTGCCATACGGCATTGGCTTTTCCCCGTTCCTGCGGGGGAAACCACTGTTTTACAAATTTACTCTGCATCGGAAAGTGCATAGCCTCGCCTAAGCCAAGCAGCACCCGCGAGATGGTAATGATTGCGTAGGTCGGCGCCAGGCCCCCGATCACCATTGAAATAATCCAAATACCAATACAAGCTGCCATCGCCTTCCGAGGCCCGAAAATATCGCCTAAGGGGCTGAGGATTACATTACCGACACCATAGGCAATTAGGAATGATGTCATCAGCATTCCTTTTGCCACCGCACCGGAGATGCCCATTGCCGTTAAAAACGCCGGATCAACCACGAGAACGGAAACATTTACCCTGTCAAGATAGGAGAAAAAAACTGCGAGAAATAAAATGGCTGCCACCAGCCAGCGTTGGTTGGTAGGCTTTAACTGGGTACCGCTCTTGGGATTTGCCATGTTCATCTGTTCTATACTCATCTGTCTATCTACATCCTTCCCTGTTTATATTTGATTTTTAAACAAGATCCATTTAACTTTAATGGCATAATCTCTCCGGTAGATAGTACTATTTCACACTCTCCACAATTGATGCTTTCATTGTATCTTCTGTCAATTCTTGACCGATGCCAGGAAGATCAGGTACATCATACATTCCGCTGCTAGGTAAATAATTTTACTGAACAATAGCCCATTGCTTAGGAAACGCAAAACATAGTTGTTGGAAGCCAAACTAAACGGAAAACCTAAGCAATGGGCTGTTCAGCCTAAAAGAAGTAGATTTGCAATTAACAGGGACTCATCCGAAGTTCACGTTCGCTGAATCTCAACCATACGTCTTAGCTGAGGCTACTGTTACAATGGTAGACTTGGCGATTGCTTCCGGTGTCAGTTCTTGACCGATTCCGGGACGATCAGGTACTTTGTATTTACCATTAACAGGCTGATAATCGTAGAGGCATGTTGCCCGGCTTTCAGGGTTTAGCGCTCTTTGGTGATGTTCGTGAATGATGAAGTTAGGAATAACTGCTTCAATTTGCAGCGCCGCAGCCTTGGAAATAGGACTTCCGCACACATGAATCTGAACAGCGCAATCGTAGGTATACGCCATATCACAAATTTTCTTGGCTTCGGTAAGACCGCCGCACAGGCAAATATCCGGCTGAATAACATGCAGCGATCTATTTTCTAAGAACTCTCTGTAACCAAATCTTGTATAAATTCTTTCGCCGGAAGCGATAGGAATATTAACATTGTTTTTAACTTCCAGCATGGATGTTGGATTCAGGGGATGGCAGGGTTCTTCATAATAGAATATCCGCAGATCCTCAAGCGCTTTGCCGATTTGAATCGCTGCTACCGTATCGGTATTCGAATGGTGCTCGATAATAATGTCCAAATCATCGCCGCCGGCTTTACGCATTGCCGCAACCCGGTCATATACAGTCTTAATTACCTTTTTCTCTAAAGGCCCGGTAATCTTCCAGGATCCTTTTCCATCCGGCTGGTTACTTAAGATAATGGGATCAACTTTAATAGCGTCGTAGCCTTCCGCCATGGCAACCCTGGTAACCTCGGCATATTCTTCCGGCTCGATGAGTGCCTCTTTGGTAAGGTTAGGCCCCCAGTTATACTGCAGCTGGCTGGCGTATGTACGGAGGTTGTCATTTGTTTTTCCGCCTAATAGCTGCCAAACCGGGAGATTAAACGCTTTTCCCTTAATATCCCACAGCGCGATATCGATACCGCTGATACCGGCATTGACAACAGTTCCACCGCCCATGCCCCAGAATGTTTTTCTAAATATTTTTTCCCATATCTTTTCGATATTCAGGGGGTCTTCTCCAATAATAACCTCAGCAAAGTCCTGTACCATGCCAAAACCGGCCCGCCATCCTTTACCATAAGCAAGACCAACTTCTCCGAAACCGCTGATGCCTTCATCTGTATTAACGCGTACAATAACCGGGCACCAAGTTCCCCTTGACGCACCGGAATTCCCACTTGGGACCTGCATGACATCAACACTAACGATTTTCATAAAATATCCCCCTCTTATTGCATGTACTCTTTCGGAAACCCGAAAGGCTTTATGAATCAAGGCCTCTTCTTATTCACAGACAAGTAAATAAAAAGGTCGCCTCATTTCCTGACTTATCTAGCCCGATTTTCTTTGAAAAAAATGAAAGCAATAATACCTATCAGTAGTCCGCAAGCGGGAATAGCAAATGCTGTTTGGTAGGCTGCCAGTGGATACACTCCCGGTGCCAGCGGCACAAAAGAATTAATAACCGCCCCCATAACGTATTGGTAAAATGCGCCGCCGGAAAAAAGAAAGATGTTTAAAGCGCCTACCGCAGTCCCCGCAAAGCGCGGCTCATAAATTTCCTGGGCGCCAACAAAGCAAGAAACAAAACTTCCCCCGGAAAACCCATACCCAAAAAACAATACGTATAAAAATACAATGGACAAACTGTCTGTTAAAAACAGCAAGGGAATATAGCATAATGTGTGCAGGATACATCCCCACAGCAACACTTTCTTACGGGATTTCAGAATCTTATCCGATACATAGCCTGATAGCGGACAACCAAAAACCATGCCCAGAGGAAACATCATCAGAATGTTGCCCGAAACTTGCTTGGAAATTCCGTAAATATTCTGTAAGTACGGACCGGCCCATAAAGAGCCGACGCCCATGAATGTGCCATAAAAGGAGAACAGCAATAATCCCAGCAAATAAAATTTTCTATTGCCAAATACAACTTTGATTGCTTCACACAAAGTAGTTTTTTTATTGGCCTCCCGCGTTTCTGAGCCAGCCATGTCTTGCCAAGACGGAAAACCCATTTCGTTAGGCTTGTCCCGAATTACCTTATAGGCAATCGCGCTGGCAGCTATTGTTAATACGGCTACCAGACTAAAAGAATTTCGCCAGCCTATACCGCCCATCAGTAAAACCAAAGGGGTAGTGGAAATGAGAGCGCCAATATTGCCGACAGCTAACAGCACACCGGAATAGGTAGCCAGTTCATCAGGCTTGTACCAATCGGCCAAAATCCGCATCGCGGCCACATATACGACACCAACACCAAAGCCTATTATGAATCTCCCCCAGGCCATACTCGCTACCGTCGTCGCCAGGGAAAAAACAAAACCGCCAATACCTGCAAGAAAAACAAATACCGCTATTGTCTTGCGGGATCCCCAGGAATCAGCCAATAAACCTGCCGGCAGAGCCGTTGCTGCATAGGCCCAGAAATACATAGAGCCAATAAACCCCAATGCCGACGGCGCCAGCGAGAACTCTTTCATTATTTCGGGACCTACCACTGCCGGCGCCGCCCGATGAAAATAAGAAACCAAGTATGTGGCGGAGATGACGAGAAAAATCAACAACCGATACTTCTTCATTTTGTCAAGCAACTCAGCTTCGTTTACAACCCGGTCTATATCATAGTTCACTCTTAGAATATCCTCCTTAGTTCCAACACACATGGTTCTCAATCGATTGATAATTGAGAACTAACCCGGTTAGTACCTGCATTCTCTATTAGCAGTTTTGCTACTATATAGTAATTCGTTTGTTATCGTAACACATAATAAAAATTGTACCAATCGCGTTTTTCAATGATTCATTTCAATACCAATCGATAATTGCTATAATCCATCATAATTTTGCCGCCCATTCGTTCCAGCTAAAAGTCTCACTTTGGCTGCTGCTTAGTGGAATTCTGGCATTCCGCAATATCAAAAAAAATTTACCGCGGAATTATACTGCAACAAATGTCATGCATAACATCACCGGTACTTTTTGCTGTTACCTGCGTTTTTTTACTCTTGCAATATAATATCTTGGAATTTCAATAAAACTTCTTGCAAAAACCTCCTTCCCATGAGTAATGTATACTACGATTGTTTTAGCGGGAACCTGTCCGCCAAAATAATCGCTGTATCAAATTTACTTTTATTGGAATTCTGGCATTCCAATAAAAGTAAAAAAAATATATATTTCTCAAGATTCTACACTTAACGCAAGTAAATGCTCCATCATTACACGCACAGCCGTATCTTCATTTTTTTCTTTTATTGCCCGAAAAATCTGTTTGTGGCCCTGCAACGCAATATCCTGCCGGGAGGCTTCTCTAAGAGATTTTTGCCGTGAAAACCGCAACAAGGCCATCAAAAACTCATTGATCTTGCTAATAACATCATTGCCCGAAGCAGCGATTATCGCGGAATGAAAACGGATTGATGCATTGGTCACATCTTTTTTTAAGGTTATATTTCTTTCCATCTCCAGCAAAGCATCTTCCATAATGTCCAGATCTTTTTCTGTCCGGCGGCGCGCGGCAAGTCGGACAGCTTGAATCTCAATTGCTTCGCGGGCTTCGAGTAGATCTTTCAACCCCGACTGCGGATCCAGCACTAAAAAGCCGATATTATTTAACAGACGGCTAATGTCGATTTGTTGTACGCATACCCCTTTACCGCGAATCTGTTGGACAACTCCTAAAAATTCCAAAATCTTCAGGGCTTGACTTACAGGCATCCGGCTTACGTTAAATAGCTGCGCCAGTTCCCGTTCTGACGGAAGTGCTTCTCCCTCTTTAAAATAGCCTTTCATAATCCATGTACGGATACGTTCTACAACTTGACCATACAGAACTTCTGAGTTTTTTTCACTAATTTTATTCAGTTCTTGTTCTCCCGCTGGAATCGGCGACATAGTAACAAATCCTTTATTTATGTGTTTCGGAATTCTGGCATTCCAATTATAAATTCATTATATTCCAATAATATCTATTTGTCAAATTATTTATTTGATCATTACGATTGATTACCAGAATTGCGGCAAAAAATCCCATTTACAATATGAAGCGGTGTTTCACCATGTATAACTCGCGCCATATTGGCAAAGGCGCCTTCAATCATCCGTTTATAAGCGCCGAGGGTAACGCCGGCCGTATGGGGAGTAAGCAACAAACGCTTTGCCGCATTTGCCGAAAGATGCAGTAATGGATAAGTAAGATCCGGCGGTTCCGGAGTAAAGGTGTCGATGGCAGCTCCCGCCAGCTGACCTGCTTCCAGCGCCTCGGCAAGTGCTCTTGGGTCCAATACGCCGCCCCGCGCGGTATTGATCAGGATACTTCCCCGCCGCATAAGGGCGATTTCTCTGGCGCCAATCATGCCCCGGGTGTTATCAGTCAACGGCACATGCAAACTTATTACATCGCTTGTCGCTAATAATACATCAAGCGGTTTATATTCAGCTGAATATTGCTGCTCTACCTCAGAAGGCTGCTTGTGTGTAGCATAGTAACTCACGGATGCCCCCAACAAGGATGCGATCTTAGCAACTTGCCTCGCAATATTACCGAAGCCGACAAGGCCGATCTTGCTCCCCCCGATCTCTTGGATTCCTTCTCTGAGTATTCTGTTGCGGAACGCCACAAAGTTTCCCGCCTTTATTTCCGCATCAGCCTCCACCAACCTTCGCTGTAACGCTATAAGGGAGCCGATAACATATTCGGCCACGGAAGTCGAGTTAGCTCCCGGCACGTTCGCCACTGGAATCCCGACACGGACACTCGCGGGAATATCCACTCGATCAAAGCCTACGCCCATAACTTGCACAATTTTGATTGTTGGCATCCTTTCCAAGATAACTGAGCTGATCATAGCTGCCGATCCGGACGAAAAAAGACAGTCCGCCCCCTGGCAGGCATTGATAATGCTATTATCGGAGTATTCTTCCGGAAACAGTATATCTAACCCTGCAGGAATAATAGGATTGGCAGAATTAAACTTCTCCTTGGACAGTAAACTGACTATTGTCGGCATAGCAAATCACCTTTCGCTAGTGTTAGTGGGAAACTATTTTAAGACTGCGGGAAAAGGCGGGTTAAAGCAAATTCGTCGTGTTTTAACACTTCTGTAGCGGTATACTGTCCGCGGGAAGCCCTCACAATTGCATCAATTATTCTGTCACCGGCTTGCTCCAAAGTTATCTCCCGGCTCATGATTCCACTAAGATTTACATCAATATTTTCCCCAGCTAAATGGCAAGCTTTAGGATTGGCGCAAAGCTTCAAAACCGGAGTAATCGGATTGCCCACATTATTGCCCTTACCGGTAGTAAAGACGGTCATGACTGCGCCTGCGGCCGCCATAGCAGTTACTAGATCTGCAGCCGCCGAAGACGTATTCATAAAATGCAGCCCTTTTTGTTTGGGTTCTTCGCAGGTATCCAGCACACCGACAATCGGTGACTTGCCTAATTTTTGAATATTTCCCAGTGCTTTTTCTTCAATCGTACTAATGCCACCGGCGATATTTCCCTGGTTAGGCTGTGATCCCAATAGATCCTCGCCTTTGGAGAAAATCAGGTCCAGGTAGTTTTTGAAAACTGCTAAAAACTTTTCTCCCAGCTCAGGCGTTGCAAAATGTTTTACCAAAATATGTTCCGCACCGGTTATTTCAGGAGTTTCGCCAAACATTACCGTAGCGCCTATTTTAATGAGCCGGTCACAGGCGACACCGGCGGCAGGATTTGCAGCCAGACCGGAAGTGGTGTCTGATTCACCGCATTTGTAGCCAATCACCAGGTCAGAAAGATCTGCTTCCACCTTTTCTAAGGCAGTGGCATATTGAACAAACTCTTTTGCCTTGCGGCATGCCATTTCAATGGTTTTAAAATCCCCATTGCCATCCGTCCAGAAAGCAGCTACCGGTTTACCGGTTTTAGCAATACCATCCGCCACTTTATTGGTCCAGTTCGGCTCAATTCCAACAACAATAACGGCGGCAACATTAGGGTTGGAACCGGTACCAATTAGGGTTCTAAAATGCAAATCAAGGTCAGCGCCAAACTGCATCCTCCCATAAGGATGATAAATGGATACCGTCCCGGCGATTGTATGGGAAACCGCCCGGCAAACCGTATAGGAAACCGCATCCAACGGCAGTATTAATACATGATTGCGAATTCCAATTCGCCCATTTTCCCGGCGATAGCCTAATATCTTGGTATTCATTTTTACCACCTCGCGCTCTTTAGATTATGTACATGGGCCCAGTCTCCCAAATTAATATTCTGGGTAGCCTTGCCAATTTTTTCACCATACTCGTAGACGAACTCACCTGCTGGAATGGTTTTAAGCGCAATCTTGTGTCCCAGAGGAATATCATAATTAGAGGTTATTGTTATATCTGTGTTTGTATCCAGATAAACTCCTATAACCGTTTCGCCGGCCTTAATGTCCTGTACCGCTACGCCAACCGTATCTGCCGCCCCATGAATCAGAATCTTATGCTCCATCTTAATCCTCCTTATGTAATGCCAACTGTTGCTCATTAATAAAGTTCATCAACAATTCGGCTGTTCCGCCGGTAATCTTGAGACAATTGCGCAAATGGTCCCTGCTGTCAAAAGGATGCTGATTTAAGATCCGGCAACAGGTCGCACCAAAATGCTCTTTGAAAAGCTCATGAAATTTTTGCGAATTATTATACACCGGCTCCCGGTTTTCTTCAGACCTAGCCCGCCCCTGCAGCATGCCTAAAACCATGACAGACCCTGCCAAGGCCCCGCATACACAGCCCGCGTGTCCAAATCCCCCACCAAATCCTGAAGCCATCCGCAATGCGTCGTCTGTAATAGGCAGGCCTAAAACATCCCGGAAAGCTCTTACAATAGCCTCTGTGCAATTGTATCCATCCTTGAAGTTTTGCCCTGCCATTTTCTTAACATTACCAGCATCAATCATTTAAATTGCCTCCTTTTCTCCACATATCACTCACATACCAATCCGTGACATTATGTTCTGCTAAGTTTACTTGTGCTCGTCCGGCATTCTGGAATACCATGTAATTTTAGAAAAACATTATATTGCGTTTATTGTTGGTTCATTTTCATTTTTAACAGCTTTGTTCCTCCTTCCAGACACAACTGCATCCTGGTATTCCCGCATGCAGTTGTGTTAATTTTACCATACATTTGAAAATAATGTCATTCTTTTTAACATTATGGCAATATAAAATGGTCTAACCATAAAGTCCAGAGCAGATTGCGTAATTGTGTCTCACCCATTTACCGGTCTGCCTGCACTGCCTTATAGATTTTTGAACAATTTTTCTCTGCCAAGTTTGACGGAAAATTCGCCATCATATTTGAAAACATCAGCCGTAGCATAGGTCTCGCTTAATGTTAAAGGCAAAAAGGAACCTGTGCCGACCACATTGATGGGAGTTTTTGCTTTGGCCATTATTTTACATTTTAACAAATCAAAGCCACTTGACACGACAATACTGACCTGTTTATAGCCTGCCTGATCCAATTTGTTACGGGTATTGATAATGTTTGCCGCCGAAACGCCTGTACCGAATAAAATTTTCCGGACCCTATCCTTGGTAATATCATCAGTTAAATCAAAGGTGTCTTCACCGATTACTGCCCGTACGGCCTGGTACTCACTATCAACATGCAGCCAATTACAAATGATTTCAACACTCTTGTTAAAGTCCAAGCCCTCGGCAAACCGGCCGCCGTGGGTATCCAATCTAACGCCCAGAGTTTTGGGTGAAAAATTCTGTGAATAAAACCATTCGGCAACGGCTAATGAATCTGTTATTTCTTTGCCGTAGTAATCCACCAGCGCAACAATATTATAATCTTCCGGATTTGCCTCCATGAACATTTTGGTTGCCTCTACGGTGCTGCCGGCATAGCCGACAAGCGCATGCGGTATCGTACCCACTCCTTGCTTGGTTCCATACATTTCTGCCGTTAAATCCTGTGATGTACCGATAAAGCCCTTGCAGCCATGGAGTTTTGCCAATTTGCTGCCCACACCTGCCCCATAAGCGGCAAGATAACTCATATCGTCACCGGTGGAATGCCGGGGGTGCATATCCATAAAAGGAACCTTGGGTAAACTCAGGCACATATGATAGGCATTATAGGCAGATAAACACGGAAAACCCACGTTGCGCAGCAGCAAGGTCTCGATTTCCACAAGTTCTTCAAACGGCGCCGTGTACGTAAAAAGAACTTCTTCGGAGCGAACCATTGCTCCTTCCTCATGTAATCGTTGTATGGTAACCGACGGCACATTACGGTCTAAAAATGTTAAAGCCGGTTCAATGGCACAGATACAGTCACGCCGTAAAAATACGCCATATGTGACCTCTTTTGAGCCAAACATGTTGATAACATTAAATGTTTTGCTGAAATACTTGTCCGTTCTTTCCTTAATCTCCTCACGGTTGTATGTTCGATAGCTTCCCTTTCCTGATAACATTGTTTTCCTCTCCTATACATTGTAATACCTCCGGGCTGTACCCGCTAAGGCTGTTATACGGAAATATACTCACTCTACTATGTTGATTTCGGGTTGATAATTTTCTAACCTGTATTGAGACATTATCGAGTGATTCGACAATAATCCTTTTTCTCCTTCCATTATATTACAACATTAAGGCGTTTATCCAAAAAAATAATCAAGTACTGTTAAAAATCAAAATCCTTGTTCATTTTTACACTATACCTTCTGGATATTTTTGTTAATCAACCTACGCGTATATGCCTTGACAATTTGTTAAGATTTGCTAAAATATCTTGACAAATGTTGCAAATGTTGGTAAATTATAAGCAATTTTAATAACCAGTAAAATGCGTTGATAGGGAAAAAACACTGCGGCCTGACGCTCCAGAGAGCTGTTGGTTGGCTGAGAAACAGTGCGCAGCGCAGTTGTGATACTCACCCTTGAGCAGTCGGCTGAAAACTGAGGCGAGTAGGCGGGAACGGTTTTCTCACCGTTATCAGGGAACCGGCATTACTCTTTGCAAGGAATGCCGCAGAGTGGATATGTTGCATATCAACAAGAGTGGTACCACGGAAGTTTTACACTTTCGTCTCTTAGCAGAAATGCTTGGAGATGAAAGTTTTTTTATTACCCTGATCAACGATAAAAATTTATGAGGAGATTGAAATGAAACTTGCTTTTTCTACCATTGGTTGCCCCAATTTTAGTTGGACTGATCTCTATTCAATGGCCAAAGATCTTGGTTTTGACGGCATAGAAGTCCGCGGACTGGGAAATGAAATTTTCCCTGCACGCGCCCATCCTTTTACCGCAGCCCAAATCCCGCAAACGGTCAAGAAGCTCGCCGATTTGCATCTCGAAATTCCTTGCCTCTCTTCCGCTTGTTGCTTGAAATTTGCCGATAAAGCCGAGGAAATCTACCAAGAGCTTGTGCAGTATATTGAGCTTGCCGCCAAGCTTTCCACGCCTTATGTCCGCGTGCTGGGCGATCTAGGACCCCAGCCCACCGGCGATGTCGATGACAGCGTTGTACTTGACGCACTAAAGCGCCTAATTCCTATTGCCGAAGAAAAGCACGTAACCTTATTGGTGGAAACCAATGGTGTTTATGCGGATACAGCCCGCCTGGGCCAACTGCTTAACCAGGCGGCCAGCGACGCGGTGTCCGCCCTGTGGGATATCCATCATCCCTACCGCTTTGCCGGTGAGACCCCCGAACAAACCGTACAAAATCTTGGTGCTTATGTTAAATATGTACATATAAAGGATTCTGTCGTGGAAAGTGGCACAATCCACTACCGGGTAATGGGTGAAGGGGATTTACCCATTGACAGCATCCTGTGGGCGCTGAATTCGATTAACTATGACGGCTATCTTTCACTGGAATGGATCAACCGCTGGGCAGCCGACCTTGATGATGCCGGGGTAATCTTCTCAAATTTTATCAATTATATGAGCGGTTTTACCGGCAAATATACGGCTAAAAGCCGTTTGTTTGACAATAACGCCCAAACCGGCAAATACGTCTGGGAAAAAGATACCCTCATCGACTTGACCTTTCCTCAGGTACTTGATCGTATGGTTACTGAATTCCCTGATCAATATGCTTTCCGGTATACCACAATGGACTATACCCGAACGTATGCGGAATTTCGCGATGATGTCGATACCTTCGCCCGCTCGCTCATTGCACTGGGAGTTAAGCCGGGTGATCATGTTGCCATTTGGGCAACTAATATTCCCCAGTGGTTCATTACTTTTTGGGCAACAACCAAAATCGGTGCCGTACTGATCACAGTCAATACAGCGTACAAGATTTATGAAGCGGAGTATCTCCTCCGGCAGTCAGATACGCATACGCTTGTCATGATCGACGGCTACAAGGACTCAAACTATGTGGCTATTATCAAAGAACTCTGTCCGGAGCTTGAGACCGCCGAAACGGATAAACCACTGCACATAAAACGCCTGCCCTTCCTGCGCAATATCATTACGGTTGATTCAAGACAAAAAGGCTGCCTAACCTGGCAGGATGCTTTGTCTATGGCCAATAAAATCCCCCTGGAAGAAGTGTATCGCCGCGAGCGTTCTCTTAACAAGCATGATGTATGCAACATGCAGTATACCTCGGGAACAACCGGCTTTCCGAAAGGCGTCATGCTGACTCACTATAATGTAGTGAACAATGGCAAAAACATTGGCGATTGCATGGATCTTTCTACCGCCGACCGCATGCTGATCCATGTGCCGATGTTCCACTGTTTCGGCATGGTGCTTGCTATGACTGCTGCTATGACCCATGGCGTCACCATGTCTCCGCTACCTTATTTTTCGCCAAAGCTTTCACTGGCGTGCATCAATCAGGAGAAAATAACCTGCTTTCACGGAGTCCCCACAATGTTTATTGCGATGATGGAGCATCAGGATTTCCCGCAGACAGATTTTTCCTCTATGAGGACAGGTATTATGGCAGGCAGTCCGTGCCCAACCAAGGTAATGCAGGATGTTGTGGAAAAAATGAACATGACTGAAATTACCATTGTGTTCGGACAAACGGAATCTGCCCCCGGCTGCACGCAAAGCCGCGTAGATGATTCTATTGCTTTGCGGGTTACTACGGTAGGCCGGCCGCTGCCTGGCGTTGAGTGCAAGATTGTGGACCCCGAAACCGGCAAGGATTTACCGGACAATGTGGATGGCGAATTCCTGGCCCGCGGCTACAATATCATGAAAGGCTATTACAAAATGCCGGAAGCCACGGCAGCAGCGATTGACAGGGACGGCTGGCTTCATACCGGCGACTTGGCCAGGCGCAGCGAAGATGGCTGCTACAAAATTACCGGCCGCATTAAGGATATGATCATCCGGGGTGGTGAGAACATCTATCCGAAAGAAATTGAGGATTTTATCTATACACATCCCCAAGTCAAGGACGTACAGGTAATTGGCGTGCCTGACAAGCAGTATGGCGAGGAAATTATGGCCTGCGTGATCCTGAAAGAGGGAGCGGCACTAACGGCGGAAGAGCTCAAAGATTATATCCGTTCCCATATCGCCAAGCATAAAACCCCGCACTATATCGATTTCGTTACTGAATTTCCCATGAATGCCGCCGGCAAAATCATGAAATATAAAATGCGCGAACAGGCAGTCATAAAACTGGGTCTGCAGGCAGATAACCAAATTGAGACTGCCTAACAGGGATTATTAAATATCGATTTGTCTTTCCGCCGAGCATGCCTTGCAATGTCACAGCTTCCTATTGACGCCGGAATCAGGCTGAAGTATATTGAAATAACAGCTAAAGATCCTGCCTAACGGAAAACTTGGCAAGTTATAAAAGGGTGTGTTATTTTGAATTATTTAGGGCAAAGCGGACTGTCCAGCCGTTTACAAGGGATAATTTTATTGGTAATAACGGCTGTGCTTTGGAGCACCAGCGGTTTTGGCATCAAGTGGATTGACTGGCATCCGCTGGCGATAGCCGGTGCCAGGAGCGCTTTTGCCGCCGTTGTTATCGGGATTGCTTTTCGCCGTACCAAACTCTGCTGGAATTGGATATTGGTTGGCGGCGGAATAGCGTATGCGGTTATGGTCATATCCTTTGTCGTAGCCAGTAAGCTGACAACTGCCGCCAACGCAATTTTATTGCAATACACCTGTCCGATCTTTGTTGCCATTTTGGGAGTGTTCTTTTTAAACGAGCGGCCCAGTCGCTATGATTGGCTAACCATCGTCCTGACAGGTACCGGTATGATACTTTTCTTTCAGGATCAGATGTCAGAAGGCGGTTTTATCGGTAACCTTCTGGCGATAGGCAGCGGCGTAGCGATGGCCGTAATGGCTGTATGTATGCGCCAGCAAAAAGACGGGGCCCCCTTTGGCGCCGCCTTATTGGGCAATGTTCTTACTTTTGTCTGCGGATTACCCTTCATGTTTGCTGATTCGCCCGGAACGGAAGGCTGGCTGGCTCTGCTCGCGCTAGGTTGTGTTCAGCTTGGCCTGGCCTATGTCTTATACTCGATCGCCATAAAGCTGGTAAGTGCCCTGGAAGCTTCGATTATCACGATGATCGAACCTATTCTTAATCCGTTATGGGTTTTTCTCCTTATAGGTGAAGGTCCGGGATTCTGGGCGCTCATTGGTGGCGGCGTTATTCTAACGGCGATTACAATTCGCTATGTAGTTCCAGCCTTAAAGCCGCTGAATGCAATGGTACAGGGACATTCTAACAAATAATTAAGTGGTTGGCAGGAACGGCCTGTTTATTAACCAGCCCATATGCCCACATAGAAAAAACAAGGCAACGAGATTTTCTCGGCCTTGTTTTTTTATAAGCGTGTTAGCTTACATCATCGGCTCAAGTTTCAGATATATTCATCATTGACTGTCAATTGATCAACCAGAAAAAAGCATTTGACAATTACATGCTTGCAAGTGTTACTGTTCTTGTATTTACTTAGTTATTTTTTTCACAATTTTCACACTAGGATTGACGTAAAGGTAACTGTACACAAAAAAAGGATATACCACATAGGTTGAGGTACTGGCTCCGACTGTCAGTATCTCAACCTGTGCTGCAATAACTTCTGAATCAATTACAAGGTTAGAGGGTAAGGTACTGCCGGCTCCTAACGCCAGTAATTTTGACTACTTATTTACCAGAATCAAAGAAACATAGTTAACGGTTTCTTTATCCTGGAGTTTCCTCAGCGCTGACTCTGATCGTTACTAGCCAACTTAAGACCAATAACACGGTGTAAGTAGCGGCTCGAATAATCTATGAATTTCTTTTGAGCCTCAATGAACATAGGAAGATGAACAATCGACGTAATGCGAAAAATTTGCGAATCCATTCCTCCCTTTTGTTATTACTCTCATATACTTCGTACCCGGGATAATAAGCATATTTAAGTTAGTTAAATTATACACAAACTATATTTCACTGAACTTTCTCTAACCATAACAAATACAAAACAAACGATAAAAGTTAGCTGTTATTTGTCTTAATCAATCCTTACTCAAGCTTGCATTTAGCTAAACAGAATCATAATGTAAAATTATTTTATGTAAGAAGCAATAATAGCAACCCGGCCAGTCATTGACTATTGCCCCAGCCTTTGCTAAGATATGGACAGCATCGTTCAAGTATAGCCCATACTGTTAGATCAGTTACTGGCCTGAAAGTAAACTTACTTGGGGCAGTACCAGCGAAGCTGTCACTAGGGGCAAAGTAAATGGAATTATATGAAGATAGTACAATTCAGTACGATTCAATTACTGGCAGACTCAGAACCTAACCCTATTAGGGTAGTTCCAGCATCCGTGTCATGTGCTGAAAAGTAATTATCATATTCTATCGAACATGATAATTAGCTAGAGTGTAAATCATTTAATTTTAACGCAAGTTCATGAGCTTTACTTAAAGCCGATATATCTTCCTCAGCAGATACATCATTGGTGCGGAGAGTGTATGTGCTACCAATTAGTTTTGTGTTTGTATGTCTGAAAATAATGTTTGCACTCTCTGTTGGACGTTCTAATTTTTTTGTATCGCCACCTGCGGAAAGTATTAACACACCATTTTTTTCTTTGAGCTTAAATTCTTTATTTTTACGTATACATCTTGAAACGTAAAACAGCTGTAATCTGCTAGCGAAATTTAGAAGTTGTCCTGTAAGTTCAGAGAAATATAGAGGCGATGCTAATATTATATTGTCAACTTCATTCAGAAGCTGATATACCTCTTGCATACCATCATCTATACAACATTCATTGTTATTCCAGCAATATCTACAATCCATACAGGGGCTTATGTTATCATGATAAGTATGAATAATCCTTATTTCTCCGTTAAGATATTTTAGCATTTCGTTCACTAAGGTCATTGCATGTCCGTTTTTTCTTGGCGAACCATTAATAACTAATGTTTTCATTTATAAACTCCTCATCACAAATTATTAGTCTACATTATGTTTTATAAAATGTGAAGCTTACTCATTTCAGCAATAACTTTATATAAAGTTGGCTTTGTAATTTCAAACATGCTGTATAAATCCCATATTTATCATTTCAAAAACTTAGACCAAATGGTGGAGCTTAGTATTGTAGCTACACCGGTATTTATTGTGGTACTTCCAGTACATCTGGAGAAGCTCAGACCCCTATATAGTTTTCATACCAATCTTTCCGTCGTGAAAAAAGTTTTAAAAATAGCACTAATCCGCTGTCGCGGTGGTTCCTCCAAGGTACTATTATAGTTTTCTTGCCTTGATTACAAAAGTTAAAGGAAGCATCTTTGCTTTTTTTGCAAAATCGCTGTTATCATCCCGCGATTGCATCATTTCATCATCAGATTGCTCAATCAGTTGCTCAATGACAAATCCCGCTTTGGCCAACGCATTCACATAGGTTGATAGTTTACGGTCAGATAAGGTTAGCACACCTTCGTCAAGAGATACTGAATACCAAGATTCATCAAAATAACACTTGTTAAAAGCAAGCATATTATTTTCTGCAACAACACATTTGTGTATAGGATGAGACCAACTGAAAATAAATACGCCGTCTTTTTTTAGGTAAGAAGCGATCCGGCAAAAAGTACCCTCAAGGTCGGGATGAGTCAGGTGACGGTTCTCTGACTCACTGTTAGCCTACCACATGGGGATGAGTCAGGTGACGGTTCTCTGACTCACTGTTAGCCTACCACATGCAGGCGAGAACGGTGGTATTGTCTTCCTTTCCCTGTGTTCTCCACCTAGGTTACAAAAATAGTGACTACTGAAAAGCCACGGGGACGGTGGTTGATATCTCCCTGCATAAAGATACAGCGGGAATCTTGTTCGATATCTTGTAACGAATCCAAATTTCCCGTATAAGATTAGTCTTTATTATGATTGTAATCCCGGTCATTGAAATAGTTGAGCCAAGAAGATGTCCGGTATAGTTCCCAGTTGCAGGGCGGCATATATTTCTCCTTCATACGCTCTTCCCGGCCAGTCCCCTTAAACCCCTCATACATTCTTACATAAATGCACTTCCGTTTGCCGGGATAGACCTCGCACCACCCGTCGCGGCTACCGCCGCAGGCGCCGTTGCGTTGCTGCTTGGGGCACTGGGACATGGGACAAATGAAGCCAAGTTCATGCATGGCACAATCGCCGCAGAAGCGGCATTCGTTCGTCATGGTCTTAGTAATGTATTCAGCCATAGTGAACGGCTGTTTCAGCCAAGATTTATCGATGTAGCCGGCGATGGCCCTGTTTACAGGATGCAGGGGAGCCTTCTGATCAAATGCCAACGCGTGCACCTTGTCCATCAGCGACTGCTTCAGCGAGGAACGGCCCGGGGTTGTCCGGCTCCGATC
This sequence comes from Sporomusa acidovorans, assembly GCF_900101845.1. GTDB lineage: Bacteria > Bacillota > Negativicutes > Sporomusales > Sporomusaceae > Sporomusa > Sporomusa acidovorans. The sequence continues at coordinate 15,917 of NZ_FNAM01000030.1, read as the reverse complement.
GACAGGTTGACAGGTATTCAGCCCGGTTGCCGCATCCTTTTCAAAGAAATAAAAGCCGTCGGCCTGGGGATGATTAAATTCAGCCGCTGCGATATCCTGCCAGTTGGCACTTAATTCTTCCCCTTTTTCCATAATAAATCGCACATCGTCATAACCGAGGCCGTGACCGCCGATATTGACGCCGTCATACTGCAAGCCTTTCAACACGGCGTACTGTCTGGCTGCCCGGAGCAGTTGCAGTTCCTTTTTATTGCTGTCGACGGCTTCTTCTTCCAGCCGGGCTAGCAGGGAATCCGTCACCACGCAACCGGGAATCAGGTTTTTGTTCATCAGTCTGGCCACCGGCAGCGACAGAACAAAGATATTGCCGATTAATGGCACCGCCAGATTGTTTAGCGTGACATATTTTTTCACCTCATCAAACTTGCGGGCGTCATAGCCCAATTGAGTGATGATAAACCCGGCGCTACTGGCGACCTTTTTGTGGAGTTTATAATACTGGGCCATTGTTTCGGCTTCGGTGGATTTGAACGGGGAAACAACGGCACCGGCAAAAAAATGCGTGGGCGTCAGTTTGCTATAGGTGCTGTCGTTCATTTTCGCAATCAGCCTGAGAGCATGCACCGCGTCAAAGTCAAAAACCGGCTTGGCATTACCGGCATAGCCCTGAACCGGATAATCACCGGTCATCACCAGCAGATTTTCAATGTCGGCTCTGTCCAGAGCGTACAATTCGCTTTCCAAGGCATTTCTGTTTCTGTCTTTAGTAGTAAAGTGAACGAGCGGATCTATCCCGAGACGCTTGGCCTCCACAGCCATGGCATAAGCGGTAATCGCCGATTTTCCGCTCGGATTGTCCGTAATAGTCACAGCATTAATGCGGGCATCTTTGGCAGCCAGTTCAGCCATTCTGACCAGATGTTCCTGCGCCTTTTCCCGCGCGCCCCGGCCGGGCACCAGTTCCCAGGTTACCGACAGTTGCGTAGGCTCAGCCAGTGCGGCCTTAAGAGAAAGTTTTGCCGTCATGTTATTACCTCCGCTATCGATATAATAAAACAAATGCATTTTCTTTATTATCTCATTTAGTAAATAAAAAAAAACCGGGGACAGGCACGTTGTTTCAAAAGTATTAAATCTGCCATGAAACAAGGAACCTGTCCCGTTTTTTTAACGCCATCAATAGGTAAGTCAAGAACCGTCAGACTGTGTAAAAACACCTTGGTATTTACTGCTAAAAATGATTTAAAACCTAATATTTATAGCTCGCCTAAGGTTATAGGCCAAAAAGGACAAAGAAATCTCCCCAATGACCGATAGCTTTCGTTTGGTCAGAAAGTAGTAAGCTTCCCAGCCACGTTTTATTGTGCCAAAAACGTGTTCTATGATCATTTGCCTTAACTGATATTTTTCCTTGTTAATTTCAGTCTGCAAGTCGATAGTATCTAAAAAATCCTGATCGACATGACGACAAATGATACGTTTTAGTACAGCGCTCCTTATATTGGCAGGAACCACAGGCTTCATAATTTCTGTACTCGTAGCCTATGACGCCTCGTTTTTTACTGGTTCGTTTTCTGGCATAATAAAGTTCTTTGCCAGCCGGACATAGGTATGCTTTCTTTTCGGCATCATAACGAAATCTATCCGTATAAAATTCTCTGTCGCCAGTTCCATTTGCTTTCGCTTCCTTCTTCGCAATGACTCCTTTTGTAAAAGCTTCCCTAGTATACAGCAAATTTAACCTCAGGATGAAAAGCTCTCCCCCAAAAACGTTCCACCTGCATATACTGACCTTCGGCAATCAACTTACGTATTAACGTACTACTGACAATAGTTTTATTAATTAAAACAAATTCTGAAATCTCCGTTTTAAATCTGTAAAGCTTCTCGAATGCTACAAGTGTTTTAGGCGATCCCCGCCCTTTATAACCGAAAGAGAAATTCGGTCCAACTACAATAACTTCGGGATTTATGTTATCACAAAGCAATTTTATAAATTTTTCAGGTGCTATTGTTGATAATTGCTGAGTAAATGGTATATTCATCAAAATGTCAATATGTAATTCTTTAATCAGTTTTATTTTTTCACTTTGACTATTAATCTTTTGTGGGCAATGACTGGGATTAGTAATTGAAGTCGGATGATTGCTAAACGTAAAAACTATGCTAGATATGAGATTATTTTCTTACTAAACACTATAAAAAAATTTAAAATACAATACTAATATCCTCAATTTTCTCTTTTTAAAATCTAGGCAGCATACCCAAACATGCAAAAATACTTGTGCTTAATTTGCATTTTTGCACGTAATTGCATTTTTGCACATCATCGGATTGTTCATCTCACCGCGTTTTAGCACATTTAGCTAATGAAAGAAGAGGTACTACATAACTATTGCTCCTATTACGTTTTCGAGTAATAGTAGATTCGTCAACACCCAGTTTTTTAGCAGCTAATTTTGCCGTACCATAGCGTACCATAGAATGATATCGCTTCTTCGATGATTCGTCCCTCAATTTTACTAACAGTCTCTTTCAGTGATTCCCCTGGGGTCCACAGAACAACCGCTTCTTCTTGGCTTTTCTCATTATCGTTAGACAACTTACTGCTTAACGATCCCAATAATTTATGCTCGCTGGCTACCTGCGTGGAAAGATGCCTGGGTTCAATAATATCTTCCTTTGTTAAAATCACAAGCCTTTCCACTACATTTATGATCTCACGGATATTCCCCGGCCACTCATAGTTTAAAAGAACCTCCAGGGTTTCTGATGAAAAAACTTTAGAACATTTATACTTTTGATTATTTTGCTCTAAAAAATAGGCTAATAATGGAACTATATCTTCTTTCCGCTCACGTAGAGCGGGAATCGTGACTGGAATTACATTGAGTCGAAAATATAAATCACGTCGGAATCGCCCTCCGGCGACCAACTGCTCCAGGTTTTGATTAGTAGCCGCTAATACACGAACATCAGCTTCGACAATTTTAGTCCCACCGACACGATAAAATTTCTTCTCTTGCAAAACATTTAATAGTTTTGCCTGCAGCGACAAAGGCATATCGCCGATCTCATCAAGGAGGATTGTCCCTTTTTCCGCAATCTCAAACAGCCCAACCTTTGCTTTTTTTGCACCAGTAAAAGCTCCAGCCTCATATCCAAACAATTCCGACTCCAGCAACGCCTCTGGAATAGCACTGCAATTAATATGAACAAAACTACCCGTACTATTTCGTTCACTTATTGCATGAATATACTTGGCAAGAGCAGTCTTGCCAACACCAGATTCTCCCAATATAAGCAAAGGCAAATCGGTATCTGCCACTTTTTTTACAAGCTCATATACATCCCCCATTATCCGACTACGATTTAGTTCCAAATTCAAGCTGCTTTCCGAAGCAATCTTAGCATTAAATTCGTGCTGATAATGTTTGGCAATCGCCTCTGCAGACCTAAGTTTTTCGTGTAAATTCTCAAGTTCAGTAATATCACGTACATTGGAAAGCACGCGAATAATATTACCCTGCTTATCACAAAGAAGTTTGCTTGAGATTACTGTTTCTTTACCATGTGGAAATTTCACTACTGAACTCTCGTCTCGCCTTCGTTCAATAGCATGCATCATAGAGCATTCGGGCAGAAGGTCTTGTTTACTCAAATCATATACCGTCTTCCCAATAACATCCTCCTCCGTTAGACCAGAAACCATAGAGAATGCGTGATTTATCGCCCGTACTGTCCCGTCACCGTTCGTAATGATAACTCCGTCGTAGGAGTTATCAATAAATGGCTGGAGCCTTATGAGAGAGTCCTCAACTTCACACCAAAGATGGATGAGATTGCGATATTCGTCAACATTTTTAAATAACAGATATATGTACTCTTCCTGTTTTGGGTCCGGAATAATATCCATTAATACCTTGACATCTTGTGATGTTTTCACCAATCTGGCTTTAACTTTTCCATTAAGCCAATCATTTCGAAACCAGGGATAAATCTTATAAAATGTTTGACCTGTTACCAGTTCAAGAAAATAACTTTTAGCCTTTTCGTTCATGGCATGAATACAACCATTTCTATCTATATAAACGAAGCCAAGTTCTGGTACTAAGTGAGCTCCGTATTCAATTGTCGTACCATCTTTGATAAGTGGGTAAATCGCAGGATGCAACTTGTATTCCTGTAACAAATCGTGGATTTTTTTACCGCTTCGTGCCAGTTCTTCTGGATTTAAAACAAGTCCCAGAGAAATACTGTCTTTGTTGGTATAGAAAAATCCTCCTCCAGTCACTCCGGCAGACGCGCCCAGAGCTACCCGGGCAACACCTTCCTCTTCACCCAGATTGAATCTGTTTTGAATAACATCCGGTGGCAATTGAATGATTTCTTTTGCGCCGACTCCCACCGTATGAGCTGCAATATCTGAAAGTAAACCAGCCTTTTGTGCAATAAAAGAATTTACGCCATCAGCAGCAATTACTACATCAGCATACATCTCATCGCCACCGGCTTTTATACCGACAATTTTTCCATCGGCTTCAATAAGCTCATCCACTAAAATGCCAGCGGTAAACATAGCTCCCTGAGCTTCTGCTTGCCCAGCAAACCATTCATCAAAAGGAGCCCGTAAAACAGTATATGATTGCGGTACGTTTTCTCCAAACTCATAATTAACATAATCGATTGTTATACCGCTTGTACTGCTCAGCATCATGATTTGCTCACGAACTACTTTGCGTTCCAATGGAGCTTGGGCAAAAAGACCCGGTTCCACCATTTCAAGCGCATAGGTATACACTCGCCCGCCAGTGACATTTTTACTGCCTGCGGTATCACCTCGTTCAACAAGCAATACGCTTTTTCCCGCCTTGGCAAGCACATATGCACAGGCACTGCCGGCTGGCCCTGCCCCAATTATAATAGCATCAAAACGTTCCTCAACACTCACTTAACCTTCCCCTTTTCAAAGTTATTTGACCGCTTGTTTTATAGCCTCGGTCAAAAGCGGGGAAATTTCATACAGGTCACCCACAATACCATAATCAGCGGCTTCAAAGATGGGAGCGTTCTCATTCATATCAATTGCCACAATGATTTTTGAGTCTCGAATACCCGAAACATGCTGAACTTGACCCGAAATACCAAGTGATATATAGAGACTTGGCTTAATTTTTTGTCCAGATAAGCCAATATATCGATCATTAGGAAGCCAATGGTAATCTTCAGCAATGCCTCGCGTACAACCGATTTCTGCACCGAGGGCAACGGCAAGATCTTCGACCAGTCTCATATCTTCCTGTTTTGCTAGGCCACGTCCCACACAAACCAGTTTATCGGCGATTGAAATATCAGCACCTTCCCTGATAATCGGGCATACATTGCTTACACTCACTCGATCATCGGTTTTCACGTCCATTGTTACTATTTCGCCAGTTCGATTCGGATCTGGTGAAATAGCTTCATATGTTCTTGCCGGAATGGTAACTATAGCCGGTGCAGTAAGTATTTCGGTACATATGGCTAAACCTCCATACATAATTCTGTCGGTCTCAATCGCTCCGTCAGCAATTCGTACTGCAAAAGCTTCCGTAACAAGCCCGGTCTTAATTATGGCAGCAACCTTAGCTGCGAGATCTTTACCCCGTTGCGTGGCACCAATAAAAACAGCTTCAGGGCGCTCCTGCTTTGCCAAATCTGCCAATGACTGTGCGTAACTTTCCGGCCACTGACTGTTGCCCTGCAAAGAAACTACTTTATCCGCCCCCGACGCAATAAGGGAGGTTGCACTTTCGCCATTCAGCGTAAAGGCGCATAACTGAGTCTGCATATTATCAGCTAAATTTCTTCCTAGCGCAAGCAGTTGCTGTGTAATAGTAACATCTTCTGAATAAACCCAAATAGCTGGCATGTTATTTCCCCCTTCCTTACAGTACGCCTTCTTGGGCAAGATTACCGACAAGACTGGCTACCCTTTCCGCAGCTGTCCCGGCTTTATAAATTACATTTTTGCGACTCATGACATAGCCTTTAATCGCCTTAACGTTGTTTTTTGCTGTTAACTCATCTTCGGATAGTTCCAGTTCACTCAGCTTATACTCAAACACCGGTTTCTTGGTAGCTCCGAGCACTTCTTTCAAACTGGGAATTCGCGGTTTATTAATCTCTGGTAATACACTTATCAAAACTGGGAATTCTACGGTTGCTACTTCAGTACAATTTCCTACCTTACGGGTAGCAACAACCTTATTGCCTTCTATTTTGATCTCACTAACATAAGTAACGGCAGGAATACCAAGGATTGCAGCTATACGCGGCCCAACTTGTTGAGCATAGGTATCTCCTGCGCCTTCACCGCAAAGTATAACATCATAAGAACCAGCTTTGCGGACAGCAGCAGCCAATACATTCGCCGTAACATACGCGTCGGATTTAGCAGCCAATTCATCATTTACGAATATGGCTTTTCCCGGACCGCGCGACAAAGCATCCTTTAGTGACTGTTTGGCGCCTGCATTACCAAAGGTGAGGGCCGTTACGCTACCACCATTTTTTTGATTGAGTAGTACAGCCTCTTCTATGGCATTGCGATCGTATTCACTAATTTTATATTTGGCCTTGCTAAAGTCAAGTGCCATCGTGGATGGATTAAGCTTTATATCTTGCTCATCTGGCACCCATTTATAACAAGCTATAATGTTGGGCATAACAAGTCCCCTTTCGTGTTTTTATAACTAATTCTCAAAAAGTACATTATCTCAAGGTCATACCTGAAATAACCATTCTTTGCACTTCTGAGGTGCCCTCATAAATCTCTGTAATTTTTGCATCCCGCATGAGACGTTCTACTTTGGCACCGCGAATATAACCATAACCGCCATTAATTTGAACAGCTTTGATAGAATGTTTCATGGCAGTTTCGGCAGCAAACAGCTTTGCCGCAGCAGCTTCCAAGCTGAAAGGTTGTCCGCTGTCGCACAGCGCTGCAGCATTATGCACCAGTAATCTTGCTGCCAAAACATCCTTAGCCATATCTGCAATCATCCATTGGATAGCCTGATTAGCAGCAATTGGGCGGCCAAACTGCTTACGTTCTTTTGAATAACGCACTGATTCATCTAAACAAGCTTGGGCAATACCCACAGCTTGTGCCGCAATGCCAATACGTCCGCCATCCAACGTAGCCATAGCAACTTTAAATCCTTGACCGATTTTACCCAGTAAGTTTTCTTTGGGAACTTTGCAGTTCTTAAAAATCAGCTCTGTAGTATGAGAACCTCTTACTCCCATCTTATCTTCATGTTTGCCAACTGTGTATGGCGATTCATTCTTTTCTACAATAAACGCGCTGATGCCCTTGGTACCTTCACCTGGCCCGGTTTTAGCCATGACAATCATTACGCCAGCTCCATCGCCGTTTGTAATGAAAGTTTTAGTCCCATTAATAACATAATGGTCGCCTTCCAAAACTGCCGTTGTGGCTAGCGCACCAGCATCTGAACCGGCGCCTGCTTCCGTCAATGCAAATCCGCCAAGCGCCTTATAGCCGGCAAGCATTGGTAGGAATTTAGCTTTTTGCTCTGGAGTCCCGAACTTGAGTATCGGCGCTTGCGCCAATGTATGAACGGCAAGAACGACCGCCGTTGAAGCGCATACCTTAGCTATTTCTTCAATTACAAGCGCATAGCTCACGTAATCAGCACCACCACCACCATACTCGGCAGGAGTAGGAATACCTGTCAGTTCAAGTTCCGCCAAACGATTCCTTGCTACAGTCGGAAACTCCCCGTCACGGTCAATGCGCTCAGCAAGCGGTGCTACTTCATTAATGGCAAACTCCCGTGCCATTGATTGAATAAGTCTTTGTTCTTCTGTCAGTTCAAATCCCATTTTTAAATCCTCCTTAGTCCACTAAATGCATTTTTAATCTAACGCCAACGCCGAAACTTTCAATATAAACTGTCTCAACCTCAAAGGCCTACATATTGCTTACCGTCTGTGGCATTGTGATGATTAAGCCAGTCTAATATCCAGCAACCCCGTTAGCAACCTGGATACAGAGATTACCTTTTCCCCCTTTACTCAATTTATTGTTATTTAATTGCAAATTCCATGCCATAATTAAAGCCAATTGTTCAAAATAGAACAATTGGCTTTAATTATGCTTTGATAAAATTATAATATTGCTTCTTTATGCTCTTATTTATATATTAAAAGCTCACAAAAATTTATTGCAGAATTGCGTATAAATTCTTTAAAATCCTGGAACTACAACACTTATTTTGACTTCTTAAAACTGAATTCTTTATCCCCTATAAAAAGCTACAAATGTTTAAGGCGTTTACTTCTAAAAATAAAATAAAGTGAAACACTATGTTCTTTAAATTAATTCTGGACTAAATACTAAGTATCCACCCACATGCAAAAACGCAGGTATATAATCTGCATTTTTGCATACATCCGTATTTTTGCACATTTTAGTCATACAACCACCACTTCAAGTGGTGGCTTGTTATTAGCCCTGTAAGGCCTGATTACTTGCTACGCCTAAAAGGCGGGTATCGCAAGCATTGATTTTTTCCATTATCTGCGATATTGTTTCGTTACCTTCGTTTACCAAAAGATGAACATGATTATCCATTAGGCAGTAGGCATATATTGAATAGTTTTTCCCCTGTTGTTTCTCCGCGGCATCTTTTTTTCACTCTTCATCAATTATTTTTGGTTTAAGGTGCGACAGCGAGTCGATATGCCCCGTCCCCTCTTTGATAGACAGTTAAAACGCATGGTATACTGAAAATCAGAGAGGGGACGGGGCAAACTTAGTACAACTGTAATATAACTTTCGGTTTAATATCAAACATCCCGTAGGCGCGTCCATGCTTTTTATAACGAGGGTTTTATGCTTTGCGGAAAGCTGAAGATATTATGGGGATCATATTCTTGCTTGATATGCATTAGTCTTCGTATATGCTCTCCGTAATAATTACACTCATAATTCGGTGTTTGATTATAGGGGAAATTAACATACGCCCCCCTGGTAATAGTATATATATAGTTGAAGCCTGCCTTCACCCATTCTTCGTGTACCGGAGCTTCTTCTTTGCTTTCCCAGGAGGTTGTGATTGCCATTATATAGTTTGCATGCCTGTAAAAGAAGGCTGTCGCATTTGTTTCTGTGTCTCTAATTGCTCCGCCCAGCGAGTAAACCCGAATAGAGGAATTTCTGTCTGAAGGCGCATTATCTATAATATAGATAAGATTCTCCAATTCGTCTTGCCGTAAATGCTCATACACAAATCTTCCCACCTGCTGAAAAGCTTCCCGCTTAGGATAGTCCGCTCCTATCATTTTTATGGCATCAATAAAAGGAACACTTTCGATATATTCAAGGGTTAGTCTAGGTATATAAAGAAGAGGCGCCAAGATTTGTCTAGCTTCATGTGGACTCCCGTAAAAGAATGCATTCATCCAGGCTCCCAGCTTATAGATCCCGCCAAAAGCACTGAGCCGACGATCCAGGCAAAGCAGCCAATCTTGCCATATTCGTAAGAATTGGATTCTGGCCGGAATATTATTATCCCATCTCAGTCTAATCAAGGTTATTTGGTTTACTTGCTTCAGCAACTTAAATTTATAGCTTGTTACAACGCCAAAATTGCCACCGCCCGCGCCCCGCAATGCCCAGAAAAGCTCTGGATTACAATAGTGATTTACCGTTAACTGATTTCCACAGGCATCAACCATTTCAGCTTCTATAAGGCTGTCTGTCGTCAACCCCAAATAACGGGTAGACAACCCTATACCGCCTCCCAAAACTAACCCGGATATGGCTACCGTCGGACAAGTCCCTCCCGGGAAAGCATATCCGCATTGGTAAAGCCTTTCGTACAAGGGCAATAATCTCGTTCCTGCCTGTATCTCGACGGTGTCGTCAGCGGTGTCTACTATCATGCCATTCATACAGGTAATGTCTATAACCAATTTATTTGTACCGGTTGAGTATCCTTCGTAATTATGACCTCCCGATCGAACCCGCAATTTAATGTCATGTTCCCTTGACCAAAGTATAGCGTTGGCTACATCGCATGGATTAAAGCAATATATGATAGCGGCAGGATATGCGTCTATCGCTTCGTTATATTCTTGCCTGGCTAAGTTATATTCGGGATCTCCTGGTGTCACAACCTTTCCTGTTAGGCCGTTGTAGTTCATTTTATCACCTTCCCAATTAACTTCTCTTGAATTATTTTATGTTAATTAAGTACTCGCGGTTACTAGAGGACAATAGGAGACATCAGACTGTGCGAAAATAGTCATATTCTCAAGTGGTTATGGGAGCAAACAGGGACGGTTATTGTGAAAGTAAACTTTCATCAGTTCTGCTGTGCCAATCATTGTCATGGCTGTTCTAACTTGCTATTCACTATTCTCTAGTATACGGTTTATCCTAGATTCACTGATTCCTCCAAAAAGCCGGCCAATTTGTTTTAACGTAATCGACGAACTTTTTCTTATCTCTTTGATAACCTCATTCCTTTGTTCTGTATTTTCGAATAGGTAAGTCAAGAAGAACGAAATCGCTCAGTCGCGATGGCTAAAGATTTTTCAACAAAAGAATAAAAAATAGTAGAAGCCACGTAGAAGCCACGGGGACGGTGGTTGCGTCTTCATTTAAGACATTTCCACCGTCCCCGTGACTCTTCCCCGTGGCTCTTCTAAATTTATAGTAAATCTGCAATGTTTATTTCAATGCTCTCAACTTCCTACTGTATCGTTCCTCGTTATAAACTTCATTATTTTTCATTACTTCATATATTTCCTCAAGAAGAATAGCGGCAATTTTTTCTTTGGCGATTTTCTCGGTGTAGCCCAATTTTTTTAATCTTTCCAGTGTCATTTTTGTAATTGGTGGATTATTCTCTCTAAGCTGATTATTAACAGCCTCCAAAATAGTCATTTTTAAATGCTGATTGGTCATATTATCATCACCTACTATTTATTTCCTCATAGTCGCCATGTTTCCGCTCCTGTAAACGCCTCCATCTACGACAGTCAAAGTGCCCCACCACCAGTTCATAAAACATTGAACCGTGCCATGCAAGGTCCTTTTCAGTTTGCTTAATACTGTTCTGGGGCTCCTCCATGCGTTTCAATAATAACTGGCTTTAAAACGGTAGTATCAGTTTCTAAAATTTTTTCTACTTGAACCGAAAACGTCCATTCATCGCCAAAGTCATACAAATATAAAAATTTTTGCTTAATTGCCATGTTCAGACTTCCTATTTTAATTTTATCTGCATACGGTCCCTCGTCATTGTATGGACTCCAATAGGCCTCTCCCTGCCATGGCTTTCCTTGCATAAAAAATGCGTATAAATGGTCATCATCAAACTCATAGGCGTCTAGTATTACTTTATGCAAATCATGCAAAGTATGTCTGGAAGATATCTGAATGCGCCGCCAAATTCCTCTCTTTAAAAGTACTTTAACAACATATATCGTTTCACTCATATTTTCACCCTTTCACATTTTGAAAACAAAAAACCGTTTACCTTACAGTATTTTACTTCAATCTTATTAATCCTCCTGGGAAACAATTTAGTAAATTTTCTATAATAAAAACGCCTAAGGCAGCTTAACCGACAAACTTCCAGCTGCTTTAGGCGTTTTTCATATTCAATCTCCACATTATTCTCTTAACTTCTGGACACAATTATTGGGATACTTAGATCTTCATGTAAAGGAAAAAAACTCGGGGACAGGCACGTTGTTTCATAAAATCAAAAAACACAAAAGCCACAGGGACGGTGGGAATGTCTTCATTTAAGGGGTGTCGCAGGGATGGAGTTGCTGACATTCAAAAAAGCAAAGGGATGTTCTCTTTACTTCCCCTTTGCTTGCATTATATGATTAGCCTTCAAACAGAAACACGGGGACCGGTTTAGTATTTCAAAAAACGATATACCTGTCCCCGTGTTTTGTTGAGCGGCAATGGCAGTGGTTATCCAGAAGAATCCTATCCCACTACGCTTAGAGATATTGTCGCAGGAACTTTGCAATTGAAATCTTTTGCAATTATATCAACAGAGCTAATTCTATTGATATTCACTCCTATTATGCGGGTAGGTGTGTCCATTGTGGCTTTCCTGCAAGAAAAAGACTGGATATATGTAGGTATCTCATCAGTTGTCTTTTTAATCCTTGTGGGCAGTTTCATTTTTGGAAAATGATGTGGTCTTTTGTTTACAAACAAGACTATCCCCAGCCGAAGAGCAAATCATCGTCTATGGAAAGGTCGTGCAGTTCTTCTAGTAGCAGTTTTCCTTTTAATTGTTACGGGAATTACGTATGCAATCTTTGACAGAGATAGTAGCAAAATTGTATCTGGATTAACAACTCCTTTAAAAGGGAAGATTAATATTTTAATTCTTGGTACAGATGAACGCGCAGAGGATCTGGGACGCTCAGATACCACCTTGGTAGCTACAATTGATACTGTTAAAAAAAAAGTAACAATGCTATCAATACCGCGTGATACTCGTGTAAAAATTCCTGGGCATGGCTGGGATAAAATTAATCATGCCTATGCTTTTGGTAGATCTAAACTTTCCAAAACATCTGTCGAGAATTTACTAGGAATAAAAATCGACTACACTATTGTAGTAAACATTAACGGATTTGTCCGCATAATTGACGCTATTGGCGGAGTTACAATTGACGTTGACAAACGAATGAAGTATGCCGATCCCTATGACGACAACGGAGGATTATATATAGACCTTAAACCAGGAATCCAACGGTTGAATGGCAAAACGGCAATTGAATATGTTCGTTACCGGGACGAAGAAGGAGATATCGGTCATGTAGCCCGGCAACAAAAGTTTTTAAAGGCACTACTACAGGAATTTACTAAACCACAACTTATTACAAAGCTTCCGGATCTTGTTAAACGAATATCTACTGCCGCAAGGACGGACATGCCTACAAATGCAATGCTTAAATTAATTCCTGTCGTAAGTGACGTTGCAAAATCGGGACTAGCAACTGAATGGGTATCAGGAACGCCTATTTGGATACAAGACGTGAGTTACTGGTTGCCGGATATTAAAAAACTGAGAGATAAGGTTGCTCAAATACAAGGGATTACAGTAGGCGAAAAATATACACAAGATACCGAGCGCTTGGCAAACGAATATAAACAATCTGTACCAAAGGAAATAAAAGTAAAGGACGTTCCGTCGGTTGTTCAAAAAAGTCTACCAAAGCAATCTGTTGGTACCACAAAAGCTACTTTGAATTCTAATAAACCCAAAGCTGAAGATATCCAGACAAATGGAAAAAATAATTCTGAGACAAAGACAAGTTCAACAGTTGCTGGTCATAATCCTACGATAGATGGATTGGCTCCAAAAAATACAGAAACTGTCAAGAAAGGTTAATAGATGAGTACTCACATAAGCAAGCAAAGTTATCTGTTTACTCAGCAAATAGGAATATAAAGCTCGATTTGGGAGTCGGGATGGCCATAGCCCAAAAATCGTTCGTCGTAAAGCTCAAAATCTTCGCGGCAGTCCACTTTTTCTTGTGTGTTTAAAAACCATGTTCCCCAAATATAGTCAAAGGTCTCTTTCAAAAGTGCAAGACTGCCTTTATGGGTAAACACTGCATACCGCCCAGCTTGCAGCGTTTTGGCGACAAAAGCCTCCGATAGACCGGAAAATCCGTTTACCTCGACTGCAACCACCTCAGAAAATAGCACATTGTCACTCATACTGTAGATACTGTTGCCCTCGTTACAAGCTTCACAGATGCCAAAACCACGACCACCGGCTTTCCGGTTAGGAATGGCATCCACCAACGCATTGAATTGCGTCCATAGCTGTGGCAGTATATTATCGCGCAAGGTAGTTTGCCCGCGCAGTCCCGCAACCTGTATATCCGGCAATTCCACTATCTTAGGGTGAACCGTAATATTTTGTACCCGGTGACGCAATAATTTTGGTTCTAACCTTTCCTTGGCACTTATAAATAAATCAAGCCGGTTTTTGCGATAAAGACTTGGACTCACCTGATAAACAGCCTTAAATGCCCGGCTGAACGCTTCGCTGGAAGCAAAACCGTTCTCCATGGCAATGTCGATAATACGTTCATTGGTATACAGCAGTTTTTTCGCGCCGTCGGCAAGCCGACGCCTTTTAATATAGCTGCCTACATTCTCCCCCAATATCGCAGAAAACTGCCGGGTAAGATGATAGTAGGAGTAGCCCGCAGCACGGGCTACATCCTCCACCGTGATATCTTCCCCCAAATGATTTTCAATATAAATAATCGCATTTTCCAACGCTTGTATGTAATCCATAACACCTGTCCTTATGATTTCACCGTTGTGTCCAGAGGAATGTATACTGCGATTTCTGGATTGAATTGGTCGAAACTAATTTCAATTTCTTTTGCTTCGGGGTTAAGAGGCTCCTGGATGTTGTATTTATGCCATCCATTATCACGACGTCCCCCCCAGCATAATTCTAGTGTACCACAAGCGGGATCTATCACCATGCTTTTTGTCGTGCCGAAAAATTCATTGAAAAAATAGCAGCAAAGACCATCCGGATATTTCGCGAGCAGCATAGCCTTTAAGTCTTCGCTTGTTATGTCGTCTGCGCCATCCAACCTTTGCCGTATCCACTTATAGCGCTGCACGGAATGCCGCATGGCCCTTGGTTCATAGGAAATCATTTCCGGCAGGACCGGATGGTTAGTCGTACATAAGTACGCTTCATCCCCCTCTGCGCCGATTCGTTTCGTCGCCCGCTGACCATCCAGTGTTTCAACAAGCGCCACATTTCCGGCCTTGTCCAGCAACATAAGGTTCAGATTATATGCGATCGGCATATCAGCCATAAAAGCCAGCGCTTCATTGACATCCCGGCAATTTTCCAGCAACGTACGAACGACCGCCCAAAATTGCAGGCCAACCACTTTCGGTTTGCGCATATATTGAAGCGGCCCCACAGGAAAACCGCAAGAAGTCACGGTGACGGCAAGCCCGCATTCATTAAAGCCGTCATCCCGCCCAAATTGCAGTACACTAGTGCCAAGATGAGTATACTTGCCGGTTACACTGGTTTTAACCAGTGTAAAATCCTCCGCTTCATGACTGAATTCATAATTGCGGGCAAGCAGCGGCCTGCCGCTTTTCGTCATAGACGGCAGCACGGCAATTTGGCTGCAATTTGGCCGCAGATAGGTCATGCCGTAGTAGACGACTTGTGCCAGAGGCAGCCCTATCGCTTCAACAAAACCTTGAAGCTCCTCATTTAACCCAGGACACCACCGGTCAAACAGCGCCGCCGCTTTTTTCACTTCAGCATTGTCTAATTCCCGTAAACCCGCTGCTTGAAGTTTTTTCAGCGATGGCATGGACGCCATTTTCCTCCCCATTTCCGCACCAATCTCATAATTACTGCCGACAAGCGCTATCGTACGCGTTTCTATTTTCATAGCTATAACCATTCCTTTCGCTTCGCTCAAGGCACAAAACGGAATGAAATCCGTTCGCCTGAAGCGATTTTTTTGTATCCTTACTATATAGGGATACCAGCATACTACAAATCACGCGGAGGTGAGTGGGTTGCCTCAATTATGTGGTGACCGCATAGCTATATGTGTTGATTGCCTTTTCAAGGTCGCAGTAGGTGGCAGATTACTCTGTTTCCCCTGCACAGATCCCGGCGTGAAGTTTTCCCTCACCGGGCTCCTCAGGAATACTCGCTTCCGTATTCAGGCGTTAGATATTCAGCGCTAGCTGCCGACTCTCAGTAATGCGTGGTTTTGGCACTCGAAAGCGTTCCCACAGCTTGTTGAACGCTTCCCAGTCGAGGCTTTTCCGTTGACTCCTACGATTTAACCATTTA
>NZ_FNAM01000118.1 GCF_900101845.1 Sporomusa acidovorans | reverse complement strand
TCGCCTCCACCACTCAGACGCAAAACAGAGATCAATTAACACTTCGTCCTTTTTTACCACAATTTTCTTTACGCAAATCTCGAAAAGACTTCTGATATTTTCAGGAGTCCTTTCTAATTTTGTTAAAGAATTTATCGTTTCAGATACTTGCTCTTTTGTTAAAAATACAGTAGACGATTGTTCAATTTTTTTAATTTCTTCTTTAGTAGTTTCTAATTGAGCCACACTATTTTTATATCGTTCTTTGAGTATATCATCCAATGTAGTTTGTTCTGCCAAATCCAATAATTTGTTAATTTTTTCTTCTAATTCCTTTTTTAATGATTTAAGTTGAGATAGCCGTTCGGTACTTAGTTTCATCAAATCAGAAATTGAATTATTATATAAGTTAATTAAACGAATAACTCCTTCAGGTGATAATATTTCAGTATCAATTTTGTTTAATACTTTTTGTTCTAATTCAGCTTTTTTTATTCTTCCTACACCGCAATTGTTTAAAGTACGCTGTTGTTTATCGCACCGATAATAGGAATATACATTACCACGAGAAGTAACCCGACTGCCAACCATTTTAGCACCACACTCACAATAAACTAATCCAGATAAAGTATAAATTTCTTTGGCCTTTGCTACACCTGGAACATGTTTATCTTTACTCATACGGTTTTGAACCTGTAAAAATATATCTTCAGAAATAATTGCAGGAATGGTATTCGCCTTTTCAATTTTACTATCAGAATCATTATGACTATTACGGGGTTTGTCATGACCACCTGAAACCCTGCCAAAAACATATGTACCTATATATTTTTTATTTTTTAATAAATCATGAAGACTATTTTTGCCAAAAGGATTACCCAATTTAGTTTTATAACCCAAAGAATTTAACTCTTCAATAATTTTTCCATAAGATATGCCTGACGCTCTACGAGCAAATATAAGCCGCACTATATTAGCCTCTGCTTCGTTTATAACGAGTTTTTGAGTAGAATGGTCTACATCATAACCAAGTGGTGGTTTTCCACCATTATGTTTTGCTTGAAAGCCATTTTCTCGCATTCCTTTTTTTACCTCCTTCGATAAATTACGGCTATAATAAGCGGCCATGCCTACAAGCATGGATTCCATCATATTACCTTCTGGGCTATCATCTATATTTTGAGTAACATATTCATAAGATACGCCTAACTTTTGTAATTGTGCTTTATACCTATAATAGTCGTATTCATCTCTAGCATTTCTGTCAATTTTATGAAAAATAATAAGGTCAAATGCCCCTTTCTTAGCGTCTGCCATCATTTCTTGAAAGGCAGGTCTGTTATCAGTTCTGGCCGTGAATGCTTCATCAATGTATTCTTTTACAATGATATAACCTTTGCGTTTGCAATACTCTCTACCTGCCCTAAGTTGGGCAGTAATTGATTCTTCACGTTGATTATCTGAAGAATAACGGGCATACAAAACAACCCTTAACTTAGCTTTTAGAAAACTCATTTTATTATCAATCCTTCCGTATACACGAAAGGGTCAATTGGATATAATATTATTGTAGCTGTACGATTGACCCTTTCGTGGTTAGTTGTACTTAATAACGCTTAGTGTTGACGCACTAAGCGTTATTTTTTTTATCTAAAATCCTTATAAGCCTAGTAAATATAAGGACTCTAAAGTAACTTTATCCCGGTTCAAGTTCTCCCCTTCAAACATTAGTCAACTTGAACCGCTTCAAACCCCCGTACTGTCTACGTTCTTCAAACATCGGTTCAAGTTCAACTTATATTTTCTACTATATTCTTTTATTTTA